>NZ_JAJTHI010000016.1 GCF_021298855.1 Gemmatimonas sp.
ATCTGTGAGGCGAACTCGGGGTATCGCACCGCGCTGTAGAAGTCCCCCTTGGCGTCGATGAGCCATCGTGGCAGCCGCACCTCCACGATGGTCGCGCCGGCGGCCCGCATGCGGGCCAGCGCTGCGTCGGTCACCCAGTCCACTTCGGCATCGTGCCCCAGGAAGTCACGCGCCACCCCAATGCGCGCACCGGCCAGCGCGTTGGCCCGCAGATGCCGCACGTAGCCACTGTCAGTCCGGCCACGACTGCGCCAGGTGACCGTATCGGCGTCATCGGCACCCGCGAGCACGTCCAGCGCCACAGCGACATCACTCACATGACGCGCCATGGGCCCGCCGGTGTCGAAGCTGAGTGCCAGCGGGATGATGCCGTCGCGGCTCAACAAACCCAGCGTCGGCTTGAGACCCACGATGCCATTCACCGTGGACGGTCCGCGAATGGAGCCGCCCGTGTCGGTGCCCATGCCCAGCGTCGCGAACGCGGCCGCGATGGAGGCCCCCGTGCCCCCCGACGATCCCGACGGTGTGCGCAGCGGATCGTGCGGATTGCGTGTCTGTCCCCCCAGCGAACTGAACGCGCTGCCGGAGGCGAACTCCGAGAGGTTGGCCTTGGCGAGAATCACGGCCCCCGCGTCGCGCAGCTTCTTCACGAGAAACGCGTCGTCGGGGGGCACCGACCCCTCGAGCAGGATCGACCCACCGGTCGTGGGCAGGTCCCGGGTGTCGTAGTTGTCCTTGAGAATCACCGGAATGCCGTGCAGCAGCGAGCGCTTCCCCGTGGTGCGGCGTTCGGCGTCGAGCGCCCGTGCCTGCGCCAGGGCGTTCCGGTTCAGCGTGAGCACGCTGTTGAGTCGGGGCCCCTGGTCGTCGTAGGCGGCGAGGCGCGCCAGACTGAGCGTCACCAGTCGTTCACTGGTAAGCGTACCGGCGTCCATGGCCGCCGACAGCTGCTGAATGGTGGCGGCATCGAGGTCGACCGACTGTGCCCCCAGCGGCGGCGCAGCGGACAGGCACAGCAGGACGGCGGCAATGGCCAGACCAAAAGCAGCGGGCATGGGAACTCGGGTGAGCGGGACGCGAACAGCCGACGCTGCCGTATTGTGGTGCCTGACATCGTCGGGCGTGAGAGGTACCTTCGGGGCGTGTTGCCGCCGCAGTCGGCGTTGCGCTTCCCCTCTCCGGAGTGTGTCCGATGTTCCGTCGTGTTGCTGGTGCGGTCCTGGTGGCGGGGTGGGTGGGTCTCGCGGTCCCTGTGGCTGCGCAAACCGAACGGGTCGTGCTCAACCCGCCGGGGTTGGCCCCCCTGGTGCCGGCCTACTCGGTGGCCATTCGCGACGGAGAATGGGTCTTCGTGTCGGGCATGACCGGCATTGCGCCTGGCACGCAGAACATCGTGGACGGAGGCATTGCGGCGCAGACGCGCCAGACCATGGAGAACATCCGCGTCGCGATGGAGTCGGGTGGCGTACGCATGGCCGATGTGGCCGAGTGCACCGTGTACCTCAAGGATATTGCCGATTACGCGGCCATGAACGCGGAGTACATGAAGTTCTTCCCCAGCAATCCCCCGGCTCGCGCCACGCTCGCGGTGACCGCGCTGCCGCGCCCGACCGCACTCGTGGAGGTGAAGTGCAGCGGCCGTCGGCGACGGTGAGTGCCACGTGGTGCCGCCGGGCACCCGCGCGGCGCTCACCGTTGCCTGCCGACGCGCTCAGGGCACCGTTGCGCGGTGCTTCGCGAACCAGCCCACCAACGTGGTGATCTTGGCGGCCTCGTGGCTGGGATACCGCCGAATGCCATGTGGCTCGTCGGGCACTCGCACCAGTACCGTTTCCACTCCCCGCATCTTGAGCGCCTTGTAGTACTGCTCGGACTCCGACATCGGGGTGCGGAAGTCCTCTTCGCCGGTCATGATGAGCGTGGGGGTCCGCACCTGCTCCACCACGGAGAGGAGCGACCGTTTCGCATAGTTCTCGGGGTGGTCCCACGGGAACCCGGGGAACCAGTTGTTGACCGCCATGGACGACATGTCGGCGGTCAGCACGAAGCTCTCCCAGTTGATGACCGGATAGAAGGCCAGCGCCGCGCGGAAGCGATTGGTGCGGCCGATCATCCACGCCGTGAGCACACCGCCGCCGCTGCCGCCGGTCACGAAGAGGTGCTGCGGGTCCACATACCCCTTGGCAATCACGGCATCGACGCCGCTGTTGAGGTCGTCGAAATCATCACCGGGATAGGCGTGGTGAATGAGATTGCCGAACTCCTCACCGTAGCTCGTGCTGCCGCGCGGATTGGTATACAGCACCACATAGCCGGCCGCCGCCATGAGCTGTTTCTCTTCGTCGAAACGGTCACCATAGTTCGCGAAGGGGCCGCCGTGGATCTCGAGAATGAGGGGATACTTGCGGTCGGGCGCGAACCCCGGCGGCTTGATGATCCATCCCTGCACGCGGCGCCCGTCCTTCGCCGACGTGTACCAGATCTCTTCCACGGCGCCGAGTGTCTTGCCGTTCAGCACATCGTGATTGATGGCGGTGAGCGTGCGCGGAGCAACGGTGGTGCCGCCCCGCGCCGGTCTCGGTGTGACGAGCACGAGTTCGCTGGGCATGGAGGGCGTGCTCGCCGTGACCACCAGGCGGCCATCGCGCGCCACCGAGAAGCTGCCGCCGCTGTAGGCGGAGGTGCCGCTGCCAAGGTTTCGCGCGACGTATTCGAAATCCCCCTCCAGGGAGAATCGGGCCACCTTGGTATTGCCTTCGTCGTCCACCTGCACGTAGATCGCCCGTCCGTCGCTGCTCCACACGGGCGTCGACACGCTGCGATCGAGCTTCGCCGACAGCACACGCATCCCTGACCCGTCGCGTGCCATCAGATGCAACTGCGTGTTCTGGTAGCCCTGCCGGCGATCGTCGAAGCTGGTGTACGCGATCCAGCGGCCGTCGGGAGACACGGCGGGGCTTTGATCGGGCCCGAACCGCTCGGTGAGGCGTCGCATCTGGCCGTTCGTGACGTTGAACGCGAAGAGATCCGTCTCCCGCGCGTTCCACTCCGGATTGTCGCCGCGGCGCGCGGCGAGGACGAGTTCCGCACCATCGGCACTCCAGGTCACGGCCCCGCCACCGTACACATTGCCACCATGATGGTAGTCGCCGCGCGTGATCTGCCGTGGCGTGCCGCCATCGGCGGGAATCACGAAGGCATGCACGAAGCCGGTGGGCAGCTCGCCGATCTGATCCTGCCGAAAGACGAGACGGTCGGTGTACTTGGGCGGCGCGGCCCACGTGGCGCCCGGCGGCGGCGTGAGTGGCGTGCCGATCACCAACGGCGGCGTGCGCACCAGTTGCAGAAAGGCCAACTGCCGCCCGTCGGGCGACCACGCGGGTGCACTGGGCGCTTCCGCGCCGTGCGTGAGCGGCAGCTCATCGCCGCGATCCATCCATCGCACCCACAGCTGCGGCGTCCCGCCGCGGGTGGAGACGAACGCGAGGCGTGACCCGTCAGGGGACCACACGGGCGCGCTTTCAATGGTGCGTCCCGTGGTGAGTGGCCGATGTCCGGTGCCATCGCTGCGCACGATCCAGAGATTGCCGTATCGGCGGTCGGTGGCGCGATCACTCCAGCGTCGCACGTACACGATCCACTCGCCATCCGGCGAAATGGCCGGTTCCGCGACGTATTCGAGGTCGAAGAGGTCGGCGGGAGTCAGCGTGCGCGGCTGCGCCGCAGCGGGTCGTGGTGCGAACGCGAGCGAGACGGTGAGCAGTCCGGCGACGAGCGCGCGGAGGTGGCGCATGCGGATACCCTGGGGAGTGATTGGTACACGACGAGGACGCCACAGCCGGTGGTGCCGGCGGCATCGTCCGGGAACGATACAGTCGTGCGTCCACCGGTGTGCGGCGGCGATTCGGTGGTGACGCTCAGCGTCCCGCGTGGCCCATTACCACCGCCAACAGCAGCACGTGCTTGGCGGTCCGCACCATGGCGGGTATGTCGGCGAACTCGCCGGGCTGGCCGCGCGCGCCTCCGCGTTCGCCGCCCAGGCCAATGGCCAGCGTGCCGCCACCGATCGCCACGTTGAGATTGGCGGAGCCGGCGTTTCCCAGCCGCGGCGACAGCCCCAGCGCCTGCGCAATGGCCGTCGAGGCCCGCACCAGCAACGTCGTGTCGGCGCCGGCGATCTGCCCACCAGGCGTGCGGCTCACCGGCTGCATGCTCAGCGACAGCCCCGTCTCGCGCGCCACCTCGGCGACGATACGCTGCACCTCGGCCTCATTGCGGGCAATCACGCCCGCGTCGAGCGAGCGGATATCCACCGAGAACCACCCGCTGTCGGGCTTGTGATTGAACACGGCGCCGCTCTGCAGCATGGCCACGTTGAGAATGGTGCGCTGCGGATTGTCCGTCGCCGGTGGCTGCGGCAGCGACAGGATGCGATCGACCGCCCGGCCGATGGCCTGGTTCACGTTGGGAGTGCCGCCCCCCAGCGAGTGGCCGCCGGGGCCCCGCGCCACCACCCGCCACCAGTGAATGCCCAGCGCCCCGTAGGTGATGGAGCGCCCGTCGCCCAGAATGTCGACAAACGCCAGCGCCGAGGCGCGATACCGGGCATACAGCGCCTTCATGCCCACGAGCCCGGTTTCTTCCTGCGCCACGGCGGCAAAGACGAGGTCGTGCTGCGGCCGGCGCCCGGTCGCCAGGTAGGCCTGCGCTGCCGCCAGCATGGCCTCGGTCGTGGCCGAGGTGTTGGTCCCCGGTCCTACCACGCGGTGGCCCTCCACCCGTGGCGGTCTGCCGGCCGCGCGCTGCAGCGCCGGAATGGACCCCAGATCGTCGAGCGTGGAGACGAACACGATGGCGCGCCCCGATCGCCCGGGGATGCGCGCCACCACGTTGGGGAGGCTGTCCAGCTCGACCTCCGGCATCCCCATGGCACGCAGCCGTCGCGCCACCTCGGCGGCCCGTTCGTGCTCACGCCCCGATGGCGACTCGATGGCGCCCAGCACCACCAGCCCGGCGGCCATGGCCGGTGCCCCGGCGTCGAGTGCCGCCAGCGCCCGTGCCACGCCAGGATCGCGCAAGGCGGCCTCCACCGGGGCCACCCGCACGGGGGACGAGGTGGGCACGGTGCCTTGCGCCGTCAGCCTGTCAGCCATGAGGAACGAGGCCGCCGCCAGGCCGCCCGCGGCAACGGAAGGGAATCGGATCATGGGACAGATCATGCACGTGCCGCGCGGCGTCTGTCCAAGGGCCGGCCACGGGTCGCTGGCCTTCCAAAAAGCGGCAAACGGCAACGTTGGGGTTCGGGCGGGCGTTAACATCCCACAATGCTTCCGGTCCTGCTGGCGCTGATCCAACAACTGAACGGCCCCGCGACCGCCCCCGCTGCGCCGGTGCCGGACCCCACGCCGGTGGTCGCGCGCGCATTCTCGGGGCGGGCTCGTGAGCTGTCGGCACAGGCGCCCCGGCTGCGGGAGTCCGTCACGATCGACGGCACGCTGTCGGAGCCGGTCTGGAAGCAGGCCACGGTGCTCACCGATTTCACCTCGTACAGCCCGGTGGACGGGCGTCCGGCGCAGGACAACACCGAAGTGCGCCTCTGGTATGCGGAGGATGCCCTGTATGTGGGCATCCGCGCCTGGGCACCGCCGGGCACGGTGCGTGCCACGCTGGCCGAGCGCGACCGCATTGCCAGTGAGGACTGGGTGGCGCTGCACCTGGACACCTTCCTCGATCGGCGGCGCTCGTTCGTCTTCGCCGTGAACGCATACGGGGTGCAGGCCGATGGCATGCGCAGCGATGTGTCGGCCGGGCCGGGTGTCTCGCGCGCCTCACTGCAGGCGGTCGATCTGTCGCAGGACTACCTGTGGCAATCCAAGGGGCAGCTGCTCGACGACGGCTTCGTGGTCGAGCTGCGCATTCCCTTCAAGTCCATCCGGTACCAGATGGGCAATACGCAGGACTGGGGCGTACAGGTCGTGCGGCAGACGCAGCGCACCGGGTATCAGGACACCTGGGCGCCCACCTCCCGCGCCTTGCAGGCCTTCACGCCCCAGAGCGGGTTCCTGCGCGGGCTCACCGGCATGAAGCGCGGGTTGGTACTCGACCTGACTCCCACCTCGGTCACCTCCACGACCGGCACCCCGGCCGCCGGCGCGACGCCGGGCTCGTGGCGCTACGGCACACGTGGGGAATTCGGCGGCGACGTGCGGTGGGGGATCACCTCCAACTTCACCGTCAACGCCACCGCCAACCCCGACTTTTCCCAGGTGGAAACCGACGTGGGGCAGATTCCGGGCGACGTGCGCTTCGCGCTCTTCTTCCCCGAGTTGCGCCCCTTCTTCGTGGAAGGGAGCGAGCAGTTCGACGCCCCCAACCGCCTCGTCAACACGCGCGCCATCGTGCAGCCGCTCGGCGCGCTCAAGCTGACCGGCAAGATTCCGCGCACCGACGTAGGGCTGCTGTCGGCCATCGACGCGCCCACGAGCGGCAGCGACGGCAAGACGAGCCCGCGCTTCAATATCGTGCGGTTGCGTCGTGACCTGGGTGAACAGAGCACCGCCGGCATCGTCTTCACCGACCGCAGCGAAGGCGCGCGATTCAACCGGGTGGCCGGTGTCGATATGCGCCTGCAATTCGCCAAGGTGTTCAGTGCCGACGTGCGCTACGCCGCCAGCATGACCCGCGACAGCACCACGCGCACGGGATCGCTGTGGGAGTTGAGTCACGGCCGCACGGGCCGCAGCTACGGCTACCGCTACAACCTGCAGGGCTTCAGTCCCGACTTCGAAACGCAAACCGGGTTCGTGAACCGCGTGGACTTCGTGCGCACGCAGATCAACCAGCGTTTCACCATGTTCGGCGCCAAGGGAGGCTGGTGGGACCAGCGGCAGCATTTTCTCAGCGCGAGCTCGCTCTGGACGTACGCGGGCATTGGCCGCCGAGATACACCCCTGGAGTCGCGCGTGTCGGTCGACAACTCCATGACCATTCGCGGGGGCTGGCGGGTGAGCGTCACCCCTGACCTGCAGCGGGTGGCCTTCGACCCGCGGCGCTATGCCAGCTATGCCGTCCTGGGCGGCAACGGCGCCGATACGCTGCGCTTCACCCCCAACAGCGCGCAGATCACCAGCAACACGGCCCTGGCGGTGAACACCCCGCAGTGGCGCAAGGCGGGCGCCAGTCTCACCGCCACCGTGGGGACCGAGCCGGAGTTCTTCGAAACGTCCACGGTGCGCCGGCGCGAGGTGGAGGCGCAGGTGGACCTGCGTCCATCCTCGCAGGTGCGCGTGGGGGCGCTGCTGCGTTATCAGCGGTTCGTGCGCGAACGTGACGGCTCCGTGTTCAGCACGCAGGTCGTGCCGCGGTTGCGGCTCGAGTATCAGTTCTCCCGCGCGCTGTTCCTGCGCTTCATTGGTCAGGTGGAATCGCGCGATCGCACGGCGCTGCGCGACCCGCGCACCGAACAGCCACTCCTCCGCCGGTCCTCCACCGGCGCGTTCACGGTGCAGAGGGCGCGCAAGTCGTTCCTCGGGCGTGCCGACTGGCTGGTGAGCTATCTGCCGAGTCCGGGCACCGTGGTGTTCTTCGGCTACGGCACGGCGGTCGATGCGTCCGAAACCATGCGTCCCGGCGACATCGAGCGCACCAGCGACGGTGCCTTCGTGAAGTTCAGCTATCTCTTCCGGGTGCGGAACTCGGCGCCATAGTCTGCGGGCGGCAACCGCAACGCGGGTGCATCTTCTGCGCATGCGTCCCCTTTGCTCCGCCCTGCTCAGCCGCCGCGCATTCCGGCGCCTTCCCGCCGCGCTGCCCACCGTACGGTCAGCGGTGCGTGCCTCGACATTGGCCTCGATGCTGGTCCTCGCGCCGTCGTCGCGGGCCGCCGCGCAATCGGTCACGCTCACGCTGCCGGCCGGGAGTAGCGCCGCGCCGGTCACGGGGCGCGCCTTCGTGTTCGTGGCGCGCACCGACCGCGCCGAGCCACGCCTGCAGGCGGGCGCCCGCCGCACCAGCGAACCGTTCTTCGGGGTGGATGTGGAGCAGCTGGCGCCCGGGCGGAGCGTGCGCCTCGGGGCCGACATACCGGGATTCCCGGTGGCGTCGATGGGGCAGCTGCCGCCAGGCGAGTACTACGTGCCGGGGCTGCTGCTGCCGTACACGAGGTTTGCGCGCGCCGACGGCCACACCATCTGGGCGCACATGGATCAGTGGGAGGGGCAGCGGTTCAACGACGCCCCCGGCTCGTACGTGAGTGCGGTCCGCAAGGTGCGCCTCGATGCGTCCTCGCAACTCGAGCTGCCGCTCGAGCGCACCCTGCCGCCCGTCCCCAGACTGGCCGATACCGAGTGGGTGCAGCGGTTCCGCATCACCTCCAAGCGCGTGAGTGCCTTCTGGAATCACGACATGCCGCTGGGGGCCGTGGTGCTGCTCCCCAAGGGCTACGCGGAGAACACCGGTAAGCGCTACCCGGTGGTGTATACCGTGGGCCACTTCAGCGAGCGCGCCCCCTTCGGTTTCACCTTCGACGGCTGCGATCGTCCCGAGACACCAACGGCGCGCGCCGCCCGCCTGGCCCGCAGCGCCCGGGAACCAGGGTGTGAATTCCAGCAGGCCTGGACGAGTGGCCGCGTGCCGGAGTTCATCGCGGTGTTCATCCAGCATCCCACGCCGTTCTACGACGACAGCTACGTCCTCAACTCCGCGAACAACGGCCCCTACGGCGACGCCATCACGCAGGAGCTCATCCCCGAAATCGACCGTCGCTATCGCACGATCCCCAGTGCCTACGCACGCATGCTGACCGGCGGCTCCACCGGCGGGTGGGATGTCCTGGCGCTGCAGATTCACTATCCGGGCGTGTTCGGGGGTGCCTGGTCGCTGTATCCCGATCAGGTGGACTTTCGCCATTACCAGCTCGGCAACGTGTACGCCGATGCCAACGCCTACGTGCTGCGTGACAACGCCTGGCTCCCGCCGCGCGAGATTCCCGCCAACCGGTCACCGGAGGGACTCACCGAACTCACCATGCGCGAGGAGAACGCCGCCGAGGCGGTGATCGCCAGCAAGGGGCGTTCAGGCGGCCAATGGGACGGCTGGCAGGCGGCGTGGGCGCCGGTGGGCCCCGATGGCTATCCACAACCGCTCTGGGACAAGGGCACCGGGGTCATCGACCACCGAGTGGCCGAATCGATGCGCGCCAGAGGCTACGATCTGCGCGACTACCTCGAGCGCCACTGGTCGACCGTGGGGCCGCAGCTGGTGGGCAAGCTGCATGTCGCCGTGGGGGACATGGACAACTACTTCCTCAACCTCGCCGTCTACAAGCTCGAAGCGTTTCTCGAGAGCACGAAGGAGCCGGGGAAGGGGCCATACTACGCCGGCCGCTTCGACTACGGCCGCCCGCTCAAGCCCCACGGCTGGCAGCCGTGGAGCAACCAGGAGCTGCTGCGACTCATGGCCGAGCAGGTCCGGCGCCATGCCCCCCGCCCCTAGCCGCACGAACGACGGCTGAGGAGGGGGAACCGGTCCGCTGACGCTGGCCGCGGCCACCATGTGGCGATGCGCTCCCTGCCGAGTTCCCGCACGGGACTGGAGAAGCGCACCACGATATCAGCTGGCGATCTTCTTCTTCTGCTGGTTGATCTTCTCCAGATACTTCTTGAAGAACTGCTTCTGGATGTCGTTCATGTCGATCTCACGCCCCTGGATGTACGACTGAAGGATGTTGGTCGTCATGTCCAGCGGCGTCCCGGTGGTGATCACCAGCGTGGCCTCCTTGCCCACCTCGAGGGATCCCACCTTGTCTGCCACCCCCATGAACTCGGCGGCATTGATGGTCACCGCCTTGAGCGCTTCCTCCTCGGGCAGGCCAAACGCCACGGCCACGCCCGCATCCCACGGCAGCCGATAGCTGTACAGGGCATTGCCCTCACCGGCGATGGCGAAGCGTACCCCGGCCTTGAAGAGCGCGGCCGGGGTGGCGTAGGCCTCGTCGTAGCCGTCGTCGCTGCGCGCCGGCGCCGACATGGTCGACGTGAGGATTACCGGCACGTTCTCCGCCTTGAGCCGCGCGGCCACCTGCACCGCGTCACGTCCGCCGCGAATGACCAGCTTCACCCCTTCCTGCTTGGCCCAGGTGAGGGCGTCGTTGATCTGCGACGCATTCTCGGCTGCCACCACCACCGGCATCTCGCCGTTGAGCGCGGGAATCATGGCGGCGTAGCGCGAATCGGTGCGCACGGTCTGCCCCGCCGTGATGGCGTCACGATACGCGCGCGCCTCGCCGAAAAAGTTGCGGATCTCCTCCACCTGCTCGGCGTACGTCTTGGGTGCCGGCTGCGCGCGGCCCCCCATGCCCGGCGGCGGCCCGCCGCCGAACCGCCGCGGCCGGGCGTTGGGGTCGGGCCAGTTCACGTTGAGTGCGGCCGCGCCCTTCATGCTCATCTCCTCCCACGTCCATCCTTCGAGCGAGATGGCACTGGACAGGCCGGAGATGAGCCCGCCGCCCGGCGTGGCAAAAGCCACCAGCACCCCCGCATTGCGCGTGGTCCCGATGTGCCGGCTCTCCGCATTCACCGCCACCTCGGCGCGCACGTTCGGGTTGAAGTCGCCGAGTTCGGTCACGTCGTTGGACACGTCGACGGCACCGATCTCGGAGATGCCCACCGTGCTGTACGCGTCGATCAGTCCGGGATAGATGTGCTTGCCCGTGTAGTCCACCACCTTCGCGCCACGCGGCACGGCCACCTCAGGACCGCCGATGGCGATGATCTTGCCGCGGTCCATCACGAGGGTGCCATTGGTGATGACCCCCTTCGTGACGGTGTGAATGGTCGCACCGCGCAGCACCACCGGCTGGCTCTGCGCCGCCGTGGGGATGACGACCTGCGCCTCGGCCAGCCGGGGCGTGATGACGGTGGCGAGCAGCCCACCCGCGACCAGCGCGGCGGAGAGGGCCGCAACGCGCGCAGCAGTGTACATGGTGTGGGCCCCGGCGTTCTTCGTGAAGTGTGTCGTCATGGGATGCATGCTCAGCGACCTCCCTGACCGCGGCCGCGCGCCGGCGCGCCGCCGGCCGCCGGGGCCTCGGTGGCGCTCGCGGCGATCACGGCCTGCACCAGCTGCGCCCGCTGCTTCGCCACCTCGTCACGCAGCACCTTGTCCTCGTCGAGCGAGAAGTACTTGCGGCCGTCGACCCACGTCTGCTCCGCCTTGGTGAACTGCGACAGCGGGTTGCCGTTCCAGATCACGAAGTCGGCATCCTTGCCGGGCTCGAGCGAGCCGATGCGGCCGTCGATCGCCACCGCCTTGGCCGCGTTGATCGTGACCGTGTGCAGCGCGTCGACCTCGCTGACCCCGCTGCGCAGCAGCTTGCCCGCCTCCCAGTTCATGCGCGTGGAGATCTCGTTGTCGTCGGAGTGCAGCGACGTGACCACCCCGGCCTCCAGCAGCAGGCGCGCGTTGTAGCTGGTCGCGTCGTAGGCTTCCATCTTGAATGCGCCCCAGTCGCTCCACACCACCGCGGCCACCCCCGACTTCTTCAGCTCGTCGGCAATCTTGTACGCTTCCACACCGTGCTGCAGCGTCTGCACCTTGAACCCGAATTCCTCGGTCAGGCGCATGAGCGCGAGGAACTCGTCGGCGCGATAGCCGTGCGACGACACGAGCAGCTTCCGGTTGAGAATGTCGAGCAACGCCTCCATGCGCAGATCCTTGCGCGGGGGAAGGCCGGTCTTCGTCTTCTCCCAGCTCTTCCATTCCTTCTCGTAATCACGCGCGGCCATGAAGTGGTCGCGGATGATCTCCTGCACGCCCATGCGCGTGTTGGGATAGCGATTGGGATTGCGCTTGGGGTTCTCGCCCAGCGCGAACTTCACCGTGCGCGGCGCGCCCTGAATCTTGTATTCGTCGGGGAGCGAGCCCCAACGCGTCTTCACGAACACGTTCTCGCCACCGATGGGGTTGGCGGACCCGTGCTTGATCATGGTGGTGGTGAGGCCACCGGCAAGCTGGCGATAGAACCAGATGTTGTTGTGCGTGACCACGTCGCCCATCTGCACTTCGGGGACGATCGCGAACCCGCTCTCGTTGATGTCGGTGACGCCGCCATGCGTGTGCGGGTCGATGAGCCCCGGCGTGACGTGCTTGCCGGTGGCGTCGATCACCGTGGCCCCGGCGGGGGCGGTCAGCCCCGTGCCCACGCGTACGACCTTGCCCGCCTGCACGAGCAGGTCCGCATTCTCGAGTTTCCCCTGCGGGCCCGACGTCCACACGGTGGCGTTGCGCACCAGCACGGCGGCCGGCTGCGCTGGCGGTGCCGACCGGCCGTACTCCATCGACGGACGAATGAACGGCAGATCGATCTTCGGCACCTTCACCGCGACGGCGCCGCGCGCGGGCCCCTGATACGCCTCGGTGCGCGTGCCCTTGTAGTTGGCATCGGTGCCCGTGGGCAGCGACATCCAGCCGAAGAACTCCTCGCCACGGACCGAGCCGGAGAGCAGCACCGAGCCCTCGAGGCCCAGCTGCTCGCCGTTGAACGTTGCCTCCAGACGGCCCGTCTCGGCGATGATGCGCACGCCGGTGAGGTTCACCGGCCGGCGGCTCGGCATTTCGATCGTGCCACGGATACGGTTGAGCGGACCCTCGAGGCGCAGCGTGGCGCTGCGGAAGGTGCCCTGATCCTCGGACGCGATCGTCCACGTGCCGCGCGGGTCGACCTGCGGGGCCCGGGTGACGCCGTAGCGGGTGCCCTGCACCCACACGTCACGGATGGCGCCTTCCTCCGTGAAGAGATCGCCCTCGCTCACCACGAGGTTGGCCACCTTGCCCACGGAAATCGTGCCGTGCGTCTTCTCGATCCCGAGGAAGCCCGCCGGGACCGTGGTAAGGGCCGCGAGCGCCTTGTCGGGCGTGAGGCCGCGCGCCACGGCCACGCGCAGGTTGGGGAAGAACTGATTGAGCGACGACAACCCGTCGGCCGTGATGGCGAATGGGATGGCATTCGCGGCCAGCTGCGCCGGGTTGGTGGGCGCGAGGTACCAGTGCCGCAGGTCGGCCAGCGACACGTTGCTCGCCGCTTCCGGGTTGGCCACGTTCGGCGCGTCCGGGAAGTTCAGCGGCACGATCAGCGGCTGGGGGCGTCCCTTGAGCACGTCAACGAGACGGTACTCCTGGCCGCTGCCGCGGAACCACGGCGTGAGCTTGTACTCGCTCGCGAGCTTGAACGCCCGCAGGTACTCCTCTTCGTTGTTGGTCTGGAAGACCACCTGCTGCTGTCCCTTCACGGCCTTGCCGAGCGCCGCGAGCGCTTCGCTCGTTTCGGGCGGCAGAATGGAGCGGCCGCTCGTCTCGTAGGCGCCCCACGCGCGGCCGTACCACTCCGCGTCGAGCAGCGTCTGCTTCATGAGGGCGATCGTCCCCATGCTCGAGTTGGGGTAGGTGCCGCCGAGCGCGAAGGAGCGCGAGAAGCCGATGCTTTGGGCGAGATCAGGGCGCAGCACCCGCTCGCGCACACCGGCGTCGCCGAGATGCACGACGGAGGCGGTTCCGCGGAAGAGCCCCTGGCGCGGCACGGCGAGTGCCGCGCCGAAGCCGAGCGAGCGGAGCGCGGTGCGGCGCGTGGTGTCATCCTTGAGGTTCGCCGTGGTGCTGAACCACGCGCGCACCTGCGGATTCCAGTGCGTGGGGCCAACGTCGCCCCCCTGCGGCGGGGTGTCGCCGCCGAGGTCAGCGTGCGCGTCGACGAACCCGGGGTACACCGTGAGCCCCTTGAGCTCCCAGACCCGGGCGCCCGCCGGCGGGGCCATGCCGGCCCCCACCGCCGCCACGACACCATTGCGGATCACGATGGTGGCGTTGTCGAGAACCTGGCCCGGAGCGGTGACCACACGGGCACCGACGAGTGCATGGAAGCCGGTCGCGTTGGCGCGCAGGCCGGCGATCGGTTCGGTGCGGGTGGCTTGTTGGGCCTGAAGGGTGCCGCCGGCCATGACGGCCAGACTCAACAGGGAACGGACGACTTTCACGAAGGACTCCCGTGACGGCGCCGGCAGGGGAACGCCGTCGGTGGCGGAGGAATGGTGAGGCAGCACGGCGACGGGCGCGCGGACGGCGCACGGGCACCGGGCCGGTGGCCAACTATGCGGCCGGGGGCGCTCGATATCAAACGGCTGAGGGGGGCCAGACGTTCGGGGCCACCGCTCATGAGTGCGGGTGATCGGCGCCGGGGGGCGCGTCAGGCGGCGCGGTCGGCCAGGAACGTGCCCACGTCGAGCGTCTCGACCGGCGGCGGGACGCTCTCGACGATGTGGAGGCGATACGCCCCACGCCCATCTCGGGTGCTCGTATCGATCTCGTCCCCGGCGCGCTCGAACCGGTCGTTGACCGGCACGATGACCGGATGCAGCAGGTCGCCCTCGGTGATGCGGACCACGACCCCGAGCCGCTCGTCGCTGGTGCGGACCAGCGAACCGAGGGGAAAGAACGTGATCGCGTTCACGAACGTCTTGACCAGCGCGGCGTTGAGGGTGTCGCCAGCGAGTCGGGCGAGCAGCAGGCACGCCTGCTCGGGCGGGGCGGGTTTGCGGTACGTGCGCACACCCGTGACGGCTTCGTAGATGTCGGCCACCGACAGAAGCTGGCTCATGGGGTGCGGGATGACCCCGTCACCCAGGTTCGGGTACCCGCCGCCCCGAACGGTTCGGTGATGCTCGAGCGCAAGGCGCGGCGTGAGCGGATGCAATCCCGGCGTGCGCAGGAGGAACTCGGCGCCCTGCGCGGGATGGCCCTCGACGACGCGCCGTTCGCGGTCGTCCAACGTGCCCGGCTTCCGCAGGATATCGAGCGGAACGTGCGACTTTCCGATGTCATGCAGGAGCGCCGCCTCGACGAGGGCGCCCAGCAACTCCTCACGGAGACCGATCTGCCGTCCGAGCAGCAGGCTGAGCATTGCCACATTCACCGAGTGAAGCCACGTCTGGTTGTCGTAGTTCTTCACGGCCAGGATCTGGCTGAGCACGGCGTTGCTGCGCGAGACCTTGTACATCAGCAGCTGGACGAAGTCCCGCACGGTGCTGGCCCTGAGCTCACCGCCCGCGGCGATCTCGTCGAAGGTCGCCTTGGACATCATGATCGATTCCGCATAGTCCGGATCGAGCACCCCGGATGGCGCGTCGGGCCACTCCGGCACCACCTGGCGCGTGTCGAGCGGTACCAGCCGGCTCAGGCGAACATGCCGTATTCCACGCACGGCGAGTTGGGCCCCGACCGTGCCTTCGACCGGATGGTACTGCATGTCCCAGAGCAGTTGGGCCAGCGCGCGCAATTCCTCGTGGTCCACGCCCTCACCGAGCTGAATGCTCTGGACGCCGAGGGCCAGAAGGTCCTCGATGACCTGACCACCGGTCTCCAGGTCCAGCGCCCCCGAGGCCCCGTCGACGGTGACCTCCCCTTGGATGATATCGATGCTGACGGCCGACTGGCGGCGCAGCTGCGCCTGTACCGTCTCGTGGAGCACCCGCAGCCGCTCCTCGACGAGCGGGTGACCGTGAGGATACAGCCCGATCAGACGACGCACGGTACCGATGCCCCGCAGGATGGCCACTGGCCCGGCGGAGGGCGCCGGGTCGCCGAATGGGGTGGACGGGTGAGCGGGAAGGGTCATCGATGGGGGGTCACGCCTGCAGCAGCTGCGCGGCGCTGCGGGCCACGCGAACCAGCGCCGGGTTCCAGAGGTGAAAGCGCAGACTCGTCAGCGCTCGGAGCGTCGGCGCCACATCGGCGGGGACGGGACGGCCGACGCAGTCGAGCAACTGCTGTGCCAGACCGGGATGTCGCCGCACGAAGTCCATGTTGGCGAGCAGGTCGTGCACCCGCGGCTGCAACTGGGCTGGTGCGAAGCGCAGCAGCGCCTCCGCGGCTGCGGGCCGGGTCGACGCGGGACCGGCCACCAGGTGGCGCGCCACCGTGATCGCTGCCGCCGAGCTCCCCATCGTGGCCAGCGCGTGCAGCGCTTCCCGGACGGCCGCGTCGTCGCCCGAGGCCAGTACGGCGGCGACCTTGCTGCCATAGGCCGCCCCCGCGCGACCGAGGAAACGGATGATCGCGAGGCGGACCTCCCCCGTCGCCGAGGTCAGCTGCGGGGCCAGCATGGGGGCAACCGTGGAGGCATGGTCGCCCAACCCGGCCAATAGCGCGCGGGCGCGATCGGCCATGACGGGATCATGGAGGCCGGCAACGATGGCGGTGATCAGGTGGGCCCCGAACCCGTCGAGGAGCGCGTCAGTGGTGGCGGGGGAAAGGCGCTCGTGCGTGTCCTGCCGTGCCAGCAGGGCAAGGCGTTCGGCTGTCCAGAAGCTGCACCACGCCGCGGCAATCGCCGCGGTCACCTCCGGACGCGATGGCGGTTCGGTTTCGGCGAGGGTACGCAGGTGGCGACCCCAATGCGCAACCGTCATCCATCGCCCCTGCTGGCCAAGCGTGTCCAGCAGCACGTCCGCCTGCGCCAGCAACCGTGCCGCCGAGGTGGGATCGGATTCGACCCGCAACAGGTGGGAGAGGGTCCCGAGGTGCGTGTCGGTCTCATCCATGGCCGCAGTGTCGCGCACGAGGCGCTGCGTCTCCTCGATCGCCGCGTCCGTGAGCGCGAGATCGAACGCGACATAGTCGGCGAAGTGGCGTTGGCCGGAGGGATCTACTGCGATCAGTTTTCGAGCAAACCGCTCTATGGCGGCGTCGGGCCCATAGGCCGCCGTGTCGGTCGCCAGCCGTCGCCCCAGGCGATCGCGGAGCAACGGGTCGAGTGCCTCGCGCCGTTCCGAGGGGAGGGCCAGGCGATCCACGGCCGTGGCCAGCAGCTCGGGGGCCGCCGTCTCGAGGTCAAGCAGCAGACACAGCGCGTCGGCCAGCGCCACATCGGGGAAGCTGGCGAGCACGGAACCCTCCAGCGCGCCGTCGAGGAGACCGGTGAGCACCGTCTTTCGCAGCAGCGCGATCCGGCGGCTCTCGTCGAGGTCGAGCAGCGACCGGGCCAGTTTGGAGAAGAGCAGCTCCCCGATCTGCGGATCGAAGCTGGCGAACAGCGCCGCCATCTCGGCGAACCGCTCGGCAAAGGCAGTCTGTCGATCAATGGCCGTTGCTGGCTCCTCGTCCGTGAGGCGCGTCAAGGCCACGGCCAGTTCCACCGGATCACCGAGCAGCAACGCCAGGTCGGCCAGTGTCACGGCGTCGCAGGTCACGGAGGGATCGACGCGCACCCATCCCCGCTGCGGGGGGTAGCGATGCCGCACCGGTCCGCCGTTGGCCAACTGCTCCCGTCGCTGGCGTTGCGCGGCGTCGACCAGTCGCCGGACCACTGCCGGTGGAGTGCCGGCATCGATCACCACCGGGCGATGCGACGCGCGCATGGTGATCCCTTCGCCCCGCTGCCCACTCCAGCCGCTCGCGACGCCGCCCGCGGGCGGTGCGGCCTCATTGAGCCCTCCCAACTCGGCACAGAAGCGGCTCAACTCGGCGGGTGTGGTCGAACACGCGATCTCCACGGTGTCCACCTGGGCGCGGTGCAGGCGGCGGGCGAGATCGACCTCGCCCCCGTTCAACGTGATGGTGACCCCCTGATCGATCGTCACCCACGAGGCACCGACGCGGAACGCCAGGGGCTCGCTACGGGGGAGCCGGCCGAGAGCGGCATGCACCGCGGCGATCGCCGCCACGCAAATCGGGTGGCTCGCCGGCAGGGTCTGGTAGCACCGGACGGCCTTCGCAAGCAGCATCAGGCACTCCCGGATGGCCTCCACCTCGGCCGGGGGCCGGTCGCTTCCCGGTGCTGCCGTTATCGGCGGCCGTCCGCCGTCGCTCGCCGCGTTGGTGGCGCCGCTGGCCGTACCGATGGCCGTACCGATGGCCGCAACCGACGACTCGGTTCGACGCGACCATTGGGCAGAGGAGGAGGGCGCAATCACGGGCGACGGAGTGTGGCGTGCCGGGGAAGTCGAATGGGCTCAAAGCGGACAACCGTCGGACGATCGAAGGCCATTGTGAGTATCGGTCACCGCGGGGTTTTCTGCACTGATGGTGACGACACGAGATCAACGAAACGGCTGGTCCCGTCTGGCAGGGCCGACCCGATGAGACCACGCGCGGGCGCCCGTCTCTTGGGGGGAAGGAGCACGCCCTGTACCTTCCGCTGCTTCCGCATGCCTTCCTCTTCCGCGCCCGCCGTGCGTTCGGTACCCACCTGGTCGTCCGCTCCGCCCGGCACGCCCGCGGTGGGTGCGCAGCAATGGCGCGACCTGCTCTTTCTCCACTGGCCGGCGCACCCTGCAGCTGTGCAGGCCACGCTGCCGCCCGGCCTGTCCGTGGACACGCTGCATGGGGACGCGTGGGTAGGCATCGTGCCCTTCGCCATGGCGCGCGTGCGCCCGCGATTCCTGCCGCCGGTGCCGTGGCTCTCGTGGTTTCTCGAGCTGAACGTGCGCACCTACGTGCGCGACCGCGCTGGCAACCCGGGGGTGTGGTTCTACTCGCTCGACTGCAACCAGCCCGTGGCCGTGGTCATCGCGCGCACCCTCTTTCACTTGCCCTACCAACACGCGCACATGGAGGCGCGGCGCCGCCATGACCATGGCGTGGCCACCCTGCATTACCAGTGTCAGCGCCGAGGGCAGGCGGCCCCGCCGTGGCAGTACACCTGGAGCACCCGCGACGACGGTGCCCCTGCCATGCTCGGCTCACTGGAGCACTTCCTGGTGGAGCGGTACGCCCTCTACTGCGCCGATGCGCGGCAGCGCCTCTATCGTGGAACGGTGTCGCACGCCCCCTATCGCATACACACCCCGGCCGTGCAGACCTTCGACACCGGACCGGCCACCCTTGCCGGTTTCACACTCGAGGGGCCGCCGGTGTCGGTGCTGGCCGCCCAACCGGTCAACGTGACCATCCACGCGCTGCGACCGCACGACCTCCGGGGTCGGTGAATCCGGTGCTGCACGCCGCTACCTTGCGGGCATGGCAACCCCGGTCAATCACGACGACGCCGCCCGCGCCGGACATCACGTCGCGTTGGCGTCCACGCAATCCCCGTGCATCAAGGTGTGCCGCCTCGACGCACACGACCGCTGCTACGGCTGCGGTCGTACGCGAACCGAGATTGCCCGCTGGTCGGCCATGTCCCCCGACGAACGCCGCGCCGTGAATTCCCGCCTTGGCTTTCGTGGTCACGGCGAGAACCGGTAGCCCGTTCATGTGGCGCGCGAACCGCCTCGTGCCGGAGCCGTCGGCGCAAGGCAACCCCTCCGCACGGCCTCGGAGTCGTACAGACATGCCCTCCTTCTCGCGCTCGCGCACCGGGTGCCGACTCGCCCGTGCCGTCGTTCTCGCCGGTCTCGTGGCACCGGCCTCGCCTGTCGGCGCCCAGGCCGTGGCACGCCCGTCTGCCGTTGCCGACTCGCAGCTCTTCCGGTGTGTCGATTCGCTCGTCGCGGCCAACCCGGGCTTTTCGGGGGTGGTGGCCATAGGGCGCGGTGGCACCGTGGTGCACCTTGCTGCTGCCGGCGCGGTCGCCCCGGGCGGCGCGCGGCCCACCGCCGAGACGGCCTTCAACCTCGGTTCGGTGAACAAGCTGTTCACCCAGATCGTGGTCCGGCAGCTGGCGGCCGAACAGGGGTGGTCGCTCGATACCACGGTGGCGGCGTTGTGGCCGCAGTATCCCAACGCCGCCGTGGCGCGCGCCGTGACGGTGCGGCAGCTGCTCACCCATCGCAGCGGCGTGCAGGGCAACATCTTCGCCGGGGACTCAGCCGCGCGGGCCTCGCTGCGTACGCTGCGCGACTTCCTGCCACTGTTCGTCAACGAACCACTGCAGTTCACCCCCGGTTCGCGCGACGCCTACTCCAATGCCGGCTACGTGCTGCTGGGACTGCTCATCGAGCAGCGGACCCAGCGCTCGTACTTCGACGTGGTCGCGGAGCGCATCTATGGGCCGGCCGGCATGACGCGCAGCGCCCATTGGCGACGCGATTCGCTCCCGGCCTTCGCGGCGCGCGGAACCACACAGGACGCGGAACCGGGCGTCCCCCCCTCGGCACCTCGCAACAACATGGCCACGCTGCCGGCGCGCGGATCATCGGCCGGCGGCGGCTATGCGTCGGCCGCCGATCTCGTGCGCTTCGTGCAGGCGCTGCGGGAACGCCGCTTGCCGCTGGCCCCGCCTCCCGGCATTGGCATCGCCGGCGGGAGCCCGGGCGTGAACGCCATCATCGAAGGCGACTTGCCGGGCGGGCGCGACGTGATTGTGCTGGCCAATGTGGACCCTCCGGCGGCGGAGCGGGTGGCGCAGGCCATTCGGCGCCTGCTCGGCGCGACCGACTGACACCACCCGCGGTGCCGCCGTCCGGGTCATGGCGGATCGGCGCGCACCACCGCCGTGTCCGGGTCGCGCTCGATGACGATGGTGAACTCCTTGGCCAACGCCACCACGCCGGCCACGGCCATCCAGAAGGGCATGAGCACCGCCCCCGCCACGCCGGCGGTGAGCGGCATGTCCAGCAACGTGCGTCCGCTCGCATTGCGGATGATGACCCGCCGCACGTTCCCCTCCCGCAGCAGCTGCGTGAGGGTGGACTTGAGCTTGTCGGCGGCCACTTTCACTTCGCTCATCGGTCGCGCTCCGGGGCAGGAGGGTCGGCGCTCGTCGGTGCAGTCTCCCGTGCAATGTCGCCAGACTGCCGGCGTGGCGCGACTCCCGGGCATTCGTGGAAACCGGTGACCAGTTGTCGCGTATGATCTGCGGGTTTCATGCGTCCCCTCTCTTCACCCCCCGATCATGCTGAACGTAGCGCACGTGCATCGGCGATTCGCACAGGTGCATGCGGTAAACGACATCTCGTTTCATGTCACGGCCGGCGAGATCTTCGCCCTCCTTGGCCCCAACGGCGCCGGCAAGTCCACCCTGCTGCGCATGCTGGCGGGCATCACGTACCCGGACAGCGGCCGCATCGAGTGGCAGCAGGAGGGCGGCGCCGTGTCGCGCCTGCCCGCCCGACAGATCGGCTACCTGCCGGAGGAACGCGGGTTGTACCAGGACCAGCCGCTCGTCACCGTGCTCGAGTACTTCGGCACGCTGCGCGGCATGACCCGCGCCGACGCCCGCGCATCCGCCACGGCGTGGCTCGAGCGGCTCGAGCTGGGTGGTCGGCTCAAGGACAAGGTGGGCACCCTCTCCAAGGGGAACCAGCAGAAGGTGCAGTTCGCCGCGGCCGTGCTGCACCGGCCGCGCTTCGTGATCCTCGACGAGCCCTTCAGCGGACTCGACCCGCTCAATCAGGAGCTGTTCCTGTCGCTGGTGCGGGGGCTGCGCGATGAGGGCATGACCGTGCTCTTCAGCGCCCACCAGATGGCCCTCGTGGAACGGCTCGCCGATCGCCTGTTCGTCATGCAGCACGGCAGGGAGGTCCTGTACGGCACCATCCCCGACGTGCGCGAGCGCTGGGGAGGCGGTCGGAAGGTCGTGCTGCATGCCACGCAGGTGACTGCCGAGGCGGTGCAGCGCGTACGGGCGCACCCGGCGGCCACGGGGATCGCGGTGCGCGATGACGGCACCCTCGAAATCACCCTGGGAGCGTCGTCACCGGTGGGCGAATTGCTGGCGCATTGCGCCCAGCTGTTCACGATCGTGGATGTGCGCACCGAGCAGCCCACGTTGCATGAGGTGTACATCAACACGGTGGGTGCCGTCTCGGCGCCGGTCCCCGTGCTGGCGGAGGTGGCATGAGCACCGTGCATGGCGGGGAACCGTCGCGTTGGCAGCAGGTGCGCCGCATTGCCCGCTGGGAGTTCAACCGGTTCGTGAAATGGCGCCAGCAGGTCATCGGCATCGTTGTCATGGTGGTGGTAGGCACCGCCTCGGTCGTGCTCACCAAGCTGGTGAGGGAGGCCAAGACCGACGCCACCACGGTGGCCGTCGTGAACGGGGCCGCCCTCGGCTTCTCGCTGCCCGTGGTGGACGACGTGGTCTGGCTCTCCGATCGCTACGCCACCGAGCAGGCGGCGCGCGACGCCGTTGCCGCCGACTCGGTGGGTGGTGTGCTGCTCGTGCGCAGCGCCCAGGCGGCGGAGATCGTGGTTCGCAAGCGCGCGGCATGGACCAGCGCCGTGGAAACGGCGCTCACCACGGCGCGTCAGGGGGCCGCCTTCGCCGCGTTGCCCATCACCGACGTGCAGCGGGCGTCGCTCCTCGCTCCCTTCTCCGTCTCCGTCTCCACGGTGGCGCGCCGCGAGGGGGGCAGCGAAGCGTCCAGCCTGATGATGACGGGCAGCATTCTGGCGTTCGGCATGCTGGTCCTCTTCAACGGCTTCGCCTCCCTCTTCACCGGCATTACCGGGGAGAAGCAGCAGCGGATTACCGAACAGATCATTGCCATCGTGCCGCCGCAAACCTGGATGGACGGCAAGATTCTCGGGCTGGTCAGCGCGGCGCTGGTGGGCACCCTGCTGTTTGGCCTCACCAGCCTCGTGTTGCTGGCCACGCTGCCGCGACTCCTGGGCTCCGGTAGCTTCCCCATGCCGGCCATCTCGGGCGACCCTGCCACGGTGACGGTGGTTGGGCTCGTCACGCTGCTCGGCATCATCATGTGGTTCTCATTCATGGCGGCCATCGCCGCCACCATCGACGACCCCAATTCGTCACCGCGCTCCTCCCTGCTGCTGGTGCCCATCCTGCCGCTGGGGCTCGCCTTCAGCCTGCTCTCGCGCCCCGATACGGTCGTGGCCCAGGTCCTGTCGGTCTTTCCGCTCACGAGCATGGCGGTGCTTCCCGTGCGGCTGCTGCTTACCAGCGTGCCGTGGTGGGAGCCTGCACTCGCCGTGGTGCTCCTCGCCCTGGCGGCGTGGGCCTTTCGTCGTGCGGCGGGAACGATTTTCGCGCTCGGGATACTTCTACACGGCAAGGAACCCACGCTCGCGGAAACCTGGCGGTGGCTTCGCCACACACGCTGACTTGTACCGGGGGGTGCCCATGGATTCCGTGAGTCACGCGCGGCGGCAGCCGGTGGCGCCATGACCACGCCCTGGTCGCCACGTGCCGCGCGTAGCGGCGCAGTGGTTGGCTTGGGCACCCTGCTGCTGGCCGTCGGCGCCATCCCACTGACGGCCCAGCGGGCGCCGCAGCGGGTGCTTCCTCGTCGTGGCGCTGCGGCGGCGGCCCCGGTCCCCATCGTGTTCGTCCACGGCAACGGCGACCACGCCGGCTTGTGGGACAACACCATCTGGCGCTTCGAAAGCAACGGCTATCCGCGCGACCGGCTCTTCGCCGTGGACCTCCCCCACCCATCGGCGGCCAGCACCCCGACGGCCCGCGAAAGCAACCGCAGCACCCCCGACGATCAGGCCGCCGCCCTCGCCGCGTTCGTGACCCGCGTGCTGTTGCGAACCGGCGCCTCCACGGTCGCATTGGTGGGCAGTTCGCGGGGCGGACTCACCATACGACACTATGTACGCTTCGGCGGCGGCGCGGCGCACGTATCCCACGTGATCACCGGCGGTACGCCCAATCATGGCGTCATGGCGCTGGCCACCATGACGCCCGAGAGTGAATTCAACGGCCTGTCCCCGTACCTGCGCGCCCTCAATGCCGGCAGCGAGGTGGTGGCCGGTGTGCGCTTCCTCGCGCTGCGCAGCGACTCGCTCGACAAGTACGCCCAGCCCACGGGCGCCGCCATGGGGGCCCCCACCATGGCCACCGGGGTGGATGCGCGTTCGCCCGCGCTCGCCGGCGCCACCAACGTGGTGCTGCCCGGGACCGACCATCGGGAAGTGGCCTTTGGGGCGGCCGCCTTTGCCGCCCAGTACCGCTTCCTTGTGGGTCGGCCACCGCGCACGGTCGCCATTGTGCCGGACAGTCTGGTGGTCCTCGATGGCATGGTCAGCGCCCATGCCAACGGTCAGCCCACCAACCTGCCGCTCGCGCGGGCCGTGGTCACGGTGCACGAGGTGGATGCGGCCAGCGGGGTGCGCACGCGCGTGGCCGTGCACCGCGCCGTCACGCGCGATGACGGCCGTTGGGGGCCGTTTCGCGCCAGCGCCACGGCCCGCTACGAGTTCGAGGTGGCCATGCCCGACAGCAGCGTCGTGCTGCACCTGTACCGCAGCGGGTTTCCCCGCTCGAGCGCCGTGGTGAACTTCCGTCTGCCCGCACCAGCGGCGTCGCGTCGTGACAGCGTGAGTGTGCTCATCACGCGGCCGCGCGGGTACCTGGGCGCCTCGCGCGACACGGTACGCTTCGATGGGGTCCCGGCGGCGGGCATCGCCCCGGGGGTTCCCACCGTAGACCGCGCGCTCCGCTGGTTCACCGCCGACACGGCCCGCACTGTGCGCGCCTCGGTCAACGGCGAGACCATCGTGGTGCGCACACACCCGCAGGACCGGCGCCGCCTGGTGGTGGCGGAGTTCCAGCAGGAATGATCCAGCCCCGGGGCATGGTGCGCGGTCTCGCCGCGCCGGCGGCCCGCCCGTGACCGCATCGCGACCACTCGCCGTCGTGACCGGCGCCACGGCGGGCATCGGACACGTCTTCGCGCAGCGACTGGCTGCCGCGGGACACGACCTGCTGCTCGTGGCGCGTGACCACGCGCGGCTCGAGGCGGTGTGCGCCGCCCTTGCGGCCGCGCACGGTGTCGCGGCGGAGCCGTTCGTCGCCGACCTTTCGCAAGACCGCGACATCAGCCGGCTCGCCGACCGCCTGCGGACCGAATCACGGTTGGCCTGTCTCGTGAGCAACGCCGGCTTCGGAACGCGCGGCACGCTGCTCACCGCCGACCCGGAGACGCAGCGGCAGATGCTGCGCCTGCATGTGATGTGCACGCACGAGCTGGTGAGCGCCGCGCTGCCCGGCATGACCGAGCGGCGCACCGGGACGGTCATCGTGGTGGCCAGTGTGGCCAGCTGGTCGCCCACCGCCGGCAACGTGAACTACAACGCCACCAAGGCGTACCAGCGTGTCTACTGCGAGGCGGCGGCCACGGAACTCGAAGGGAGCGGCGTGTACATCCAGGCGCTGTGCCCGGGCTTCACGTACACGGAGTTCCACGACCGACTGGGGAGCGGGCGCACCGGCCCTCCCAGATGGGCGTGGTTGTCGGCCGACCGCGTGGTGGACGAGAGCCTGGCGCAGGCGCGCGCGCGTGGCGCCGTGGTCTGTGTGCCCAGCAAGCGCTTCAAGTGCATCGTCTTCCTGCTCAAGCACGCCATGTGGGTGCTGGGGGGGCTGCGGCAGCGCTATCGGCGTGACCGTCTCCGCGTGCAATAGCGGCGCCCGGTTGCTGGCGGGGAGCCGTGGCAATCACGCATGCACGGCGATTCTTTTCGGGATGCGACGATTCTATCCCCTGGGGCTGGTGCTGCTGGCCCTGTTCGAGATGGCCAATGTGTACTTCATCATGCCGCTGCCGGGCAGCCAGCGCATGCGCAGCCTCGACGTGGCGTACCTGCTGTGGTCGGCCCGATGGGTGGTGCGCGGTATCGCCGGCACCCTGCTCGCCCTCGGCGCCCTGGCGCTGCTGCGCGAACGCGCCTCGCGCCGCTGGTGGGGGCTCGCGCCGCTCACGCTGCTGGTGGGCACCCTCGCCTGGTACGTGAACGGCCGCATGGCGGCCGACCAGATCTTCCGGCAACCCACCGCGGTGCGCATGGCCAGTGCTGCTGCCAACGAGGTGGCGCTCGATCGCCTCGTGGTGGGCGTGGTGGTGAACGGCGAAGCGCGCGCGTATCCGCTGCAGTTCATCGGCTACCATCATCACCTGCGCGACCGGGTGGGTGGGCAGGACGTGCTCGTCACGTACTGCACCGTCTGCCGCACGGGGCGGGTCTTCTCGCCCTTCGTGGGCACCGAGGAGCAGACGTTTCGTCTGGTGGGCATGGACCACTTCAACGCCATGCTCGAGGATGCGCGCACCGGCAGTTGGTGGCGCCAGGCCAACGGCGAAGCCGTGGTGGGCCCGCGCAAGGGGACGGTGCTCCCGGAGATTCCCAGTCGCCAGGTGACGCTCGCCCGCTGGCTGTCGCTGTATCCGGCCAGTCTCATCATGCAGGCGGACAGCGCCTTCCTGAGCGAATACGCCAAGGACTATGCCTACGAGCGCGGCACCAGTCGCAAGAAGCTCACCGGCACCGATACCAGCTCCTGGGGCGAGAAGAGCTGGGTGGTGGGCATTACCATCGGCACGCAGAGTCGCGCCTACGATTGGAATCATCTCGAGCGCACGAAGGCCATCAACGATGTGCTCGACGGCACGCCGCTGGTGATCGCGCTGGCCAGCGACAGCCTCAGCTTCTTCGCGTTCGAGCGCCCCAGTGCCGCCATCCGGTTCCGTGTGGAACACGATTCGCTCGTCACCGGAGAGGGCCACGCGCGACGGGCGTACGCCTTCAACGGACAGGGGACGAGCGACACGCTCACGGCGCTGGTGGCGAGTCAGGAGTTCTGGCACAGCTGGCGTACCTTCCAGCCGGCCACCAGCCGCTATCCGGCAGCGTCGGGGACGATCACGGTGCGCACCGGCGCGCGGTGCTGCTCGAGGGCGTCGAGCACGGCGTTGATGGCGTCGGCGTCGAGCGCCACGCGGTTGGTGACCACGTCGTCCAGCACGAGCGCGCCGCGGGCCGCCATCGCGGTCAGCTCCTCGAGTTCACCCAGCAGGTGATCGTTGGAACCGATGAGCTCCGCCTCGCGGCCAATCAGATCACGGTAGCTGTCGATGGGTACCGGCACATCGTTGAGCCCCACCACGACGGCGCGCCCCAACGGGGCCACGCTCTTGAGGGCGAGCAGCACGGTGTCGCCATGGCCCACCAACTCCACCGCCACATCCACGCCGCGTCCCTCGGTGAGGGCGCGTACGGCCTCCGCCCCCGCCGCGGGACCAAGCCCACGCACATCGAGTGGCACCGCCCCCAGCCGTTGGGCCAGCGCCAGCTTGTCGGGGTCGCGATCGGCGGCAATGACCCGTGACGCGCCCAGCTGGTGCGCGATCTGAATGGCCGACATGCCCAGACCACCGGCCCCCACCACCAGCACCGTGTCGCCCGGGGTGCATCGGGCCTTGCGCAGCGCATGCAGGGAGGTGGACGATGAGCACATCATCACGGCGCCATGGTCGTAGGGCACCGTGGCGGGCAAGCGCACGGCATTGCGTGCCGGCACGGCGATGTACTCGGCCCACCCGCCGTCGGTGAAGTGGCCCAGCATGAGTCCCGTGGGGCAGAACTGCTCCCGGCCGGCCACGCAGTGCGGACACTGCCCGCAGATCACCAGGTAGTGCAGACACACTCGATCCCCCACGGCACGGTCGTGCACCGCGCTCCCCACCGCCACGATGTCGCCCGCCACCTCGTGGCCGAGCGTGAGGGGCAAGGGCTCCACCCGCGAGCGTCCGGCGCGGTAGTGCACGTCGGAGTGGCAGATGCCGGCGGCGCGCACGCGCACCAGTACGTCGTGTGGGCCAACCGAGGGGACGGCCACCTCCTGCAGCTCGACGGGGTGGCCGGGGCGCACGAGTCGCACGGCCCGCATGCGCGCCGGCATGGCGCTGGGGAGGGGCACGCGCTTACGCCGCCGGCTTGGGGTCGCGGCCCTGCCAGAGGTTGGCGGTGCCCAGCTCCTCACGTCCACACAGCTTGAGGTAGCAGAAGAGCTGCGTGCGGTACGCCGCGTAGTTGGCAAGCACCAGCGTCACGAAGTGCAGGCCGCGCGACATGGGGCCGCCGAACAGCTGGATGGTGCCGCGCATGTCCTCGTCGCTCATGGCGGCCAACTGCTCGGCGTACATCGCCGGCTGCGTGGCGAGCATCGCGTCGAGACCTGCCAGGTCGGCCTGATCGGCCGCCGCCTGCGCCGCCCCCCACGCCGCCCGGTCGAACGTACCCGTCTTGATGGCGGTGGTGAGCACCGGCCCCTGCACCACGAGGTAGCGCACCACCTCGATGCTGCTGCGCTGCTTCGGCGTGGGGCGGTAGTGCACCGCGTCGGCGTCGATCTTGGTGAGGAGATGGCGCAGCACCTGCACTTCGTGCGTGAGGGCGCCAAGGAGTTCGTCTTTGGTGAGGACCATGGAATGGGTCGGGGAGAGGAAAGGTATGACTGGGGCTGTGCCAATCCTCCAAGCTAGCGCGACCGCGCCGCCTTCGGGCATGGGCGCCCCACCGCACCACGGGCCATACGGAAGGCCCGCACCGCCATCGCTACGTCGCGAAATCCGCCGGCATGCGGGTCTCGCCGTGGGCCAGCGCCAGGCGCGCGAAGGCCTACCGACGCAGGACCGCCAGGGTATCGGCGTGCACCGGCGCGCCGGTGAAGTGTGCTACCTCCACGGCGTCCACGATGGCCGCCAGATCGATGGGCCCGTAGCAGTGCGGATACAGGTCGTCGCTGGGGGGCTTGGGCGCGTGGGACGGCAGCGGTGCCGGTGGTTCGTAGCGGAGCGGCGCGGTGAGTTGCCGGGGATCGATGACCAGCACCACCAGGTCGGGCACGCCGGCGAAGTAGGCCTGCACCGTGGGCAATACCTGGTGCGCCTGCGAAAGGTGGATGAACCCCTCGTGCCGGAGACTGTCCGCGCGATAGACGCCCGCTGCGCGTGCGTGCTGCAGCGCGGTGCGCGAGCAGATGTGAAAAACGGCACGGTCGCTGGCAATCGTCATGCGCCTGGGTGTGCAGGAGGGAAGCCGCTCGTCCCCTGCCCCGGGGACGACGCGGCATCGAAATGGTACGCCGACAAGGTAGCGGGATCGCGCGCCGTGCTCTTCCCGTTTCACCGGCGCGCGGCGCGCGGCGCGCGGCGCGTACCCGTTCCCTTGAAGGCGCGTTGTGCCGGATGCATCCTTGACCGCATGAAAGACCTCGCCTCGCTGTCCACCGAGACGCTCACGGCCATGAAGGCGCGTCTTACCAACTGGATCGTGTACATCGGCGTCATCGACGCGGTCGTGGTGGGAGTCTTCGTGTGGATCGTCGTCACACGGCCCACCACCCCAATCGTGGCGCTCATTCCGGTGCTGCTGCTGCCGGGCATTGCCCTGGTCCCGTTCGTGCTCCGTGCCGGCGCCGTACGCCGCGAACTGGAGCGCCGTCGGCGCAGCTGACGCGCTACTTGCCGCCCTGTGCCTTCCACCGCGCGTACGCGTCCGGAAGGCAGGTGGCGCAGGGGCGGTACCCGGCGGCGACCGCCGCGGCTTCGTCGGCAAAAAAGACCCGCTGCTGTTCGTAGCTGCGGCCGGTGCCCAGCGCCCGCCGCGCCGCCTTGCAGTCGAGGCGGCCGTACACGCGCGTCTTCCGGTGTCCACCCAGCGTACCGGGGGTTGGGCTGGCCACCGTGCTGCCGTCGGCACCAACGAGGCGATAGAGCTTGGGCTGGGTCATCGCCACAATGTAGCGGCACGGTCGTCACGCCCATAACGCGCACGGTAAGTTGCGCTGCATGATGTGCCTTTCGTCCTGCCTGCCAACCGTGCGGCGCCTGCCGGCCGCTCTGCTGCTCGCCCTGGCCGCGTGCGGCGGGGACACGCCGCCGGATGCCGCCCACCGGGGTGCGGCCGCGGCGTCCGGTACCCCCGGTGCGCCCCGCATTCCCCCGCCGTCGCTCGAACCGGAGCGCAGCCCCGACAGCTACCGCGTGCGTTTCGAAACCAGCAAGGGGGCGTTCGTGGTGCAGGTGAAGCGCTCACTCGCGCCGCGCGGCGCCGATCGCTTTCACGAGCTGGTGCGCATTGGCTACTTCACCGGCGTGCGCTTCTTTCGCCTGGTGCCCAACTTCGTGGTGCAGTTCGGCATTCACGGCGATCCGGCCGTGAACAACCTGTGGGACACGGCGGCCATCCCCGACGATCCCATCCGCTCCAGCAACGCCGACAGCACCATCGCCTTTGCCGCGAGCGGCGCCAATACGCGCGCCACCCAACTGTTCATCAACACCGGCAACAACGCCCGCAAGCTCGACGGGCAGCGCGTGTTCTCACCCTTCGGCACGGTCGTGGAAGGGATGGCGGTGGTGCGCGCGCTCAACGCCGAGTACGGCGAGGAACCCAACCCCGCGCGCATCGTGCGCCAGGGGAACGGCTATCTGCAGAAGTGGTTTCCGGCGCTCGATTCCATCGCGACGGCGGTCATCGAGCCGACGGTGCCTACCGGCGACCCACCAGTTCGCGCCCCACGCGAATGAGGCTGTCGGTCTGCGCCGTGGCCCCCATGAGCAGCAGCCCCCGATAGCCGCGCGAAATGCGGTCCCGCAGCGTGGCGGCATTGGCGGTCATCATGCTGGGCATCCCGGCCTTCTGCGCCACCTCACGCACCCGCTGACAGGCCGCCTCCGCGTCGGGCGCCTTGTCGCGACCGCCCATGGCCATGGTGAGGCTGCCAATGCCGCACGACAGCAGGCTGTAGCCGGGCACGGCCGCCATGGCTTCCATCTCCGAGACGGCGCCGGGATCCTCGATCATGAGCATCGCCACCACGGTGCCCGACGGATTGGCCGGTGACCACACATTGGCGCCCGCCTCCTTGAAAAACCCGGCCGCCAGGCGCGCTTCGGCCGCCGTGCGCACATGGGGAATGACCACCCCGTCGGCGCCGGCCGCCAGAATGGCCTTCACCCGCGCCCGCGTGCTGTCGGCGCCAGCCGCCTCAATGGTGGGAATGCGCACCAGCAGAGTGGGACGTGCTCCGGCGGGGTGCCGGGCCAATCCGGCCACCATGTGCTTCACGGCGGTCATGTCGAACTGTCCCTCGAGATTGAGGAACAGGTAGTCGAGCAGCGGGTTGGCGCCCAGGGTGTGCGCCCCCTGTTCGGTGTACAGCGGCGGCAGCCGGTTGCCGGCCGCGTCGGTGGCGTTGGGCGCGCGTTCGCTGGGCACGAAAATGCCGAACGCCGACCCGCCCTGTTTCCAGAGCGGCAGGGCGGCGGTGCGCGTGGGCTGCGCGTGGAGGGCGGTGGGCGATGCCCCCGCGCCCAACAGGACGAACAGGGCGGCGGCCGCCGCGGAGCGTGCGTGAGCGATCATGGTCCGGTCTCCACCGGCGTATCAGGTTGGCTGCCCCACTCGGTCCAGCTGCCGTCGTACAGCGCCGTGTGCGAGGCCCCCACCACGTCGAGGCCAAGCAGGACCGCGCAGGCGGTTATGCCGGTGCCGCAACTCGCGGTAATGGGCGCCTCGAGATTCACACCAGCCTGCGCGAAGGTGTCGCGCAGCGCCGCGGGCGATTTCATGGTACCGTCGGCGTTCACCAGGCTGGCATAGTGCACATTCCGGGCGCCGGGCATGTGCCCACCGCGCACCCCGGCGCGAGGTTCCGCTTCGGTACCCGTAAAGCGCCCGGCCGACCGGGCATCCACCACCTGCGCGTCACGCGCGGCGATCAGGGCGCGCATGGCCGTGAGATCGCGCCAGCGGGTGCGGTCGAAGCGGGGGGTAAAGGTGGCGGGCGGATAGTGTCCGGGGGCGGTGGCAACCGGGCGCCCCTCGCGCTGCCAGGCCACCAACCCGCCATCGAGCACCGCCACCTGCGCCTGCCCCATGGTGCGCAGCATCCACCAGAGACGCGGTGCGCTGAAGTTCTGCCCCGAACCATCATACACGATCACCGCGTGCTCGTCGCCGATGCCCAGCGCCCCCAATCGTGCCGCCAGCACCTCCGGCGCCGGGAGGGTGTGCGGAAACGGGGCGGTCTCGTCGGCCAGCAGGTCGAGGTCGGCAAACACCGCGCCCGGGATATGCGCCGCCTTGTACTCGAGCCGGCCGTTGCGCCCCATGGCGGGCAGGTACCAGCTGGCGTCAATAAGACGCAGCGCTGGGCGATCGAAATGCTCGGCGAGCCAACTCGTGCTGACGAGCGGTGAGGGAAGGCGCAGCACGATGGTCGAACTCCGAGGTCACAAGGTGGCAGGACGCCTGATGGCGGGGAATCGGGAACGTCGTTCCCACGTGGGAACAATCTGACACGAAACGCTGTGTCTCGCGCAAATCCGACAATACCTATCGGCAATTTGCGCTTCGCGTCATTCCGCCGGTCCTCCTGATGCCCTTCGCTCCCCGCAACCCCCGCCGCGTCCCCCTGATCGTGGCGACGCTGCTCACCATACCGTTTGCCCGCGGTGCTGCCCAGTCCCTGATCGTGGGCATTCCCAATGCCGAAGCCACCCCGAAAGGCGCGTGGTTCTTCACGCATGAAAGCCAGATCGAGCGCGGAAAGCGCAATGCCTGGAATACCTTTCAGTTCCTTACCTACGGCGCGGGACACCTGGGCAAGAGGCTGCTTCCTGGGGGATTCGACACCGAGATCGCCCTGTCGTTCGTCAACTTCGGTCGCCCGGCCACCGGCAATCGCACCATCGCGGCGGGCTTCAAGTCGGTCTACGAGCTCCCCTCCGGACGGGGGAAGGCGTGGCAGGTGCGCGGCACCGTGGGCGCCCTCGTTCCGGTCTCGCTCGATGGCGGCGGCGCCGGCAGCTGGATCTTCTCGTCGGGCAGTGTGCGACTGCCCCAGCTCCAGACACGCCTGACCGCTGGCCCCACCTACGGCACCCCGCAGCTGTTCGGCAAGGAAAAGCTGGGCATGATGGCGGGCATCGAGCAACCGCTGGGAGGAGTGTTTCGCCGCCGCGTGAGCCTGGTGGCCGACTGGTACTCGGGGCGGCACGATCTGGCGGCGGCAATTCCCGCCATCCAGTTCAATTTGCCCCGCGAATGGATCTTCATTACGGGGTACAAGCTCCCCAACCGCGGTGCGGCCACGGAGCGCGCGCTCGTGCTCGAGGTTGCCGGCATTCTGGCCCGGCCCCGCGCGGCTCCCGGCGCGCACTGAGCTCCGCACCGCACTCCCCTCGCCCGCCTTTGCCGCACCGCCGCCATGTCCCGTCGAGTCCTCCTGTTGGGTGCCACTGGTACGATCGGTCGGGCCACGGCGCGGGCGCTGGTGCGCCGCGGTCACGAGGTGGTGTGCGTCGTGCGGCCAAAGCGGCGCGCCGTGCCGGACATTCCGGGCACCATGGTACGCACCGGCGATGTGACCAGCCCCACCAGCCTGGCGCGCGAGGTCTTTCGCGGGGAGCGATTCGATGCGGTCGTCAGCTGTCTCGCGTCGCGCACCGGTGGGCCCGTCGACGCGTGGGCCGTTGACCACCAGGCGCATCTGCACGTGCTCGAGGCCGCGAAGACGGCCGGCGTGACGCACTTCGTGCTGCTGTCGGCCATCTGTGTGCAGAAACCGCTCCTCGTGTTTCAGCACGCCAAGCTGGCCTTCGAAGCGGCGCTCATGGGGTCGGGGCTCACCTGGTCGATCGTGCGCCCCACCGCCTTCTTCAAAAGCCTCTCGGGGCAGGTGAAGCGCGTGCAGCAGGGCAAGCCCTTCCTGCTCTTCGACGATGGCACGCGCACCGCCTGCAAGCCCATCAGCGACGACGACGTGGCCGAGTATCTCGCCACCTGCCTCAGCGATGCGTCGCGCGCGAACCGCATTCTGCCCATCGGCGGACCAGGGCCGGCCATCACCCTGCGCGAACAGGGCGAACTGCTCTTCCGCGTGGCCGGCAAGCCACCGCGCTTCACCAGCGTGCCGGTGACGCTCTTCGATGTGATTGCCGGGGTGCTTGGCGCGCTGGGCGCCGTGATTCCGCCGCTCCGCGACAAGGCCGAGTTTGCGCGCATCGGCCGCTACTACGCCACCGAATCCATGCTGCTGTGGGATCCGGTGGCACAGCGCTACGATGCCGACGCCACGCCGTCGTTCGGCACTGACACCCTCGAGGCGCACTACGCGCGCCTGCTGCGCGGCGAGGTGGCCGACGACCGCGGCGAGCACGCGGTGTTCTGACCCGTGCCGGATTCGCGTCAGCCCACCGTCGCCATGCGGAAGCGCCGACTCGCCTGCTCGTAGGCGTGGGCCAAGGCAAACAGCTTCGCGTCGCTGCCGGGCAGTCCCACGAAACTCAGGTTGCCCGCCGGCAGCCCGTCGGCCCCATAGCCGGCCGGCACCGAGATCTCCGGCAGTCCCAGCCAGTTGCCGTAGCCCAGCGGCGTGCGCACGTCGGGCCACGGGGACGTGGCTTCGGGGGCCTTGAAGGGCATGGTGGGATAGACCATGGCGTCGATGCGCCGTCCGGCCATGCTGCGGGCCAGTGCAGCCACAACGGTCTCGCGTGACGCGAGAAAGCTCACCGAGGCCGCATCGCGCTCGTAGGGCACCTTCGTGAGCGGTGCCAAGTCGCTCCACTCCGTGGGCAGCACGTCGTAAAAGGCGCGGTACGCGGCGAGCCCGCGCTGCATGGCGATCGTGGCGTTCACCCCCTGCCGCTCGAAGTAGCGCCGCAGCGCGTTGGCGGTGGCGCCCGGCGCATTGGCGTTGGGGGGCACATCGCCCCGTGCGGTGGCCGCCGCCGCGAACTGCTCGCGATAGTTGGTGCGATCCACGGCCGGCACGAACGCCTCGACAATGCCACCGGCCTTCGCGCAGTCGGCCAGGGCGTTGTCGAACACCGCAAGACACTCGGCCGTCATTTGCGCCCGCGGGGCATGCACCTCCACCACGCCAAGCCGCGCCCCGCGCAGCGCGTTGGCATCGAGCGTACCCAGCGTGCCGCGCTGCCAGCGCGCCCGCAGCGACAGCCCATCGCCGCCCTCGTGGCCTGCCAGCACATCGAGCATGAGGGCGGCATCGGCCACCGTACGGGCCAGCGGCCCATGCGTGTCGAGCACCGGCCAGGTGGGAATGACACCCGTCCGCGGCACCAGCCCGAAGGTGGGCTTCACCCCCACCACACCGGTGAACTGCGCCGGAATGCGATTGGAGCCGCCGTCGTCGGTGCCCAGCGCGCAGAACGCCATGCCGCAGGCCACGGCCACGGCCGAGCCGGCACTCGACCCGCCGGGGGTGATGCGCCCGGCGGCATCATGCGGGTTGCGCACCTGTCCGGTCGCGCTGGCGGTGCCGTTGCCGCGGTAGGCGAAGTCGTCGGCGGCCGTCTTGCCCAGCAGCACGGCGCCGGCCGCGCGCAGCCGCTCCACTTCAATGGCATCACGCGCTACGGCGGTGGGAAACAGCCGCACCCACTCGGCGCTCGACGCCGTCGTGGCCAGCCCCCGCATATCGTAGATCGACTTGGCAAAGAGCGGCACGCCGTCGAGCGGGCCCCGCAGCGCGCGCCGCCGCAGGCGGTCGTCGGAGGCGCGCGCTTCGGCCAGCGCCGTCTCGGCGAGCAGGTCGATGGCGCGGAGCTGTGCGCCGAGTGTGCGGCAGCGCGCCAGTGCCAGCGTGGTGACCTCCACGGCGGAGTACTCGCCACGCAACCGTCCCGCCTGGTACAGGGCAATGGTTCCACCCAGCGGATCGTCGGCGGGCGCGGAGCGCTCGGCGGCAGGCCGCCACGCCCCGCGGGCGGCGAATGGCACGGCAAAGAGGGCGCTGAGTTGAGCCAGCGCGTCACGACGCGACAGAGACATGCGGGGAAAACTACTCCTCGTTCCAGGGGCGCGTTTCGAGGCGCAGCACGGCGCGGATCCCCGGCTGCGTGTCCTGCACCACCGGCACGGCAAAGGTCCAGCTGCCGGGGATCGGCGACGCCGCCACGGCGTCGTGCTGCACCGCATTGGGCGCCGCGCTGTCCCACCCATAGCGCAGCGACCAGCGGCCATCGTCGCCGAAGGTGGCCTCCAGGTTCACCTTGTCGCGGAAGAGGAATCCGCCGTCGTAGTGATCGCGCGTCCAGAACGGCGTGCCGTCGATCTGGTACTCCGGCACCTGTACGCCTACGTCGAGGCTGAAGCCCAGCGTGGGACGGGCCAGGTCCACCCGGGCCTGATTGGAGAGGAAGGCGCTGGCCAGATGCAGTGGCCGCCGTCCCTTGACGTGGCGGTCGTAATCCACGAGGACCGCCGACCCTTCGTTGGTGGTCCGGCGGTGCAGGTCCCACCGCGCGCCGCGTACCCGGGCGATCACGTCAATGTGATAGTCGGCGCGAATGGCGTGCCCCGCATCCTTCTCGCGCTGCACCGCTGCCGGCAACGTGAGCGTCTCGATGTCGAGAAAGACGTCCATGCGCACGTTGCCAAAGAGAAAGCGGCGCAGGTTCTGGTAGCCGTCCTCGGAATTGACGATGCCATAGTGCCCCGAGTGCGAGCGGTGCACGAAGGCGCGCGGGGCATCGGCCACATAGGCGTTGGGGATGCGCACGAGGCCATCGCTCATGGGCCCCACCGCGAGGCGCGCGAGGCCGTAATCGTCGTGGTTGGTGCCCACGAGGCTGAAGAAGCGTTCCTCGGGAAAGGCCCCGTCGAGCGAGTTGACCGGTGTGTCGGGCGCGAGTCGCAGGTACTCGCGCATGCGCCCCTCGTTGAATACGTCCGACTGATTGATGCCGAACCCCGGCACATTGCCGATCCCGCGCAGGTCGATGCCGCCGTGCGGCGTGGCATAGGTGAACACCTTGTCGATGCGCGCGTCGTGGCGTGACAGCTGCTGCAGCAGACAGCGGCAGATGAGCCCCCCCATCGAGTGCGCCACCAGATACACGCGAAAGGCCGACGATCGGGCGCCGTGCCGCGCGCGGTCCCCGGGGACGTAGCGATCGTGCAGCTGGTCGATGAGTTCGAGCAGCCCCCGCGCATAGGTCTCGATGTCGTGGCGTGTGCCGCTGCCCAGCTCCTTCGACGCGTCCTCGTAGTAGCGATAGATCCACACGGCACGTGCCTTGGGCACGGCATGGGCCGGCAGTTCGGTGCCGTCCACGAAGCTGTCGCCGTACCCCTCGTCCTTCATGAGCCGCACGAGGGGCGACTCGAAGACGTGGCGCACGACGCGCCGCGGGTACTGCTGCCGCAGCTTTGTGGAGCCCACGTTGAAGCCCATGTACGGATCGGCCACCGTGTGCTCCACCTCGCCGCTGGTCATGGCGTAGCCACGCACGTAGATGATGGGGAAGTACGGACGCTCCAACGGCATGGGGCAGCTCCTCGGCGGGCGTGGTGCGGGGCTCTGAACACACGGGAGTCCCGGCACAACTTGCAGCGCCGACGGCATTCCTGCCGCGTGAATCGCGGGCGGCGTGGCCGCATGTTCAGGCGGCAACGGTCATCGCCGGGTGCAGTCGGTGCCGGTGCGCGCGAGGGCGGGGCGCCCGTCGACGGTGAATACCGAGAGCGCACCCGGAGGGCGTTCCGGAGCCAACGGATTAAATTTCGGGGCTGTGCCCGACGGGCACCCGGTCAGGTGCCCCTCCTCGTTACCCGAATCATCCTGTGGCCAACATTCTCCAGCGTCTCCCCGTGGGCGAAAAGGTGGGGATCGCCTTTTCCGGCGGTCTCGATACCAGCGCCGCGCTTCATTGGATGCGCGAAAAGGGCGCCGTGCCCTACGCGTACACTGCCAATCTCGGCCAGCCCGACGAGTCGGATTACGAGGAGATCCCGCGCAAGGCCATGGCCTACGGCGCGGAGCAGGCGCGGCTCATCGAGTGCCGCGCGCAGCTGGTGGCCGAAGGGCTGGCCGCCCTGCAGTGCGGGGCGTTCCACATCAGCACGGCCGGACAGACGTACTTCAACACAACGCCGCTCGGCCGCGCCGTGACGGGCACCATGCTGGTGGCCGCCATGCGCGAAGACGATGTGAACATCTGGGGCGACGGCAGCACCTTCAAGGGCAACGACATCGAGCGCTTCTACCGCTACGGGTTGCTCACGAACCCCCATCTGCGCGTGTACAAGCCGTGGCTCGACCAGCAGTTCATCGACGAACTGGGTGGGCGCACCGAGATGGCGGAGTACCTCATCAAGAGCGGCTTCGAATACAAGATGTCGGTGGAAAAGGCGTACTCCACCGACTCCAACATCCTGGGCGCGACGCACGAGGCCAAGGACCTCGAGTTCCTGAACAAGGGGATGCACATCGTGCAGCCCATCATGGGCGTGGCCTTCTGGAAGGACGAGGTGGCGATCGCCCGCGAGACCGTGTCGATCCGCTTCGAAGAGGGCTATCCGGTGGCCCTCAATGGCCGGGAGTTCGGCAGCGCGCTCGAGCTCTTCACCGAAGCCAACGCGATCGGCGGCCGCCACGGGCTGGGCATGACCGACCAGATCGAGAACCGCATCATCGAGGCAAAGAGCCGCGGCATTTACGAGGCCCCGGGGCTGGCGCTGCTGTTCATCGCGTACGAGCGCCTGGTCACGGGGATTCACAACGAAGACACCATCGAGCAGTACCGCATCAACGGCAAGAAGCTGGGGCGCCTGCTGTATCAGGGGCGCTGGCTCGACCCGCAGAGCCTCATGCTGCGCGAGAGCGCGCAGCGGTGGGTGGCCCGCGCCGTGACCGGTGAGGTAACCATCGAGCTGCGTCGCGGCAACGACTACAGCATCATGGACACGACGAGCCCCAACCTTACCTACAAGCCGGAGCGGCTGACGATGGAGAAGGGGCAGGAGTACTTCTCGCCCCTCGATCGCATCGGGCAGCTGACCATGCGCAACCTCGACATCGTGGATACGCGCGACAAGTTGGCGATCTACACCGGGGCGGGGCTGCTGCAGAGCAATGCGGCGAATGGGGTGCCGCAGTTGCCGGCCGGCGCGGATTGATGGACGACGGGGCGGTCTCCTGCGGAGACCGCCCCGTTTTGGTTGACAAGGGAGGACTCAGGGGACAGGGGGTCAGGGAGCGGGAAGCAGGGGGCACCAACGCGTCGTTGCCCCTGCCGCCTTCCCCCTGACCCCCTGCCCCCTGCGTCCTCCCCTGTCATGAACTCCTCCGAATATCACGACGCCATGTACGACAGGAACGCCCCCTGCGGATCCTGCACCACCATGATGCGGCCGTAGGGTGAGGCAATGGGGCCGGCCACCTGCTTGCCGCCGTGTTTCGCCCACACCGTGTCGGCGCGCTCGAGATCGGCCACGGCGAAGTACGGCATCCAGTGGGGCGGGATCCCCTCCCACTGCGCATCCATCTGCAGCACGCCGCACACCGCCTCGCCGCCGCTCGTCGGATGCAGCGTGCGGTACACCACGCCGGGCATGTCCATCATGTGCACGTCGAGATCGAACACCGCGGCGTAGAACGCGGCGTTCGTCGCGCCATCGCGGCAGTTCACTTCGCTCCAGCACATGGCGCCGTGTTCGCCCTCCACCTGTGCGCCGCCGAACGGGTCGGCCTGCCAGAGACCGAAGACGGCGCCGTCGGGATCGATCGCAATGGCCATGTGCCCGTTGCCGGGGATGTGCATGGGCGGCACCATCATCGAACCGCCGTGCGCCACGATCCGCTCCACCGAGGCACTGATGTCGGCCGTGCCCCAGTACACGGTCCACACGGTGGGCATCTGGTCCTGCCCGGGCATCTTGGGCGCGAGCGCCGCGGTCGCGCGGCCGGCGGCGTTGAAGGCCATGGTGTAATGCCCCAGTTCGGGGCCGCCATCCAGGTAGCTCCACCCGAACAGCTCACCGTACAGCGCCTTGGCCGCGGTGAGGTCCGAGGTGGACAGATCGAACCAGCAGGGGCGGTTCACGAGCGGCGCGTCGACGTTGGGCATGGTGGGGAGGTCGGTGAGAGGGCCGTGGCGGGTGCTCCGTAAGACTACGGTGTGGTGACGCGGGTTGCTTCAGGGGGGGCTGGGCGGGCTTTTGAAAGTCGTCGGTGGTCCACAGAGCACGCCCGCGAAACCCACGTCGCGGCCGAGCCTGTCATCTCAACCAGCACACCCAGTTGCGCGAATTCCCACCGAGGGGTGTATTCCTCTTCCTTCCTCTCCTCCTCCCGCAGTTCCCACCGAATCAGGAGTCGTCATGATGCGGATCGTACCCGCCGCCCTGCTGGCCATTGCTGCTGCCTCGTCCGTCGCGCACGCGCAGGACAACGAGAAGTCCATGGCGGTGAAAGGCGGAATTCAGATGAAGGGCTGGATGGGCGTGGTCGACGCCAAGGAAGCCAAGGCTGGCCTGACCGTGGACAGCGCCAAGTTCGTGGGCATGGGCGCCGGCATGCACGCCACCACGGGGCCGGCCATCACCTACTGGAACCCCGGCATGAAGGGCACCGGCGATTACACGGTGAAGGCCACCTTCTCCGAGCGCGAGTACATGGGGCTCAACAACCACCCGCATCCGTACGGCATCGTGATGGGCGGGAACGACATGGGCACCGAGAACGCCAACTACCTGTACTGTGCCGCCTACGGCAACGGCAACTTCATCGTGCGCGGCTTCGGCCCGGCGCCGTTCCAGCTCAACGGCCCGCGCGGTGGCACGCACCCGGCGGTCAACAAGGCCGAAGCCAAGGGGAAGCCGGTCACGCAGGAAATCGCGTTGCAGGTGAAGGGGGACAAGGTCTCCTGCCTCATCAACGGCCAGGAAGTGGCGAGCTATCCCAAGAGCGACGTGGTGGGCGCGGGCAAGCTGAAGAGCACCGACGGGGTGGTGGGCTTCCGCATGGGGCACAACACCGACGCGCACATCGCCGGATTCGCCGTGACCAAGACGCCCTGAGCGGATGCGTATCGCCGTGGTTGGCGCCGGCGCGGTGGGGGGCGTGTTTGGCGCCCGACTCGCCGCCGCCGGCCACGACGTGATGTTCCTCGCGCGCGGCGCCACGCTGGCGGCGCTGCGCGCGCGGGGGCTGCACCTCGAGAGCGTGCACGGCGACGTGCAGCTGCCCGTGGTGCACGCCACCAACGATCCCGCGGGTGTGGGGCCGGTGGATCTGGTGCTGGTGGGCGTGAAGGCCACGCAGGTGGCGGCCGTGGCGCCCACCCTGGCGCCGCTGCTGGGGCCCGCCACCGCGGTGATCCCCCTCCAGAACGGCGTCGAGGCCAGCGTTCAGCTGGCGGCGGCGCTGGGGCCCGACCACATCCTCGAGGGGTTGTGCCGGGTCATCGCCGAGCAGGTGGCGCCCGGGCACATTCGCCATATGGCGGTCACCCCCCTGCTGGAGTTCGGCGCGCGCGCGGGGCACCCCCCGGCGCCGGCGGTAGCCGCCGCCATTCCCGCCATCGCCGAGGCGGTGCGCGGGGCCGGTCTCCAGGCGCTGGTCCCGGCGGACATGGCGGTGGCGCTCTGGGAGAAATTCCTCTTCATCGAACCCATTGGCGTGGTGTGCGCCGCGACCGGTGAATCGTTCGGCCCCGTACGAACCGTGCCGGAGACGCGCGAGCTGGTAGACCGGGCGCTGGATGAAGTCATCGCCGTGGGGCAGGCCGTGGGTGTGACGTGGCCAGCCGATGCCAAGCGCACGGTGTGGCAGCGCTACGATGGTTTGCCGCCGCACGAACGCACGAGCATGGCGCGCGATCTGCTGGCGCGGCGCCCCAGCGAGTTCGAGGCACAGACCGCGGCGGTCGGGCGCCTTGGGCGCGAATTCGGCGTGCCCACCCCCGTGCACGACGTGCTCGCTGCCGTGCTGCGCCCGCGCGTGGCGGTCGCGATCTAGTCCGCGCCTGCGCGGGGCGCGTTTCCTGTAACGCGCGTATTCAACGGGAGTTGCAGCATCTTCGGCACCTGCTGCGTACATTTCCATTGACTCCCCACACGCGGCGCGATCTGGCCGTGACTGTGGGGCCGTGTCATGTGTCTGTGTTCCATCCACACCGGGCTCCTTCCTCCCGGCCGTGGTGCCGGTGTCACCGCAGTTGGTCCCGCAGGTAGACGACGCGCGTCCGTTTTTTCGTGTGCCACCATCTCCGGGGCACACCCACGCGGATGCGCACTCCGTGGAGTGGCTGGCATGAAGGTTCTCTTGGCATGGTCGGGTATCACGGCGACGGTGACGATGCTCTCGTCACTGCTCACCCCCAATCCGGTTCCCGCAGTTCGTGATCGCGCGCCCGCGGCGCCCGCCCGTCCCGCTGCCGGCGGCGTGGCGGCCACGCATCCGGTGCTGTCGCGTTCCATTACCCCCACGCGTGCCCCGGCGAAGTTCGGCGCGCGCGGCATGGCGATCGCCGCCCTCGACAGCACGGTGCAGAAGTACTGTGGCTCCTGCCACAACCCCACCATGCGCCGCGGCAATCTCAACCTGCGCGGGTACAGTCTGGCGGCGGCCACCGAGAGCGACGCCACCGAAAAGATCATTCGCAAGCTGCGCGCGGAGATGATGCCCCCGCCGGGCTCGAAGCGCCCCGGCGGCGACACCCTCCTGGCGCTCGTGGAAACGCTGGAGCAGACCATGGATGCGCGCCCCGTCAATCCGGGCACGCGCTCCTTCCAGCGGCTCAACCGTGCCGAGTACGAGCGCGTGGTGCGCGATCTGCTGGGGCTCGACGTGACCGCCGGCGACTGGCTGCCCCTCGACCAGAAGAGCGCCAACTTCGACAACATCTCCGACGTGCAGGCGCTCTCCCCCACGCTGCTCGAGGGCTACCTCAACGCCGCGTCGGCGGTGAGCCGCATGGCCATTGGGGACCGCAAGGCCGGGTTGGCGCAGGTCCTCTACAAGACCTCGCCCTTCACCTCGCAGCACCCGTGGGATCAGGTCGACGGCACCCCCTACGGCACGCGCGGCGGCATGGTGGTCAAGCACACCTTCCCGGCCGACGGCATCTATCAGATCCGCGTGAACGTGGGCGGCGGCGTGGGACGTCCGATCGAGGACGTCGATGTCTCCATCGACGGCGAGCGCGTGGCGCTGCTGCGCTACGATCGCGGCATCAATCGCAACAGCGAATCGGCCGACCTGCCGCTCGGCGCCGACTACCTGCTCACCGAGCCCCTCACCATCACGGGCGGCCAGCGCACGCTGAGTGTGAGCTTCGTGAAGAAGGTGGACGGCCCGTACGAGGATCTCATCAAGCCGCATGAGTGGTCGCGGGCCTCGCAGGGCAACGGGTCCGCCGGCACGACCGAGCCGGCGTATCTCATGGACGTGCTCATCACGGGCCCCACCAAGATCCTCGGCCTCTCCAATTCGCCGAGCCGTCGCAAGCTCTTCACCTGCGCCCCCACGGCGCCGGCCGCGCAGCGCGTGTGCGCCCAGAGCATCCTGGAGCGCGTCGCCACGCGCGCCTATCGTCGCCCGCTCACCGAGACCGATCGCACGGCGCTCATGAAGTTCTACGATGCCGGCGCCAAGACCGGCGGCGTGGAAGGCTTCGAGGACGGCGTGCGCCTCGGGTTGCAGGCGGTGCTCGCCAGCCCGCACTTCATCTTCCGCTTCGAGCGCACCCCCACGGGCGTGGCCGAAGGGAAGGACTTCCGCATCGACGATCTCGAACTGGCCACGCGCCTCTCGTTCTTCATCTGGAGCACGATCCCCGACGAGCGGTTGCTCACGCTGGCGCGCCAGCGGCGCCTGTCGCAGCCGGCGGTGTTCAACGCCGAGGTGAAGCGCATGCTCGCCGACCCGCGGGCCGAGGCGCTCAGCACCCGCTTCGCCGCGCAGTGGTTGCGCCTGCAGGATCTCGAGAAGGTGAAGCCCGACGCGTTCCTGTTCCCCGACTTCGACCAGCTGCTCGCCAACGCGATGCAGAAGGAAACGGAGCTGTTCTTCGAGGACATGGTGCGCCGCGATCGCAGCGTGCTCACCGCCTTCACCGCCGAGTCCACCTACGTGAACGAGCGGCTCGCCAAGCACTACGGCATTCCCAACGTGAGTGGCTCGCACTTCCGCAAGGTGGCGTATGCCGACGATCAGCGCCGCGGCGTGCTCGGGCACGGCAGTGTGCTCGTGCAGACGTCGCTCGGCAACCGCACGTCGCCGGTGCTGCGGGGCAAGTGGGTCATGGAAGTGCTGCTGGGCGCGCCGCCGCCACCGCCGCCGCCCAATGTGCCAGACCTCGAGCAGACCGCAGGCGCGAAGGACGGCAAGCAGCTCACCACGCGTGAGCGCATGGAAATGCACCGGGACAATCCCACGTGCAAGTCGTGCCACAACTTCATGGATCCCATCGGGCTCGCGCTCGACAACTTCGACGTGACCGGCAAGCTGCGCTTCCGTGAGAACGGCGCCCAGCTGGACACCCGGGGCAACCTGTACGATGGCACGCCGATCACCACCACGGCGGATCTCACCAAGGCGCTGCTCAAGCGCCCGCTGCCGCTCATGCGCAACTTCACGGAGAACCTCATGGCCTACGCGCTCGGACGTCGCGTGGAAGACCATGACATGACGACGGTGCGCGCGATCGTGCGCGACGCCGCGAAGCAGAACTACCGCATGTCGGCCTTCGTGATGGGTGTGGTGAACAGCAAGGCCTTCCAGAGCAAGCGCGCCGAGCCGGTCACGGCCGACGCGAATCAGAACTGACCCTTTCCGGAGCACCGACGATGCAGTTTCTCGCGCAGAAGACACTGGAACGCCGCACGTTCCTGAAGGGATTGAGTGCCACGGTGGCGTTGCCGTACCTCGACGCCATGGAGCCCGCCGGGCGGTTCCTCGCCGGATCGGGACGCGCGGCGGCCGCCGGCCACCAGCGCCTCGTGTGCATCGAGTCGGTGCACGGCGCGGCCGGCAGCAACACGTGGGGGGCCTCCAAGTTCCTGTGGGCGCCCGAAGGCGTGGGCCGGCAGTTCGAGTTCACCAACGACAGCGCGCTCTCGCCGCTCGCCGATTGGCGCCAGCACCTCTCGATCATCAGCAACACCGACTGCCGCATGGCCGAAGCCTTCGAGGCGCCGGAAATCGGTGGTGACCACTTCCGCTCGAGCGCGGTGTTCCTCACGCAGTCGCATCCCAAGCAGACGCAGGGCAGCGACCTGTTCGTGGGCACCAGCTTCGACCAGATCGTGGCGCGCAAGATCGGGCAGGACACGCCGATTCCCAGCATGCAGCTGTGCATCGAGAATCTCGACCAGGCCGGCGGCTGCACCTACAACTACTCGTGCGCCTACACCGACACGATCAGCTGGGCGTCGCCGCACGAGCCGCTGCCCATGATCCGCAATCCGCGCGCGGCCTTCGACCTGCTCTTCGGGGCGGGCTCCGACAACGCCGACCGCTCGGCGCGCCGCCGCGACAACGGCAGCATCCTCGACTGGGTGGTGGGCGAAATGGGCGCGCTCAAGCGCCAGCTCGGCCCCACCGATCGTCGCCGCGTGGACCAGTACCTCGAGAACGTGCGCGAGCTCGAGCGTCGCATCCAGAAGGTGGAGGCGAAGAACTCGAGCGGGGAAGAGCGCGCCCTGCCCGAAGCGCCGGTGGGGGTGCCCGACTCGTTCGAAGAGCACATGAAGCTCATGTTCGACATCCAGGTGCTCGCTTTCCAGAGCGACATGACCCGCGTCTTCTCGTTCAAGACCGGTCGTGACGCGTCGAGCCGCGTGTACCCCGAGAGCGGCACGAACAAGGGCTTCCACCCGGCGTCGCACCATGGCGGCCGCGAGTCGGCCATCATGGAGTTCAATCTCATCAACAAGTACCACGTGGCGATGATGCCGTACTTCCTCAAGCGCCTCAAGGAGACGCAGGAGGGGGACAGCACCCTGCTGGACAACACGCTCATCGTGTACGGCTCGCCCATGGCCGACGGCAACGTGCACAACCATCGCCGCTGCCCGCTCATCCTGCTGGGCGGCAGCAACGTGATCCCGGGCAACACGCACCTGAAGGCGCCCGACGGCACCCCGATGGCCGACGTGTTCCTCTCGCTGCTGCACCGGTACAACATCGACACGCCGAGCTTCGGCGACAGCGTGACGCCGTTCGCGCTGTACACCAACGCCTGACCGAGGAGTCACCGCATGTCGAAATCGTTGCGGTATCACCTGTGCACCGGCCTGCTCGGCGCCACGAGCCTGGCGCTCGCGGCGGCGCCGGCGTTGGCGCAGGGCACGGCGGGTGACAGCCGGCGGCCGGTGCGCCTGGCGGCCGGTGTCGCCCGCGCCACCAACGCGTCGCCGGCGGTGGCAGAGGCGGCGCGGCAGGGTGATCTGGAGCGGGTGCGCGCGCTCGTCGCGCAACGCAACGATGTGAACATCCCGTTGGGTGACGGCATGACGGCGCTGCACTGGGCGGCCGAGCGCGGCGATGCCGCCATGGCGACGGCGCTGCTCAAGGCCGGTGCCAAGGTCACGCCCACGACGCGCAACGGCGGGTACACGCCGCTGCACATCGCGGCGCGCGCCGGCAACGGCGCGGTGGTGCAGGCCCTGCTGGCGGGGGGCGCCGATCACAAGGTGCTCACCAGCACCGGCGTGACCGCGCTGCATCTGGCGGCTCAGTCGGGTGACGTGGCCAGCGTGAACGCGCTGGTGACCAGGAAGGCCGACCTCAATGCGCGCGAAACGACCTGGGGGCAGACGCCCCTCATGTTCGCCGCCGCTGCGGATCGCCCCGGGGCCGTGACGGCGCTGCTCAAGGCTGGCGCCACGTCGTCGCTCAAGACCAACACGCTCGACCTCACCGAAGAGCTGGCGCGGCAGCAGGCGGCGGCGCGCAAGCGCAACGAAATGCTCTTCGCCGCGTTGCCGACGGCGATGCGCGATTCGGCCATGAAGGCCATTGCCAAGCAGGAAGCCGAGCAGGCCGCGCTGCGCCGCCAGTTCGGGTTGGGCGTGGAGCCGGTGCCGGCGGCGGACACCGCCAAGAAGGCCGCACCGGCGGCGGCTGCCGGCGCGACTCCCGCCGGCGCTCCGGCCGCGGCGCCCGTGGCGGCCGCCCCGCGTGCCGACAGTGCGCGGACGCCGCGCATCGGGCTGATTGCCCCGCCGGTGAATGCCCTCACGCCCAAGCAGATCGAGGAGGCCATTCTCGCGGGCCGGGCCATGTACGAGCGCAAGGATCTCGGTAAGACCACCGAGACCGTGGTGCCGCGCGATACCACCAACGGGTTCCAGGCCGGCTACGAGGCCACCGTGGGCAGCATGGGTGGCCTCACCGCGATGCACCACGCGGTGCGTCAGGGGAACATGGCCGCCGCGCTGGCGCTGCTCGACGGTGGCGCGGACATCAACGAAGTGTCGGCCACCGACAGCGTCACGCCGCTGCTGCACGCCACCATCAACGGGCACTACGACCTGGCGATGGAGCTGGTGAAGCGCGGCGCCAACGTGAAGCTCACCAGCACGCACGGGCTGTCGCCGCTGTACGCGTCCATCAACACCTTCTGGCACCCGCGGTCGCGCTATCCGCAGCCGCAGGCGGTGCAGCTGCAGAAGACGACGCACTACGAACTCATGAACGCGCTCATCAAGGCCGGTGCCGATGTGAACGTGCGCATGAAGAAGAACATCTGGTTCTTCGGCTACAGCAACTGCGGCAACGCGAACTGCGGGCTCGAACTGCTCGACGGTACCACGCCGTTCTGGCGGGCCACGTACGCGGTGGACCTCGAGGCCATGAAGCTCCTCAAGAAGGCCGGCGCCATCGATACGATTCCGTCGTACCGTCCACCGCAGCTCGGCCGTCGTCGTCCGCCCACGCAGGGGGAGGGCGCCGGCTGGCGTCCCGACGCGGCGCTCGACAGTGCGTCGAAGGCCGTGCCGCCGGGCATCGGGACGTATCCCATTCACGCCGCGGCGGGGGTGGGCTACGGCAACGGCTTCGCCGGGAATGCGCACCGCCATGCCCCCGATGGGTGGATGCCGGCGATGAAGTACCTGGTGGAAGAGCTGGGGCACGACGTGAACAAGCGCGACCTCAACGGCTACACGCCGCTGCATCACGCCGCCTCGCGTGGCGACAACGAGATGATCCTGTATCTCGTGAGCAAGGGCGCCGACCCCAAGGCCGTGGGGCGTGACTTCCGCACCACCGTGGACCTCGCCAATGGCCCCGTGCAGCGTCTGCGTCCGTTCCCGGAAACCATCCAGCTGCTGGAGAAGCTGGGGGCACGGAACAATCATCGGTGCGTGGGCTGCTGAGGCAGCGATTGTTGTAGAGCGGGTGGGGTCAACCGCAGACGGCAGACGGCAGGAACCACAGTGGGCAGTACGGCAGGGATGAGGTGGAACAAAACGGGCGCCACTGCTTCGCAGGGCGCCCGATTTCCTTTGCGGTGGGGACATCGGCGGCGGCGCGCAGCGCACGCCGCCGTGTTGTTCTTCCGCATCCCTGCCGTCTGCCCACTGTGGTTCCTGCCGTCTGCCGTCTGCAGGTAATCACACAGCACCTTTCAGGCAGCCGTCAGGCAGCTCTCACCGACCACTCAGCCCGGCCGCCTCTCCCCTGCCATCATCAGCTTCACATGCTCATCCGCCTGCTGCAGCCCGCCCTCGCCGTTCCCCCAATCCACCCGGCCGTCGGCGTTGCTGTCGGCACCACTCGTCAGCTGACTGCACAGCGACGCGAGTTGCGCGATGAGTGAGGCCGCCGCCTTGGCGTCCGTGGCCGCCTGGATCTGCGCGATCAGCGCCACCGCCTGATCGACGCGCGACAACGTCCCGCGCGCGGCGGTCGCGATGTGGGTGGCGTGGATCTTCACATTCCCCGACGCGCCGCTCTCCTTGGCGGCCAGTTCGATGTGCTGCGCCACGCCGCCGGCGGCCTTGCGCAGGCCGAAGCCCTTGCCCGGCCCGGTGGCCTGCAGCGACGGGTCGAGCGCGTGCAGCACATGCCCGGCGTGCAGCTTCATGGCCGCCAGATCGGTGGGGGTACGGGTGGCCAGCGTGGCGTGCTGCGACGCCACCACCGCTTCGGCAAAGGCCACCACCAGCAGCCCGGCCTTTTCCGGCGTGTCCACGTAGCTGGTGGTGACGTGCCCGATGTGCGTGCCCACCAGGCCAGCCGGCAGCTGTGCGGCGGGCACGAACCCCCGCGCGGCGGCCGCCACCACCCGCCCCGGTACCGGCGCGCCGGTGAGCTTGCCCACGATGGAATCGAACTGCGCGCGCAGCTCGGCGTTGCTGCTCACGAGGAAGCGCAGCCGCTGGTACTCCTCATCGGTCAGCCCGCGCTCCTTGATGACGCGCGATACCGCTTCCCGCTTCTGCTTGGCGAGCTCGAGTTGCGCGTCGGGCGTTTTGTTCTTGGCTTGCGCCGCCCGGGCGTCGGCGGAGTCGTGCACCGCGCTGAGCGTGAGGTGCATCTCCGCCAGCTGACGCACTTCGGCCAGCGAGGGAAGGCGGGCGGGTGCGGCGGCGCTACCGCTGGTGGACTGTGCGTGGCCGAGGGCCGGCAACCACAGGGCCAGCATCGCGGCGGCAGCGTACGGCGGGAGGGAGAGCGTACGGGTCATGCTGAATGCTCGCGCAAAGCCATCTCCAACGCAAAGGGTCGTGGGCGAAGGGCCCCGCTGCAATACGCCGGTCGGCAACCGGCCGTTGTCGCCACCCGCTCTGGCGGAGATGGCGCGCGGGGCGCATTGTCGTGCGTCCGGATTTCACCCTCCTCCTCGGGAGCTCCCCGCATGCCCGCGATGTCCACGTTCCCCATGCCCCGCACGCTGCTGCGCCGCGCCCTCGTGGCCGCCGGCGCCCTCACCCTGGTCAGCACCGCCGTTGACGCCCAGCAGCCGCGTCCCCGCGACCCGCGCAGCATGGGCGGCGGCAACTGCGCCGACAACCCGTACAACTGCAAGGACACGCCCAACCCGCTGCCGGCCCCCAACACGGTGTGGCTCGAGGAAATGACGTGGATGGATGTGCGCGATGCCATTGCCGCCGGCAAGACGACGGTGATCGTGCCCACCGGCGGCATGGAGCCCAATGGCCCGTGGCTCGTGACGGGCAAGCACAATTACGTGCTGCACACCAACTGCGACGCCATTGCGCGCAAGCTGGGGAACGCGCTCTGCGCTCCCATCGTGAAGTTCGTGCCGGAGGGCAGCTATGATCCGCCGTCGGGGCACATGACCAGCCCGGGCACGATCACGGCGCGCGAAGGCACCTTCCGCGCCCTGCTCACCGACATCGCCGCCAGCCTCAAGGCGCACGGCTTCACGACCATCATCTACATCGGCGACAGCGGCGGCAATCAGGCGGGGCAGCGGGCCGTGGCCGATTCGCTCACGATGCTCTGGAAGGGCGCGCCCATCGTGGCCCATGTGCAGGAGTACTACGACTACGCGAGCGTGGCCAAGCACATGGAGAGCAAGGGGGTGCACCCCTCCAAGGCCGACGGCCTGCACGATGACCCGGAGATCTCGCTCAACATGTTCATCGACGATCCGAAGAGCATCCGGTACGACGAACGGGTCAAGGCGGGCAAGGCCGAGATCAACGGCGTGTCGCTCACCGATCGCAAGAAGATCACCGCCTGGGCCAGGGAGGTCGTGGCATTCCGTGCGCAGGTCACGGTGGATGCGATCAACAAGGCGATCGCCAACAAGGGTACGCTGCCGGCGCCGCCGCGCACCCGCGGGAACTGAACGGGGCGCCCGCCAGGGGCGCCCCCGTACCACCCCCGTCACCCTCCCGGTGCCGTCACGTACCCCCGGCGGGGCATGATTATCCTTCACGGATGTTCATGTCCCGCTTTTCGTTTGCGGTGGCCCTATTGTGCGCCGCAACCGCCTCGGCCGTGTCGGCCCAGCCCACCATGCGCGCGCACTGGCTGCCCGCGCCCATCACTCTGGACGGGAAGCTCGACGAACCGGTATGGCGCCAGGCGGCGCCGGCGACCGGCTTCGTGCAGCGCGTGCCGGCAAATGGCGAGAAGGCCTCGCAGCGCAGTGACGTGTGGGTGGCGTACGATGCCGACGCCCTGTACGTGGGCGTACGCAACTTCGACACGGCGCCCGACAGCATCGCGCAACAGCTCGGACGCCGTGATGCCGACGATATCTACTCGGACTGGTTCTTTCTGGGCCTCGACAGCTACGGCGACCGGCGCACCGCCTTCGTCTTCGGGGTCAACCCGCGCGGCGTCCTGCGCGACGTGTACCTGTTCAACGACACCGAGGCCGACGACTCGTGGGATGCCGTGTGGAACGTGGCCGCGCGCGTCGACAGCGCCGGGTGGACGGCCGAGTTCCGCATTCCGCTGTCGCAGCTGCGCTACGACGTGAACGGGGCCGTGGGGGCGGTGCGCCCGTGGGGGGTAAACTTCTCGCGCGAGATCGCGCGCCTTGGTGAAGAGTCGCTCTGGTCGCCGGCGCCGGCCAATGCCCCGGGATTCGTCTCCCGTTTCGGGACGCTCACGGGGCTCGACTCGCTGCGGCCGCCGTCGCGCACGGAGTTCATTCCCTACGTGCGCGCGCAGGTGGAGACGCAGCCACCAGCGGGGCGCAACCGCTTCACGCCGGGGCAGGCGTTGGCGGGCGCGGTGGGGGGCGACCTGCGCGTGAAGCTGCCGCAGTCGCTCACCCTCACCGCCACCCTCAACCCCGATTTCGGCCAGGTGGAGGCCGATCCGGCGGTCGTCAACCTCACCGCGTTCGAGGTGTTCTTTCAGGAGCGGCGCCCCTTCTTCCTCGAGAACGCCGACGGCTTTGCCTTCGGGGACACGCGCACGAGCAACTCCAACGATCCGCCCAGTTTCTTCTACAGTCGGCGCATTGGCCGCGCGCCGCAGCGCCGCCCGAGCGGTGACGACATCGTGGCCGTGGGCATCAATGCGCAAACCCCCATCGCCGGCGCCTTCAAGCTGTCCGGCACCACCCCGTCGGGGTGGCAGATCGGGGTGCTCAACGCCACCACCCCGCACGAGCACGCCGAGGTGCTGCGCAGCAACGGTCGGGTGACGCGCGAGGGGGTGGAGCCGCTCTCCAACTATCATGTGTCGCGCCTCCGCCGGTTGCTCAACGGCGGCAATACCGGTGTGGGAGCCTTCCTCTCCGATACGCGGCGGGTACTGGACGACTCACTGCTCGCCGCGCGCGTGGCCTCGAGCGCCACGGTGGCCGGTGTCGACTGGGAGCACGCCTGGCGCAATCGCACGTACACCATCAGCGGCGTCCTGTCCTACAGTCAGGTGCGCGGGAGCACGGCGGTGCTGCAGCGCCTGCAGCGCGCCAACTACCGCAGCTTTCAGCGGCCCGATGCTGCGCATCTCACCTTCGACCCGTCCCGCACGGCGCTGGGGGGACACTACGCGGCCCTGTCCCTCGCCAAGACCGCCGGTGACCGCGTGCTGGGCAGCGTGACCTACGAGGAGACGAGCCCGGGGTTCGAAGTGAACGACCTCGGCTTCCAGGTGCGCTCCGACTTCCGCACGGTGAGTACGGCGCTGCAGTATCGCAACCCGTTCATCAATCGCTGGTCGCGGGCCTGGTCGCTTGGCACCTTCAGCACCTTCGCCGACAACTTCGGCGGTGATCAGGTGGAGCAGCGGTACGCGCTCTTCGGCGAGGTGACGTTACTCAACTTCTGGGAGCTGTCCCTGCGCAACTCGGTCTCGCCGCAAACCCTCAGTGATCGCCTGCTGCGCGGTGGGCCGCTGGCCGTGCGGCCCCGGTCGCTCGATCAGGGGTTCGAACTCACCACCGACTCGCGCAAGCCCATCATCCTGTCGCTCGAGCTCGGGCGCAGCACCGATGTGGCGGGGCGCCGTCAGGTGAGCGTGGAAACGGAAATCGACTGGCGGCCGCTGCCGCAGCTGCGTCTGCGTCTCGGCCCCGAGTACTCGACCGCGCGCGCCGTCGATCAGTACGTGCAGCGTGCGCTCGATCCGCGTGCGGCTGCAACCTTCGGCGCGCGGTATGTCTTCGCCAACGTGCAGCAGCGTGAGGCGCGGCTCAACACGCGGCTCGACTGGACCTTTTCGCCCTGGCTGTCGCTGCAGCTGTTCCTGCAGCCGTTCGCATCGGCGGGACAGTTCTCCCGGTTCAAGGAGTTCACCACGCCGCGTGCATTCCGGTTTGCCGAGTATGGCGTGGACGCGGGAGAGGTCACCACGGTGAGCGGCGGGCAGCGAATCGACCCCGACGGCGCGGGGCCATCCCCGGCCTTCATCGTGCCCACGCAGGACTTCACCGTGCGGGCGCTACGCGGCAATGCCGTGCTGCGGTGGGAGTACCAGCCCGGTTCGGCACTCTTCTTCGTCTGGTCGCAGCAGCGCGAGGTGGAGCTCGAGGTGGCCAACTTCGGTGTCGCCAACCAGGTGGGCCGTGCCTTCGCCGACCCGGGGCGCCACGTCTTTCTCATCAAGTATTCGAAATGGATCGGTCGATGATGCGCCGGAACACGCGGCTCCTGACCCTGTCGCTGGCCGTCGCCGCCTGCACCGGCGGGCGCGACGCGGCGCTCCCCGCGGCCGACAGCGCCGCGCCGAGCATCTCCGCCATACCCACGCTGCCCAAGGTGGGGCCGGTGGAGATCGACAGCGGTCCGCCGGTGCGTCTCGACCGCACGGCTCAGGGCGCCCGCGTGGTCATGCTCCCCGATTCGGGCGATCAGATCAATGCGTTGCAGCCGCCGGTGCTCACCACGAGCAACGGCCGGCGCCTTGCGTTTCGGGGGCCGGCCGTCACCAGCGACAGTGCGTACTTCGTGGGTGCGGTGATGCTGCCGCTGGGCCCCGCTGACCTGCCGCTCGAGGGAACGCTGGTCACCAGCTACTGCCGAGCGGGGGAGAAACTGTGCCGGACGGCGCGTCGCGAGGTGCGCTTCTCGCCGTAGGTGGATCATCCCACCCGCCAGCGCTCACGGCACGCCGGCGTGCGCGGCCTTGGCATGGTCGGGGTTCACAACGACAGCGGGTACCCCATGACGCGACGGCTCATGACCCCGAGGTCGGCGCGGAAGACGAGGCGCGGCAGGCGCAGGCGATCGGCGGTGTCCACGACGCGACCACGGGATGTCGTGACGGCCACGGGTACCCCGATCGCCCCCAGCACCGCCACCTCGCGTGCACCGTAGTCGTGCAGCATCCCGTTGGGATACGCAAACGTCGTGACGGGACGCCCCGTCATCGCCCCAACGATCCGCACGGATTCCGTGATTTCCCACCGGGCAACGGCGGCACTGCAGCGACTGAGTATGGGGTGCGTGACGGTGTGCGCGCCGAATTGGACCCCTTCCGCGGCCAACTGCTCGACCTGAACGGGCTCCAACGCGCGATACGGTGCCGAGGGCGCCTCGGTGGCATCGACGCCGGCCTGCCGGGCGAGGTCCGCCAGTACGGCCCGGCGCTCGTCGTCGGGCACCAGCTTGAGCGCGCCACGCAGCTGGCGGCCCATCCGTCGCCGCCGCTCGGGGTCTGTGAGCTCCACGCGCATGCCCACCAGCTCGATGTCGACGTGTGGGCGGGGCAATCGACTCAGGGCATGGTCGAGGTAATCGCCCCAGAACCACTGTCGTTCGACCACCGGTCCGGTGGTCAGGAACAGGCTCACGGGGCAGCGGAGTGCCTTGAACATCGGCCAGGCGTGCGTCGCGAAGTCGGCATAGCCGTCGTCCACCGTCACGGCCACGGCCGGCCCGCCCAACGGCGCGCCCGACAGGAGATCGTCAAGCGCCACGAAGCGAACGCCCCGTGCCGACAGCACCCGGATGATGTGGCCAACGGTCTCGACCGAATCGCCCGTCCATGCATCACCAGGGCGGACGAACCGGTGCAGACACCAGATCGATCGGGGCTGGAGGCCAACGGTGTTCGCCACGGCGGCCCCGACGCGGCTCCCTGCCAACCGCGCCACCGTTCGGAGCGCGGCGCGGTACGTCGTCGATACCCCCATTACCTGCCACCCATGCGGCGCATCACCCGCGGCACGGCGCGCGGATGGCACGTTCGCGGGGCATCGCTCCGGGCAGACGCGAGCGTCAAGGACCAGACGGTCATGAAGGGAAGAGAGAAACGACGAATGGACCGACGAACTGACGGACGACCACGAGGGCAAGCGAGCAACGCCGCGAAGCCCGGCGGCTCGAGGTCTGAACGACTGCCTGGGCGGCTCAGTTCACGCGGGCGCGCTCGATCACGGTGGAGGTGCCGTCGCGCTTCCCCAGGTAGACGACGCCGCCAGGGCCGAAGCCCAGCACCTGACGCCCCTCGGGGACGAGCACGCGCTCGATGACGTCGCCCTTGCCGTTGATCACGTCGTACACGCTGCCGGCTGGCTGCGGCTTGGTGGGAATGGTGAGGACCCACAGATTGCCGTCGGCGTCGGCCCGGGTGCTGGTGGCGAAGAAAGGGGGCTGGTAGTCGGGCAATTCGCTCGCCGTCACGACGTTGATCCGGGGTGGGGCCACCTGGGGCGCGCGCACCGGCCCCCCGGCCCCCGGTGGCCCGCCTTCGGCGCGGATCATCATCTGCACGCGCGGCGCCCCGCCGCCGGCCCCCCCGCCCATCATGCTGCCAAACGCCGTGGCCATGGCCGCCCCCTGCCCGGGATTCGCGGCCGCCTGCTTGTCGAGGAGCGTCTTCACCGAGTCCACCAGCTTCGCCTTGTCCTCGTCGGTGAGGCGCTTCCAGTCGAACGCCATCTTGGGCGACGAACGCCGCGTGCCGTTGGCCTCCACCCAATCCACGTGATAGTCGCGTCCGCGCACGAAGGCCACGTCGCCGTTGGGGAGCACGGCCCATTCATCCACCACCGGCAACGGATTCACCTCGATCGACACGTTCATCTTGCCGTCGTCGGTGCGGGTGATCGTGGGCAGCGAGCGGGGAATCTTCACGAATCCCACCGTATCCACCACGCGCGTCTGCAGATTCACGCGCGTGATGGCCATGGTGTCGGGGATGCCGGACATCTGCGGCGTGCCGTTCACCATCTGCATGCGAATGGCGGGCATGCCGCGGTACACCAGATGTCCGTTGCTGTAGAAGGCCCCGGCACCCACGCCACCCGCCGCGAGCATCATGGCGTCCTGCGCGCGTGGCACCGACATCACCCGCTGCACCTCCCCGTTCGCATCGATCACCAGCATGCTCAGCGACTGCGCATCCACGAACAGCGTGGAGTCGCCCCGAAAGGCGATGAGGCTGGCCATGCCGCTGCCGTAGGCGTTGGGATTGCCCGGGGTGGTGTCGGCCACGACCTTCACGATGGCGAGCGTGGAGTCGAGGAGCAGCACCCGCCGTGCGCTGATGTCGTTCACCAGCAGGCGCCCACCGGGGAGCGCGCGCACGTTGGTGATGGTACCGAGCGAGTCCGTCGTGGCAGCCGCGACGGGGCCGAGCGGGCGGATGGGGGGGCGGGAGGTCGAGCTGCCGGGTTGGGCGTGAGCGGTGGTGAGCGCGGCGGTCAGCGCGGCGGTCAGCGCGAGTGTGGCCGTGGCGAAGAGGCGTTTCATCGGTGGGTTGGTTCAGGAAGCAGGAAGCAGGAAGCAGGGAGCAGGAGGCACGGAGCAGGAGGCACGGAGCAGGGGGCAGGGAGGCTGCTGCCTGACTCCTGCCGCCCGCCCCCTGCCTCCTTGTCGTTGGGTTATTGCCGCATGATGATGGTCTGCGCGCCGCCGCCCATGCCGCCGGCCATCATCATGCCGCCGCCCATGAGGCCGGCACCGCCACCACCGGCGGTGCCGGAGCGAATGGTCTTGAGATAGCGATCGTCGAGGGCCAGCGCGATGAATGGCGGGAGCCGGCGCCGCTGCGCCGCCGTCAGCAGCTGCTTCACCTGCGGTGCATACCCCCGCAGCATGTCGATGCTGGCTTCCCGCGCCCGGACATACCGAAAGTAGATGCGCTCCCGGTCGTAGCCGTCGGGAAGGCTGGCAAACTGCGCCGCAATGGGCGACCAGATGGAGTCGAGACGCACCAGGTACCGGCGGTTCATCGTGGCGATGGCGTCGGCCTGATCGGCACTCAACTTGAGCGTGTCCTGATCACGCAGGATGGTGGCCATCGGGTTGGGCACACCGCCGTTGCCGAACTGCGCCTTGATGGTGGCGGCGTTGGCCTTGATGCCGTCGGTGCGCCGGCCACGGTCGAGCGACTGCGTCAGCACCTGCCGCTCGCGCGTGGGACCAATGTCGTAGCGCAGCTGCGCGGTTACGGTCACGGGGGCGCGGAACTGCTGGAACTGCGGATTGGTGGCGGCGAAGCGCTCGTTCACCTCGTAGCGATAGCGGCGCGCCACCGGATCGAAGCCGCGCACATACAGCAGCGCCTGGTCGAGGAACGGCTGCTGTCCCCATCCGCGCAGCCGCTGTTGCCCGTGCAGCAGCAGGTCGGCGGCGCCAATGGGGTTGGCCACATTGAGCGTCAGGTTCATGCGCTGGGGCAGCCGCAGCTTGAGCGGGTTGAAGCCGATGCTGAGATTCGCGCTGCTCACCCATGGCCCCTGACAGCTGTTGCGGGCGGCCAAGGTGCCGAGCTGCCGGGCGAGGCACGCACGCGCCACGCGGGAGCCGTTCTCGAGCAGCGCCCGCATGCCGCTTGCCACCAGGGGATCGCCTGCCGTGGCCGGGTCGAACACGAAGGCGCGGTCGTTGGTGAAGCCGTCGCCGTTCACATCGCCGCCAATGGTGGGCGTGATGGGCGTCCCCGACCGGAATTGCCCGAACCAGGCGATGCGCACGAGGTCGAAGGCGTTCCAGTTGAGGGTGTAGGTGATCTGGTGGCGCGAGTCGAACCCCGCACGCGACCAGTCCACGGCAAACGGATCGCCGGCGGTGCTCGTGAAGCCGCGGAACTGCTCCCGCACGTTGCCGTAGGTGTAGCTCGCGCTCCAGCCAAAGTTGGTGCTGAAGCTCATGGGGGAGAGACGCACACTCACTTGCCCGGTGCGGGAGCGCAGATCGCTCAGCTGCTCGGTGACCCGCTGGTACTGCGGCACCACCCGGCCGTCGCCGGCGGCAATGCCACCGGTGAGCGGCACGATGCTGGACGCGTTCACGAAGACGGGGCGATCGCCTTCGTTCGGCAGGGAGAACCGCCGCGTCCCCGCGAAGTTGCGATCCAGGAAGCTCTGCTGCTGCGTGTTGACCGACCAGGTGGCGTCGATGCTGGCGTTGAACACATTCCAGAGCACGGGACCGCTCCATGACAGATTCGACCGCACGCTGCGCGACGGTGCGAAGCCCGAGCCGAACAGCGTCACGTTGGGCGCCCCCACGGCGAACAACGTGCCCGTGCTGCCGTCGGCGCAGCGGCTGGGGATGCTGCCAACGCTGGTATAGGCCGTCCAGTCGGGCGTGGGCACGGCCGCCCCGACGCACGCCAGCTGCTGAATGGCGCTCGGCAGCCCCGTATTGTCGATCGCGCTGCCAATGAGCGTGGGTTGCGGCGAATTCTGGAAGACGCCAATGCCGCCGCGCACCACGGCGCGCGGTCCGCGGAAGGCGCCATCGAAGGCCCCGATTTGCGGCCCCGTGCCGTACTGCCAGGAGAAGCCAAGGCGCGGGCTCACGAACACCCCGTTGGGGACGCGGTCGTTGCGCACCCCGAGGCGCTCTTCGAGGGCCAGGTTGCGCGCCGGTGCATCGAGGAAGCGATTGGCGTCCACGCGCACGCCGTACTGCACCTGCAGGGTCTGCGAGTGGCGGTAGGAGTCACCGAGCGACAGGGCCGCAATGAGCACGCCCGCCTCGCGTTCGCGTGGCGACAGCGTGCGCGTGTACGACAGGGGCAGCCCCGCCTGCAGATCGGCGAGCGAGTTGTAGGTGAAGGTGCCGAGCCGGTTGATCGTCTGATCCTGCGCGGAGCCCTCGTGCCGCACTTCGGTGCCCAGCTTGAGGCGGTGCTTGTTGTTGCCGCTGAACCACGACAGCGTGTTCATGGCCATGGCCGTGGTGGTGCGCTGCGTGGTGTTGAGCAACTGGTTGCCGCCGAAGCTGAGCAGCTGCACCCCGCTGGTGCCGTCGGCAAAGGTCGAGTTCACCCGCACGCGCCCGGCGGGGAGATCGAGATAGGGATCGCCCGTGGCGTTGGAGGCATTGACGCCGGCACTCGTTTCGGTGAGCACGCCGACCGTGCGCAGGGTGAAATAGCCACTGTGTCGCGCCTGTACGCCGCCGGTCCAGCTGATGCGTTCCGCGCCGGTGTTGGGGAGTGCCGTGGTGAGCGGCGTGAAGGCCGGGTTCTGGCGGTTCCAGTTGGCGCTCACCGTGATGTTGTACGCAGCGCCGCTGACGCTCGACGGAGGCGCCACATCGATGGCGGCAAGTACCGACCCCTGGTCGGTGAGACGGCTGCCGGGCACACCGGCGCTGGTAATGGGCACCCGGTTGCTGCCGAGAATGCCCAGCAGCCGGGACACCGAATCGGTGGCCACGCCACTGGCCTTGAGTCCGTTGCTGGAGGTGTTGAGCAACGTCTGCAGATCGTTGCTGCGCCGCCCCAGCTGATACGACAGCGCGTAGAACGCCTTGTCGAAGACGAGCGGGCCCGAGACGGTGCCCCCCAGCGAGGCGTTGGTGAACTGCTGCCCGGTGGCGCGCGCGGCGGCGTCGGTCCATTGCAGCGCCGGGTTGTCGCCCACGACGCTGAGGCCGCGGTTGCTGAAGTTGGTCCCGCTGCGCGTGCGCAGCTGGAACTGCCCGCCGCTGAAGCCGCCCCGCGACACATCGTAGGGGGACGTGGCGAGCGCGCTGAACACCCCGGCATCGCGCGGCAGTCCCGCCCCACCGAACAGCATCCCGTTGAGGGTCGTGTTGTTCTGATCGGCGCCGAGGCCCAGCACCGAGAAGCCGTTGGCCCCGCCATCCTGCCCGGGCACGAGCTGCACGCCGGGGAGCGTGGCCGCGAGCGCCGCGAGATCCGTCATCTGGTCGGGCGGCAGCGCGTTGAGGTTGCTGATCGTCCGCTCGGTGCCGCCCACGTCCTGCGACAGTTCGCCGCGCGACACGCGCTGGCGGTCGGCGGTGACCTTCATGGCCTCGAGCACCGTGCCCACCTTGCTCAGCTTCGCATCGGCGAGCAGCACGTCTTCGTCGGCCGCACGCTTCACCTCGAAGCGCTTCTGGGCATACCCCACCGCCGCCACGGTGACCATGTAGTCGCCATCGCCATTGGGAAAGGTGATGGTGAAGCGGCCGGCGCGGTCGGTGCGGGCGGTGCGGTTGACGTTGCCCGAGAGCGACGTGACCAGGATGGACACGTTGTCGAGCGGTTCATTGCTCTCGCCGGTAATGCGGCCGCGAATGACATCGACCTGCTGGGCGTATGCCGGCGGGGCCGCCAGCGCGAGCAGGAGCAGCAGGACGGTGAAGAACGCGAAACGACGGGGCACGTCGGGGGAGTCGAAGGTGGAGGCTGCCCATGCTACGGCCGGGGGCCGGGTTCCGTTACGACACGGGGGGAGAGACGGGGGTTGCCGTTGGCTCGGGAACGACGCGGGGGGAACGACGCGCAATCGACGACGCGTTGGCAGGGACGCGTTGGCGCCGACGCGTTGGCGGGGACGCGTTGGCACGGACGCGGACCCCGACGCGGACTCCGACGCGGGCACCGACGCAGACACTGACGCAGACCTCGACGCAGACCCCGACGCAGACACCGACGCTGGGGGAACAACGCGGGGGAACAACGCGGGGGAACAACGCGGCGACGAGCCTTCGGCCGTCGCGGGGCGTCGTGGTTGGCGTCGCGGTTGGCGTCGGTGCCCGCGTCGGTGCCCGCGCTCCTGCGCGTTCGTGCCAGCGCGTTCTCGCCAACGCGTTTTCGCCAACGCGTCCCCGCCAACGCGTCGTCGATTGCGCGTGGTGGCCTCTCCTGCCGTAATCTCCGCGGTCGCTCGCGTCCCTCGGCTTCGCGCGCGACGCTAGAACTCGCCGATGAAACCGATTTCGGGCGTGAGTTCGTATCCGAACCGCTCTCGCACCGCCTGCTGTGCGTGCGCAATGAGCGCGCGCACGTCGGCCGCGCTGGCGCGCCCGAGGTTCACCATGATGTTCGCGTGTATGTGCGAGATCTGCGCGTCGCCCACGCGAAAGCCCTTGAGGCCGCACTGGTCAATGAGGCGGCCGGCGCCCACCCCCTCGATCTTCTGGAAGATCGAGCCGGCACTGGGATGTATCCCCAGCCACGGGTGGCGTGAGCCACGCCAGCTGAGGTTCTCCTGCAGGATGCGGTGCAGGCGGGCCGGGTCGTCCTTCGTGAGCCGGAAGCGCGCGCTCAGCACCACGTCGCGCCGATGATGGAACACCGTGTCGTCGTAGCCGAACCGGATATAGTCCGCGTCCACCGTCTTCCGCTCCCCCTCGGCGCTGAGAATGTCGCAGTCGGCGAACACCTCGCTGATGAACATCGTGCGCTCGCGCTCGGGGGCCGGCGACAGAAAGTGCAGATTCTGCCAGAGCGCGCCCCCCACCGTGCTGGGAATGCCGATGTAGTGCTCGAGTCCCGACCACCCCCCGCGCACCGTCTCGAGCACCAGCTCCTGGACCACGGCCCCGCTTTCGCTCCACAGCACCCCGTCCGGGCTGATCGTGTGCGCCGCGGCGCGATTGCGGATCACCAGCCCGCGCACCCCCCGGTCGCCAATGAGCACATTGGCGCCCAGCCCCAAAACGAACCAGGGGAGGCCGCCATGGCGCGCCGCGGTGATGGCGGCGGCGAGATCATCGGCGGAGGTGGCATCGTACAGCCAATCCGCCGGGCCGCCGATCTGAAAGGTGGTGAACGGAGCCAGCGGCGCGTTCGGCGTGAGGCGCGACGCGTCGAGGGTCGACAAGGCGGAAGGGACAGTCATCAGCGGGATGGGGTTCGGCAGTACGGCCGGACGCCAATGTAGCCGGGGGAGTACCGGGCCGTCAGTCGTTGACGACGGGAGGAGGGCGTCGGCCGGCGCCAGCAACCCTCCGCCGGCGGATCCCGTTAATGTCCCATGGGGTAGTGCTCGCCACCCCCACTGCGGGGTCGCCCTGCAGTTCGTGCTCTCCTCCCACCCGCTCATGCGCGTTCGGTCTCTTCGCCGCCTCCGTACGCTGTCGCTGCGCGCCGCCCTGGCGCTCGCCACGGTTGCCGCCCTGCCGGCCACACCACCGGCCGCCCTGCACGCCCAGTCCCGCGCCGAGCTCGAAAAGGTGCTGCGCCGCAAGGTGCTGGCGAACGGCATGGAGGTCATCGTCGTGGAGAACCACGGCGTGCCCATTGCCACGCTCGAGATCAACGTGCGCAACGGCGCCTTCACGCAGCCGCCGGAGTACGCGGGGCTCGCGCACATGTACGAGCACATGTTCTTCAAGGCCAACACGGACCTGCCCGACGCGCAGGCGTTCAACGATCGCGCCGGCGAGCTGGGGGCGGTGTTCAACGGCACCACGCAGGAAGAGCGCGTGAACTACTATCTCACCCTCCCCGCCGACTCGGTGGCGGGAGGGCTGCGTTTCCTGGCGAGTGCGCTCATCAATCCGCTGTTCCGGGAGGATGAACTCGCGCGGGAAAAGGAAGTGGTGCTGGGCGAGTACGATCGCAACGAGGCGCAGCCCGGCTTCCGCTTCCAGCAGCAGGCGAACGCGCTGCTGTATCCGGGGCAGGGGAGCCGCAAGAACACCATCGGCGATCGGCTGGTGCTCAAGAACGTGACGCAGGAGCAGATGCGCACCATCCAGCGCAAGTACTACGTGCCGAACAACTGCGCGCTCATCGTCACCGGCGACGTGGACCCCGAACGCATCTTCGCGCTCGCCGAACAGGTCTTCGGTTCGTGGCCGCGCGGCGCGGACCCGTTCGTGGCCGATCCCATTCCGCCCATTCCGCCGCTCGACAGCAACAAGGCGCAGATCAGCGAAGAGCCGATCAACGCGGTGGCGGTGCTGTTGCAGTGGCAGGGGCCGAGCGTGGGGAAGGATCCCGGCGCCACCTTTGCCGCCGACGTGTTCAGCGATGTGCTGAACACCCCCGGCAGTACGTTCCAGAAGAACCTCGTGGATTCGGGGCTCTGGCTGGGCGTGGGGGTGAACTACTACACGCTCAATCAGGTGGGGCCCATCTCGATCAGCGGGCAAACCACGCCCGACAAGTTCCGCGCGGCCATGGCGGCGCTCGAGCGCGAGATCGCCCGCTTCAGTGATCCCACGTACATCTCGTCGCGCGAGCTGGAAGCGGTGAAGGCGCAGCGGGCGGTATCGAGCGCCTTCGGCATCGAAAAGGCGAGCGAGATCGCCCACACCATCGGCTTCTGGTGGAGCGTGGCCAGTCTCGACTACTTCATGAGCTACACCGACCGCATGGCACAGCAGCGCATCACCGATCTCCTGCGCTACACGAGCACCTACATCGTGGGGAAGCCGCGGGTCACCAGCGTGCTGCTGTCGAGCGACGCGCGGCGGGCCATTGGCCTCACGGAAGCGGAGCTGCTCAAGCCGTTCACGAAGTCGGGGGTGAAGCCGTGATGCATCCAGCGACGGCAACGGCGGCCGGCACGGGAACGACGCCAACGGCGGCGCGATCACGCCCGTTCAGCGACGGGGGTCGAGGGTTCAGGGTGGTGGGGGTGTGTGTCGGCCTCGTGCTTGGCGCCGCTGGCGAGCTGACGGCGCAGGCGACACGAGCGCCGGCTCGGCGGCCGGTCGCACGGCCGGCACCAGCCACACCCGTGGCCGCGCCAACATCACCCACCGTGATGGGCGACGATTCGCTCACCATCAAGTTCGAGGTGAGCGGCATTCCCGTCATTCTGCGCCGTGTCACGGCCAACAACGTCGTGGCGGCCAATCTCTACCTCCTCGGCGGCTCACGGCAGCTCACCTCGGCCACGCAGGGGATCGAGCTGATGCTGCTGGAAGCCAGTGAGCGCGGCACGCAGAAGTACCCCCGGGACCTCCTGCGCACGAAGATGGCGCGGCTGGGGAGCGCCATTGGCGTGAGTGCCGGTGTCGATTGGACCAGCGTGGGCTTGCGCGCCACCACGGCGGGGTTCGACAGCACCTGGGCGATCATGGCCGATCGGATCGTGGCGCCGCGACTGGACCCGGCCGATGTGGAGTTCGTGCGCGAGCAGTTCGTCACGGCCGTGAGCCAGCGCAAGGACAGCCCCGACGCGCTGCTCGATTTCCTGGCCGACAGCATGACGTTCGACGGCCATCCGTACGCGCTCGAACCCACGGGCACCGAGGCCTCGCTCAAGGGCATCACGGGGGCGCAGCTGCGCGCGTATCACGCATCGCAGATGGTCACGTCGCGCATGATGCTGGTGGTGGTGGGCAACGTGTCACGCACGCGCGTGGAGAAGCTCGTGCGCGAAACCATCGGCCGGCTTCCCCGTGGCAGCTACGCCTGGAGCCCTCCCGCTCCGCCGGCCGACCTCCCGTCGGGCTACGTGGTGGAGAAGCGCGCGCTGCCCACCAACTATCTGCAGGGCTACTTCCACGGTCCTCGAGCCACCAGCCAGGACTACGCGGCGCTGCGCCTGGCCTGTGCCGTGCTCTCGGGCCGCCTCTTTGGCGAAGTGCGTCAGCGCCGCAACCTGTCCTACTCGGTGAACGCCCCGTTCGTGGAGCACGCCTTCTCCCTGGGCGGCCTGTATGTGACCACCACACAGCCCGACGAGGTCCTCAGCATCATGCTGCAGCAGGTCAAGGCGCTGCAGGACGGCATCATCACGCAGGAAGGACTCGAGCAGCTGGTGCAGCAGTTCATCGTCACCTACTTCCTCGACAACGAAACGAACGCCGATCAGGCCAACATGCTGGCGCGGGCGGAGCTGTATCAGGGCGACTTCCGGCGCGCGAGCCGCTTCGTGCAGGAGCTGCGCGCCGTGAAGCCCGAGGACATCCAGCGCGCAGCGCGGACCTACATGCGCAAGGTGCGCTGGGCCTACGTGGGCGACCCGGCCAAGGTCACGCCGGCGCGGCTGCTGCGCTTCTGAGCAAACGGCACAGCGCGTGGACCTCTTGCTCGCGGTGCGTGGCGAGGGAGGAACCGCGTGCTCAGGGAGATCACCGAGCGGTGGGAGAAAAGCGGAGAACGGCCACAACGCACGAGGGACGGCGTTCACGTGCGGAGCTGCTTTCACGAGCGGAGCTCCGTGTGACGTGGTCCACTCCCGCCCCATTCAGGGAGATGCCTGAATGAATGCGGTGCTCTGTGCCCTCCCCCACCTCGGTGATCTCCGTGATCACGCGTTTCCCCCCGACCCCGACCGACGGTGACGCGCGTTCTGTCCGTCGATCTGGCCTACAAGCGCCATCGCGACATCGGCGTCGTGCTGCTCGACGCCACCGAAACCGGCATCGAAGCGACCATCGTCGACGCATTGCTCGCCGACCCGCCGCACGCGCACACGCTGGCCGACTGGCTGCATGCGCTCGCCGAACGGCACCACGTGGCCGGCATCGCCATCGACGGGCCACTCGGCTGGAAGGCCCCCGGCACCGATGCCCCGCATTGCCGAATGAGCGAGAAGGCGGTGCGCGCGCCGGGGAAGACGGGGTTGCCGCCCGACGGCGTGAAGCCGCGCGGCTATCTCGCGTTTACCGAGTTCTCCATCGCGCTCTTCGAGCGGTTCACCACACGGTACGGGTACGCGCTGCCGGGCAGCGGGCACGCTGTGCCTGAGAAACAGGGCGCAACCGGCGATCGGGGGGCGCGCTTCGTCACGGAAACCTTTCCCACGGCGGCGTGGCGCAGCCTCGGGCTGACGCCGGTGCCGGGGAAGGGGCGCACCACGCCCGACGCCCTGCGCGAGGCCGTCGCACGGCTCACGGCGCGGGTGCCGCTGCAACTGGATCGCGCACCGACGCACGACCAGCTGCAGGCGGTGGTGGGTGGCCTCGCCCCGCTGGCGTGGTCTCGTGGGCACACCCAGCGCGTCACCCTCGCCGGTGAGCCCCCGCATCGTCTCGACGGAAGCTGGCGCGAAGGCTATATCATGATTCCAAGCACGCTCTACTAGTGCGTACGGCAGCATCGGCCTCCCGCCTCCTGCCCCCCGCGTCCCGCCGCCTGTTCCTCCACCCGCCACACACCAATGTCCAGCCACTTCTCTCGCCGTGACTTCGTGGGCACCAGCGCCACCCTCGCCATGGGCGCCATGATCGTGCCGCGCCACGTGCTGGGCGGGCAGGGGTACCGCGCACCCAGCGACACGCTCAACATTGCCTGCGTGGGGATCGGCGGCATGGGCATGAGCAACATGTCGCAGATGCTCACCGAGAACATCGTGGCCGTCTGCGACGTGGACTTCCCGTTCGTCGAGCGGTCGCTGCAGGGGCGCCTCAAGCCGCGCGAGGGGCAGCCTACCGCACAGAACGTGCAGCTGGGGGAGGCCTACACCAAGGCGGCCAAGTACACCGACTTCCGGCAGATGCTGGAGAAGCAGAAGGACATCGACGCGGTGCTCATTGCCACGCCCGATCATCTGCATGCCACCATTGCTCTGGCGGCGATGTCGCTGGGGAAGCACGTGTACGTGCAGAAGCCGCTCGCGTATTCGGTGCACGAGTGCCGGCTGCTGGCGCGCAAGGCGGCCGAAAACCCCAAGCTGGCCACGCAGATGGGCAATCAGGGGCACTCCATGGAAGGCTCACATCGCGTCATCGAGATCGTGCGCTCCGGCGTGCTGGGCAAGGTGCACGAGGTGCACGTGTGGACCGATCGGCCGGTGCGCTACTGGGCCCAGGGGATTCCGCGTCCCCGCGCCGCCGGCGCCGCCGTGCTCAACACCAACCCGCGCCCGCAGTGGAACATGGGGACGGTGGACAACGCCGTGCGGGCTGCCATGGCCAGCAATGATCACTCGCCCCCGGAAGGCTTCCACTGGGATCTCTTCCTCGGACCGGCACCGGAAATCCCCTATCATCCGGCCTATCATCCCTTCGCGTGGCGCGGCTGGCTCGACTTCGGGGTGGGTGCGATCGGCGACATGGGGGCCCACCTCATCGATCAGGCGTACACGGCGCTCGAGCTCACGTATCCCACCAGCATTACCGCCAGTTCGAGCCCGTGGGGCGGCGGTGCGCAGAACCCCGCCACCTATCCCCTGGCCATGACGGCGCAGTTCGCGTACCCGGCAGTGGGCAAGCGCGGGCCGGTGGATCTCTACTGGTACGATGGCGGGCTGCTGCCGCCGCGTCCGGCCATGCTCCCCGACGAAGCGCCCATCTCCAACCCCGGCAGCGATGGCGGCGGGGCCATGATCGTGGGAGACAAGGGGCTGCTCATTCACGAGACGTACGGCGACCGGCCGCGCATCTACCCCGAGGGCACCGCCAAGCGCGCCGAAGCGGTGGCCAAGACCATTCCGCGCATCACGGTGTCGCACGAGCAGAACTGGATTCAGGCCGCCAAGGGACAGGCGCAGACCAGCTCCCCCTTCTCGCAGGCGGCCCCGCTGACCGAAACGATGCTGCTGGGCATTGCCGCGCTGCGCGCCGGTCAGGGACGCAAGGTGCTGTACGATGCGGCCAACATGCAGTTCACCAATGCGCCCGAGGCCAATCCGTTCCTCACGCGCGCCTACCGCAAGGGGTGGGAGCTGTAGACGCGCCGTCGGGTCGCGTCCGTCAGCGTGCCCGTGCCGCAAGCACGGCGCGCACGTCATCGAGTGTCCCGCCCACGGCCCGCAGCGCCACCAGGGCGTGATACACGAGATCGGCCGTCTCCTCGACGGCGCGGGCGCGGTCCTGATCGACACACGCGGTAGCCAGCTCCACCGCTTCTTCCCCGAGCTTCTTGAGCCGCAGGTTGCGGTCGGCCAGCAGCTGCTGCGTATAGCTGGGTTTCGCACCGTCTGCCGCCGGTGCGGCGGCGCGCTGGGCAATGGTGGCGTCGAGCGCGGCCAGCGCATCGCTGGCCAGCGCGGCGTCACGAAAGCAGGACGTGGTCCCATCATGACAGGCGGGCCCGGCCGGTACGACACGCGCCAGAACGGCATCGCGGTCGCAGTCGGCGGTGAGCGACACCACGCGTTGCACATGGCCGCTCGTGCCGCCCTTGTGCCAGAGTCCGCGACTCCGTGAGCGATAGTGCATCTCGCCGGTACGCAGCGTCTGCTCGAGCGCCTCGCGGTCGGCGTGGGCCACCATGAGCACCACCCCGGTGCCGGCGTCCTGGGTCACGACCGTGACGAGCCCCTGGCCCTTGGCAAAGTCGAGGGAGTCAAGGTCGAGGAGCGCGCGCGTGGTCATGAGTGGTCCGGGGTTTCGAGCAGGTACCGGCGCGCCGCGTTGGCCAGCGCCGCGTTGGTCGCAATGACATCGCCACCGAACGCGGTGTCTCGCCCGCGCCAGTCGCTGAAGCGGCCGCCCGCCTCGGTGATGATGGGATGCAGCGCCGCCGAATCCCACGGGTTCATGATGTCGTCCACCATGATCTCCGCGCGTCCGGTGGCCACGAGCAGGTAGCCGTAGCAATCGCCCCACGTGCGGCATACGGCCACCTCCGCCGCCAGCGCGTGCCAGGCATCGCGGCGGTGCGGCCGCTCGAGAAAGCGGCTGTCGGTGATGAGTGCCGTGGCGGAACGCAACGTGCCGGTGGTGGAGACGCTCGCCCGCGCCCCGTTCCACCAGCACCCTTCACCAGGGGCCGCCGATACCGTTTCGCCCACGGCGGGATAGCAGGCCGCCCCCGCCAGCACGGTCTCTCCTTCGCAGCAGGCCACCAGTGTCCCCCACAGCGGCACGCCACGCACGAAGGCCTTGGTGCCGTCGATCGGATCGAAGATCCACCGCCGCGTGGCGTGCGGGCGCACATCGTCGAATTCCTCCCCCAGCAGGCCATCCTGCGGAAAGCGGGCCTCGATCCACGCGCGCGCCTCCCGCTCGGCCTCGCGATCGGCAATGGTGACCGGCGAGCCGTCGCCCTTGGTCTCCACCGCCACCCCGGCCCCGTACCAGCGCATGGCCACGCGCGCGGCATACTCGGCCACTTCGGTGGCCGCCTGCAACAGGGACTGCGAGTGCTCGCTCATGGCGTCACCATCATGGCGTCACCAGGGCCTCACGCACCACCAGGCCGGCGTCGCGCATGACCCCCTTGAGCGCGTGCACCGTGGTGAGTCCGTCGTGCAGGATGCCCGCCACGAGCACCGCATCGGCTCCTGCCTGCTGCACGGCAGCCACCAGGTGTGCCGCCGTACCGGCACCGCCCGAGGCAATGACGGGCACGTGCACCGCATCGGCCACAGCGCGGGTGATCTCGAGATCGTAGCCCGTACGGGCGCCGTCCCGGTCGATGCTGGTGAGGAGAATCTCTCCGGCGCCACGCGCGACACATTCCTGCGCCCACGCCACGGCCTCGAGCGGCGTTTCCTCGCGACCGCCCTTCACCCACACCTTGTAGACGCCGTCGGCGTTCTGCTTCGCGTCAATGCTGGCCACCACGCACTGGGCGCCAAACCGATCCGCCGCGGCCGTCAGCACCGCGGGGTTCGTCACCGCTGCCGAGTTGAGCGACACCTTGTCGGCGCCGGCGCGCAGCGCACGCCCCACGTCGTCGACGGTGCGTACACCGCCGCCGATGGTGAGCGGAATGAAGAGCTGTTCCGCGGTGCGGCGCGCCACGTCGAGCAGGGTGGCGCGCTCCTCCGCGCTGGCCGAGATGTCGAGGAAGGTGATTTCGTCGGCCCCTTCGTGTTCGTACCGTGCGGCGAGCGCCACGGGATCGCCCACGTCACGGAGTCCCACGAAGTTCACCCCCTTCACCACACGGCCACCCTTCACGTCCAGGCAGACGATCACACGACGGGTGAGCATCTCAGGCCTGTCCGTTGATCTCGAGCGTCACGGAGCCCTTGGTGCTGAACACCGCGCCGGTTTCCACGAGCGCCTCACGCAGCGCGAAACCCAGCGCCTTGAACGCCGCCTCCACGATGTGGTGCCGGTCGGTGCCACGCAGCACGCGCACGTGCAGGGTGGCCTTGGCGTTGTCGGCGAAGGAGCGCATGAAGTGATCGTACAGGCCGCTGGGCAGCGGACCGCGGTAGTAGGGGCGACCGCCCATGTCGATCACCACCTGCACCAGCGCGTCGTCCATGGGGACGGTGCGTTCACCATAGCGCGCGCAGGTGGCCGGCGTATGCGCGGCAAAGGCCTGCCCCAGGGCAATGGCGACATCTTCGATGAGGTGATGCCGCAGGTCACCCGTGGCGTGAATGTCGAACGGCACTCCCGCGTACTTCGACAGTGCCACGAGCATGTGATCGAGGAACGGCTCGGTGGTGCTGATGGTGGGCGGGGCGGGCATCGGCTCGTCGAGCGCAATGCGGATCCGTGTTTCCTTCGATTCCCGAACCACGACGGTCATGCGCCGAACTCCTCTGCGAGACGGCGCGAGTCGATCGCGCCTGTGTACAGGGCCATGCCCAGCACCGCGCCGGCCAGGCCGCGGTGCTCGAGCGCCCGCATGTCATCCAGACTGCTCACCCCACCCGAGGCGAACACCGGCCAGGCACACGCCTCTGCCACGTCTTCCATGAGCGGCAGGTCGGTGCCCTGCAACCGGCCTTCGAGGTGCACGGCAGTCACCAACACCCCGGCCAACGGCAGCTGCGACAGCTCCTCCACGAAGTCCACCACATTGCGGCGTGATGTCTCCGCCCAACCCTTGGTGACCACCAGGCGTTCCCGCACGTCGGCGGCCACGATGAGACGCCCCGGGAAGCGGTGCGCCATCTCGCGGCGCCAGTCGTCGTCTTCCACGGCCCGCGTGCCCACCACGACCCACTCGGCGCCTTCCTCCAGCAGGCGCTCGATGCGCGATTCCTCCCGCACGCCGCCCCCCACCTGTACCGGCACGCCGGCGGTGGCGAGAATCTCGCGAATGAGGTCGGCGTTGCCACCGCGCCCCGTGGCGGCGTCGAGATCCACGACGTGCAGTCGGGTGAATCCCTCGCGCACCCAGTCACGCGCCACGGCCACCGGATCGTCGAGCCGGATCTGTTCGGCTTCGTAGTCGCCACCCACGAGCTGCACGCACCGGCCGGCGCGCAGGTCCACCGCGGGGATGGCGATCAATCGGTTGTCCATCAGACCTGGCTCCTGGCGGCGGCAACGGTGAGGAACGCGCGGATGAAGGCCACGCCGGGGGCGCTGGACTTCTCGGGATGGAACTGCGTGCCGATCACGTTTCCCCGGCGCACCGCTGCCGGAAAGCGATCGCCACCATGTTCGCTCCATGCCGTCACGTACGACACCCCTTCCGGCGCGGGGCGCCCCACGAACGAGTTGGCGTAGTAGGCCACGCTCAGCGCGGCGGCGGCGAGCAGCGGGTCGCGCACCTCGTCGAGCCGGTTCCAGCCAATCTGCGGAACGCGCGCGGCGGTGAGTCGCGATACGCGGCCCGGAACGATCCCCAATCCGGCGCCCGGGCCTTCGTCGCTGGCGTCGAAGAGCAGCTGCATGCCAAGGCAGATGCCGAGGGTCGGCAAGCCACCCAGCAACGCCGCGCGCATCGCCGCCAGTCCCGGTGCCAGGCGGTCGGCGGCGGGGGCGAACGCCCCGACACCGGGCAGGATGAGTGCCTCCGTATCGCGCACCGCTGCGGCGGGATCGGTTTCGATGCGCACCGCGGCGCCCCCGATCTCCAACGCCTTCACGAGCGAGTGCAGGTTGCCGGCGCCGTAATCGAATACGGTCACGCGAAGCGTGTCGGTCATGACGCTGTTCCGTAGATGTCGGCGGTGGCGTCGTCGAACGCCTCGAGGAAGCGCTGCATCAGGTCCCACGGCCCCACACTGATGCGCAGGGTGTCGCCCACGTGCGGCAGCCCGGGAAACGGACGCGCCGCCACGCCGCGTGCCCGCAGTGCCTGGCCCACGTCCACTGCACGCGCGACCGGCACACACACGTAATTGGCGTGCGAGGCGAGCGGGGCATACCCGCGGTCACGCAACGCCACGGCAAGGCGTTCGCGGTTCCGCACCGCCAAGGCCACGTGTTCCTGCACCCAGTCCATGTCGTCGCGCAGCGCTGCCAGCGCCATCTGCTCGGCCACGGCATTGAGCTTGTAGGGGCCGCGGGATTTCTCCACCTCGCGCACGAGCGCCGGCGCGCCCACCCCATAGCCAATGCGCAGCCCCGCGAGTCCGAACGCCTTGGACATGGTGCGGATGACCAGCAGGTTGTTCACGCGCCGGGCAAGATCAATGGCCGATACGCCGCTGAACTCCGCGTACGCTTCGTCCACGAAGACCACGCCGGGCGCCTCGCGCACCGCGCGCTCGAGTGTCTCACGGGCAAGCAGGGCGCCGGTGGGATTGTTGGGGGTGCACAGGTACAGGATGCGTGGCTGTGCAGCCAGCAGGGCATCGAGGTCGGGCTGATGATCCCGGCGTTCGGTCACCCCCACGTATTGCAGCCCGTTCATCTGGGCGAAGATGGGAATCATGGCAAAGCTCGGCTCGCTGCTTGCCACCACGCTCCCAGGTTCGCCGAACGCCCGCATGGCGCTGTCGAGGATGTCGTCGGAGCCACAGCCGGTCACGATGTGCTCAGCGCTGGCGCCCACGAACGACGCGAGCGCCTCCTTGAGCTCTGCCGCATACAGCGACGGATACCGGGTGACTCGCGCCACCGGCAGCTCGCGCAGCGTACGCTCGGCCGCGGGCGGCAGTCCCCACAGATTCGTATTGTCGGTCAGGTCGAGCGCCACGGGCGTGCGCTTGGGGTCGTAGAGCGGCACGGCGTCGTACAACGCGCGGGCGAACGAGAGGCGGTCGGTCATGGCTCTGACCCCGGCTCTGACCCCGGCTCTGACCCCGGCTCTGACCCCGGCTCTGACCCCGGCGGGTTCTGGGGATAGATTCGCTGCATGGCCCGACACACGCTCGACACCATCCCCCCCTACGTGTTCTACGAGCTCGACGACCGCCGCATGGCGGCCCGGGCGCGTGGCCAGCAGCTCATCGATGTAGGAATCGGCAGTCCCGACGGTCCCATTCCGGCGGTGGTGGTGGAGGCCATGCAGCAGGCCGCGGCCGACCGTTCGCTCAGCGGGTACCCGAACTTTCGCATGCACCCGGCGTATCAGGCCGCCGTCGTGGGCTACATGCAGGCCCGGTTCGGGGTCACACTGGATCCGTCGGCGCAGCTGCACGCGCTGGCCGGATCGAAGGAGGGGATTGCCGAGCTGATCCTGTCGCACACCAACCCGGGTGACGTGGTGCTGGTGCCGGAGGTGTACTACCCGGTGTACGCGCGGGCTACGCTGCTGGCGGGGGCGGAGCCGGTGTACGTGCCTTTTCTGCCGGATGGGCGGCTCGACCTCGATGCGCTGGACCCGGCCCTGGTCGCGCGGGCGAAGGTCCTGATCGTGAACTACCCGGGCAACCCCACCACCATGACGGTCACGCTCGACGAATTGGCGCGCTACGTGGCGTTCGCCGAGCGCCGTGGCCTGTTGCTGCTGAGCGACCTGGCCTACAGTGAGCTCTCCTTCGACGGGTTCGCGGTGCCCAGCGTGCTGCAGGTACCGGGCGCCGAGCGCGTGGCAGTGGAAATGCACACCTGCAGCAAGAGCTTCAACATGGCGGGGGTGCGCGCGGCGTTCGTGGCCGGGAAGCGTGACGCCATCGCGCGGCTCGATCGCTACCGCTCGAACATCGGCTACGGTGTGAGTACGCTCGCGCAGGTGGCGGCGACGGCGGCCTTCACGCATCATGCCACCATCGTTCCGCCCATCGTGGCGGAGTATCGCGCGCGCCGCGATGCGCTGGTGCAGGCGTTCCGCGCGGGCGGCTGGCCCGTGGTCGCGCCACGGGCCACGATGTATCTGTGGCTGGACGTCCCCGCAGGCTTTGGCGATTGGGAGTGGGTCGATGCGCTCATCCAAGGGCCAGGGGTCGTCGTGACGCCGGGCATGGCGTTCGGAGAGGCGGGGCGGGGGAAGTTCCGCGTATCATTCGTGCAGAGTGCGGAGCGGCTGGCAGAAGCGGCGCGGGGCATCGTCGCGTCGGCGAGACGGTGAGCGCAGAGGGGGAAACGGAAAACGCCCCCGAGCGCTGCGCGCCGGGGGCGTTTCCTTACCCCGGGCGCTGCGCGCCGGGGAGTCCTGAATTCGAGGGGTTACTTGGCGGCGGGCTTGGGCTCGGCCAATGCAATGTCCCACTGCACCTGCACTTCGGGCTGGATGGGGTTGAGCTTGGAGTCGTAGCTCACGCCGTAGTCCATGCGGTTGATGGTGAACTGCCCGCGGAAGCGCCCCATGCCCCCTTCGTAGAACACCATCGTGGCGGGCACCGTGATGCGCTTGGTCGTGCCGCGCACCGTGAGATCGCCGGTGATGTCGAGCTTGTTCGCGCCGGTGGACTTCACGCTCACCGACTTGAAGGTGATGCTCGGGTGCTTCTCCACGTCGAAGAAATCGGCGCTGCGCAGGTGCCCGTCGCGACGCTCCACGCGCGTGTTGATGCTCGCGGCATCGATGGTGATGGCAACCGACGAGTTCTCCCACTTCGCCGCGTCGAGCTTCACGTCGGCCTCCCACTTCCCGAAGAAGCCGTGGGCGCTGAGCATGCGCGAGTCGGCCACGAAGTTGATCTCGCTGTGCGCCTTGTCGATCGCGTGCGGCTTGGCGTCGGGGAGCGGGCGGGCGGCCACGAACAGCGGCAGCGCCAGCAGAGCGGTCAAGCGACGGGTTGTGAACATGAAGCGGTCCTCGGGTGTTGACGATGAAGGGCGGCGGGCTGGGAGGGCGCACTGACCCGCAAGTGTTAGTCCAGACGATTATTGGACGAGCAATGATTCATTGGTAAGATACCAGATCGGTCCCGGTGCGCAACCCCTGCCTGCGCCTTGTTTGCAGGCACGAGCGCCGGTGATCTTTCGCTGTTGCCCCTGATGTATCCCCCGCGCCCGAGTCCATGACCGCTCCGGTACCCGCCCTCGCTGACGAACAGCCGCTTGACGCCCCCGTTCCCCAGCCCGCGCTCCCAGATCGGGCCGATGCGCCGGTGTCCGAGGTGGCCGAGCGGTTCCTGCGTACCGTCGTGGCGGAGGTACCTCTGGCACTGATCGAGGAGCTCCACCTCTTCTCGCCCCTGCGCCAGGGCACGGTGGAAACGGGGATCGCCGTACTGGCGGCGCGGGTGCCGCTGTCCCCCGCTATAGCGTCGCCGGCTGATCAGCAGGCCCCTGAGCCGCAGCTGCCATTGGCGGGCGATCCGTTGCACGTGGAGGCGCTCGAGCCGGGAGTCCCCGCGGCGGTGGATGCCGACGACGACAGCGAGGAATCGCTGGTAATGGCTGCGGACGGCGACGACGATGAGGACGTATCGCACGTGGAGCTGCTTGCCGCCGACGCCTCGGCCGACGAGGGTGATGAGGCCGAGGCCGTGTCGCTCGAACCCGCTCCGGCGGCGGTGCGCCCGGTCCGACACACGGTGTACACCGCGCGCTATCGCTACGTCATCAAGGGGCCGGAGCGCGGCAAGTGGGAATCGAGCCTCAAGGCCGAAGCCGATGCGCCTCTCATTACCGTGGAAACGGTGGTGCGTGGCGTGCAGCGGCGCGCCGGGGAGGACTCGGAAATCGTGCGCTACACGGCGGCGCAGCTGGCCAAGGCGCTGCGGCTGCCGTTCCCCGAGTAGCGGCCCGCTCCCGTTTCGTGACCCATCCCTCCACCGACGCGGCGGTCGCTGCCGACAAGGAAGCGTTTCGTGTCTTCCTGCGCGACCACAATCTGCCGGCCACCGCCCAGCGTCTGGCCATTGCCGATGTGGTGCTCGGTACCGACCGCCACCTGTCGGCGGAAGATGTGGCCACCGAGCTGCGCAGCCGTGGCGCGTCGGCCGGTACCGCCACCGTGTACCGGACGCTCGACGTGCTGGTGCGCAGCGGTCTGGTGGTGGAGCGAGACTTTGGCGAGGGGTTCAAGCGCTACGAGGCCTCGCGCGGCGTGCCACATCACGAACATCTGCTCTGTACGGTGTGTGGTCGCGTGACGGAGTTTCGCGACGAGCGCCTGGAGCGCATGACGACCCTGCTGGCCGAAGCCCACGATTTCTCACGCCAGCGTCACCGGCTGGTCATCTATGGCCTGTGCGGCGACTGCCGCCGCGGCCGCCTCTCCGGAACTGTCCGTGGCTCCTGAATCCCTGACCGTGCTGGTGGCGTTCACCGCGGGGCTGCTCAGCTTCCTGAGCCCCTGCGTGCTGCCACTCGTGCCCAGCTATGTCACCTTCATCACGGGCATGGGACTCGACGATGTGTCGCGCGCCCGACGGACGGCGCTGCTGCACTCCGTCCTGTTCGTGCTCGGGTTCACGTTCATTTTCGTGGCGCTGGGTGCCGGGGCGTCGGCCTTCGGCCAGCTGTTGCGCGAGTATCGCGTGTGGATTGCGCGCGTGGGCGGCGTGATGATGGTGCTCATGGGGCTGTGGATGCTCGATGTCATCAAGGTGGGCGCGCTGCAGCAGGAGCGACGCTTCCACTTGAGCGACAAGCCGCTGGGCTATCTGGGCACGGTGTTCGTGGGGATCGCCTTTGGCGCCGGATGGACGCCGTGCCTGGGTCCCACGCTGGGCGCCATCCTCCTGCTCGCAGCCAACGAAACCGAGCTGGCCAAGGGCGTTGGCCTGCTCACGGCCTACTCGATGGGACTGGCCGTGCCCTTCCTGCTGAGCGCTCTCGCCATTGAGCGATTCCTTGGCTTCTTCCAGAAGTTCAAGCACAACATTGGTCGCGTGAATCGCCTGGCCGGCATCCTGCTGGTCATCGTGGGGCTGCTCATGTTCACCGGCTGGTTCGAGCGACTGGCGGCATGGCTGCAGCCGCTCACGCCCGCGTTTCTGGTGGAGCGGCTGTAGACGCCCCGCGCAGGCGACTCACGCCGCCTCGATGGCGTCGAGCAGCTGCTGCCGGCGCAGCATGTCCGCATAGCGTCCGCTGCGCGCCATCAGCTCCTCGTGGGTGCCGGACTCCACCACACGCCCGGCCTCGAGCACGATGATGTGATCGGCCTCGCGCACGGTGCTCACGCGATGCGAGGCAATGATGGCGGTGCGCCCGGCCAGCGCTTCGCGCAGCCCGTGCAGGATCGCCGCCTCGGTGTGTGTGTCCACGGCACTCAGCGCGTCGTCGAGCAGCACGACATCGGGGTCGCGGGCCAGTGCGCGGGCGAGCGCCGCCCGCTGCTTCTGTCCCCCCGAGAGGTTGATGCCGCGTTCGCCCAGCCGTGTGTCGAAACCGGCCGGCAGCGCGGCAATGGTGTCGGTGAGTTGGGCGATGCGGGTGGCCAGCGCCCGGCGTGCGAAGACGTCGGGTTCGCTTTCGCTTCCGGTGAGCCCGTAGGTGATGTTGTCGCCTACGGTTTCGCTGAAGAGCAGGGATTCCTGGGGCACGTAGCCGATGGCGGCGCGCAGCGTGGCGAGGGGCAGTTCGCGGATGTTCACGCCATCAAGCAGAATCTCACCGTCCTGCGGCTCGTACAGGCGGGGTAGCAGGTCCATGAGGGCGCTCTTCCCCGACCCGGTGGCGCCCACGACGGCGAGGGTGCCACCGGCGGGCACCGTGAACGACACATCGCGCAGCACCCAGCGCGGCGCTGCAACGGCCGAGGGTGCATGGTGCGCGGGGGAGACGGGCGCCTCGCTCGCTGGTGCCGGCGCCGGGGGGGGATAATGAAAGGACACGCGTCGGAACTCGATGCGGCGACCGGTCGTGCCCGTGGGCAGGTGCGCCTGCCCGGTGTCGTGCACGGCCGCCGGTGTGGCATCGAGCAGTTGCAGGACACGCGTGAGTGACGCCGCGCCGCGCTGGAAGAGGTTGGTGGTCCAGCCGAGCGCGATAAGCGGCCAGGTGAGCATGCCGAGGTAGATGGTGAACGCGACGTAGCTGCCCACCGTGAGCTGCGCGTCGATGAGGAGCGTGCCTCCCACGGCAATGGTGACGGCCATGCCGAGTCCGGCCAGCAGGGCAAAGCCGGGGCTCATGAGGCCATTGAGCCGGGCGAGCGCCATGTTGGCCTGGAGGTACTCCTCCCCCAGCTGGTTCCAGCGCGCCACTTCGGCGGCTTCCTGGCGGTACGCCCGCACGACGCGCACGCCGGCGAGATTTTCCTGTGCGCGGGTGCTGAGGCGGCTGAACTGCTCCTGGGCGTGTTCGAAGCGCGTATGCACGAGCTTGCCCAGGCGCAGCATGAGGAGGGGGAGTCCGATCATGGGGAGCAGCGCCAGCCCCGTGAGCCGCGGTGAGATGCGCACCATCATGGTGAGTGCGAACATCCCGCCGGCGATGGTGTTGGCGAAGTACATGATGGCTGGGCCCGCCGCCATGCGCACGGCGCTGAGGTCGTTGGTGAGGCGGGCCATGAGGTCGCCGGTGCGCCAGGCGGCGTACCACCCTGCATCGAGGGTGGTGAGCCGGTCGAACAGCTGGCGCCGGAGGTCGGTTTCGATGCGCCGGCTCACCCCGTTCATGGTGTAGCGCATGGCGAAACGCAGCACGCCGCTGGCGAGGGCGGTGACGAGCATCACCGAGGCCAGTCCCAGGAGGTCGCGCGCGGCGGCGCCCTCGCGCATGCTGTCGAGGCCGCGCTGCAGGAAGGAGGGCTGCAGCGCGACGAGGGCGGACGATGCCACGACCGATACCAGTCCCACCGCAACTTGCAGGCGATAGGGGTGGTAATATGGAATCAGTCGGCGAAGTGTACGCCACGCCTTCACCTTGCCTTCCTCACCCGGGAGTCTGCCCATGCGTCAATATATCCGTTCGCGTCGTCCGGTCCTGGCCACGGCCCTCACGTGGGCGGCGCTCATGGCGCTGGCTGCCTGCGGCGACACGGGCGCCGACAACGGCGCGCTGGCGAGCGACTCGGCGCTTGGGCGCGACCTCGCGCTGGCGCAGCAGGACAGCGCGCCGTCGCCGCAGCTGCAGGACGTTCCAGCGGCACCGGAACCTGCGCCGGCGCCGGCAACCGCCGCCGCACCGGCTCCGCGGCCGGTGCCGCGACCCGCTCCGCGACCCACACGCCCGGCGCCACGTCCCACCGCGGCCGCCCCCACGCCTGCGCCCGCGCCTGCCCCCGCCGCGCCGGTGAGTGGTACGGTGGCGAGCGGCACGCGCCTCACGTTCGCGTCGTCGTCGAAGGTGTGCAGCAACACGATGCCGGTGGGCGAGAAGTTCACCGCGGAGCTCTCCGAGTCGGTGAGCGCGAGCAACGGCGTGAGCATCCCGGCCGGCGCCACGGGCATCTTCGAGGTGGTGGAGGCCAAGACGGCGCGCAACAGCAACGACGAGACCACCTTGCGCGTGCGCCTGGTGTCGGTGCAGTTCGGCGACAAGACGTATCCGGTGGAGAGCACCGTGCAGACGGCGAGCACCGAGCGTGTTCGCAGCGCGACCAAGGGTACCGACGCCAAGAAGGTGGCGGGCGGCGCCATTCTGGGCGCAATCGCGGGTCAGGTGATCGGCAAGAGCACCAGGGGCACGGTGATCGGTGCCGCCGCGGGCGCGGCCGCGGGCACGGCGGCGGCTGCCGCGACAGCCAACTTCGACACGTGCATCAACAGTGGGGCGACGATTGCGGTCACGCTGGACGCGCCCGTGACGGTGCGGCCGGCGCCGGTGCCGTGACGGCTGGCTCAGCGCTCACTCAGCGCTGCGTACTGAGAGTTGAGCTGGCAGAGGGAGAGTTGAGCCCGGATCGCAGCGAGAGTTGAGCTGATCAAGTGCCGAATTGTGTGTAGTTCGCTTCCGGGTGAGAGAGCGGACTACGCCGCGCGGGGGGTCTTGAGGGCGTTCTTGACGTTGTGGGTGGGGGAATCGGGCACGATGTACCGTCGCTTCGCCCACTGATCGCTGCGGTCAGCCGCGAGCGCGGTGGCGAGGCGCAGGTAGCTCGCCTCGTTGGGGAAGATGCGGATGACATTGGTGCGCCGACGAATTTCCTCGTGCTCGCGTTCGAGCGCGTTCGTGGTGCGGAGGCGGCGGCGCGCTTCGGCTTCCTTGAGCATGTAATAGCCGAGCGTGTCAGACAGCGTCGTCTCGAGCCACGTCGCTACGGCGGGCAGCGGCTTCTGGAGGCTCGCGATGAGCGCCCGCCCCCGCTGCTCGGCCTCGGCCCGCGTCGGCGCCGCCCAGACGTCCCGGAGGGCCGCGAGCAGGGCTTCCTGGCGCGCGGCCGTGCTCACTTTCGTGAGGGCGTTGCGGAGGTAGTGGACCTGACAGCGCTGATGCACCGCGTCAGGGAAGAAGCGCTGCACGGCGCCCTTGAGCCCCGCGTGTTCGTCACTCACGACGTACTGTACGCCGTGCAGGCCGCGCGCGTGCAGATCCTGAAAGACCGTGCCCCACGTCGTCGCGCTCTCCGCGTTGCCGAGCCACACGCCGAGATATTCGCGATGGCCGCTCGCCGCGACGCCGAGCACCCAGAGCACCGCGGTCGAGAGCACTTGGCCCTCTCGCCGAATCCGCTCGTAGTGGGCGTCGATCACGAGATAGGGGTACGCTTGCGCGTCGACGGGGCGTGTCCGCCACGTCGCGAGCTGGGCATCCAGCTGCTTGGTGGCGCGGCTCACCGTACTCGCGCTCACGGGCTCGCCGCTGAGCTGCTCCATGATGCGCCGGACTTTCCGCGTGGAGACGCCCTGCAGATAGCACGTGGCCATCGCACTCAGCAGCGCCTGCTCGTGGCGCTGATACCGCGCAAACACCGTCGGCTCGAAGAGGCCCGCGCGGTCACGCGGCACGCGCAACTCGACCTTCCCGATCCGCGTAATCAACCACCGCGGGCGGGTGCCATTGCGCACGCCCTGGCGCTCGGCGGCGCGTTCGTACGGGGCCGCGCCGAGGAACGTCGCGAACTGCGCCGCGAGCGTCTCCTGCAAGACGGTCTGGATCATCGTGCGCAACGCGCCAGGGAGGGCCGGCTCGGGCGCGGCCGATTGCTGGAGCAGCCGCTTCGGGCTACCATCATCCAAAGAAACGGTCATCGATCAGCTTCTGGGCTTCGTGGGACGGCAATCCCACTGGTGAACTAGGGCACCCAGAAGATGGTCGGTGGCCGTTTCTGCGTCGAATGCAGCGGGCCACCGACCGAACTACACACAATTAGCGACACTATCGGGCTCACGTCTCCTTCTCACGTCTCCTTCTCACGTCTCCTTCTCACGTCTCCTTCTCACGTCTCCTTCTCACCTCTCAAGCTCACCACTCAGTAGCCCACCGCTCCGCCCGACCGCCGCGGTTCCGGTTGCCCTTCCCATCCTCCCTTCACGCGCATGATGGCGTTCACGTTCACGAGGCTGCGCACTTCGCGCATGGCGTGACCGAAGGCGCGCAGGGAATCGAGGACCGTGGGGCGCACGCCGCCGGCTTCGAAGGTGAGGGAATCGGGGAGCGCCTGATGATGAATGCGGGGGGCGCGCATGGCATCGGCCAGCGTCATGCGATGTTCGATGACGTTGAGAATGACCTGGCTGGTGCCCGTGATGATGGTGGGGCCACCGGCCGCGCCGGCCACGAGCAGCACCTGATCGCGCGGGTCGAGCACGATGGTGGGGGCCATGGCGCTCAGCATGCGCTTGCCCGGCTGAATGGCGTTCGCTTCGCCCTGCACGAGACCGAACATGTTGGGCTTCCCCGGCTGCGCGGCGAAGTCGTCCATCTCGTCGTTCAGCATGAAGCCGGCGCCGCGCACCCACACGCCCGAGCCCCACGAGTTGTTGAGCGTGGTGGTGGTGGAGACGGCATTGCCGCGCGCGTCCACCACGGCATAGTGCGTGGTGTGTTCGGGCTCGCGCGCCGCCTGCGCCATGAGCGGCTCGAGATCACGCGTTGGCGTGGCGCGGGTATCGGCGATGGTGGCCTTGAGGCGCGCTGCGTAGCTCTTGCTCGTGAGCTGGGCGAGTGGCACCGGCACGAAGGCGGGGTCGGCCAGCTTCGCGTTGCGGTCGATGAAGGCCCGCTGGTACGCACTCCCCACGAGATGGAACCAGCGGGTGCTGCCGTAGGCGGGCAGGGACGGATACTGCTCGAGCACGTTGAGCGCTTCGGCGGTGGTCACGCCGCCGCTCGACGACGGCGGCATGGAGAGCAGCGCGTACCCGCGATACGTGGTGCGGATGGGCGTGCGCCACACCGGGGCATACGTGGCGAGATCGGCCCGGGTGATGATGCCCGTCGTGCCCTCGGCGCCGCGCTGCATCTCGGCCACCAGCGAGTCGGCCACCCAGCCGCTGTAGAAGGCCCGCGCGCCCTGATCGGCGATGGCCTGCAGCGTGCGCGCAAGCTCCGGCTGCACGAGTCGAGCGCCCGTGGCCAGCGGTGTGCCGTTGGGGGTGAACGGCGACTGGCGCTGGAAGCGCAGCAGCATCCTGGAGGCGCGCTCGATGGAGGTGGCCAACGCCGTGTCCACGACGAAGCCATCGCGCGCCAGCCGAATGGCCGGCTGCATGACCTTCGAAAGCGGCATGGTGCCGTAGCGCTCGAGCAGCGCCGTCAGCCCCGCCACCGCTCCCGGCACGCCCGAGGCGAGGTGCCCGTAGATGCTCTTGTCGGTCAGCTTGCCATTGGCGTCGAGGTACATGTCCCGCGTGGCCGCCAACGGCGCGATCTCGCGATAGTCGAGGGCGGCGGTGCGGCCGTCAGCCAGGCGCACCACGGTATACCCGCCGCCACCAATGTTGCCCGCCTCGGGCCATGTGACCGCCAGCGCGAACCCCAGCGCCACCGCCGCGTCCACGGCGTTGCCGCCTTCGCGCATGATGTCGGCGGCGGCGGCGCTGGCCTCGCGGCTGTTGCTCACCGCCATGACCTGCGGGGCGAAGGTGGCGCGCTGCCCCGCCGGCAGACGCCAGCCGGCGGGGAACTGCGCCGCCGCCCGCTCGGGAATGGCGGGATCGCCGGGTTGCCCGGCGCCGGACACGTTCGCGGCCGTCACACCGGATGCGGAAGCGGACGTGGACGTGGACGCGGAGGTGCCCGCACAGGCACCCAGCACACCAGCGGCGAGCAGCGTTGCACACCAGGAGCGCGGAGAGGGGACGCGCATGTCAGCTCCAGGAGGGATGGAAAGAGGCCACGAGACCGTTGCGGACCGGGCTAGAACTTGAAACGCAAACTGGCGCGCGTCGCCCGCGTGCGGTACGTGCGCCCCGTGCCATCGGGCAAGTTGTCCCTGGCGTGCCACCCGATGCCGAAGTCCTGCACCAGCGCGATGACCATACCCGGCGAGAGAGTATAGCCGAAGCCGAAGCCCATGGAGCCGGCGACGCCCATCTGCAGCGTCCCCGGGCCAATCGCCGCCGCCGTGGAGTCCCTCGTTCGGAGATTGCGAAAGCCGTTCACGCCGCCCTGTGCTTCGAAGAAGGTGTGAAAGCCAGGGCCGCCGCCGCTGCGGAACTGACCCATGAGCTGCCAGGTCTCCAGCTGCGCCTCGCACCTGGCGATGCACACCGCGCGGGGATCCGGTGCCACCTGTCCAGGGACCGCGAGTCGGGTGACGTTCACATCGACCACCCCGTACCCCAGCGATACCCCCAGCGTCGTGGCCGGGTCGAGTGCCTTCTCGAGCGTACCGCGCAACTGCCAGAGCGGGTCGTTGCCGAACTCCCACCGCGCGCTCGACGCGCCGTCGTTGATGGCCCCCAGGACCAGCCCCGCCGCGCCGCCCGAGAACCACCACCCCTGGCTGGGGCCGCGAGGAGGCGGTCCACCGGTCGGGGGGCGGCCGCGAATCTGGGCCTGAGCGCTGCCGGCACTTACCAGCAGCAGCAGGGCCAGCGTGGGCGCGAGACGACGGGCAACGGGGTGCCCGCTGCGCGGCACGCTGCTCCTACGAACGAAAGAAACCGGACGCACCGCGACTCCGAGGTTGACCTCCCGTTAAGTTACCCTGACGTCCCCTCCAGAGGCACGGTTGCCCAGATTTCCGGCCCGCGGGGATGCCGCGCGAGGCCTGCGTCGGGTCCGCGTCCGCTCCTTCACCCGCATGCCGTGTCTGCTCCGACGCTCGACCCCCGGGTCACCGAACGTCGCAATCCGCGCACCGTCGACATCGATCTCGCGTCGCCGCTGGACATCGTCGACCTGATCAACGCCGAAGATCGCGCCGTGGCCGACGCGGTCGCCACGCAGCGCGCGGTCATTGCGCAGGCGATCGCGGCCATCGAGCAGGCCTTTCGCGCCGGCCACCGACTGCTGTACGTGGGCGCCGGCACCTCGGGACGCCTCGGCGTGCTCGATGCGAGCGAATGCCCGCCCACCTTCGGCACCGACCCGCGCATGGTGGTGGGCATCATTGCCGGCGGCGATCACGCCCTCCGCAATCCCATTGAGGGCGCCGAAGACGATCCGGCCGCGGGAGCAGCGCAAATGGATGTGCAGGCGGTGACCGCCGGTGACGTGGTGGTGGGCATTGCGGCCAGTGGCACGACGCCCTTCGTGCGCGGCGCCCTGGCCCGCGCGCGGGAACGCGGCGCCACGACCGGACTCATTGCCTGCAGTGAGCCACCCGCCGTCATGCGCGCGCAGGCTGATTGGCTCATTCTGCCCATCGTGGGCCCCGAGGTGCTCACCGGCTCCACGCGGCTCAAGGCCGGCACGGCCACCAAGCTCGTGTGCAACATGCTCACCACCGGCGCCATGATTCGCGTGGGGAAGAGCTACGGCAACCTCATGGTGGACCTGCGGGCCACCAACGTGAAGCTGCAGGATCGCGCCGAGCGTATCGTCAGCGAGGTGACCGCGCTGGACCGTGAGGCAGCGCGCGCGCTGCTGCAGCGGGCCGACGGCCGGGTGAAGCGCGCGTTGGTCATGCACGCCCTCGACGTGGACGCGGCCACCGCCGACGCGCGGCTCGAGGCCGCAGGCGGCGTCATTCGCAAGGTGGTGCCCAACGCGCCACCGCCGGTGGGCGCATGAGCCGGCACGACGAACAGCTCTTCGTGGGGCTCATGTCGGGCACGTCGCTCGACGGAATCAGTGCGGCCGTGGTGGCGTTTCGCGAAGAACACGGCCGCGTGCAGGCGTCGCTGCGGCACTTCGCGCAGCGCCCCTACCGCGCGGATGAACGGGACCGGCTTGCCGGTGCCATGCAGCGCGGATCGGCGCGGGACTACTGCCGGGTGCATGCCGACCTCGGCACGTGGCTTGGTGAGGCCGCGCGTGCCGCCATGCAGGAGGCCGGTGTTGCGCCTGCCGAGGTGCGCGCCATCGCCTCGCACGGCCAGACGCTCTGGCACGAACCGGGGCACAGCACCTGGCAGATCGGTGACGCGGCCCGCATTGCCGAGCTCACCGGGTGCGCCGTGATCAGCGACTTCCGCACCCGCGACATGGCCGTGGGGGGGCAGGGCGCACCGCTGGTGTCCATGGCCGACCAGCTGCTCTTCGCGCACGACACCGAGTGGCGGGCACTGCAGAACATCGGCGGCATCGGCAACGTGACGCTGGTGCCGCCCCGCACCCTGACGGGGGGCGAGCCGGTGCGCGCCTTCGACACGGGCCCTGGTGTCGTCATGCTCGATGCGGTCACGCAGCGGCTGTTCGGTGAGCCGTTCGATCGGGATGCGCGCATTGCCGGCACCGGTCGTGTCCTGGCGCCTGTGGTGCGGGCGCTGCTCGACCTGCCGTACCTGCACGAGGCGCCGCCCAAGAGCACGGGTCGCGAGCTGTTCACGCCGGCGTTCGTGGAGGCGTTCGTGGCGCGCTGTCGCGAGGCGGGTGGGGCCGATGCCGACATCGTGGCCACCGCTGCCGCGTATACGGCCGCCACCATTGCCGATCAGTACACGCGCTGGCTCACCCCCATGCCGCACGACGTGGTGGTGTCGGGAGGCGGGGCGCGTCATCCGTTCCTGCTGCGCTGCCTCGAAGACGCCTTCGCGGAGCACAGCGAGCGGGATCAGCGTCGGGCGCCGGCGGTGCGCCACTTCGACACGCTCTTCTTCGACGCCGAGGCGAAGGAAGCGGTGGCATTCGCGCTGCTCGGTTATCTCCATCTCACCGGACGGCCGGGCAACGTGCCCAGCGCCACCGGTGCGCGTGCGCCGCGGGTCCTGGGCGCATTGACTCCCGTTGCGCCGAGTGTGTTGTCATGAGCGAACAGTCGCGCCGCGACCTCGCGCAGTTGCTGCTGCCGGTCATCCGCTGGAACGCCGATCGTGGCTTCACCGACGCGCGCGCGCTCATCGAGCAGGCGCTGCAGCTCGGGGTGGGAGGGTTCCTCCTGGCGGGGGGCGAACAGGATGGCGTACGCGCGCTGGCCAAGGAACTACAGCTCAAGTCGAGGCATCCGCTGCTGTTGGCGGCGGAGCTGGAGCGTGGGGCGGGGCAGCAGTTCGCCGGCGCCACCGGGCTGCCGCCGCTGGCCGCCATTACCGCCATGGGCGATATCGAGGCGTTGCGTCGCGCGGCGCGACTCACGGCACGCGAAGCGCGCACCATGGGGGTGAACTGGAATCTTGCGCCCGTGTGTGATCTCGACCTGCTGGCCGAGAACCCGCTCCTTGGCACGCGTGCCATGGGCCAAGACGCCCGCAAGGTGGCGCAGCTGGTGCAGGCATGGATCGAAGCCACGCAGGCCGAAGGGGTCATGGCGTGCGCGAAGCACTTTCCCGGGATCGGACGCGCCACGCGGGACCCGCACCGGGAAGCGCTGAGCGTGGACACGCCGGCCGATCAGCTCAAGGAGCTCGACCTGCAGCCGTTTCGCGCGGCCATCAGCGGTGGCGTGGCGAGCGTGATGACGGCGCATGTCGCGTATCCGGCGCTCGACTCCAGCCGTGCGCCCGCCACGCTCTCCCGGGAAATGCTGCAGTGGCTGCTGCGACAGCAGCTCAAGTTCGACCATCTCATCGTGGCCGATCTCATGACGCTGCCGGGCGTGTGCGAGGGGCGCACGGTGGCCGACGCCTGCGTGCTGGCACTGCGTGGCGGGTGCGACGTGCTGCTGGCCCCGGGCGACCTGGACACCACGCTCGATGCGCTGGAGAAGGCGCTCGAGGATGGGACGCTCGATCCGGAGCGCGTGAAGCAATCGGTGCGCCGGCGACTCAAGTGGGCGCAGTGGGTGTCGCCCCCCAACGATTGGCGCCGCCCCAGTGGTGCCGACACGGCGTGGGGCGCGCTGCTGGCCGACAAGGTGCTGCGCATTGAACAGGGGCCCATTCCGCCCATGGCAGGGGTCACCGAAGTCGCGCTGGTGGACGACGATGACGACGTGGAGGGGCGACGCCCCGACCGCACCGGCATCGTGGAAGCGATGCGGCTGGCCGGCAACGATGCGCGCATCGTGAGCGCCCCCACGGCGGCCAGCGCCGGGCCATTCGTGATTGCGCTCTTCGCCGACTATCTCCCCACCAAGGGGCGCTGCACGCTGCGTGAGGATACCGTGGCCGCCGTCCGGGCGTTCGCGGCGCAGGCGGAGGCCATGCATCGCCCGGTGGTGCTGGTGGGACTTGGTGACCCGCGCTGGGTGCAGCAGTTGGCCATGCCGGTGCCCACGATCATTGCCTGGAACGGCGACCGGGTCATGCAGCAGGCGGCCGGACGCGGATTGCTGCGGAAGCGATAACGCCACGCGCTGGGATGGTGGCCGCGCGTGGCGTCAGCGCCGCGCGAGCTGCACCACCGTCCACACCACCGCGGCCACGGCCACGCACGCCAGCAGCACCAACAGCGGTCGTACGCGGGCGCGGCGTTCGGCCACTTCGGGTTCCACGAGGGGTCGCCGTTGTGCGGAAGCCGCCTGCTCGCTCTCGTCGAGATCGCGCCGCTCGGCGCGGGTCGGCATGCGCACCCCTTGCTTGGGGGCGGGATCGCTCTTGATCGGCGTGCGCGGCGCGCGCGGCACGATGGGCGTGTCGCGCGTCTGCTCGAAGAGCGTACCGGCGAGCGGATATGCGGTGTACCCCACGGAGTCCTGGCCCGACGAGGACAGCAGCCCGGCGCCGTCGAAGCGCACCGCCACCACGGTGATGTTGTCGGGGCCGCCGCGATGATTGGCCCGATCGACCAGCTTGCGACAGAGCATGCGCACGTCGGACTCGCCAGTCGACAGTTGCGCGATTTCGTCGGCCTTGACCAGCCCCGACAGACCGTCGCTGCAGAGGAGAAGCGTATCACCCTTGCGCAGCTGCTGGTGGGTGAGATCCACCGTGACCTGCGCTTCCGGCCCCAGCGCCTGCAGGATGATGTTGCGGCGGTCGCTCACTTCGGCTTCTTCGGGGGTGAGTTCCCCCGCTTCGACCAGTCGCTGCATGAGCGATTGATCCTTGGTGATCTGTTGCGCCGCCCCGTCGCGCACCACGTAGGCCCGACTGTCCCCCACCTGCACCAGAAAGAGCCGATCACCCAGCAGTCCGGCAATCGTGGCCGTGGTTCCCATTCCGCGATGCTCGGGAAACTCGCGAGCATGCTCGTGGATGCGCACGTTGGCCGCCATGGTGCTGTCGCGCAGCGCCTCGGCGAACTGCTCGGGCGACGGCGCCGTCGTGGCCTGCGACCACTGCCGGCGAAGCCCCTCCAGCACGAGCGTGCCGGCCATGCTGCTGGCCAGCTCTCCCGACGCCGCCCCTCCCATGCCGTCGGCCACGAGAAAGAGCAAGCCCCGCGGCGAGGCGGGCAGATCGAGCGCCCCGTCATCGAACCCCACCGGACGGCCGGTTTCGAGGTCCGCCACGAGGAAGGTGTCCTCGTTGTGTTCGCGCGACCGTCCCACATCCGTCAGCGCAAACACACGGGCCACGACGGGACGATCGCCGGTCGGGGGGTGCGCTGAGTTGGAATCAAAGGCAGTGACGGTCACAACGTGTTTGTACGGGCCATGGCGCGGAAAGTCGGTCGTACTGACCCCTACGGACACCCACGCCGGAGGTTGCACCTCGGACGGGCGGAACGGAAGACTCCACCGTGAAAACGTGCGGAAGATGGCCAGCGTGTCACCACATGGTCAAATTCGAGCGTATGAGACGTTCTTCGCCACTGCACTGGCAACGCCTGCGGGCTTTCGTGCTCCTCTGGCTGGGGGTGGCCGCCTGCCGCCCGTCGTCGGCACCGCCTGCACCGGCCGCCCGGCCGTCGACGCCGCCTGTGCCGCCAGGCGCGGTGCGGCTGATGCCTGGGCTCCCCCCCATCCCGGAAACCCGAGGTGCGCCGGTGGCGCTGTCGGTGCGCTATCCGTCGCCCAACCAGCTCATTACGGCCCGGGACTCCAACTTCCTGCTCGGCAGTGTCGGCTCGGGTGATGTCCAGCTCATGATCAACGGGACGGCCGTGCCGGTAGCCCCGAACGGGGCCTTTCTGGCGTGGCTCCCGTTGCCCGCAGCACCGGCGCCAACGTACGAACTGATCGCCATCCGTGGGCCCGACACGGTGCGGCGTACGCTCCCGGTACGGTACGCGCTGCGGCGGTCGCTGCCGGCACGGGGCACGCTGGCCGTGGATAGCGGTTCGGTGCTGCCGGGACGCGGCTGGTGGGCGTTGGCCGACGAGCTGCTGCGCGTGAGCGTGCGGGCGCCGCGCAATGCCGCCGTGCAGCTCGTCACCCCCGGCGGGCCCCCACGGCCGCTGCGCGCCATGGAGGCCGGGGCGGGAGACGCGGCGGTCGAGGACGTGGCCGACACGACGGCCGACGTGGGCGTCCTCTTTGCCACCGAGGTGCCCGCCGCGTGGCTGAGCGACAGCGCGCGCCCCGCACGACTGCTGGTGACCCGGAACCGCGATTCCCTGCGCCTCACGGTGCCCACGGTGCGCGCCCTGCTACGCGACAGCCGTGTGCTGGGGGCCTTGCGCAGCGGCAACCGGGTGGTGTCGGACACCGACGCCGCGGTGAGCGCGCGCACCATCGTGAACGGCACATACAAGTGGCAGCTGCTGCCGCAGACGGTGCTGGAGGTCACGGCGCGGCAGAGCGGCTTCACCCGGGTGCGCCTCGACGACCAACTGGACGTGTGGGTGGACAGCGACGAGATCGCCCTGCTCCCCGAGGGCACGCCGCTGCCGCGCCGCGTCACGGGTGGCTTCCGCGTGACGCCGGCCACGGAGTACACGGACGTGCTCATCGCCACCGGCGACCGGCCGGCACATCATGTGGAGGCGGAAGGGCGCACGCTCACGCTCACGTTGTACGGCGTGCAAGCCAACCCCGAGATCTCGCCACTGCTGGGGAGCGACTCGCTCGTCCGGCGCATCGTGTGGGAGCAGGTCACGAGTGCGCGGGTGCGCATCACGGTGCAGCTGTCGCAACCTGCCTACGGGTGGCTGTCGCTGTGGGACGAGCAACGCCGCGCCCTCGTGCTGCGGGTGCGGCGCGCCCCGGTCATTGACGCCGCTCGCCCCCTGGCCGGCCTCACCATTGCCGTCGACCCGGGGCATCCACCGGCGGGCTCCACCGGGCCCACGGGGCTGTACGAGGGCGATGCCGTGTTTCCGGTGGGCCAGCTGCTGGTGGAGATGCTGCGGGACCGTGGGGCCCGGCCCGTGATCACCCGAGCGAACCTGGCGCCCGTCGGGCTGGGTGAACGCGGGGTGCTGGCACGCCGCGAGCAGGCGCATGCGTTCATTTCGGTGCACCTCAACGCGCTCCCCGACGGCGTGAACCCCTTCACCGCCAACGGTACCAGTACGCTCTTCTACCACAACGCCAGCGAGCCGCTGGCGCGTGAAGTGCAGCGCTCGCTGCAGGCGCGTTTCGGGCTGCGCGACTTGGGCGTGCACTACCAGAACCTCGCGGTGGCACGCCCCAGCTGGTATCCCAGCGTCCTGGCCGAGGGGCTGTTCCTCATGATTCCGGAGCAGGAGGCGGCGATGCGTGACCCGGCGTTTCAGCGGAAGTACGCCGAGGGGTTGCTCGCGGGGCTGGAGAACTACTTCCGGTGGCTGCGCGCCGAGACGGTGCGGTGAGTGGCGTGGCAGGTCGCCGTGGCGTTCGCGTTCGCGGGCGTGGGCGCGAGCGCGGTGGGTGGTCGAGCGGAATGTCGGCGGCGGTCGCGCTGGCGGTGGCGCTGGGAATGGCGCTGGGGACGGCGACGCCGGCGGCGGCGCAGGTGGATCCGCGTGGTCGCGTGCGCACCATTGCCACGCCACACCTGCGCGTGCACTACCCCGCGCATCTCGACTCGCTGGCGCGCGTGTCGGCGGTTCTCGCCGAACGGGCGTACGGGCAACTGGCGCGCGAACTCGCGCCGCCGCGCGGAGTGATCGATCTGCTGCTGGCGGACAACACCGACGTGAGCAACGGCTTCGCGCAGCTGTTTCCCAGCAATCGCGTGGTGGTGTACGCCGTCCCGCCCATTGCCAGTCGCGAGCTGCGCTTTCACGACGACTGGCTGCGGCTGGTCATCACGCACGAGCTGGCGCACGTGTTTCACCTCGATCGGGCGCGCGGCGTGTGGCGGCTGGGGCGCTGGTTGTTCGGTCGCAACCCGCTCTTCTTTCCCAACGCGTTCACGCCAAGCTGGCTGAAGGAGGGGCTGGCGGTACACTACGAGAGCGCCCTCACGGGGAGCGGGCGGCTGGTGGCCACGGAGTTCCCGGTCATGCTGCACGCAGCGGCGGTGGATGGCGTCGTGGCACCGATGGGTCGCTGGAGTCTGAGCACCACGCGCTGGCCCCGCGGACAGGTGGCCTATGGGTACGGGGCCACGCTCATGCAGCGCGCGGTGAATCATGCGGCCGCGCAGGCCGATACCATGCGGGGCATGTCGCGGTTCGTGGAGGCCTCGGCGCGTCATGTGGTGCCGCTGCGGCTCGACCGCAACGCGCGGGTGGGCTTCGGGGCGTCGTTCTCCGCGCTCTGGCGGCAGTATGTGGATTCGCTCAACGCGGCGGTGGCGCCGCGGGTGGCGCCTGCGGCGTTGGATGCGCCGTGGCGCGAGGTGAGCCGTGACGGCTGGTATGTGGCCGCGCCGCGCTGGCTGGGCAACGACTCGCTGGTGTGGAGCGCGAGCACGGGGCGCGAAGTGACCGGCCTGTACGCGGCCCCCGCGGCTGGTGGCGCCGCCCGCCGTGTGGCGTGGCGCAACGCCCTCGATGTGAACGTGCCGCGCGATTCCTCGCTGACGGCCATGGTGTTTGCGCAGCTCGAGCGGCGTGACCCCTTCGTGCTGCGCAGTGACCTGTACCTGCGCGACGGGGGGCGTGACCGTCGGCTCACGGTGGGCGCCCGACTGACGCAGCCCGACGTGCGCCACGATGGCACCGTGGTGGCCGTGCAGTACGACGCGAACGCCAGCATGCTGGTGCGGGTGCGCGTTCACGGTGCCCGCATCACGGACATCACGCCGCTCGTGCCGCGGCGAGCGGGCGAGCGGTGGGCCGAACCGCGCTGGAGTGCCAGTGGCGAGGAGATCGTGGCCGTGCAGTTGGTGCCGGGGGGATGCAGCGGGTGGTGGTGCTGGACGGCGATGGCACCATGCGGCGCGTGCTGGCCGGCGGGCGGGGGGTCTTTGCCAGTCCGTCGTTCACGCCGCGCGGTGACCGGGTGGTGTGGGCCAGCGATCGCAGCGGGCGCATGCAGGTGGAAACCGCGCCGCGTGGCGATGTGGCGGATGTCGATACCACGTCATGGCGCACCGCAAGCAGCGCCACGGTGGTCGGGGCGACCGGTACGGCGGTGTACGAACCCAGCGTCTCGCCGGATGGGCAGCGGGTCGTGGCGCTGTTGCAGCGCGGCGACGGCTTCCACGTGGCGGTGGCTGCGCTCGATACCACCGGGCCGGCGGTACGTGGCGGCTGGTATGCCGCGCGCGCGACCGACACCATTGCGCCGCTCCCAGCGGCCGACTCGCTGCGCCTGATGACGGCACGCAGCCGTCAGTACGCACCGCTGCGTCAGCTGTGGCCACGCTATTGGCTGCCGCTGGTGGGCGAAGGGCGACAGGGAGAAGCCATCTTCGGTGCCAGCACGAGTGGCGTGGATATTCTCGAACGGCACGCCTGGGAGGCCAACGTGCTCATGTCGCCCCGCACGGGCGAGACCGATGTGTTCTCGGCGTATCGCTATGCGGGAGTGGGTGTGCCGGTGTTCGACGCGAGCTTCTCGCAGGAATGGGACGGCACCTTCCGCGTGGTGAACCCGGCGGGGGCCACCCTTGGCAGCGTGGCGCGCCGACGCCGGTTCCTCACGGCGAGTGCCACGGCGGTGGTGCCGCGGGTGCGCTGGTCGTTGAGCAGTACCGTGGGGGCGCAGTACGAGCTGCGCGATTTCGCGGCCGCAGCCGACTCGGTGCTGGGCCCCGCCAACTCCCTGCTGCGTACCGGCACGCGCTACCCGAGTGTGTTCGTGAACAGCAGCGTCAGCACGGCGCGTCTCGCGCTGCGCGGCGTGAGCGTGGAGGAAGGGGTGACCCTGTCGCAAAGCACCACCTACCGCTGGCGTGAGGGCGCCGGTGAGACGGGCTCGTGGCGCACGCTCGTCACGGGGCGCGCGTACGCGCCGCTGCCGTTGCCCGGGTATGCCCGGCATGTACTGGCCGTGCGCGGTGCCGCCGCCGCGACCGACCGCCGAACGCAAAGCGAATTCAGCGTGGGGGGCACCAGCGGGGTGCGCAGCGAGCTGCTGCCGGGGGTCACGGTGGGCGACCCGGCGCGCGCGTTCCCCGTGCGCGGTACCGAGCCCGGGGTGCAGCGCGGTTCGCGGGCGTTGGGCGGCACGGTGGAGTATCGCGCGCCGCTGCTCATGTTCCGCCGGCTGCCCAGTCCGCTGGCCGTGTACGGTGACCGGCTCAGCGTGCTGTTCTTCAGCGACGCGGCCCGCGCGTGGTGTCCGGCCGGGCTGCGCAGCAATACGGCGATCTGCCTGCCCCGCGGGGTGCGCGACGGCTGGATTGCCACCGCCGGTGGCGAGCTGGTGATCGACCTGGCGGTGCAGTACGACGTGCCGTATCGCGTGCGGGTAGGGGCGGCGGCGCCGTATGCGGCGCCACCGGGCGTGGCGCGGGGCGGCACGGTGTACGTGACGTTGGGCGGGTATTTCTGACCGCTGGCCTCGTGTGGGGCTGCTGGGGTGAACTGCTCGTAGGAGACGCGGAGCCACGGAGACGCGGAGAACAGCTCCGCTGTTGGGATCCCCAGTTTGGAATGCACGAGATAGCCGATCCTCCGTGCCTCCGCGGCTCCGTGTCTCCGACGAGCAGTTATCCCAAGGTCATGGTGCACGATATATTGAAGGTCGTCGAGTTCTCCGCAGGCCTCCGCTTGGAGCTGCAATGATGCGTACGCGAGTGAACGTCGTGTCCGGCGCCATCGTCAGCGCCCTGATGGCGTTGGCGAACGGTTCGGAGGCCCAGCCTGCCGTCCGCTTGCGTGGCGTGGTGTTCGACAGTGTCGCCCGGGCGCCGCTCGCGAATGCATCGGTGCGGGTGTTCCGCGCCGACAGCGCCTCAGTGGGCATCGATGCGCGCACCGATGCGACCGGGACGTTCGAGGTTTCGGCATTGCGGACCGGTACGTGGCTGTTGTCGTTCCTGCATCCGCGTCTCGACTCGCTGCGCCTCGAGCCGCCTGTGGCACGTGTGGACGTCGTTGAAGCCGGCGAGATCGACGTGACGCTCGCCGTGCCAAGCGCGGTAACCCTCGCACGCGCACTGTGCGGGACGGCACGTGATGATAGTACCGCGGTGGTTGTGGGTGATGTGCGTGATGCAGCGGCACGACGCCCGATTGTTGCGGCCACCATGCGAGCCACGTGGCCCGAGTGGGTGTTCGCCAAGAAGCGCATGGAGCGTGAGGTGGTCACTCGCGTGGCCCGCACGGACAGTGCCGGGCAATTCGTGCTTTGTAACGTTCCACAGGGGAGTACGGTTACCGCGTTGGCGTACGCTGGGAGCGACACCACCGGTGTGATCGAACTCGTGGTACCCGTCACTGAATACACGGTGGCCGACTTCGTGATCGATCGCGGTGCGTCGCTCGTGAGCCGCGATGGGGTGAGCGCACCTTGGAGACGTGGAGAGGGCATGATACGGGGCCGTGTAGTCACTGCCGGCGGACAACCCCTTGGCAATGTCATGGCCCGTGTGCTCGGGAGCGGTACCGTAGTACGTACCGACAGTAGTGGTGTGTTCCGGATCAGCGATGCCGCGAGTGGAACCCAGACGGTTGAAGTGCGCGCCGTTGGGTACGATCCCATTCGTCAGAAGGTTCAACTTAGCCCGGCCATACCTACTACCGTGGGCTTCACGCTGGAGAAGTCACGCGTACTGCTCGACACGGTGCGCGTGATCGCGAGTCGCAAGCTTCCCGCTGATGTGGAAGCAATCGAGCGACGCTGGCGTCGCGGACTCGGCACCATTCTGGACGGGCGCACTGTACGTGAGCGCACATCCACCAACCTCACGAGCGCACTCTGGAGTGTGCCTGGTGTACGGCTCGGGATGCGATCGGGCTACGGCAACACCGTGTACTTCCGCGGTGTCGGTGGCGAGTGCATTCCCGTCATCTACCTCGACGGCTTCCGTTTCGTGGCCAACGGGCTGTCCCTCGATGAGATTGTGGCACCGGACGAGGTGGCGGCCATGGAAGTATACGTGCGCCCCATGCAGCGCCCCGCCGAGTTCACCGACCTGGCAGATTGTGGCGTGCTGGTGGTGTGGACCCGCTACTATCTTGGGAATGTTCCGGTGTTCGATCCCCGTCGTCGCTGAGTCATGCCCAACCCGCCCTTCATTCATGACACCGCCGTCGTCGTTGGCGATGTGCACCTGGCCCCCGACAGTTCGGTGTGGCCCACGGCGGTCATTCGCGGCGACGTGGAGCGCATCGTGATTGGCGCGCGCAGCAACGTGCAGGACGGCGCAGTCATTCATGCCGACCCCGGCACGCCCACCCTCGTCGGGGACGACGTGGTGATCGGCCACCGCGCCATCGTGCACGGCAGTGTGCTGGAGGACGGCGTGCTGGTGGGGATGGGGGCCATTCTCCTGAACGGCGTGCGGGTCGGCTCCGGGAGCATCATTGGCGCCGGGGCGGTAGTGACCGAGAACACCGTCATTCCGCCCGGCTCCCTGGTGCTGGGCGTGCCGGCCAAGGTGGTGCGGTCGCTCGACGAGAGCGCCCGCCTGCGCATCCTCGACAATGCGGCGCGCTACGTGGAACTGGCGCAGCGGCATCGGTCAGGCGACCTGCCACGCCTTGGCTGACTCGGCGGGACCAGCGGGAGAGACAACCTCCGTGGCTGTCTCGCGTCTCACCGCTCATGCCGCAAACGTGAGTGCAGGCAAGCCATCAGTGCCGTTTGCGAAAGCAGGCAAGCGGCCCCGGCCGGACCGTGGAGGCAGCCAGAATCCATCACAAAGGTGGTTGGCGTCATGCTGACGGTATGCTGCAGCGCGACACGCTCGACTGGCAATTTCAAGTGGTTGCCGGTGAATCACTTGCAGATGATGCTCGTCACTGTCGCGACGGTCCCGTGACGTAACAGGCGGTGCTCCCGCCGCATTGGCCGCGCCGAAGACCGCACAAACCTGTGCTCGGTGGACAACTCCCCGGGGGGCGCACAAAAGTGATGTGCGGAATGCAAGTCTTGCGTTCGCATGACGTTAGCGCGCGACTTGCGCGGCCTCACGAACAGAGGCACCATACCGCCCCGCCGACGGCCTGTCCGTGCCCCATATGCCACCCGCGCGTGTGCGGATTCAACCGTCGTGCTTCCGCTGATCCGTCGTCACCGCCCACCCCAGGTGCCCGCCGAATGTCGTTTTCCGCTACGCCCCCGGAAGGATTGGTCACGCTGTCCGCGAACGCGCGGACGGTGCTCGAAAAGCGCTATCTCGTGAAGGACAAGTCCGGCACACCGGTGGAGCGGCCGGAGGACATGTTCTGGCGCGTGGCCACGGTGGTGGCCGAGGCCGACCGCCGCTACGGGGCCAGTGACGGGGCGGTGCAGGCGTTGGCCGAGGAGTTCTACTTCCTCATGACGCAGCGGCGGTTCGAGCCCAACTCGCCCACCCTCATGAACGCCGGGCGTCCGCTCGGGCAGCTCTCCGCCTGCTTCGTGCTGCCGGTGGATGACGCGCTCAGCAACGGCCAGAGCGGCATTTACGATACGCTGCGCAGCATGGCGCTCATTCACCAGAGCGGCGGTGGCACGGGCTTCTCGTTCTCGCGCCTGCGCGCCAAGGGGAGCATGGTGCGCAGCACCACCGGCGTCGCCAGCGGGCCGGTGAGCTTCATGGAACTGTACGATGGCAGCACGAACGCGGTGAAGCAGGGCGGTACGCGGCGTGGCGCCAACATGGGCATCTTGCGCGTCGATCACCCCGATGTGCTGGAGTTCATCAAGGCCAAGGAAGACCTCACCAAGATCACCAATTTCAATATCTCGGTGGGGATCACCACGAAGTTCATGGACGCCGTGAAGGCGGACGGCCAGTACGATCTGATCGACCCGGCGAACGGTCAGGTGTGCGGCCAGCTGCGTGCCCGCGACGTGTGGGACACGATGATCCTGGGCGCGTGGCGCACCGGTGAGCCCGGCGTGTTCTTCATCGACGAGGCCAACCGTTACAACCCGGTGCCGCACCTCGGCAATTACGAGGCGACGAACCCGTGTGTCACCGGTGACACGCTGGTGAGCACGACGCAGGGACTCGTGCCCATCGCGCAGCTGTGTGAGCGCGGTGAGGCCATGCCGGTCACGCTCGACTCGCGGTTCAGTGCGGGGAAGGTGGGGCCGGCCGGTGTGCCATTTCAGAGTGGCGTGAAGCCGGTGTTCAAGGTCGTCACTCGCGAAGGCTACGAGATTCGTGTCACTGCCGACCACCGCTTCATGACCGCGCGCGGCTGGGTGGAAGCGCAGGACCTGCGTGAAGGGGACGCGCTGCATATCCAGAACACCAAGGGTGGCTTCGGTACGCAGGGCACCAGTGAAGAGGGGCGGGTGCTGGGGTGGCTCATTGCCGATGGGCACATCACCGGCGACAGCGGTCATGGTGCGGTGCTTGGCTTCTGGGGCAGCGACCGTGAAGTGGCCCCGTCATTCGCGCGCGACGTGAACGACATGCTGGGCGTTGGCGATGGCGCGGGCCGCGCGGTGGGTGTGGTGGAGATTCCATCGCGCGAGATGGCGACAGTGAGCAGCGCCCGCTTGCGCGCGATGGTGGCCGAACGGTTCGGTGTGACGGCAGAAACCAAACTCGATCGTGTACCGGCCGCGGTGCTCGCTGGCAGCGAAAGCATGCAGCAGGGCTTCCTGCAGGCGCTCTTTTCCGCTGATGGCCATGTGAGCGGCACGGTGGCCAAAGGCGTAAGCGTGCGCCTCACCAGCGTATCCGTGGCGTTGCTGCAGGACGTGCAGCGCATGCTGCTCAATTTCGGCATCGCGTCCCGCCTCTATCAGGAGCGCCACGCTGCCCGCACCGTGGAGTTCAACGGCGTGGCCAGCGAGTGCCAGGCCGATCACGATCTGGTGATCTCCCGCGACAACGTGCTGCGCTTCGCGGAAGAGATCGGATTCCTCACGAAGGCCAAGAACAACGCACTGGTGCAGCGTCTCGCCAGCTACGGCGCGCGCGGCCCGTACCGTGAGAGCTTCACGGCCCGCTTCGCCTCCCTGGTGCCGGCCGGTGAAGAGATGGTGTACGACCTTACGGAGCCGCTCACGCACTCGTTTATTGGCAACGGCTTCGTGGTGCACAACTGTGGTGAGCAGCCGCTGCTGGCCTACGACGTGTGCAACCTGGGGTCGGTGAATGTGGGGCACTACGTGCAGCACGGCGTGGTGGACTGGGACGCCATGCGGCGCGACATCGCGCTCAGCACGCATTTCCTCGACAACATCATCGACGTCAACCAGTATCCGCTCCCCGAAATCGACGCGCTGAGCAAGCGTATCCGGCGCATCGGCCTGGGCGTGATGGGCTTCGCCGACATGCTCGTGCGGCTGGGCATTCCCTACGACAGCCCGGAAGGGGTGGAGATGGGGCGCAAGGTCATGGAGTTCCTCGACGTCGAGGGCAAGAAGGAAAGCGAGCGGCTGGCCAAGGAGCGTGGCGCCTTCCCCGAGTGGGCGCGCTCCATCTGGGGCCCCGACGACACGTGTGCGCGTGATGCCAACGGGCAGCGCATTCGCCCCATGCAGCTGCTGCGCAACTGCAACGTGACCACGGTGGCGCCCACGGGCACCATTTCCATCATTGCCGGGTGCAGCTCGGGGCTGGAGCCGCTGTTCGCGGTGGCGTTCATGCGCAACCAGGCCGGCGTGATGATGCCCGATGTGAACGAAGACTTCGTGGCCATCGCCAAGGCTGAAGGCTGGTACAGCGACGAGCTCATGGAGCGCATTGCCAAGACCGGCAGTGTGAACCACGCCGAAGTGCCGGTGCG
>NZ_JAJTHI010000062.1 GCF_021298855.1 Gemmatimonas sp.
AAAAACGGGCGCCACCGCTTCGCGGGGCGCCCGATTTCCTTGGCGGGTGGATATCGGGAGCCGCGCGCAGCGCTGGCTCCCGTGTTGTTCTTCCGAATTCCTGCTCACTGCGTGCTGTGGTTCCTGCCGTCTGCCGTCTGCTGGCAAACGTCGTCAGCAGTTGCCGCCGTCACCCACGTCGTCACCCCTTCTTCGCCGCCTCCTTCTTCTTCGCCTCTTCTTCCGCCTTCTTCTTCTTCGCGCCCTCGAAATCTCCCGCGCGCACGATGAAGGTCTTGGCGGGGTCGAGATACTTGCGCAGCGCGGCGTTCACGTCGGCCACGCTGAGCTTGCCGATCTGCTCGGCCAGCTTCGCCTCGTACGTGGTGTAGCTGCGCTCCCAGCGGCGGTGCACCACGAGCGTGCTGGCCACTTCGTTGTCGTTGGCGAACTGCTGCTGCTGCTCGCGCAGCCACCCCTGCCGCGCCTGGTCGAGCTCCTCCTGCGTCACGCCCTCGGCGATCAGCTTGGCGAGTTCTTCCCTGAAGCCGGTCACCACCTTGTCCACGTTCTGCGGCGCATAGAGCGCGAACGTGAGGGCGAACGCCTCCCTGTCCATCGGGCGCGCCGAGAACTGCGACCCCACGGCGTAGCTCACGCCGTCCTTCTGGCGCATGCGATCGGCCATGCGGCTCTTGAGGAACCCGCCGCCCATGATCTGCGCCCCGATGGTCATGGCGGCGTAGTCCGGATCAGTGTCGCTGAGCGGGAACGTCTGCCCGGCCACGAACATGGCGTTCTGCTTGTCGGGCGTTTCGAAGACCTGCGTGGCGCTGTCGGTGGCGGCGAACTGACGCGGCAGTGGCTTCCACGGGGACTTGGCGGTCCACGTGCCGAACAGCTCGCGCGCCAGCGTGATTACGCTGTCCGGGTCGAAGTCACCCACCAGGGCGAGGTCACCGGCCTGTGCACCGGCGAAGTCGGCGTGGTACTTCACGAGGTCGGCGCGCGTGACGCTCTTGAGCGCCTCGATCGACTCCTCGATGGTGGGCGTGTACTCCGGGTGCCCCTTGGGAAGCGTGCGCAACCGACGCTGGAAGGCGGTCACGGCAATGGCCTGCGGCTCGCTCTTGCCGGCCTCGATGGCGGCCAGCTGCTGCGTGCGCAACTGCTCGAACTCGGTGCTGTCGAACGCCGGCTTCTGCAGCATTTCGGCCACCAGCCGCAGCGTGGGCGCGAGCTGCTCGCGCTTGACCTGCAGACTGGCGGTGCTGCTGCTGCCGGTGTTGCCAAGGGTTACGGTGGCCTTGAGCTTGTCGAGCGTGTCCTTGATGGCCAGGCGTGAGCGCAGCGTGGTGCCGCGGTTGTACATGGCCCCCACCAGCTGCCCCGCCACGGCGCGGTTCTGCAGGGACTCGAGCGCGCCATGGCGCAGGACGAGATCGCCGTAGATGTTGGCCCCGCGCGTGCTCTTGGGGAGCAGCGTCAGCCACATGCCGTTGGGGAGCTTCACGCGACGCGTACGCTTGTCGAGGTTGGCCGGCGTGGCGTCGAACGTTTCGCCGGCCGCCACGGCTGCCCGCCCCTTGTACCCCGCCATGAGCTCCGAGGCATTCAGTGCTTCGGGAATCTCGGCGCGATCGGGGGCCTTGGTGGGCACGAACAGCCCCACGGTGCGGTTGTCCGGCTTGAGGTAGGCCTTGGCCACGCGCTGCACGTCGGCGGCGGTGACCTTCTCGATGCGGTCACGCGTGAGGAAGAAGAGACGCCAGTCGCCCGACGCCTCGTACTCGGTGAGCGTGAGCCCCACCTGGTCGGGATCGGCGAGCAGCTGCTCCACCTGCTTGAGCAGCGCCGCCTTCACGCGGTTCACTTCGTCATCGGTCGGGGCGTTGGTCACCACCTCGTCGATGGTGCGCAGCATGACCGCGCGCGCGGTGTCGAGATTCTGCTCGACGCGCAGGTTGGCCTGGCCGAGCAGCAGCCCCGGCTCCTTGAGGTCGAAGGTGAAGGCACTCGCCCCGGCGGCCAGCTTGCTCTCCACGAGCGCCTTGTACAGGCGGCCGTTGGGCCGCTCACCCAGCACGCCCGCCAGCACCTGCACGGCGGGATTGTCGGCGTGCGCCAGCGCCGGCACGTGGTACGCCACGCCCACCAGCTGTTCGTCGCCCACGCGCTTGAGCGTCACCAGCCGCTCGCCGTCCTGCACGGGCTCACGCGTGTAGGTGGGGTAGAGCAGGTTGCCCTTGGCGAGCGAGCGCACCGGCTTGGGAATGGTACCGAACTTCTGCTGGATGAGGCGCAGCGTCTTCGCCTCGTCGAATTTGCCGGCGACCACGAGCACGGCGTTGTCGGGCTGGTAGTACTTCTGGTAGAACGCCTTGAGCCGCTCAATGGGCACGCCTTCCACGTCGCTGCGGGCGCCAATGGTGCTCTTGCCGTAGTTGTGCCAGAGGAACGCGGTGCTCATGATGCGCTCGAGCAGGACGCGCCCCGGGCTGTTCTCGCCGATCTCGAATTCGTTGCGCACCACGCTGAACTCGCTGTCGAGGTCCTTCTTGGCGATGAACGAGTTCACCATGCGGTCGGCTTCGAGATCGAGCGCCCAGGCGAGGTTGTCGTCGGTGGCCGCCACCGTCTCGAAGTAGTTGGTGCGATCGTACCACGTGGTGCCGTTGGGGCGCGCGCCGCGCTCGCTCAGCTCCTTGGGAATGTCCTTGTGGCGCGTGCTCCCCTTGAACACGAGATGTTCGAGCAGGTGCGCCATGCCCGTCTCACCGTAGCCTTCGTGGCGTGACCCCACGAGGTACGTGATGTTCACGGTCACGGTGGGGCGCGACGGGTCGGGGAAGAGCAGCACCTTGAGGCCGTTGGCCAGGCGGTACTCGGTAATCCCCTCCACGGTGGTCACCTTCTCCGGCGCGCTGCGCGCCGCGGCGGCCGCCACCGGGCGGGCGCTGCCGGCGGCTGGGGCGGGCTGTTGCGCGGTGGCCGCGGTGGCCAGCGCCAGCGAGGTGGCCAGCGTTCCCGCGGCCGGGGCGATCCATCGGACACGGAAGGACGAGCGGGACAGAAAGGACGGCATTGGCTGGAAGGGGACAAGGGATGGTGAGGGGCCCGGACGGCAAGCTGGGCACTGAGTTGATACGTCCGGGGGAAACCCCATGTTTCATGGGTGCCATGGCGGCGTATGTGTCGCCGCGTCCATTCCTTGTTGTGGTGCCTATGCCGCCAGCCGACCTGCAGGTCCAGATCTTTGGGACAAAGAAGAGCGCCGACACCCGGAAGGCGCTGCGCTTCTTCGCCGAGCGCCGGGTGAAGACCCACTTCGTGGATCTGGCCGAGCGTGCGGCGTCGCTGGGGGAGCTGAAGCGGTTCGCGCAGAAGTTCGGCGTGGAGGCCATCCTCGACCGGGAGTCGAAGCGGTTCGCCGACCTGGGGCTGCGGACGGCGCTTTACGGCGAGGAGAAGTGGCTGAGTATCCTGGCCGAGGAACCGTATTTGCTGAAGCAGCCCCTGGTGCGCCTGCAGAACAAGCTGTGCGTGGGGGTGGACGAGAAGCTGTTCAAGGAGTGGCTGGGGTGATGGGCGTGTGGGTGCTGGCGGAGGTGGGTGAAACAACAGCAGACGGCAGTCGGCAGGAACGACAGGGCGCAGACGGCAGGGGTGCGGAAAAACCACTCGGCGGCACGCGCTGCGCGCTCCCGCCGATATCCCACCCGCCAAGGAAATCGGGGGCGCCGCAAAGCGGCCGCCCCCGTATTGTTGTACCGCACTCCTCCCGTCTGCTTACTGTAGTTCCTGCCGTCTGCCGTCTGCGGTTCGCCGACCCCGCGACCCCGCCCCCGCGCGCATCGCGCCATCCAGCCGATTCAACTCCGCCTCGGCCACGTTGAAGCCGAAGCCGGGCCAGCCGCCACTGCTGACGGCCCGTTCCCACGCGCGGCGTGCGTTCGCGGTGTCGCCCTGCACGAAATACCAGTTGCCCACGCCGTAGGCGAGCGTGGACAGGTTCACCTCGTCGGACTCGTTGTCCGTGATGAGCTGTTCCGGCGTGATTTCCCCGCGATACAGCCTGAGGCGCGACAGGTACGCGTAGCCTGGCGGCGCGGGCCTGGCATCGGGCTGCTGATCGATGCGCCTCGCGAGCATCGCGTTCGCCTCGTCGAGTCGGCCGGCCCGGGCGAGCGACATGTACAACCAGTCGGTGCTGCCGGCGCGTTCGCCGCCATCGGGCGCGAGGGGTTGGGCGCGCGCGAAGAGCGCGGCGGCGTCGGTATGACGCCCTTCGCGGAAGCGCAGCACGCCCAAATGGAAGAGCGCGCCGTAGTTGGTGCCGTCGAGCTGCAGGGCGCGGGTGAGATCGGCGTTGGCGCGCACGAACTCCCGCACCGACAGGTACCGGTGTCCTCGCCAACGCAGCAGCATGGCGGCCTCCTTGGGTCGCTGCGTTGCCGAAAGGTTCTGCAGGCCGCGGGTGAAGGTGGCAATGGCCTCGCGGAACTGCCGGGCGCCGGACTGGGCCACCCCGAGTGCGATGACCTTGTCGGTGTTTCCCCAGTCGTTGCCAAGGGCCGCCTGCGCCGCCGTGATGGCCGGCGTGGTGGGCAAGGCGCGAAAAACATCCCCCTGCGGCATGCGGTACTGCACCGTCTCGTCGGCGAGCGGTTCGAGGTGGCGCAGCCAGATGTTGCGGAAGCGCACCGGATGGTCGTGGTCCTGCAGCATGAGCGGCAGGCGATCCTCGTGCCGTTCGTACGGCGCACGCGTCCCGTTGGTGGTGGGGCCAACGAGCGCGCGATGGTCCTGTACGAGCACGCCGTTGTGCACCACCGTGAGGGTGGCCGGCGACAGCAGCGCGCCGCCCCGGGCGAAGCGCGGGCGACGATAGGTGATGTCGTACGTCTGCCACTCGCCCGGTGGGCGACTCGCGTTCACGAGCGGCGGAAACTGCCCATACAGCGCCGCCGCCTGCCCGTCGGGGTAGGTGGCGTTGCGATACGAATCGAGGACCTGCACTTCGTAGCGGCCGCCGCCGAAGAACACGCCGCTGTTGCCGCGATCCTGATCTCGGCCGCGCGGCGGGTTGGGAGCCATCCACTCGATGTGCAGCTGCACATCACCGAAGGCCTCGCGGGTCATGAGGGTGCCGGTGCCCGGCACCACCTCCAGCGCGCCGTCGGCAATGCGCCACGTCGCGCGGCTGCTGTCGCTCATCATGAACCGATCGAGCGTGCTGCCGTCGAACAGAACGACCGCGTCCTTTGGCGGCAGTGCCTGCACGTACGGCCCCGGCGTCACCACCGGCGGGGCGGGGCGCGCGCGCGAATGCTGCGGCCATCCACCAAGGGGGGCCTGCTGAGCGCCGGCGGGCGCCAGAGCCACGGTGCAGAGCAGCGCCAGGGAGCACACATCGTGTGCCGTCCCGCTCCCTGCTCCCCGCTTCCTGCCTGCAGCGGCCCGCTCGCGGTTGCTCATGGCACGTCCGCGCCGGTGGCCGCCACGAGGATCTCCGTCCATTCCTGCACGTCGAGGGAGATGCGCGTGGCGGCCACGGCTTCTGCCATCGCCTCGATGCGGCGTGAGCCGGTAATGGGGTGGGGGTGACAGGGGAGACGCAGCAGCCAGGCGAAGGCGATGGTGGCGGCGGATACGCCGTACTGTGCGCCGATGCTCGTGAGTACGCCGCGCACACGCATCGCCTCCTCGGCGTTGCTCGTGAACAGCGCCCCCCCGCCCAGCGGTGACCAGATCATGGGACGCGCGCGCAGCCGCTGCGCCTGGTCGAAGGTGCCGTCGAAGAGGGGAGCCCGGTGCAGCGGATGGCACTCCACCTGATTGGTTGCCAGCGGGGTGCGCGCCTGCAGCAGCTCGTACTGTGCCGGCGTGTAGTTGGACACCCCGAACGCCTGCACCTTGCCCTGGGTGCGCAGCTGCTCGAAGGCCGAGGCCACCTCGTCGGCGTCCATGAGCGGATCGGGGCGATGCAGCAGCAGGAGGTCGATGGTGTCGGTGCGCAGCAGCACGAGACTCTGCTCCACGCTGCGCACGATGTGCCGCGCCGACGTGTCGTAGTGCTTGATGCGGGTGGCGGGGCGCGCGGCGTCGCGCAGCTGGATGCCGCACTTGGTGACCAGTTGCATCCGTTGCCGAAGCGCCGGCGAGAGTGCCAGCGCGTCGCCGAACAGCGCTTCGACGGCGTACCCGCCATAGATGTCGGCGTGGTCGAAGCTGGTGACACCAAGCTCGAGACACTGCTCGATCCAGCGCAGCCGTTCCGGCGGTGACCAGTTCCAGGAGGCCATGCGCCAGACGCCGGCCACGATGGGGGAAAGCATGTGTGCGAGAGGGAGGGGAGTGTGAGAGAGCAGGGCGCTAGTCGCGCAGCGCCTTGGTGAGCATGACCACTTGTCCGGCGTGATACACGTTGTGCTGGATCACGCCGTTGATCATGGAAGCAAAGCGCACGCCACTGCCGAGTGGGGCGTCGTGCGTATCGTTCTCGCCGCAGATGGCCAGCAGGCGTTCGGGGGGCAAGGCGGCCAGGTGCGCATCGAGTGCGTTGCCGGCGGCTTCCACATCCCGCAGGGCCTGTTCCCAGTCGGCGCGGCTGAAGCTGCTGGCCACGCACCAATCGCCGCGCGCGGGCATGAGGGGGGCACTGCCATCAAGTCGCCGCGCCACTTCTTCGAGCCAGGCGGCGCAGTGCACGGCGATCTCGGCCACCCCGTGCGCCTCGCCAACGGGGTGCACGATGGCCTCGTCGTACGTCGTGTGACGCAGCGCCTCGAGCAGTGCCGGGCCGTGCCAGGCGGGTCCGTGAAGCGAACGACGGAGTTCGCTGCGCAGGAAACGGATGGGGTCGAACGAAGGCGAGACGCTGGCCATGCGAGCGGCGGTCGGCGGGGAGCGCGTCGTGCCCCGCCAGCCGCCGGGAATGCCAACTAGAGCGTGGCACTCCCCGTACGCACCGGCACGGGATCGAGCGTGAGGTCGTTGACGCTGAACGATACCGCCACCGCATCGCGCGGCAATAGCGCCCGGACGCGCCATTCGTTGGCGGAGACGCGGGTGAGCCGGGTGGGGTGGAAGGGGACCGGGTGTGCGTCCTTGGCGCGCGGGTCCCGCACGGCGTGCTGCACGTGTGCGCGCTGCACGTTGGCGCCCCGCACCACGTAGTCCACCACCTTCATGGTGTCGAGCAGGCGACCGCCCACGATGGCCGCGAGCGAGTCGGCCCCGCGCACGGGTACGGCACTGTCGCCCACGATGATCGCGGTGGGGTGGACGCGCTGCGCCAGCGCATGACGGTCACCCTGTCGCACGCCAACGGCAATCGTGAGCAGCGCGGCGAGCAGCGCCCCCCCCAGTCCGCTGAGTGAACCACGGCGGCGCCAGCGCGACGCCTGCTGGCCCAGCGGCACGGAGAGCCGGCGCGGCGCCGGGAGCGCCCGCACCTGCGCCATGATGCGCGCGCGGGCTTCGGGGCGCGAGGCCACCGGCGCCCGCAGCGCATCGCCCATCCACCCGGGGAGGGGGCCAGTCCCCACGGGGTCGTGCTCGGGGGCGAAGTGACCGGACATCATGTGGGAGTACGCTCCGTCAGCAGGGTTCGGAGACGGGCACAGGCGCGCTGCACGCGCATCTTGAGGGCAGAGACGCCCACGCCGGTGATCGTCGCCATTTCGTCGTAGCTCAGTTCGTCGCTGAAGCGCAGCACGAGGGCTTCGCGCTGCTCGGGCACCAGCTGTTGCATCGCGCGGGCCAGCTCGGCGCGGCGCGCGAAAGCGTCGTCGTCGGCGCTTACCACCAGCTCGGCGGTGTGTACGGCGGGGTCGAGCGCCACGTAGCGCGCGTTCCGACTGGCCCGCGTGCGGCATTGGTTCACCAGGATGCGCGTGAGCCAGGCGCCGAACTTGTCGCGCTCCCGGTAGTTGCCCAGATGCCGGTAGGCGCGCACGAACACCTCCTGCACCACGTCCTCTGCGTCGTCGGAGTCGGCCAGCAGGTGCGTGGCCAGCCGGAGACAGCGCGCGTGATGCCGGTCCACGAGCGCCGCGAACGCCTCGGCGCGTCCGCTCAGCACCTGGCGGACCAGTGCGGCGTCGATGGCGGCGGGGTGGTCGGTGTGTGGTGGGTGCACAGCCAGTAACCCGGGGAACGGGGGAAACGTCACAGGGGGCGCCGTGCACCCGGAACTTCGTCACGCCGGGGGCAGCACGGGTTGCCGGTTTCTCCAGCTGTCGGGTGCGCGTGTGGTGCAGGCCGGGAGCACCACATGGCGTCGCTGGGGGTGGGTGTGTATGCTGCCCGCATGCTCTTCCGTCGGGTCGTCTACTGGGTGTCGGGGCGCTGCCTGCGCTGGTTCTACCGCGAGCACCGGGTGGTGGGGTACGGTGCCGTGCCGCTCAGTGGTCCGGTGCTGCTGGCCGGTAATCACCCGAACGACCTCCCCGATGTCATCGCGGGGCTGTACTTGTCGCCGCGCCACCCGCGCTACATCGCCACGGTGTCGGTGACCAGCAACGCCATGGCGAAGGCGATGTACGAGGCGATGGCGGTGATTCCGGTGGCGCGCGTGCGCGACGCGCGGAAAATGAAGGCCGAGGGGGTGGACCTGGCGGCGGTGAACCAGGCGGCGACCGACGCCGTGCTGGCCGCGTTGGCCGCGGGCGAGGTGGTGGAAGTGTTTCCCGAAGGCGGCGTGCATGACGTGCCACAGATTGGCCGTCTGCGCACAGGTGTCGCGAAGATGGTGCTGGACCATCTCGATGCTGCTGCGGAAAATGATGTCACCATTGTGCCGTTCGGCCATCAGTACGAGGCGCCGCGCCGCTGGCGCAGCGACCTGCTGACGGTGCTTGGCACCCCGTGGGGGGTGCGCGCGTGGTTGGCGAGTCAGCCAGCCGACCAACGGGGGCCCAGTGCGCTGACCGAGCGGCTGGGGGAGAGCATCCGTGCGGTCACCCGCAACGCGGAGAGCTGGGAGGAGGGCGCCACCCGCGACGAAATCGTGGCGGCGGCGGCCGCCCTTCGTGCTCCGCGCGACCCCTTGGGCGCGGCGCCTGGTCTGGTACCCGCCGCCTCGGCGATGGCCGCCGATGCCCATGGCGATGGTCCCAGCCCCCTGGCGGTTCACATCCGAACCGCCGCCCACGCCCTCGCGGCCGCCGTTGAGCGGGCTGGCGGCATTGGCACGTCGGCCGTGGACCATGCCCGGCTGCTCCATGCGCTCGGCGTGCACCCGGCTGGCGCGCCGGTGCCGAGCATTGCCCTCGGGTTGGCGGTACCGGTCGCCGCCATCGGCTGGGCCGTCCATGCGCCCGTGTTGCCGCTCGTGCACGCGCTCTCCGCCCGGCGGGCCAAGGCGCGGGTGGATCTGGTGGCCGGTTGCTTCGTGCCCGGGCTGTACCTCGTCCTGCTCTGGTGGCTCGTGGTGGCCCTGCTGGCCGCCGTGGGGCTGGCGGTTGCCGGCTGGTCGCCGCTCTGGGCCGTGCTGCTGTTGGTCACGCTCCCGCGTTTCGGCGACTTCGCCCTGGGCTGGCGTGACCGGCTTGGTGCCTGGCGCTTCGTGAAACGGATTCATGAATGGAGCCCACCGGAGTGCGAGCGTCTGCGGGCGGCGGCGGCGGTGATCCGCGGGTGGGCGATTACTCTGTAGCATGACGCTCATCTCCCTCGGTAACGTCGGTGTCGAATTCGGCGCCTCGGAAATCTTCCGCGACATCTCCTTCACGGTGGCCGCGGGTGAGCGGTGGGCGGTGGTGGGGCGTAACGGGACCGGCAAATCCACCCTCGTGCGCCTCATGACCGGGGACCTGCAGCCCACGCGGGGCAGTGTGGCGCGCACGCCGGGGCTGCGCGTGGCGCTCATGGATCAGCATCGCCGCTTTCCCAGCGACCAGAGCCTGTGGGACATCGTGGCGGATGCCTTTGGTGACCTGCGTGCGCTCGAGCACGCCCTGGCCCACCAGGCCGCCAATCTCGAGCACGACCATAGCGAGGCGGCCATGGAGAAGTACGGCCGCGACCTCGAACGGTTCGAGCGCGAGGGGGGCTACGAAATGGCGTCGAAGGTGGACGCGATTCTCATGGGCGTGGCCTTCGATCCCCAGATGGCGCGCACCACGCGCATCGGCACCCTGAGCGGCGGCGAACGAGGGCGTGTGGCGCTGGCGCGGCAGCTGGCCACGCCCGCCGACCTGTACATCCTCGACGAACCCACCAACCACCTCGACCTCGATACGACGGCGTGGCTGGAGGGGTATCTGGCGAGCACCGAGAAGACGGTGCTGTGCATCAGTCACGATCGCGCGTTCCTCAACGCGATTGCCGATCATGTGCTGCACTTCGAGGGGGGCACGGCCTTCGCGTACACGGGCGGCTACGAAAGCTTCGTGCAGCAGCGCGAGGAGCGGCGACTGGCCCAGCAGCGACAGTTCGACAAGCAGCAGAACAAGATCGCGTCGGAGATGGACTACATCGCCCGCAATCTGGCAGGGCAGAACACGCGCCAGGCCAAGGGGCGCCGCAAGCTGCTGGCCCGCATGCCCCGCCTTTCCGCGCCCATTGGCGCCGACGGCGTGATGGCCCTGCGCCTCGACGCCGGCACACGCAGCGGCGACCGGGTGATCGAAGCCAAGGACGTGACCGTTGGCGTCCCCACGGCCGATGGCCCACGGGCCCTCGTACGCGACGTGGCGGTGGTGCTGGAGCGCAACGAGGTCGTGGCGCTGGTGGGCCCCAACGGCGCCGGCAAGAGCACGCTCATCAAGACGCTGCTGGGCGAGATGCCGCCGCTGGCCGGTGAGGTGAAGGTGGGCCCCAGCACCTCCGTGGCGTACTACCGGCAGGACGTGGGGCATCTCCCCCTCGACCGCACCATCTACGACGCCATTGCCAACGAGCGGCCCCTCTGGGAGCGTCGTCAGGTGCAGGGGCACCTGGGGCGGTTCGGCTTCAGTGGTGATGAGGTGCAGCGCACGATCGGTACGCTGTCAGGCGGCGAACGCGCGCGCGTGGCCATGGCGCTGCTCACGCTCAGCACGAACAACCTGCTCATCCTCGACGAGCCCACCAATCACCTCGACGTGGAAAGCATCGAAGTGCTCGAAGACGCCGTCGAGGAGTACGACGGGAGTGTGCTCATCGTGAGCCACGACCGGGCCGTGCTGCGCGGACTGGCCACCCAGGTGTGGGAGCTGCGTCAGGGCCAGCTGCAGATCTTTCCCGGCCCCTTCGTGGAATGGGAGGCGATGCGCGCCGAGCGCCTGCAGCAGGAGGCGAAGCAGGCACGCGCGGATGATCGCCGGGAGGCGGAGCGCGCGGTGAAGCAGCGCGACCGGGAACGCGACCAGCGCGAGCGGGAGAAGGCGGCCGGGGGTGACCCGAAGAAGTTGCGGCGGGCCGCCGAGAAGGCGCTGGCCGATGCGGAGCTGCGGGTGAGTGTGCTGGAAGGCAAGATCGCCGAGCTCACCGCGCAGCTGGACGATGCGTCGCTGTACGACACGCCGGCCGGGGTGAAGAAGGCGGCCGCCATGGGCAAGTCGCTCGACGAAGCCCGCGACGCCCTGGAGGATGCCATGCACGACTGGGGGACCGCCGAGGAGTATGTGGCGATGCTGCGCCAGCACGGGGCGTAGCCGGACAGGCGGGCGTTGCAACTTCGGACCGGCCTCTGGCGTACGACGTGCCGTATGCCTCATTCACGAACTGTCGGTGGCGCCGCCCGGATCCTGGCCGCGCGGGTCTTTTCGCTTGGCGCGCGGGTCGGTGCCCTGCTGGTCATGGTCGTCACGCCGGCCGTGGTGTCCGCGCAGGCAGCACCCGGGGCGCCGCCGCTGCCGCCGGCGCTGCGGCAGCTGCTCGACGAGGCAAGCCGGAACAACCGGCTTCCCGCCGACCTGATCTCGTACAGGGCGGCGGTGGAGACGGAGATCGCCATCCTGCTGCGCCGCGAGGAAGGCACGGAGGCGGTGGCCGCCATCGAGCAGGTGGCGAGTCGCCTCAAGTGGAACCGTACCGGGGCCTACGATCAGCGGGTGGTCGGCTACCGATCGCAGCAGCTGGGGGCGAACGTCTCCATGCTGTCGCTGTTCCAGACCGGGTGGCTGAACCCCTCGCTCTACGGCAATCGGCTGCGGGTGCGGCCGCGCTCCTCCGAGTCACGTGGGCAGGCCGCGGCCGTGTCGCGTGGGCGTGACGGCACCGACACGCTGCCGGCGGTGCATCCGCTGGCCACCGATCGCGATCGCTACTACGACTACAGCGGTGGTGACACGGTCGTCGTGATGCAGGCGGGAGATCGCCGCATTCCCATCGCCCACGTGCGCGTACAGCCGCGGGAGGGGATCACCGACAAGGTGGTGCTCTTCGACGGCGAGATGGATCTCGACGCGTCGCGCGGCACGCTGGTGCGATTGCGCGGCTACTTCGTGCGCACGGGCACGCGCCGCTCGGTGCTGGCGCGCACGCTGGCCGACGCCGTGGCGTTCGTGGAGTACGAGAATGGCGAGCGCCTGGGACAATACTGGCTGCCGGCGAAACAGCGCATTGAACTGCAGGCCAGCCTGCCCGTGCTCGGGGACCAGCGGGCCATCGTCCGCATCGTGTCGCGCTTCGCCGATATGGAAGTGAACGACACGACGCTCTCGGCGGAGACGCTGGCCACGGCGGACTCGCTGCGGGCGCTGGCGCGGCGCCCGGTGTTCTATGCTCCGGCCGATTCCCTCACCCGTTTCGGGTCGTGGCGCAACGGGTTGGGCGTGATCACCGAGGGAATGCACGCCGATGACTTTCAGGACATCGCGCCCGATCGCTGGCGTCCTACCGGGGCCCCGCGCTTCGACCTCACACCCCAGCGCGCCGCCGACGTGATCCACTTCAATCGCGTGGAAGGGCTCTTTACGGGGGTCGGCGGCAAGGTGGCGCTGCGTGATCTGGCGCCGGGCGTGGTGGTGCGCGGCAACGCGGGGTACGCGTGGGCCGAGCAGACCGTGCGGGGACGGGTCAGCGTGGAGCGTACGCGCGGTCCGTGGACGTGGGAGCTGCGTGGTGGCCGCTCGATGGATATCACCAACGATTTCCGCGCGCCCTTCGACTCCGGCAACTCGTCGGCGGTGCTCGCCTCGCTCGATTCGTACGACTACGTGTCGCGCAACTTCGCGGCGGTCTCCGCGCTGCGACGCATCGGGGCGCGCCGGTGGTTGCTGCGCGGGGATGTGGGGTACGCTGATGACCGGTGGCGCCCCAGCCAGTACGTGCGTGGCCCGTTTGGCGGGGAGTCGTTCCGGCAGAATCAGGGGGTGGACGAAGGCGGCTACCTGAGGAGTGCGGCCACGATCGAGTGGCACCCGGATGTGGCCGCCGAGTTCGTGAAGCCGGGGCTGGGGGGGCGGCTGTACTACGAGCGCGGTGATGGTACGCTGTCGTACCAGCGCACCGAGCTGCGCATCAGCGGGCGGCGTCCGCTTGGTCCGTTCATTCTGCTGGGGCGGGGTGACGTGGGGGTCGTGACCGGGGCGCGGATCCCGCCGCAGCAGCTGTTCGAGCTGGGGCGTTTCCAGAACCTGCCATCGTACGCCGACAAGGAGTTTGCCGGGTCGCGGGCCGCGGCGCTGCGCGGGTCGCTGCAATACACCAGCCCCTTCCTGCGCAATCCGATTCGCGTGAAGACGCTGTTTCTGCCGGCGATTGCGCCGGGGTTCAGCGTTGGCGTTCAGAGCGGGTGGGCGGACGCCCCGACCACCGCGGCGCGCGAGGCCATCAACCGCCTCGATCGCTTCTACGATCCGCGGCTGCTGGCGTCGCGGGCGCCGGTGGCGCGTCCCACGGAGCGGATCCGGGCCAGTGTGACCGCGGGGTTCCGGTTCTTCGGGAACGGTCTGTTCGCGGGGGTCACGCGCCCGGTGGACCAGGCTGCGGCGTGGACGCTGCTGCTCGGCTTCGGGCAGCAGTGGTAGTCGGGGCTGGGGTCGGGGTCGGAGGTGGGGTCGGGGCCGGGGTCGGAGCTGGGGTCGGGGCCGGGGTCGGAGCTGGGGTCAGAGCTGGGGTCAGAGCTGGGGTCAGAGCTGGGGTCAGAGCTGGGGCTAGATTTTCGGCATGGACGCTACTGCTCATCTCCTGCCCACGCGCCGTGATTTTGCCGGCGACGACCTGATCTTCACCCTCAACGGTCGCGCGCAGAAGCGGGCCGCTGAGGGGGCCGCGGTCATCAACGCCACCATTGGCGCGCTGTATGACGATGCGGGAAAACTCGTGGTGCTGGACACGGTCATGGCGCAGTGGAAGCAGCTGGCGAGCGCCGAGGTGGCGCCCTACGCGCCCATTGGCGGTGACCCCACGTATCTGCTGAACCTCGTGCAGCGGCACTGGCCAACGCTCACGAGCATCGGGGTGGGGGTGGCCACGCCCGGTGGGTCGGGCGCCCTGGCGCTCACGCTCAAGAACCTGCTGGATCGCGGCAACACGGTGCTCACCGCTGCGCCCTACTGGGGGCCGTACAGCACGCTCGCCGCCGAGGTAGGCATGCCGCTCCACACAGTGCCGTATCCCGACGTGACGACGGGCATCGACATTGGCATGTGGGAGGCGGCGTGCCGCGACACGCTCGATGCCCAGGGGCGCCTCGTGCTCTGGCTCAACGACCCGTGCCACAACCCCACGGGGCGCAGCTTCAGCCGGGCCGATCGCCTGGCGCTGCTGGAGATGCTGCGTGACGTGTCGAGCCAGGGGCCGGTCTCGCTCATTCTCGACCTCGCGTACCTCGACTACGCGCGCGACCCGCAGCAGGTGCGCGACGCACTCGACGACTACGCCGCCTTCGGGGCCGAGGGGAACGTGCTGGTGGGCGCGTGCCTGAGCCTGAGCAAGGCGTACACGCTGTACGGTGCGCGCGCGGGCGCGCTGGTGTTTCCGTGGACGACCGATGCGGCGCTGCACGGCGCGCTCATCACGAGCTGCCGGGGCACCTGGAGCAACTGCGCGCGCGCGCCCATGAGCGTGCTCAATCGCATCAGCAAGGACTCGGCGCTGCAGGCGGCGCTCGAAACGGAGCACGCGGCGTGGCGCACCCTGCTGGCCCGCCGGGCCACGGCACTGGATGCCGCGCTCAAGGCGGAAGGGTTGCCGGGATGCGCCTACGACGGTGGCTTCTTCGTGACGCTCGACGGGGGCGCGGATCCGTTCGCCACGTGCGAGCGCATGCAGACGCACCACGTGTTCGTGATTCCGCTGCCGGAAGGGCTGCGCGTGGGGATCTGCGCGATGCGCGAATCGGATGTGGGGAAGTTTGCGGCGGCGTACAAGGCGTCGCTCTGAGATCTCACCTCTCATTCTCACCCCTCACCTCCGATGCTCACCGCTCGGGTCTGACGCCGCCGATGTCACCGCACCGTGATTTCGGTCTGCCGGTTCTTCGCCGTGTACAGCGCCAGCGTGAATGTCCCCGCTGCCAGCGCGGATCGGTCCGCGTGGGTGAGCGTGAGGGTGCCCGAGGCCGTACGCATCTCCGGCCCGAGCAGTCGCGCCACGACGCGCTGCGCGCTGTCGGGCACGACGACGCGCTGCGCCGGCACCGTGGCGGTGGCCACCGACGTGAATACCCGGCCTCCGCGGCGGCGGAAGACGAGTGCCGATACGTTGGGCGCACCCGCGACCACGCGGGCCTGCCAGCGTAGTTCGTTACGCACGGCGTCGAGTTCCACGCGCGCCTGCACCACCGTGCCGGCGTCGGTCACGGTGAGCGTCTTCACCGTGGGACGCGGCGCACGGCCGGCGACGAGTGCCGGCGTCGTGGTGGGCGCCCGACGGCGGGGCGCGGCGGCCTCGAACGAGGACGCGAGCGCCACCAGCCGCACGTCGGTGAACCGCTTGCCGAGCAGTTCGATGCCCACGGGCAGACCATCGTGCAGGAAACCGGCCGGCATGCTGACGGCGGGCAGCCCCGACTGCGCCGCGACCTGGCAGGTGCTGCCCGGCTGTGCCTCACCGATCAGCACCGGACGCTGACGTATCGTGGGGTACACCATCGCGTCGAGCTGCAGACTGTCGAACAGTGCCTCGATGCGGGCGCGCAGCACCGCCTGCCGGGCCATGACCTCCTGATGCTCCTTGGTGTCGGGCCCCGATACGGTGTCGGCGGCGATATAGCGCGGCTCCTGGAACTTGTCGTACAGCCCTCGGTCGAGAATCTCCCGCAGCGACTTCACCGGCGCGTTGGGCACCGTCTTCATGTACGCGATGAAGTCGTACTTGAACTCGTTCGCACTCGTGCGCACGATGAGCGAATCGAAATCGGCGACGGCTACCTCCACCACGGTGGCGCCACGCTGCTTCATCACCTCGATGGCGGCGCGCACGGTGTCGGCAATTTCCGGATCGGTGTCGCGGAAGTACGGCGCGAACACGCCGATGCGCGCCCCCTTGAGGGCGTTCACATCGAGCGCTGCCTGGAAGCGCATGGGTTCACGCGTCTGCATCGGCCTGGTCGCCACGTCCGCGCTGTCGTATCCGGCGGTGAGATCCATGGCGATGGCGAGGTCCGCCACGGTACGCGCGAGTGGCCCGCCGGTGTCCTGTGTGTGCGACAGCGGCACGATGCCAGTGCGGCTCACTACGCCCGTGGAGGGACGGAGTCCGAACAAGCTGCCGAAGGCACTCGGAATGCGGATGCTGCCGCACGTATCCGATCCCCAGCCAATCGCCGCGTAACTCGCGGCCACGGCCGCACCGGTGCCACCACTCGAGCCGCCCGGGCAGCGCAAGAGATCATACGGGTTGCGCGTCTGCCCGCCGAAGGCACTCACGCTGGTGATGCCGGCGGCGAGTTCGTGCATATTGGCCTTCGCGATGAGCACCGCGCCCGCTTCACGCAGGCGACGCACCACGTCGGCATCGCGCGCCGGCTGACTGTTGGCCAGCGCGAGCGAGCCGGCGGTGGTGGGCATGTCACCCGTGTCGAAGTTGTCCTTCACCAGCACGGGGATGCCGTGCAGGGGGCCGCGCACCTTGCCTGCCTTGCGCTCCGCGTCGCGCGCCGCGGCGTCCTGCAGTGCGCGCGGGTTCACACGGATGATCGCGTTGAGCTGCGGCCCGGCGTGATCGTAGGCGGCAATGCGGGCAAGGTAGGCTCGCGTAATGCTCACGCTCGTGGCACGGCCGCGCGTCATGGCCTCCTGCAGGTCGGCCACGGTGGCTTCGGTGACTTCGACGCGGGCCGTGGGTTGCGCCGCGGCGAGACTGGCGGAGGCTGCAACGCCGAGGAGCGCGCGACAGAGTGAGGTCGTTCCTTTGCGCATCGATGGAGCCGCGCGGGCGGCGAGTGGGGTGAACAGCTCTCGCAGAGTTCGCGGAGGATCGGAGGGCGCGGAGAACAGGGAACGCAACTGAAAGTCGTTCTCCGTGCCTCCGCTGCTCCGTGTCTCCGACGAGCCGTTGCGTCAGTCCGGGACGTGCACGTCGGTGTACTTCACGTTGCTGCGCGGCTCGGCCATCATGGGCTCCACGGCATCGCGCCAGCGGGCGTAGTGCGCCGTGGCCTTGTGCGCGGCGGGGGCGTCGTCGGTGCGGTACGCCTCGATGAGCGTGAAGCGGGTGGGGTCGTCCTGTTGCTGCAGGACGTCGAAGCGGGCCACGCCAGGTTCCCGGATGCTGTGGGTGGCGTTGTCGAGCGTGGCCGCCGTGAAGGCCTCCACGTACTCGGGCTTCACGTGCACGAAAACCTGGACGATGAGCATGCGGTGCGGGATGAGGGGTCCGGGGAAGCTACGCGCCGCACCACGCGGGCGCATATTGGCGGTATGCGCCTCTGCACCCTGCTTCCTGCCGCCTGCCTCCTGCTCCCTCCTCGGCTGCTCGCCGCCCAAGCGGCGCCCGTGGCCGATGCGATCTACGTGAACGCCCGCATCTGGACGGGCGATTCGGCCGCGCCGGCCGCCGAGGCGCTGGCGGTGCGCGAGGGGAGACTGCTGGCGGTGGGGAGCGACGAACGGGTTCGCGCGCTGGCAGGGGCGAGCACGCGGGTCGTGGATTTGGGCGGCAAGCGTGTCGTGCCGGGGTTCATCGACGCGCATTGGCATCTGCCCACGCAATCGCGCGCCGATCTCGTGGGGGCGCGGAGCGTGCGCGAGATCGTGCGCCGGCTCGAGCGCTGGGCCGCACGGCTTCCGCGCGGCGCCTGGGTGGAGGGGCGCGGCTGGACCCCCAGCGACTTCCCGCAGAACGCGGCGCACAAGCAGTACCTCGATGCGGCGTTTCCCGACCGCCCCGTGTTCATCATCGATCGCGACGGGCATCAGGCGCTGGCCAACAGTGTGGCGCTGCGAATGGCGAGGGTCACCGCGGCCACGAAGGACCCCGCCCAGGGCGTCATCGAACGCGGCCCAGGTGGGGTGCCCACCGGCCTGCTCAAGGAGAGTGCGAGCGGGCTGGTGTCGCGCCTCATCCCGCCACCAGGCCGCGCCGATATCGCGCGCCGCATTCACGAGGAGACGCAGGCGGCCGCGAGCCACGGCATCACCATGGTACAGGAGGCGTCGCGTCGCGCGCCCAGTGGTGCGGTCTTCGAGGTGCTGGCCGCGGCGGCGCAGGCAGACACGATGCAGCTGCGCTGGTATGTGTCGGTGCCCTTTGTCCCCAACGCCACGCGCGCGCAGCTCGCGCGCTACGTGCAGCTGGCGCAGCAGTTCCGCGGGCCGTGGCTGCGCTACGGCATTGCCAAGGGGATGCTGGACGGCACGGTGGACGCGCAGACGGCCGCCATGCTGGAACCGTATGCGAACACCGATGCCACGGGGCTCCCGTTCTGGCCGGCCGCCTCCCTCAACCGCGGGGTGGCCCGCTACGACAGCGCCGGGCTGCAGGTGGAGCTGCACGCCATTGGCGACCGGGCGGTGCGCATGGCCCTCGATGCGTATGCCCACGCGCGGCGCGTGAACGGGGCACGCGACAGCCGTCATCGGGTGGAGCATGTGGAGGTGCCCCATCCGCGCGACCTGCCACGGTTCCGGCAGCTCGGGGTGATTGCCAGCACGCAGGCCATCTTCGCGACCCCCGACGTCACCACCCTCACCAACTACGCGCCGCTGCTGGGGCCCGTACGCGCGGCGTTGAGCAACAACTTCAAGCAGTTCGACGACGCGGGGGCGGTGCAGGCGTTCGGGAGCGACTACCCGGTGTTTCCCATGGACGTGATTCGCGGCATCTACACGGCGGTGACGCGCATGACGCCCGAGGGCACTCCCAAGGGTGGCTGGTACCCTGCCGGGCGTATCAGCGTGGAGGCGGCGCTGCGGCACTACACGCGCGATGCCGCCTACGCCGCCTTCATGGAGCAGGAGACGGGCACGCTGCGCGCGGGGATGCTGGCCGACTTCGTGGTGCTGAGCGAGGACTTGTTCACGGTGCCACCGGAGCAGCTGCTGCGCGTGCGGGTGGAACGGACCGTGGTGGGAGGGCGTGAGACCTACACCGCCTCACAACCCGCCGGCGCGCTCCTCGATCGGCAATAGCGGCGCGAGGTCGAAGCCGAACGCTTGCGGGTTCGCGGCAATCACGGCCGCCGACAGGACGCGAAACATGTACTCGTAGGTCTCGGCGGGAATCTCCGCGCGGTGTCGCTCCAGCAGCTTCCAGAGGTTCCGGTCGGCGGGAGAGTCGGGCATGGAGCGAATGATGCGACGCATGCGGGTTTCGCCCATGTTGTAGGACGCCACCACGAGTAGCCCCGACAGCTTGGCGTCGGTGGTATACAGGTCTTCCAGATAACCGGCGGCGGCTTCGCTGGCGCGGGTCACATCGTGGCGTTCGTCGGCCGGATCGTAGGCCCGTTCACCGCGCAGGGGGCCGAGGCGCAGCGTGTACGTTTCCGCCATGTGCGGGGTGAGCTGCCACAGTCCCTTGGGAATACCCGAATTGGTGGACGGGCCAACGGCGCGCGGGTCGAACTTGCTCTCCTGCAGTGCGAGCAGCAGGAACTCCCGCGGCAGATGATGACGACGCAGGATGGGGGTGATGGTGGCCACCAGGCGCTGCGACTCGGCACGGGCAAAGCCCGTCTCGAGATCCACCGCCTTCCAGGCGGCGATGCGCGCGCGCACCTCGCGCACGAACCCCTTCGGGACATTCGCTTCCGACTCTCCCAGCGCGTGAATGGTGCGATAGATGAGCCGTTCCTCGAGCGGCGTGCGGTCGCTGTAGACGCCGAGCGTCTTGATAAGCCCCTCGTACTGCTTTTCGAGGCGCGCCCGCTTTTCGGCCAGCGCCGGATTGGGGCCACTGGTGCTCTCGAGCCGGCGAATGTCGAGCTCCAGCTCCTTGATGGTGCCAAAGACGGCCGCGGCCGTTTGGCGTAGCTCCGCGACGCGACGAGCCTGCACCGTGGCCACGACACCGGCGCCGGTGGCGACCACGGCCAGTACGGCGACCCCCACGCGGTAGCGCCGGATTCTGGCCATCCAGGTGGTGGCCTCCTGCTGGCGGCGTTCCTGCACAGCGGCGCGCATGGCCTGCGTGTGCGGCGACATGTCCGGCGGATTTTCGGCGGCAAACAGGCGATCGATGGCCGGGGCGATACCGATCTGCCGGGTGCGTACCGGTGCATGGGCCGCGGGGAGGGACAACCGCACCAGTGGCCCCGACGCGCCAAGCCGAACGGTCATGGCGCTGGCGACCGGCGCGGTTTCAATGGGCCGTCCGCCCACGAAGGTGCCGTTGGTGCTGCCGAGATCGACCAGCTGCCAGCCGGTATCGGACGGCCGGAGTTCCAGATGGTGCGCACTGACGACCTCGTCATCGATGACGAGGTCATTGTCTACGGCGCGCCCGATGCGCACGAGCGTGATGAAGCGCCGCGGGGTCGCGTCCCCCGGGAGGAGCACGTGGAGTTCGGCAGCCATGCGCCGGAGAGCTTCGCACCGCATGGCGGCGACAGCAAGCGTACGTTCTGTTCGCGCACTCCGGTCGCTCCTCCCGGCTGGTGCTTGCCAACGTTTCGCGCCGGTGGTTGCGTAGGGGGAGATCCACCTCCCATCCCTTTTCCTGTCCTCTCGTGCGAAACTCTTCCTGCAGCAGGCAGGCGGCCCACGTGGCCGTGATCGCCCTTGGTCTTATTGGTTCGGTGGCGAACGCTCAGGGCGGCGCGGGCCGCCCCGCCGCCAATGCCGACACGTCGTTCGACGTGAAGTGGCGCAACCTTGGCCCCAACCAGGCCGGGCGCATGACCGCCGTGGCCGGCAGCACCGCGCGCCCCGACGAGTACTACATGGGCACCACCGGTGGTGGGGTGTGGAAGACCACTGACGGCGGCAAGACGGTGTTCCCGGTGACCGACGCGTACTTCGGCGGCACCATCGGCAGTATCGATGTGCAGCAGAGCAACCCCGACGTGGTGTGGGTGGGCGGTGGCGAAACGCCCATTCGCGGCAACGTGAGCCACGGCGACGGCGTGTGGAAGAGCAGCGACGCCGGCAAGACGTGGCAGTACATGGGGCTCAAGGAAACGCAGTACATCGCCCGCGTGCGCATTCATCCGACGAATCCGGACATCGTGTACGTGGGCGCGCTGGGGCATGTGTTCGGCCCGAACAAGGAACGCGGCGTGTACCGCACCACCGACGGCGGCAAGACGTGGAAGAACATTCTCTTCCGCAACGACAGCACCGGCGTGGCGGACATGATCCTGGATCCCAGCAACCCCAGGATCATGTACGTGAGCTTCTGGCAGGCTGGTCGCAAGCCGTGGCAGCTGGTGAGCGGCGGCATGGGGAGCGGCATCTTCAAGACCACCGATGGTGGTGACACGTGGACCGAGATCACGCGCAACCCGGGGTTGCCGCAGAGCGGGCCGCTGGGGGCCATCGGCATTACCGTGAGCCCGGCCAAGCCGAGCCGTCTGTGGGCGATCGTGGAGCACGAGCCCAACGGCGGCGTGTATCGCAGCGATGATGCGGGGGCCACGTGGACGTTTATGACGGGCGATCGCAATCTGCGGCAGCGCGCGTGGTACTACAGCAAGCTGTACGCCGATCCCAAGGACACGAATACCGTGTACGGTCCGCAGGTGAGCCCGCTCATCTCGAAGGACGGCGGCAAGACGTTCCGTCGTGGCTTCGGCGGCGGCGACAACCACGACATCTGGATCGACCCGACCGATCCGCTGCGGGTGGCGGTGGCGCACGACAACGGGCTGATCGTGACCAAGGATGGCGGCAAGACGAGCACGCGCGTGGCGGCGCCCACCGGGCAGTACTACCACGTGCATCTCACCAATCACTTCCCGTACCATGTGTGCGGCGCCAAGCAGGACGCCGGTTCCAGCTGCGGGCCGGTGCGCGCGGCGGCGCTGGGCGGGCGTGAGGCCATGATGGCGCAGATGATGGGCGGCGGTGCGGCGCCGGCCCAGCCGGCGAGCCCCTTCAGCACCTTCTACAGCGTGGCCGGTGGGGAGAGCGGGTACATCAGCAGCGACCCGCGCGACCCCGACATCACGTACGGCGCCAACTACGGTGGCAGCATGGACATGCTGAACCGTCGGACCGGCAAGAGTCTGTCACTCGACCCGTGGCCGCTCAATCCCATGGGGCACGACGCGAAGGACAGCAAGTATCGCTTCCAGTGGACATATCCCATCGTGCACTCGCCGCACGATCCGAACACCATTTATGTGGGCAGCAACGTGGTGTTCCGTTCGCGCGATCGCGGCATGACGTGGACGCCCATTTCGAAGGACCTCACGCGCAACGATCCGCGCACGCTGGGTCCGTCGGGCGGTCCGATCACGAAGGACCAGACGAGCGTGGAGTACTACGGCACCGTGTTCACGCTGGCCGAGTCGAAGCTGGTGAAGGGGCTCATCTGGACGGGCAGTGACGATGGGCTCATCCACGTGTCGCGCGACAACGGCCTCACGTGGAAGAACGTGACCCCCAAGGGGCTCCCCGAGTGGATGCGCTGGAGCATCATCGAGGCGGGGCAGCATGCGCCGGGCACGGCGTATGTGGCGGGGAACCGGTACCAGATGGACGACTTCACGCCGTACCTGTACAAGACCACGGACTATGGCGTGACGTGGACGAAGATCAC
>NZ_JAJTHI010000002.1 GCF_021298855.1 Gemmatimonas sp.
CCGGCAAGGTGTGCGGGCTCAGTGCGAGAAGTTCAGAATAGGGGCGACAGCGGTCTCGAACGTCTGAACGGGTCAAGTCGGCACCCTCCGTGAGACTGAGGGACTGTGGTCGCTCCACTGAGGGACCCCGCGGTCCCAAGCACGGTCTTCTCCTCTGGAGAACGCCCCAGTACGCCCAAGTGGCACCGGACCTGAAAATCCGCGTGTCGGCGGTTCGATTCCGTCCCAAGCCACTGCACCGGAACCAAAGCGGCGCCCTGACTCGGTCGGGGCGCCGCTTCGCTCAGGTACCCCTTCGGGTCGCACGTCCGGCAATCGGCGGCCGACGAGCCGATGGACGTCGCCACTGCGGCGATCACCGATGGCGCTCCGCCGAGCGCGTGCTCACGCCCCCCGGCGGCCCACCGTCACCAGCCGGAGCAGCGCCAGTGGCCACGCCAGCGTGCAGGCTGCCAGCGCGGTGGTTGGTCCGACCGTCAGGACGATCACCCCCATGACGATCGCCGGTGGCGTCCACTGGGTCTCAGGGAGGAGACGGCTGGTGACCCCACCGTGCCACCGATCGGTGCCCAAACCCCGTCGCCGGCGCTCTCCCGCGCCGGGCGTCCGCCGCCCGACGAAAGACCTCGGCCGGCGCGCACATCCCGGCGGCTCCCGGCGTAAAATGCAGGTATGCCCACTTCCCTCGTGGTCGTACTGGCGCTCGCGGTGGCTCTGGTCGCTCTGCCGCCGGCGCCGACCCGTGCCCAAGGCACACCGCCTGCGGCCGCCACCGTCCCGCGCGATTCGCTGGTGGCGCGCCTTGCCGACCTGCGGCGCATACATACCCCCACCGGCATCGAGCTGCTGGAGCCGGTGCGCATCGATGGCACCACGCAGTGGGTGAATGTGCGCGGCAAGCACCGCGACAACCCCGTGATCGTGATGATCCACGGCGGCCCCGGTACGCCCACGCTCTCCTCCGCGTGGGCCTACCAGGCGCCGTGGGAAGACTTCTTCACGGTGGTGCACTACGACCAGCGCGGCGTGGGCAAGAATGCCGTGGGCGCCGATCGGGACGCTCTTGCCCCGACCCTGACCTTCGACCGGCTCGTGCTCGATGCCGAGGCCATGGTGGCCTGGGTGCGCCAGCGGCTGGGGGTGGAGAAGGTGATCGTGATGGGGTACTCCTACGGCACCATGCTGGGCATGGCGCTCGTGCAGCGCCGGCCCGAGTGGGTGCATGCGTACGTGGGCGTGGGGCAGGTGAGCGGCAGCGGCGATGACTACCTGTATCGGAAGCTGCGCGCGCTGGCCACGGAAACCGGCAACCGCGAGGCGCTGCGCGAGCTCGACGCGATTGCACCGTATCCGCGACCGGGCGCCCCGGTGAGCACGGTGCTGCTCACGCGCAAATGGGCGCGCCTGTTCAACGGGGGATGGTACGGCAAGCCCACCTTCGACCTGCTCTTCAGCCTGCCGGAGTGGGCACCCGAATACACGGCCGCCGATGTGGCGGAGCAGCGCGCCGCCACGCAGTGGACCACGCGCACCCTCGTGGGGCGCGGGGGCACTCCGTTGCCGACCACGTTTGCCGTGCCGGTGGTGATCGTGCAGGGGAAACATGATCTGCACACGCCGTACGAACCGGCGCGCGATTACGTCGACCGCATTACGGCACCGCGCAAGCGGTTCGTGACGCTCGACTGGTCGGCGCACGTGCCGTTTCTCGAAGAGCCGGGACGTTTCCTGCAGGTGCTGCTGGACGAGGTCCGGCCGCTGGCGTTCGCGCCGAGGTGAGTGACAGCCACCCGCACGCCGGCGATACCAGCCGGCACGCCGCGTGGGCCGCGGCCGTGGCGAGCGTGCTCTTCGGGGCGTCGGTGGTGGTCACGCGCTATGTCGTGCCGCAAACGACCCCGGTGGTGCTGGCGTTTCTCCGCTACGTGCTGGCCACGATCTGTCTGTTGGCGGTGCTGCAGCGCGCCGCCTTTCCCGTCATGCCCTGGCGCGACCGGGTGCAGGTGACCCTGCTCGGGGTGCTCTTCTTCGGCGTGTTCCCCTGGAGCTTCAGCGCGGCGCTCACGCACCTGCCGTCGGCGCCGGTGGCGCTGGTGGTGGCCACCATGCCGCTGGTGACGTTGGGCCTCTCGGTGTGGCGCGGGGTGGAACCGTGGCGCGCCCGCGCCGCGCTGGGGCAGGGGCTGGCCTTCGTGGGCCTGCTGATGGCGCTCTGGCCGAGCCCGGGGGCCGACGCCGTGCGGCCCGCCGCCGATGCGTGGCTGGGCTACGTGGAGATCAGCATCACGGTGTTGTGCGGGGCCACGTACAACGTGTGGTCACGCCCACTGCTCAGGCAATACGACGCCATGGCCGTGTCGGCGCAATCCATGCTGGCGGGCGCCGTGGCGCTGGCTCCGCTGGCCGTGGCTGAGGGCCTGTTCGCGCGCGTTTGGCAGGTGACGCCCCTGGGCTGGGCGGCCGTGCTCTTCCTTGGCGTGTGCGGCGGGGCGCTGGCATTCGGCCTGTGGATCTGGGCGTTGCGGCACTCGACACCGTCGCGCGTGGCGGTGTTTCTGGCGCTCAACCCCATCACGGCGATCGTACTGGGGGTGGCGCTGCTCGGTGAGCCGGTCACGCTGCGCCTTGCGCTGGCGCTGGTCACGGTACTGGCGGGCATTCAGCTGGCCTCACGCCGCTAGATTGCGTCGCACTGTGCTCATGCCTCCCCTGCCCCGCGCCATTTTCGGCCCCACGCGCGCCATCGTTCCCCTCACGCTGACGGCCGCTCGCCGCACCACGGAGTGCCGCTGAGTGCGCGTCGCCATCGTGGGGGGACCGGGGATCGGCAAGAGCACGCTCGTGCGTCAGCTGGGCGATCTCTATCGCAACGGCTCGTACGGCGAGGGAGAGCAGGGGGTATGGGACCCGCGCGTGCTGGCCGACATCGAGGCCGGGCGCAATCCGGTGGGCGTGACCGCATACTTTGCGCGGCTGTACGACGCGAATTACCGCCATGCGGCCACCCACGACGAGCCCGGGGCGGTGGTGCTGGTGGAAGGGGCGCAGATCACCCTCGAAGCCCACATCGCCGAGTATCCGGTGGAGACGCACCCGGCGCTGCACGAGGTGGTGGGCATGGGCGCCCATTGGTGCCCGGATCGCACCATCGTGCTGACGTCGGGGACCGACACGATCGAGAAGCACATCCGGCTGCGCCGCCGTCCGCATGAGGAAGTGCAGCGCATGATTGAGCGGTTCCGGCTCATCGACGCGGAATTCCGGCGACTGGCGCCGCAGCACGCGGGGGCGGTGCTGGTGGACCGCGACGGCATGGAATTTCATACCCGCGAAGGGCTGCAGGCGGTCGCGGCGGCGGCGGGGCTGCCGCCGTTTCCCGAGATTCCGTACGAGCAGCTCGACTGACGACCGCCGGCGCGCTCCCGGTCGGGAGCGCGCGTGATCCGGTCACGTCAACGCACGGGGACGCGGCTGTGCTGCCACACGAAGCGCGATCCGGTGGCTGGATCGAGCCCCGGTACCAGCGTGCTCACGACCAGCGGCGTGCTCACGGTGACGGCGCGGCCCAGTTCCGCGTGGAACCGCGCGGAGACCAGATCACTCACGGCCGCCACGTCCCGTACGCTGCTGTAGAGGCGCAGCGGCCCGGTGGGGGAGAGATTGAGCTGGGTCCAGGTGGCGGTGCGGTCGGCCAGCAGCTGGAGCGCGCCAGCGGCGTCGCGCGTGTACCCCGCGTCGCCGCCGGTCACGATACTGCGGGCCTTGGTTGCCCGCGGGATTACCCAGGCCTCGAGGGCGCCGTCGGCGACGGTGACCGGCACCACCGAGAAGGGGCGCCCACGCTTGTTCCAGGTGGGGCGCACGAGGACCGCCACGTCGCGGGCGAGCTTGGCGGCGCGCGCCAGGCGGGCGGTGTCGAGCGGTTCGGTGAAGCGCGGCCGGGCGCCATCGAGACGCACGAGCTGCAGGCGGCGTACGGTGGTGTACGCGCTGTCGATGTCGTACACGCCGCCCACCGGTACGCCATCGGCCGTCCGCTCGCACACGATGGCCCGCGGAGCCCGGGCCGCCGGCCCATAGGTGCCTTCGGCGCGCAGCCGGGCCACGGTGGCGGTGCACTGCAGCCAGAAGCTGACTGCCCGGGCGCGCAGGTCGGCCGCCGCGAACTGCTCGGCAAAGCCCGACGGCAGCCCCGAGGCGTCGGGGGCCGGGGCGGGCTCGGCGGGTGCGGCGCGCACTGGCACGGCCTCGGGCGAGGCCGCCGGTGTTCCGCCGGCGCAGGCGCCCACCACGAGCAGGGAGAGCACCGGCGAGATCAGACGACAGGCGCGACGCAGCGGCATGACAGGCGGGTAAGGGGGAGGCGCGTGCGAGCGCGATGGACGGACGGCCCAAACAAGGTAGCCGCAGGGGTCGAGAGACGCGTGCTACATTGACGCATGTCTGCGTCCCGCCCCACCTCCGTCGAGTTGTACAAGCAGTTCACGGTGGAAGCCGCTCACCGCCTGCCCAACGTCCCGCCCGGTCACAAGTGCGCGCGACTGCACGGACACTCGTTCGGGATCGAACTGCGTGTGCGCGGTCCGCTGGATCCCGCGCTGGGGTGGGTCATGGACTTCGCGGAGATCAAGACGGCCTTTCAGCCGCTCTACGACCAGCTCGACCATCATTACCTGAACGACATCCCCGGCCTGGAGAACCCCACGAGCGAGGTGCTGGCCGTGTGGATCTGGGATCGTCTCAAGCCGGTCCTGCCGCTGCTGAGCGCGGTGGTGGTGCGCGAGACGTGTACGTCGGGGTGCGAGTACCGGGGTTCGGCCTAGACCGATCGGCGCGTCGTGCGACGCGCCGCACTTTCATGATTAACCGTTCTCATTATGCTTCAACGTGTAATGAGCGCCCCCTTCCGCTTTCTCGTTCGCGCCAGTGTCCGGCCGCTCGCACGTCGGTGCGCGGCGTTGACCGGAGCGGCGGCGGCCACCGTGATGACCATGACGGTGCCGCTCCAGGCGCAGGATACGCACGGCGCGCTGCGGCACCTGCACGGGGTGGTGGAAGCGGGAGAGAGTGGCCGCCCCATTCGCGACGCGGACGTGGTGGTGAGCTGGCGCCTGCGCACCGGCGACCGTGTGGCCGAGAAGGCGGCGCGCCAGCGCACCGACGGCAACGGGCGCTTCGACCTGCGTGATCTGCCACCGCAGGTGGTGAGTCTGCGCGTGCGGGCGCTGGGCTACGCACCGTTCGTCCGTGACGTGGACCTGCGTGACGCCGACCGCCTGCTCACCGTGCATCTCGACGTGGCCACGACGGTCCTGCAGGAGGTGGCCGTACGGGCGGACACGGCGCCGGAGCGGTTGTCGCGAGTGGCGGCAACCAGCACGCTCGATGCGCAAGCGCTGGCCGCCACGCGGGGCCAGACGCTGGGCGAGACCATCAAGAACCTGCCCGGTGTCACGGTCATCCAGTTCGGCCCCAGCATTGCCAAACCGGTGATTCGCGGCCTCAACTCGCAGCGGGTGCTGGTCATGAACGGCGGCCTGCGCCAGGAAGATCAGCAGTGGGGCACCGAGCATGCTCCCAACATCGACAGCTTCGAAGCCGACGCGGTCACGGTGGTGCGCGGCGCGGCCACGGTGCTGTACGGTCCCGATGCCCTGGGGGGCGTGGTGCGTGTGGATCACGCGGCGCTCCCCGACACGGGGGGGCTGCGTGGCACCGTGGCGCTCAATGCCTTCTCCAACAGCCGGCAGGGCGCCGTGTCGGTGGGCGTGCAGGGGGCGGATCTTTCGCTTCCGCGCATCGGCACCACGGGGTACCGGGTGCGCCTCACCTCGCGCCTGGCCGGCAACGGCGGGGCGCCCGACTACTATCTCACCAACACCGGGTTCCGGGAGCTCAACGGGAGCGTGGCGCTGGGGGTCGCGCGCGACTGGGGACGCGCCGAGGTGTCGCTGACGCGGTTCAGCACCGAGCTGGGGGTGTTGCGGCAGGCGCATGTGGGCAACGCCAGCGACCTGGCGCGGGCCATGAGCGGGGCCCCCCCCGACTCGGCGTTCAGCTACACCATCGGGCGCCCCAACCAGCGTGTGGCGCACACCACGTTTCGCGTGCGCACCGTACGCACGTTCGCACAGGCCGGCGATCTCGAGGTGGTGTACGGGCTGCAGTACAACCACCGCCGCGAGTACGACAACCACGGTCCCCTGCGCTTCCGCAACGAACCGGCGTTCAACCTCAAGCTGTTCAGCAACGCGCTCGATGTGCGGTGGACACACCCGCGCTGGAAGGGATGGCGCGGCACGGTGGGCACGAGTGCCATTGCGCAGGGCAACCAGACGCTCGGCAAGGCGTTCCTGATTCCCGGCTACGACCTGTGGCAGGGGGCGGTGTACGCGCAGGAAGAGCTGGCGATCGGGCGTCTGTCGATCAACACCGGGCTGCGCGGCGATGCCATTGCGCAGACCACGATTGCCTTTGCCGACGCGGGCATTCGCAGTCCGGCCGGCACGAAGTCGTGGCGCAACCTGGCGGGCTCGCTGGGCGCGGCGTACCTGGTGCGCGACGGGCTCGACGTGGGCGTGCGCCTGGCGCGGGCGTGGCGGCCACCCACCGTCAATGAGCGGTACGCGCAGGGGGTGCACCATGGCACAGCGCAGTACGAGCTGGGCGATGCGGAGCTCTCGAGCGAACAGTCGGTGGGCGTGGAGGGTACGCTGCGCTTCCGCCGTCGCACGGTGCAGGTGGATGCGGCGGCGTACTCCAACCGCGTGAACGGCTTCATCTACCTGCAGCCCACGCAGCCAATACAGACCATTCGTGGTGCCTTCCCGGGCTTCCGGTATGCCCAGGCCGATGCCCGCCTGCGTGGTGTGGAGCTGGCCACCTCGTACACCCCGCACACGCGCGTGCAGATCACCGCGAACGGCACCGTGGTGCGCGGCACGAACCGGCGCACCGACGAACCGCTGTTCGACATGCCGGCCGATCGGCTCTCGCTCAACACGCGCCTGCTGGGCGCGCGTGGTGGCGGTCAGGACCCGTCATCGTGGCACCTGGGGATGGGCACGCTGCTGGTGCGCCAGCAGGATGGCGTGCCCAACGGCACCGTGTACACGCTGCCCACGGCCGGCTATGCGCTGCTGCAGCTCGAGGCGGGGATCCAGCGTTGGACCCTCCTGGGGCGACGCGCCGATATGTCACTGTCGGTGAACAACGCCCTCGATACACGCTATCGCGACTACTTGAGTCGCTACCGGCTCTTCGTGAACGACGCCGGGCGGGATGTGGTACTGCGGCTGACGATGCCGTTCTGACCGGCGCGCAGGGGCGCGCCACCTGCAGGACTCTTCACCCTTCACACACATGGAGCACACGATGGAGCAGTTCTCGTCGCGCCGCTGGATGGCGCTTGGTTCCGGTCTGCTGGTTTCGCTCGCGGCCTGCGGCGACTCGTCCACGGCCCCCGGCGGTGAGTCGGAAGTGATCTCGCGCGTCACGCTCACGCTCACGCCGGCCAGCGGCCCGGCGCTGACCACCTACATCGACGACGCCGACGGCAATGGCCCCACGGCGCCGTCGGCGCAGGTGGCCATTCCGGCGCTGGTGCGCGGCGTGACCTACACCGGGACCGTGCGTTTCGAGAACCGCCTGGTGAACCCGGTCGAGGACATCACGGCCGAAGTGCAGACCGAGTCCAACGAGCATCGGGTCTTCTTCACCGTCACGGGCTCCGGCGTGACCGTCACGACGACCGACAACGACGGTCAGGGTCGCCCGCTCGGCCTGCGCTTCACCAAGGCCGTGGCCGGCACGGCCACGGCAGGTACCACGCGTGTCGTGCTGTGCCACTACGACGATTCGCCGAAGGTGGCGTCGGCCACGTCGTGCACCGGTGACACCGACATCGACGTGACGTTCGCGCACACCATCGCGCCGTAACGATTGCGGCGGCCAGGACACGCCTCCGGTGCGAAACGGCACCGGAGGCGTGCTGTCGTTCGGGACGGTGCGCTTTGCAGGCCCGCGCTGCTCTCACACCCTGCTGTGTGGTGCCGTTCATGAGATGTCCGGCCCGGAGCGGATCCACGCCGTGCCCCCGGGGACGTACCGCCTGAGTGCGGAATTTCCGTCACGCCGCCACACGGCCAATCTCCGGATCGGGCCGCGGGCCACGATGACGAGTGATGTTATCATCGTCAGGGTACGCCAGCGGCCCGATGTGCACCCCGAGGCACGATCGTTGCCTCGGGTCGTTGGCGGGATGCACCCATCAACCGGAGCCTGCCATGCGACCGACCTTACGCCTGCCCTTTCGCTCGCTGGTCGTCGGCCTGTCGCTGACGACCAGTGCCTGCGCCACCAATCCGGTGACGGGACGGCGCGAGCTGTCGCTGGTGTCGGAGGCGCAGGAGGTGCAGATGGGGCGTGACGCCTCCCGTGGCGATCTGCAGCGGGTTGGCACGGTGGCCAACCCGGCGGTGCAGGCGCTCGTGCGGCGCATCGGGACCCAGATGGCGACCACCTCGGAACGGCCGGGGCTGCCGTGGGAATTTCACGTGCTCGACGATGCGGCGGTGAATGCCTTTGCGTATCCGGGGGGATTCATCTTCGTGACCCGAGGGCTCCTGACCCATCTCAACAGTGAAGCCGAGCTGGCGGAGGTGATCGGTCACGAGATCGGGCACGTGACGGCGCGACACAGCGCCGCGCAGATGAGCCAGGCCACGCTGGCGCAACTGGGGCTGGCGGGGGCGAGCATCTTCTCGCCCCAGATTGCCCGCTACGGCGATCTGCTGGGTACCGGGGCCTCGCTGCTCTTCCTCAAGTTCGGCCGTGACGACGAGCTGCAGGCCGATGCGCTCGGCTTCCGGTACTCGCTGGCGCAGGGATATGACGTGCGCGAGTCGCCGAAGGTGTTCACCACGCTGGGCCGCCTGGGCGGCGGGGCCGGCCGCGTTCCCGAGTGGCAGAGCACCCACCCCGATCCGGGGAATCGCGTGCAGCGGGCGCAGCAGCGCATTGCCGAAACGCCGCCCACCGCCTTCGCCAACGCGCGGGTGAATCGCGCGGAGTACCTGCGGCTGCTCGACAACATGGTCTTCGGAGAGAACCCGCGAAACGGGTTCTTCGACCGCTCGCGCTTTGTTCACCCCGACCTGCGCTTCCAGCTCGATTTCCCCGGCGGCTGGAAGACTTCGAATCAGCCCGACGCGGTGATTGCCGTGAGCGCCGACAACGGCGCGCAGATTCAGCTGGTGCCGGGACAGGGGACGCCGACGCAGGCGTTGCAGGGGCTGCTGCAGCGTCAGGGCGTCACGGTGAAGCAGTCGGCGCAAACGACGGTGAACGGCATCCCCGCCGTGCTGGTGGCGTTCGATGCGCAACTCGAGCAGGGGGCGCTGAACGGCCTGGCCATGGCGGTGCGCTACGGCGACGTGACCTACGTCCTGCTGGGGCTCACCGTGCCGCAGGTGGCGGCCCAGCACGGTCCCGCCATTGACGCCACGTTGCGTTCGTTCCGCCCCCTCACCGACCCGGCCGCCCTCAATGTGCAGCCCGCGCGCGTGCAGCTGGTGACGCTGGACCAGGCGATGACCGGACAGCAGTTCGTGCAGCGGTTTCCCAGCACCGTTCCCGCCGAGCAGGTGTACGTGATCAACGGCATCGAGGCCGGGACGGCGCTGCCACGCGGGACGCTGCTGAAGCGGGTGGTGGGGGGCGCAGGGCGGTAGCCGGGTTTTGGGCGTTCGGGGTTGATGACCCGCGCGCCGACCTGCACACTGATGGGCGAGCGCGTGGCGAGCCGAGCCGCGCCGGTGGTCCCTCTCCTCCCCGCCCATGTCCGTACTCTTCCGTTCTGCTCTGGCCAGCGCCCTGCTGCTGGCTCCCACGCTCGTCGGGGCGCAGCACGCCCGCGTGACGGCCGACGATTATGCGCGCGCCGAACAGCTGCTTCCATGGAACGCCGGCCGTCTGGTAACGGGAGACGAGGTCGCCCCGACCTTTCTCAAGGACGGCAACCGGTTCTGGTACCGCAACAAGACGCGCAGCGGCGCCGAATACGTCCTCGTGGATCCCGTGAGCAACACGCGCAGCCTGCTCTTCGACCACGCGCGTCTCGCGGCCACGATGAGTCTGGCTGCCGACACCACGTACGACCCCGACCGGTTGCCCTTCCGCGCCTTCCGGTTCGGCGCCGATGGCGACGACGAACGCACCATCGAGTTCCGCACGGGGAAGCGGCAGTTCGCCTGCGACATCGTGACGTACAACTGCGTGGCGAAGGACACGACGTACAACGAAGCCCCGTTCGTGCTCTCCCCCGACAAGAAGCTCGAAGTCTTCGTGCAGGGGCACGATCTGTACGTGCGTCCGCGCGGCGGCAAGGGCGACACGGTGCGCCTCACCACCGATGGCGCGGAGTACTTTGCGTACGGGGTCACGGCCATTTCTCCGCAGCAGCAGCTGCGCGGCAACCGCACGCGGCGCCCCAACGTGCGCTGGAGCCCGGACTCGAAGAAGCTGCTGGTGGTGCGTACGGACCAGCGCAACGTGGGCCTCATGCCCTACGTGAGCTACACGTCGCAGCGGCCGCGGCTGTTCACGCAGCCCTACGCCCTGCCGGGTGACAGCATCGTGCCCACGCCGCACTACTACGTGATCGATGTGCCCACGAAGCGCAGCACCAAGGTGGAGCTGCCGGTGCGCTTCAATATCGCCAGCATCGGTGGCTCGTTGCGCGACTCCACGTGGACGCCCACGTCGGACAAGGCGTACATCAGCGGGTTGGCGCGCGCCTCCAAGGCGGCCTACCTGGTGGAAGTGGATGCGACCACCGGCAAGGGCACGCTCATTGCGAAGGACACCGGCAAGACGTACGTGGAGCTGGCGAGCCCGCGTGATCCGGAAAGCTGGTACGTGCTCAAGTCGGGCGAGGTGATCTGGTGGTCGGAGCGTGATGGCTACGGCCATCTGTGGCTGCTGGGCAAGGACGGCAGCGTGAAGCGCCAGATCACGAGCGGCACGTGGCAGGTCGGGGCAGTGCAGCACGTGGACGAAGGCACGCGCACCGTGTGGTTCACGGCGCGCGGCCGCGAGACCGACCAGCTGGTGTACAACACGCACCTCTATCGGACGGGGCTCGATGGTGGCGTGATCCAGCGGCTCACCCCCGACACGCTCAACCACGACATCACCGTGAGCCCGAGCGGGCGCTTCGTGGTGGATCGGGCGAGCGCCATTCACGTGGCGCCGGTCACGGTGCTGCGCGACGCGGCCACCGGGCGCGTGCTGCGCACGCTGGAGAAGGCCGATGTGTCACAGCTCGTAGCGCAGGGGTGGAAGCGGGCGGTGCCGTTCACCGTGAAGGCGCGCGACGGCCTGACGGACATTCACGGCGTGATGTACCTGCCGGCCAAGCTCGACAGCACGCGGCGGTACCCCATCATCTCGCACATCTACCCGGGGCCGCAGGTGGGGTCGGTGGGTGCGTGGAGCTTCAAGAGCAGCGGGGAACCGTTCGCGCTCGCGGAGCTGGGCTTCGTGGTGGTGCAGATCGACCACCTCGGTACGCCGGGGCGCTCGAAGGCCTTCCATGACAACTACTACGGCAACTTCACCGACAACGGCCTTCCCGATCACATCGCGGCCATCAAGCAGCTGGGCGCGCGTCATGCGTTCATCGATGTGTCGCGCGTGGGCATCTTCGGCCACTCCGGCGGCGGCTTCGCCAGCACCGACGCGCTGCTGCGCTTTCCCGAGTTCTTCTCGGTGGCGGTGTCGGGGGCGGGCAACCACGACAATCGCTCCTACAACATCTACTGGGCCGAGAAGTACCAGGGGCTCCTGCGCCGCGACAGCACCCGGCGGGGCGAGGACAACTTCACGGCGTCGGCCAACAAGACGTACGCGGCCAACCTCCGCGGCAAGCTGCTGCTCATGCACGGGGACATGGACGACAACGTGCACCCGGCGATGACCATCCAGGTGGTGGACGAGCTGATCAAGGCGAACCGTGACTTCGACCTGATCATGGCGCCCAACCGGGCGCACGGCCTCAACGAGGCCTACTTCATTCGTCGTCGCTGGGATTACTTCGTGCAGCACCTGGCCAAGGCCATTCCGCCGGAGAGCTACAAGATGACACCGGCGGCCGGGCAGGGGGGCTTCAGCACCGACGATGGTCCCGATGCGAACGATCTGTGGAATCGCGGGGCCTTCGACGAACTGCTGGTGCCGGTGATCACGCCGTACTGATGCCCGAAGTCCGACGTCGGATTCGTCGGACGTCGGACCACCGATTCGTCGGATGTCCGAGGTCGGATGAATGTCCGAGATCGGAACCGGGAAACGGCTTTCGGAGGTCGGAAGTCGGAGTGGGGCGGCACCAGCCACCGAGCAATCCGGCCTCCGATTTCCGAACGCCGTTTCCGGCCTCGGACATCCGGCATGCATCCGATGTCCGACTTCCGACGATCGGACCATCCGACCTCCGCCCCCGCCCCGATCAGGATCCCGCTGCGGTTTCGGATTTCGCCTGTCGCGTGTCTCGGGCCACAAAGATCAAGCCACCCAGACAGATGGCGGCGCCAAGCACGAAGGGCGCCCCCAGTCCGGCCAGGCTGGCCACCCCGCTGCCCAGCACCGGCCCCACCACGCGGCCGAGCGATGAGGCGGCCTGATAGGCGCCCAGCACCCCGCCCCGCTCGTGCGGTTGGGCGGCGGCGGCCACCAGGCCACTGATGCTGGGGTTGAAGAGCGCCGACCCGATACTGAATACCGCCAGCGAGATCAGCAGGAAGGGAATGGTGGAGGCCGGCGGGATGCCGGCCATGCCGATGGCTACCAGCACCACACCGGTCACGGCCAGGCGGCGCGCCCCGAAGCGGGCGGTGAGCCGGCCAATGACGCCGGCCTGCACGGCGACGGAAACGGCCCCACTGAAGGCGTAGATCCACCCCAGCATGCGCGGACCCACGCCCAGCCGCTCGGCGGAAAAGAGTGCCAACGCACTCTGCATGAGGGCCACGGCCGAGATGACGACGAAGGTGGCGGTCAGCAGTCCGCGCAGTGCCGGTCGCGACAGGAACACGGCCGGGCTCAGCCGGGGCGCATGCGGCTGGCGGCGTTTCTCCGGCGGCAGCGACTCAGGCAGGCGCAGCGCCGTCAGCACCAGCGCCGCGAGCGAAAGGATGGCGGCGGTGTGCGCCACCCGCGTGAGCGAGGCGGTGTTCTCGTCGGTGCCGCCGGCGAGCAGCCCTCCCAGCGCCGGTCCCAGAATGAACCCCATGCCGAACGCGGCGCCGAGCAATCCCAGCGCCTTGGGCCGCGTGGCGTCAGTGGTGATGTCGGTGGTGTAGGCGTACGCGGTGGAGATGTTGCCGGCGGCCAGGCCGGCCACCACGCGCGACAGGGCCAGGGTGAGTCCGGTGTCGGCATAGGCGAGGAGCCAGGTGGACACCGTATTGGCCACCAGCGTGAACAGCAGCACCGGACGGCGGCCGATGCGGTCGGAGAGGCTGCCCCACAGGGGCGCCCCCAGCAGCTGCCCCGCCGAATAGAGGCCGATGAAGAAGATGACCGCCGAGGGCGACACCCCGATCCGTTCGGCATAGAACGGAAAGACGGGAATGATCATCCCGAAGCCGACCAGATCGAGAAAGACGACGAGAAAGAGCGTGAACACGATCGTGGGGTGGCTGCGGGGCAAACGGTGACGAAGATTGCAGCATGAACGAACCCACCGGCACCCCCGATACCGGCGACCGTCAGGCGCGCATCCTCGACGACCTGCAGGATGCGGTACAACGCATGCACGTGCTCGCCCGTTCGCCGCGTATCGTCGTGGCGTCCGGAACGCGGCACGCAGGGGCCCGTCCCATGGCGTGGCAGGTCCTGTTCGAGCGCAGCCTGGGAGCGCACCCGGTGCTGCACTACCGCGGCACCACGGCCATGCGGCTGCAGGCGGTCCTGGTCAACGGGTACGACAGCGAGCCCACGCTCACGCCGGGGTGGGCATGCGGCCGGTTGGGCGACGCCATGAGTGCGGGACCGGTCGTGCAGGTGTTTCGTGCCGACCGTCTCCCGGACGATGTGAGCCGTGCGCTCGTTGGCGTGATCGTGTTCGAAGAGGACGGCCTGTCGCTCGCGGGGGTGCGCGCGGTCGTGCAGGAGCTGGGGCTGCGCTGACCGGGGTGGGTGCGGTCGGCACTGAAGATGCACAGGGAGCGGGACATGGGCGCGGTACACGCTGCGCTCGACACTCCCTTGGCCGAATCCGACGCCGGATTCACAGGACGGACTCATGCCCCTCGCCCTTCGCCCGCATTTTGGCGCGCACGCCGGCGGACTCGAGCACGCGCTGGCCCTGGCCACCCTCGCGCACGCGGTGCATCCCGTCGGCGGCCGCCTCGCGGCCGCTGCCGAGCCCGAGTCCTGGGGGCGCCCGAGCAGCGACTTCGAGCAGTTCTCCCGTCTGGTGACCCTGCTGCAGGATGTGGTGCGGCACCCTGGCTACACCATCGAGGACTTGCGCCGGGAAGGATTCGCCGAGCCGGTGCTGGCGACGCTGGCGGCGCTGGCAGTCGGCCCGTCGATGTGAGGCGCGACCGCCGGTGGCGGCGCGACATGGCGCGGGTGGTACCCTACCGGTACCTTCCGCGCCATGTCATTGCTGGGACTCCTTGACCGTGCGCTGATCGGGCGCGCCGAGTCGTCGGCGCTCGAATTCGAAGACGCCGCGGGGCGCCTCACGACGTTCACGTTCGGCGATCTCGAGCGTCGCAGCAATGCGCTGGCGCAGCAGCTCATCGCTCGCGGCGTGGGGCGCGGGGATCGGCTGGCGTTCTATCTCGCCAACCAGCCGTTCATCATCGAGCTGTGGCTGGCGTGCATCAAGCTGGGCGTCATCGTGGTGCCGATCAACGTGCTGTACCGCGAGCGCGAGATCGCCCACATCGTGCACGACGCGGCGCCATGCGCCGTGATCAGCGAGGCCGCGCAGGCTTCGCTGCTGCCGACCGATGTGGCATGGTGGGACGTGGCCGAGCTCATGCGGGAGGCGGCAGGCGCCGCGACCGGGCGTACGCCGGCGCTGAGTGCGATGGGTCTCGATGCCGAGACCCCCATGGCGCTGGTGTACACCTCGGGGACCACCGGTGCCTCGAAAGGTGCGGTGCTCACGCACGGCAACTTCGCGGCGAATGGTCTGGCGCTGGTGCACGCCTGGGAAATCACGCCCGCCGATCGCTATCTGGCGGTGCTGCCGCTGTTTCATGTGCACGGCCTTGGCAACGGGGTGCACGCCTGGCTGCTGAGCGGCTGTCACATGAAGCTCGTGGAGCGGTTCGAGCACGACAAGGCGGCCACCTGGTTTGCGTCGTACCGCCCCACGCTCTTCTTCGGCGTGCCGACCATGTACGTGCGCCTGCTCGAGCAGCCTGCCGCGGTGGCGCGCGCCATTGGTGAGTCCATGCGCCTGTTCGTGTCGGGGTCGGCGCCGCTGCCGGCGCCGGTGCTGAGCGCGTTTGCGGAACGCTTCGGGCATGTGATTCTCGAACGGTACGGCATGACCGAAACGCTCATGAACGTGAGCAACCCGTATCGGGGAGAGCGCCGCCCCGGCACGGTGGGGCTGCCGCTGGGGCTCACGGCGGTGCGCATCGTGGATGACGCGCTGCAGGATGTGCCCGACGGCACGAGCGGCGAGCTGCTGGTGCGCGGCCCGAACGTGTGCCGCGGCTACTGGAACCGCCCCGATGCCGACGCGGCCGCCTACGTGCACGGCTGGTTCCGCACGGGCGATGTGGGGGTGCGCAGCGCCGACGGGTACATCACCCTGGAAGGCCGTCGCAGTGATCTCATCATCTCCGGCGGCTTCAACATCTATCCGCGGGAAATCGAGGAGCTGCTGGCGGAGTTGCCGGGCATTGCCGAAGCCGCGGTGGTGGGCGTGCCGGATGCCGTACGCGGCGAAGTGCCGGTGGCGTATGTGGTGTGTGGTGACGACGTGAATCTCGATACTCTTGCCGGCGACGTGCGCCGCCAGCTGGCGTCGTTCAAGGTGCCGCGCGGTTTCGTGCGCGTGGACGCGCTGCCACGCACGGCGCTGGGCAAGGTGCAGCGGCATCTGCTGCCACCGTGGCGCGCCGACTGATGGTTCGCCGCGCAGGCGCCCGGTGAGCGCGGCCGCGCTCTCGTTGTTCGCGCTGCTGCTGGTGGTGGCCGTGAGCCTCACCTCGCGGCTGAACGTGGGCGTGCTGGCCGTGGCGCTGGCCTGGGGCGTGGGTGTGTTCGCGGCCGGGTTGAAGGTGGAGCAGGTCATGACCCTGTTCCCCTCGTCGCTTTTCCTCACGCTGCTCGGGGTTACGCTGCTCTTCGGCGTGGCGCAGGCCAACGGCAGCATGGCGGCCATCACGCACGCCGGATTGCGGCTGCTGCACGGCCATGCGGCGTGGCTGCCGCTGCTGCTGTTCGTCCTGGCCGGGGTGATCAGCACGTCGGGGCCCGGCGCCATTGCCACGGTGGCGTTGCTGGCGCCGCTGGGCATGGGCATGGCGCACCGCGCGCGCGTGCCGATGCTGCTGGCCGTGCTCATGATCGGCAACGGCGCCAACGCCGGCAATCTGTCGCCCATCAGCGCCATTGGCGTGCTTGTGCTGTCGCTCATGGAGCAGACCGGGCTCGGTGGCCACGCCGGCGCGGTCTTTCTGGCCAACTTCACGGCGCACGCCATGGTCGCGCTGGTCGCGTGGGCGCTCTTTGGTGGGCCGGCACTGCGTCATGCGCCGGTGATGACGGATGCGCTGGCCACGCCGATGCCCTTTGCGCGGCAGCATGTGATCACGCTGGCGGTTGGTGCGACGTGGGTGGCTGCCGTGCTGCTGCTCAAGTTGCCGCCCGGGCTCACCGCCTTTGCCGCCGCGGCGCTGCTCGTGCTGCTGGGGGTCGGCGACGACAGCGCCATGCTCAAGCAGGTCCCGTGGGCGGTGATCACCATGGTGTGCGGGGTGAGCGTGCTCATTGGCGTGCTGGAGAAGACGGGCGGCATGGATCTCTTCACGACCCTGCTGTCGCAGCTGGCCACCCCGGCGACGGTGAACGGGGTCATGGGCGGCGTCACGGGACTCATTTCCACGTACAGCTCCACCTCGGGGGTGGTGTACCCCGCCTTCATCCCCGCCATTCCCGGGCTCGTGGCCAAACTTGGCGGTGGCAACCCCGTGGAGATCGCCCTCAGTGTGAACGTGGGCGCCGCGCTGGTGGATGTCTCCCCGCTCTCCACGCTTGGCGGGTTGTGCATTGCCGCCGCGCCCGAGGGGTGCGATGTCCGGCGTCTGTTCCGGCAACTCCTGCTCTGGGGCTTCGCCATGAGCGTGGTGGGCGCGCTCTTCTGTCAGACCGTGGTTCCACTGTTCGTGCGGTAACGCGGCTCCACCGCCGCCCTCGTTCCCCCGCTTCACCGGTCACGCGACATGTCCGCCTCCGACAAAGTGCACCGCTGGCTCGACCTGCTGGCGTCGCTGCTTTCGCGCCACTACCCCGTGTCCCTTGCCGACTTGCGCCGGGATGTGCCGGGGTACGCCGACGACTCCGTGCAGGAGGAGAGCCTGCTGCGCACCTTCGAGCGCGACAAGGGAGAGCTGCGCGAGCTCGGCGTGGTGATCGACACCGTTCCCGACGAGAACGGCGTGGGGCGCTACCAGCTGCGCAAGCAGGACTTCTACCTGCCGTTGCTGCTGGTGTGCGAAGCGCTGCTCCCCAACGAAACCGAGGTGCGGGAGCAGCCGCGACGGGGACGTCCGGCCGGTCTGTCGGCCGTGCCGTCGCTCGTGCTCACGCCCGACGAGTGTCATGCGCTGCGGCGGGCCGCGGCGCGTATCGTGGCGCTGGGTCACCCCGAGCTGGCCACCGACGCCACGCGCGCCATGCGCAAGTTGCAGTTCGACCTCGAGGACTTCGTGGCCGAGCTGCCGGCGGCCACGGTGTTGCGTGTGGATGGCGACGTCTTCGACGTGCTCACGGAGTCGGTGGCGCTGCGCAAGCGGCTCACGTTCCAGTACCACAGCATGGAGCGCAACGACACGTCCACGCGCACGGTGGAACCGTACGGGCTCGTCTTTCTCACCGGTCACTGGTACCTCGTGGCGTTCGATCCGACGGCCAACGGCATGCGGCAATTTCGCGTGAGCCGCATACGCGAGGCGGTCATGGCGTCGCGACCGCAGCACCCCGACTTCGAGGTGCCCGCCACCTTCGACCTGTCGGCGTACGCCGCCTCGCGGCGTGCCTGGGAGCTGGGCAGTGGCGAGCAGGAACGCATCATCGTGGCGTTCCGGGGCGACTCGGGGCTGGTGGCGCAGGGGAGCCAGCTGGGTGACGATGCCCCCGAGTGGCCGGGCGAGTGGTCCGGTGCACTGCCCCCGGCCGACACGCTGTGGCGTGCCTTCAGCGTGCGGCGCCGCGATCCGTTCCTGCGGTGGCTGCTGTCGTTTGCCGGCGAGGCGCGGCCCGTGGCACCGCCCACCGTGGTGGCGGCGTGGCGCGACCTCCTGGCCGCGACGCGCGCGGCCCAGCTGGACGCTGCGCGCATCACGCCGCTGCCGACAGCCACGGAGGTGGCATGATTCGCGCCGACGAACGGTTGCAGCGGTTGCTCATGGCCTTTCCGCTCATGGCCGACGAACCCCGGCTCACGCTGGAGGAGCTGGCGCAGCGGGTGGGTACCGAGGCCAAGGTGCTCACCAGGGATTTCGCGTCGCTCGAACGGTGGGATACGCCCGCCGGCTGGGTAGACACCGTGCAAGTGTTCATTCAGGGCAGTCAGGCGTCCATGCACTCGTCGCACTTTCGCCGTCCGCAGAAGCTCAACCGCCCCGAGATGCTTGCCCTCGACCTCGGGCTGGGCATGCTGCAGCGGGAGCTGCCGGTGGACGAGCAGGCGGTCATCACGCAGGCGCGTGCGCATCTGCAGGCCGTGACGGTGCGCCGCGCCGCCAGCGGCGCCGAGGGACAGCGGCGCGAGGGGACCGTGCAGGCGGAGGGGGCGCCGGAGCCGCAGCTCGCCATGCTGGCCATCCTGCAGACGGCGTTCGAAGCACGTCTTGTGGTGCAGCTGGAGTACCAGCGCCCCACCGATGCCCAGCCGGGCACGCGGCGCGTGCGCCCGTATGCGCTCGTGCGCGCCGACGCCACGGTGTACATGGTGGCGTGGTGCGAGCGCGCCGAGGGGTTGCGCGTGTTTCGCCTCGATCGCGTCACCGGCGCCGTGGCGACGCCCGACGTGTTTCAGGTGCCCGGCGACTTCTCACTCGCGCAGGTGCTGCAGCAGGGGCACGTTTTCGCGCGCGATGAGCGGCCGGAGGAAACGCTCGTGGTACGCTACTCACCGCAGGTTGCGCGGTGGGTGGCCGAGCGCACCGGACGTGCTGTGGCTGCCGACGGGACGCTCGACGTGCCGTATCCGCTGGCCGACGAAGCCTGGGCGGTGCGGCACGTGCTGCAGTACGGGCCCGACGCCATCGTCCTGTCGCCGGCGAGTCTTCGCGATCGGGTGGTGGCGGTCCTCGACGAACTGCTCGGCGCGTAAACGCCCGGCGGCGGGTCAATCGTCGTCGCGTTCGCGCGGAATGAGCATCCACCCCAGCACGGTGGCCACGATGCTCACCAGCAACGCGCCCACGAGTGCGGGGCCGAACCCGTCCACATGGAAGGGAATGTCGAGGCGCGTGGCCACGGCGCTGGTGATGAGCAGCATGGCGGCATTGAGCACCAGCGCGAACAGCCCCAGCGTGAGGATGAGCACCGGGAGCGAGAAGAACTGGAGCACCGGCCGGATGAACGCGTTCATGACACCGAACACGAGCGACAGCCCCAGCAGTCCGGTCGTGCTGCCGGTGTAGCGAATCCCGTCCACGAACTGCGCCGCGCACCAGAGCGCGAAGGCGTTGATGAGGAGGCGCAGCAGCACATGCATGGCATCACGATGCACGCGCGGCGGCGCTGGCGGAAGTGTGGGGTAACGCACATCGTGCGGCGTGACCACCAGTACCGACCTTCACGTGTCGTCGCGGCCGAGTGACGCGCCATCGCGGGCCGTACGCGCCTGGCGCGCCTATGGCGTGGCGCGCGGGCTCCCCGACGGGGTGCGCGACCCCGGTTTCCGTGCGCTCGTGCAGCAGATCGATGGCAGCCCCGTGCATGTGTCCCCGCCGGTGCGCCTCCTGGCCGACGGCGAAGCGGCCTTCGCCCGCATGCGGCAGGCCATTGCCACCGCCCGCGAGGAAGTGCTGGTGGAGACGTACATCCTGCGCGATGATCGCCTGGGGGTGAGCGTGCAGCAGGCGCTCATCGACGCGGTCGGCCGTGGCGTGCGCGTGTGCGTGCTGGCCGACGCCGTGGGGTCCCTGGCCACGCGAGACGACTTCTGGTCGACGCTCGAGAGTGGCGGGGTCGTGGTGCGCCAGTTCCATCGCTTCTGGCATCATCCATTCGACGCATTGCGCCGTGATCATCGCAAGCTGCTGGTGATCGACCGTACGGTGGGCTTCACCGGGGGCATGAACATCGGCGAGGAATACGGCTCGAGCATCACGCGGCGGCACGACGCGTGGCGCGACACCTTCGTGGAGCTGCGCGGGTCGGTGGTGGGGGAGCTGGCGGCGGTGTTTGCCGAGGGGTGGGATCGCGCGCGCGGGCCGGTGCTGCCCGGACTCGAGTACGTGAGCTGGAGCGAGGGGGCGGCGCACACGCCGGCGAACGCGCAGCGAGTGCGGCATTCGTCACCATCGGCGGTGCGGGCGCTGCAGGCGCGGTTGCAGTCGGAGTGGCAGCAACGGCTGGGCAAGCAACGGGACCGGCGGCGCGGCCGTCGTGTGCGCCGCAATGCCGAGGCGGCAGCCAGCGATATGCCCGGGGTGGTGGTGCTCGACCCGCGGCCGGGACGCGGCCAACGGGAAATGCTGACGGTCCTCGTGGCGCTGGCAGGGGCGGCGCGCGAGCGCCTGTGGATTACCACGCCATACTTCGCCCCCCCCGCCCGCGCCCTCAAGCTGCTCGCCTCGGCGGCGCAGCGCGGCGTGGATGTGCGCCTGCTGCTGCCAGGCGAGCGCACCGACGTGCCGCTCGTGCGGCACGCCGCGCACGGCGCGTATCAGATGCTGCTGGACCGCGGCGTGCGGGTGTTCGAGTACCAGCGGGCCACGCTGCATGCCAAGACGCTGGTGGTCGATGGCTATGCGAGTCTGGTCGGCTCGTCGAACCTCGACTTCCGGTCCTTCTGGCTGAATGCCGAATGCAACGTTCTGCTCTTCGATGACGTCTGCGGCGCCGCCATGGAACGCATCTTCGCCACGGACCTCGAGGGGAGCGTGGAGATCACCTCGGCGGCCTGGCGTGCGCGGAGCTGGCCGCATCGGATGCTTGACCGTGTGGCGCGGGCGCTACGCTGGGCGCTGTAGCGGTCGGCGTTCCAGCTTCCGTACCGTGTCATGACGATGGCGACGGGGAAACGGTTCCTCATGTCCGTGTGCGGGATTCCCTGACTCCGTGCGGCGTCAACCCCGATAGAGTACGCGGCTACTCTATGCGACCCTCTGTCCTGTGTCGCGTGTGGTGCCGCATCGGAGCCATTGGTGGCGTCCGGTGGCGTCGGCACCTGCCAACGGCGCGGTCTCGCCGGAGGGTTTCCATGTCCGCCATCGCTCACATCCCCTTGAGTTCCCCAAGCCGAGTCCCGTCGGTGCTGGGCGGCCCGGTGCTGGTCGCCACCGACGGCAACCCGGTCTCACACGAAGCCGTGTTCAACGCCGCGCGTCTGGCGGCGTCCGCATTCGGCGGCTCGATCGAGGTGATTGGCGTCTGTGAGCCGATGCCGGGGGTGGCGGCGGGCATGGACGTGCTGCCGGTGCCGGCGGAGCTCGACGAAGCGCGGCGGGGGGCGATGCGCGATGATCTGCGTCGGTCCGTGAACATCGCCGCGGCCGGCGACCCGTCGTGGCCCATTCATGTGCTGGTCGGTTCGCCGGCCCGCACGCTGGCGTCGGAGGCCGAGCGGCGGGATGCGGCCCTCATCGTGATGGGCATTGGGCGACACAATCCACTCGATCGCCTGTTCGGCACCGAAACCACGCTGGCCACGTTGCGGGAATCGCGGGTGCCCATCCTGGCGGTCGGTCCCAACTTCCCGGCGGTGCCTGCGCGCGCGGTGGTGGGGCTCGACTTCAGCACGTCCAGCATCCAGGCGGCGCATCTGGCGCTGCGCCTGCTGGCGCCGGGCGGACGACTCACGCTGGTGCATGTGCGCCCCCGCTTCGAACACCCGAGCGCGGATTGGCAGGCGTGGGACGCGGAGTACGGCCGCACGCTGCCCCCGCTCTTCGCGCAGGTCAGTGGGCAGCTCGAGGTGCCGGCGGGGATCACGGTGGACACGGTGGCGGTGCGCGGCGATCCGGCGCCGGCGCTGCTGGCCTTCGCCCAGCAGGTGAACGCCGATCTCGTGGCGGTGGGCACCCAGCGCCACGCGTTCTTCGAACGCCTCGTGGTGGGGTCGGTGGCGACCCGCGTGTTGCGCACCTCGCGCGTGGGCGTGCTGGCGGTGCCGGCGAAAGAGCGGGAACGCTAGAAGACCCGCACGTTCACATACCGCCGCGGGTTCTTCTTCACGTCGGCCACCAGGGCGCGCAGCTCGCGCACCAGCGAATCGCTCTGCTGATACAGCGACGGATCGTTGATGATGAGCCCCATCGTGCCGGTGCGGCTGTTCGCCTTGGCGAAGACCGAATCGGCGCGGGCGACGGCGCGAGAGAGGTTCGTCTCGGTGCGATCGAGCCGGTCGGTGATGCCCTTGAGATTCTGCGCGGCCTGCACGAGTTCGCGCGCGGCGTTCTGTGAGTTGGCGACGATGGTTTGCAGTTCCCCGCGACTGGTCGCCGAGTCCACGCGTCCGGCGAAGGCGTCGAGGCGGGCTGCGGCTTCGTTGATGGTGCCGAGTCCGGTCTGCACGTTCGTGCTGATGCGGTCGAGATTCCTGGATTGCGCGTTCACCGTGCGCGCGAGTTCGGCCGACAGCACCGCGAAGTTGCGAATGCTTTCGCGCAGCTCGCGCGCGGCGGCGTCGTCGAACGCCACCTGCACCCGTTCGGCCACCTTGGCCACATCGCCGCTGATGCGGCCGGCGACGGCCGTGAGCTGCGCGATATCGGGGAGCACGGCGCCGGCGATCGTGTCGCTCCCCGCCCGCGCCTCGTCGATGGCGGCGCGCAGGTTGCGGTCGGGGGGCACGCCGTCGCGACTGGTCACGGTGGCTTGCCATTCGCCGAACAGGCTCGAGGCGGTGAGTAGCACCACGGGGTCCTTGGGCAGCACCACCTCGCGGTCGAGCCCCAGTTGCAGCACGACCCAGTCGTTGTCGCCGAGGGCGATCTGCTCCACCCGCCCCGCCCGCACCCCGCGAATGACCACGGGATTGCCCAGCGCCACGCCCCCCACATCGCGGGAACGCACGATGAGGTGTTTGGTGCGCCCGCCAAGGTCGGCTTGCCTGAGCCACAACGTACCGCCGATGAGCACCACCACCGTGACGAGCACGGTGAGCCCGACGACGAAATCGCTGGTGCGTTTGCTGGTCGTCATTTGAGTGTACGGTTGGTGAGCCAGACGAGGGCCCAGAAGGCATCGAGCACGAGGATCATCACGGCGGAAATCACCACGGCGCGCGTGGCGCCGCGGCCGACGCCCTGTGCGCCACCCTGCGTGGTGAGCCCGGCCCGGCAGCCGATGAGCGCCACGGCGGCGCCGAAGCTGGCGGACTTCACCAGGCCGTAGCGCACGTCGAAGCTGGTGAAGAAGATGCGCACGCCCTTGAGGAATTGCGGGGTGGTGATGTCGAGCAGCAGCAGCGAGGCGGCCCATCCCGATACCAGGCCCACCAGCATGGCCACGCCCACCACGATGGGAAACATGGCCGCTGACGCCAGGACGCGCGGCACCACGAGATGGCTCATGGGGTCGAAGGTGAGCGTCTCGAGCGCATCGATCTGCTCGGTGACGCGCATGGTGCCCAGTTCGGCCGCGATGTTGGCGCCCACGCGACCGGCGAGCGCGAGACCGGTGAGCACCGGCGCCAGTTCGAGCGTGACGGTCTTCTGCACCAGCGTGCCCACGAAGTACGGCGGGACGATGTTGCCCACGCTGTAGCTGGCGAGCAGCGCGAGCACGATCCCGGTGAAAAGCGCGATGAAGATGCCGATGGGGAGCGATTCCACCCCCAGCACGCGCGCGTGCGTGGAGAATTCGGGGCCCCAGCTGCGGACGTCGCGGCTGGCGCGGGCCACTTCGAGGACGAAGTGCGTGCCCGTGCCGATCGGCTCGACGAGTGCGCGCGCGGTGCGCCCGACAGCGCTCACCTGCCTCCTCATCGCGGCCACCCCAGTGCGAGGCCGGCGGCGCTCCCTACCGCGAGCATTGCCAGTCCGCCGGCGGCGTGCCGCCGATACCGCGGCTCACCAATGGCGAGCACGAGCCCGCACTTGAGCGCCGTGTTGGAGAGCACCCCCACCCCCACGGCGACCGCGGCCATGGGCACCGCGTCGGGGGACGCGGCGTAGCGGGTCATGGAGAGCGTGAGGGCATCCATGTCGGTGAGGCCGAGCACGGTGGCCGACGCGAGCAGGCCGGTGTCGCCGGCGTGCTGCTGGATCCAGGCCAGCGCGAACAGCACCAGCTGAAACGCCACGGCCATTTGCAGCGACGAGGTGAGCCCCAGGGGATTCTGACCGAGCCCGTTGGCGGAGCGCGGTCCGGCAGCGGGCCGTTCGGCGGACGGGGTTCCCGCAGGGCGCGTATCGCGCTCGCGCCAGAGCACGAAGCCGATGAGGAGAAGCCCGGCGAGGAGGACCGGGCCCAGCACGGGCAGGAGCGCGAGCGCCAGCGGGGGGCGGAGCATGGTGGTCACCACGAGCAACCGCGGAATGAGCACCGTGCAGGCGGCGACCACGCCCAGGGCGAGTGGCAGGGCGAGCGCCGGCTCCTCCCGACTGCGCCGGCTGAAGTTGAGGGCGACGGCGGTGCTGGACACAAAGCCGCCGACGAGTCCGGTGACGGCGAGGCCGCGGGTTTCGCCGATCAGCCGGCGCGTGATGTAGCCGGCAAAGTTGAGGGCAGAGAAGATGAGGACGACCGTCCACAGCTGTCGCGGCCGAAAGGCCTGATAGGGGCCGTAGCCCCCGTCGGGGAGGACCGGCAGCACGACGAGCGCCAGCACGGCGAAGAGCAGGGCGGCGCGCATCTCCGTGGCATCCACCCGTTGGAGTGTCTGCTGGAGACGGGTCTTTTCGGCGAGCAGGACTACGGTGATCACCCCGACGGCAGCGGCGGGGGTGCGCATGCCGAGTCCGGCCGTGAGTCCGAGGGCGACGACCAGAACGGCGGCCACCTCGGTGGTGCCATCGGTGGTGGTGCCGGGCCGGCGCATGGTGGCCCAGTACGCCACGATGGGCAGGAGCACCCCGCCGGCGGCAATGACGGTGGCGAGGGCCGGATACCCGAGTCGCACCAGCCACCCGGCGAACCCGCCGATGGTGCCGAGCAGGGCGAACGTGCGCGCCCCGGCGAACCGGCCGTCGGGCCCGTCGGTGTGCCCCGTCCACTCGCGCTGCACCCCCACGGCGAGGCCCACGAGTGCGGCCACCAGGAGGTCGAACGCCACGGAGAGATCAAGCATCGAGAACAATGGTACAGCGCGGGGGGCGGAGTGCGGAGAGGGAAAACCGCACAAGGGCAGGGGATACGGTGCGGGAAACGGGGTGGGTGCAGGGTTTTCGGGGGCTGGACTATCCAATCATCCGGATATCCGGATATGTTTCTCGGATGACCGCCCCGCGCCTGGCCATTCACGACCGTATGGTCGAGCTCGCCGACATCACCCGGTGTCGGCTGCTCGTGGCGCTCGAGCGGCAGGAGCTCACCGTCGGGGAGCTGGCGCTGGCGCTGCAGCTGCCGCAGAGCACGGTGAGCCGCCACCTGCGCATTCTGGCCGACCAATCGTGGGTGTCGTCGCGGGCGGAGGGCGCGAGTCGGTGGTACCGCCGCAACCCGACGCTCGACCCCGCGATGCTGACGCTGTGGGAGTTGGTGCGCGGGGCCATGACCGACACCCCCGCCGCGGTGCAGGATGCGGCCCGTATCGACGCGGTGCTGGCGTCGCGCCGCGCCGTGACGCAGGCGTTCTTCGCGACGGCCAGCGCCGACTGGGACGCGCTGCGCACCGAGATGTTCGGCGCGCGCGCCGACCTCACGGCGGCCTTCGCACTGCTGTCACCCGACCTGGTGGTGGGCGACCTGGGGTGTGGCACGGGCGCGCTCAGCGCCGCCCTCGCGCCTCACGTGCACCACGTGCACGCGGTGGACGCGTCGCCGGCGATGCTCGCGAGCGCGCGCACGCGACTGGCGGCGTTTCCCAACGTGCAGGTGGACGAGGGCGCGCTCGAGGCGTTGCCGCTGGACGACGGCGTGCTCGACGTGGCCGTGCTCATGCTCGTGCTGCACCACGTGAGCGATCCGGTGCGCGCCCTGCGCGAGGTGCACCGGGTGCTGCGTCCGGGCGGGCGGGTGCTCATTGGTGACATGCGCCCACACACGCACGAGCGCTATCGCGAACAGATGGGACACGTGTGGCTGGGCTTCGATGACCACACGCTGCACGACTGGTTGCACGCGGCGGGCTTCGTGCACCCGCGATACGTGCCGTTGCCCGTGGATCCGGACGCCAGCGGGCCGGCGTTGTTCAGTTGTACGGCGGTGGCGATGCCGCGGCCGATCATGGTGTTGTCGTAACGCCACAGAAACCTTTCCCAATCGAACCATCTCATGGCCACCTCCATCATGACCGAACACGGCGTTGCGTTGCTGACGTCGCTCGACCGTCCCGCCTTTGCCGTGCGCGATCTCGCGCTGGCCGAGTGGGGCCGCAAGGAAATCCGCCTCGCCGAGCAGGAGATGCCGGGGCTCATGGCACTGCGCGCGGAGTTCGCCGGCAAGGCGCCGCTCACGGGCGCGAAGATCATGGGCTCGCTGCACATGACGGTGCAGACGGCCGTCCTCATCGAGACGCTCGTGGCGCTCGGCGCCGATGTGCGCTGGGTGTCGTGCAACATCTTCTCCACGCAGGATCACGCGGCAGCCGCCGTGGCGGTGGGGCCGCACGGGACCGTGGACAACCCCAAGGGCACGCCCGTGTTCGCGTGGAAGGGCGAGACGCTCGAGGAGTACTGGTGGTGCACCGAGCAGGCGCTCATGTGGCCTGACGGCACGGGCCCGAACCTGCTGCTCGACGACGGTGGCGATGCCACGCTGCTCGTGCACAAGGGCACCGAGTACGAAGCGGCCGGCGCGGTGCCGGGCTTCGACCGCGACAATGAGCCGGAAGAGTGGGGCGTGATTCTCGACCTGCTGCGCGCGGAACAGCAGAAGAATCCCGGCCGCTGGACCAAGGTGCTCGCCGGCATTCGCGGCGTGTCGGAAGAGACCACCACGGGCGTGCACCGCCTGTACGAGATGGAGCGTGCCGGCACGCTGGCCTTCCCGGCCATCAACGTGAACGATGCCGTGACCAAGTCGAAGTTCGACAACCTGTACGGCTGCCGTCACTCCGTGGTGGACGGGCTCAACCGCGCCACCGACGTGATGCTCGCCGGCAAGATCGTGGTGGTGCTGGGCTACGGCGATGTGGGCAAGGGGTGCGCGCAGGCGCTCAAGGGGCAGGGCGCGCGCGTCATCGTCACCGAGATCGATCCCATCTGCGCGCTGCAGGCGGCGCTCGAGGGCTATCAGGTCACCACGCTCGAAGACATCGTGGAGCAGGCGGACATCTTCGTGTCGGCGACGGGCAACAAGAACGTCATTACCGTCGAGCACATGAGCCGCATGAAGGACAAGGCCATCGTGAGCAACATCGGCCACTTTGACAATGAGATCGACATGGCCGGTCTCAAGAAGGTCGAAGGGATGAAGCGCATCAACATCAAGCCGCAGTACGACGAGTTCGTGCTGCCGAACGGCCGCTCCATCCTCATCCTGGCCGAAGGCCGCCTCATGAACCTCGGCTGCGCCACGGGCCACCCGAGCTTCGTGATGAGTGCCAGCTTCAGCAATCAGGTGCTGGCGCAGCTCGAGCTGCACGCCAATGCCGACAAGTACGAAAAGAAGGTGTACACGCTGCCCAAGCATCTCGACGAGAAGGTGGCGCGGCTGCACCTGGACAAGCTCGGCGTGAAGCTCACCACCCTCACGCCGGACCAGGCCGCCTACATCGGCGTGGACCTGCAGGGGCCGTACAAGGCGGCGCACTACAAGTACTGAGGGACGAGAGGCAACCGACAGGGAGCAGGACGCAGGGAGCAGGAGGAAGTATCGAGGCGCCGTCACGATGCTCGTGGCGGCGCCTCGGCACTTTCGGTGTTATGCTCAAGTCATGATGAAATCACTGACATTGGGCGCGAGTGTGCTGTCATTGATTCCGCTGCTGCTGGGGGCGCAGTCCACCCGCCCGGCGCGCATCAGCGGCACGGTGTTCGACAGCACAATGAGTGCGCCACTCGGGCAGGCCACGGTGGACGCCGTGGATGCGAATGATCCGCTTCGGCTGTGGACCACCACCACCGATGCCAAGGGCGAGTTCACCTTCGACGCGTTGCCGCCGGGCCGCTACGCCGTGGCGGTGTCGCATCCGCGGCTCGACTCCCTCGGCATTCGGCAACTGTCGCGCGGCGTTGCGCTGCGGGCCGGCGACCGCGAACGGGTGCGCCTGGGTGTGCCGTCGGCGCCCACACTCATTGGCCAGGTGTGCGGTGACAGCATCGTGGGGCAGCGCCTCGGGTATGTGCGCGGCGTGCTGCGTGACGCCGACCGCGCCCCGCTGGCGGTGTCCGGCACCGTGCGGCTGCACTGGCTCGAGCTGTCCATTACCGAGGGGGGCATCGGGCGGCAGATCGCCTCGGTCGAGGCGCGCGCCGACGACAGCGGCCGTTTCACGGCCTGCGGCGTGCCCGCCGAAGGGGTGCTGCAACTGCGTGCCTGGAGCGGCGGCGATTCCACCGGGGTGCTGGAGCTGAGTGTGCCGTACAACGGCATCCTGCTCCGCGACCTGTACGTGGGGCGTGGTCGTACGGCCACCGTGGCGTGGCGTGACTCCGTCCCGCTCACGACCCCGGAGTCCGCCGCCGACACCGCGGCCGTGGAAGTGCGCGTGCGCCGCGGCGATGGCACCCTGCGGGGCACGACACGGACCGGCGAAGGTACGGCGGTTTCCGACGTGCGCGTGTCGGTGTGGGGCACGGGCCTCGGCGTACGCACCACGGCCGAGGGGCAGTTCTTTCTGAACGACTTGCCGCTGGGCTCACACACGGTAGACGTGCGCGCGATCGGGTATCTGCCCACGCGCCAGATCGTGGATGTGCTGCCTGGCGACAGCGGACGGATCGAGTTCAACCTCGATCGCATGGCGCGGCTTGATACCATCCGCATCATGGCCACGCGCGAGCAGATCCTCGAGCGGCGCCTCGCCGAGTTCGAGCTCAATCGCAAGACGCGCGGGTTGGGGCGCTTCATTCCTCCCGAGGCGCTCGAGCGGCACCCGCCGCTGCGCGTGGCCGACATGTTCCGCACCATCCCGGGGCTGCGTGTGGTGCCGGCGGCTGGGGGCGACGCGGTGGTCATGCGCGGGCAGTCGTTCGGCCAGTGGTGTGCGCCCGAATTGTGGATCGATGGCGTTCGCACGGTGACCAACATGGGGCTCGACGTGCTGGTGAATGCGCAGGACGTGCTGGCCGCAGAGGTGTACAACAGCGGCGCCGCCGTACCGGCGCAGCTGGCAGGGTTTACCGGCTGCGGGGCCATCGTGCTGCATACCGGCATGCGGGAACGTGCCAGACGCTGAGACCCGGCTCACCCGCTGATGTTGATGGAGCGGTTGCCGGGGCCGCCGGGATCGCCCCCGACGCGCGGACGGTTGTGCGTGAGAGGTACCGGGAAGCCGAAGTTCCACCGGCTGTTCTTTCGTTGCTCGGTGGTGACGGCGCTGATGTTCAGGAGGAACGGCAGCAGCTCGCGCTGTTGCGGCTGCACGATGGGCTGCACGATGTCCACCTGCTCCCAGAAGATCGGCCAGTAGAGCTTCGTGGTGGCCTGCACGCTGTCGAGGGCCGCCTTGCCTGCCACGCCGTCTTTCTGTTCGGCGAGGAAACGGGCGAGCGGTACGTACAATGCGCGGACCTTGGCCGAGTACACACTGTCGGCGGTGAGGAGTTGCCCGATCTGCTCCTTGGTGAGGAACAGCGAGTCGCTCTCGGCCAGTAGCATGCGGTGCAAGTTCGAGGTGCGGCTCAGATACAGATCCGCAATCGAGTCTGCGCCGCGGCGTGTCCAGGTAACCTGCTTCGTCTGGGCATCACGCTGCTTCACCGGCTCGAGTGCGCGTCGCAGCGTCTGCAGGTCGTAGGGCACCGACAGGTCCATCTGCACGTCCACCACCACGCGGAAGGGGACACGCGAAAGGGTACGGAAGGCCCGCGTATCGCCGAAGCGCGGGTTCACATCGTAGCGGAAACGTGCGCTCTCGTTATCGAAGCCACGCGGCAGCAGCAGCACGGGGTCGGGCTGCGCCTGCGAGCCCCAGCCACGCAGCCCACTCGCGCCATGCAGCAGCTGGTCGAGCCCGGCCAGCGGGTTCTCGAACACCACGTTCATCTGCGCGCGGCGACCACGAATGCGCCCAAGATTGGGCTGCAGCATGAGATTCATCTGCTGGGTCCATGGTCCGCGGCAGCTCATGCGCCCGGCGACACGCCCGGCCTGTGAGGTAAGGCACTCGCGCACGTTGGCGGGCGCCGAGGCCAGCAGCGCCTGCATCTGTGTCTGCGTGGCCGCATCGGCACCACCGCTCATCGTCGGAATGAACGCCCGGTCGTTGGCGCGACCGTCACCGTTGATGTCGCCGCTGACCACGGGGGTGAACGGTGTCCCCGATTGCAGCCGCGTGAAGAGGGTAAGGGCACCAACCTTGGGAATGTCCACCCCGGTCTGAAAGAGGAAGGCGTGCCGCGCATCGTTGACGCCGGCGCCCCACTCTTTCTCTCGCGGGTCGCCGAAGGTGCCACCGTCGAACCCCCGGAACTGCTGACGCACCTGCTGCACGGTGTACGAGGCCGAGAACATGACCGGCGGTGGCCCGCGATGGCCACGGAAGATCTCCGGCTGCAGCGTGGTGGTGAGTTGCGTGCCGTAGCCACGCAGGTCACTCGTGCGCAATGCCACACGGCCGTAGCTGCTCGAGCGTCGTGAGTCGCGTGGGGACACCGCCCCCGATCCCGGGTCGATGGACGCGCCCTGCACGAACATGGGACGATCGTTCTCGCTGGCCAACCGGAACACCGTGGCGCCGCGGAAGTTGGCGTCGAGGGTGCTGGGCTGCGACAGGTCGTACGAGGCGAGACCATCCAGCTTGAGCATCCACCCCTTCATGCTCGAGGCCCATCCCAGCGCCGCACGCCAGCTGCGCGGGACATCGAACGACGGGTCCACCAGGGTCACGCTCGGCGCACGCTCCACGAGACTGCCAGTGCCATCGAGACAGGCGCTGGGCAACGCGGTGCTCCCGCTCGCAAAGCCACGCCAGTCCGGCGCAGGAACCGTGGTGCCCACGCACGACAGCGAGAGCGTGCTGCCGGCAATACCGGCACCCACCATGGCGTCGGCCAGAGTGCCGGGGCGATAGAGGTCGCGGAACTCGCCAATGCCGCCGCGTACGATGCCCATGGTGTTGCGGTACCACGACCCCGTGTTGGTACCCATCTGGCCATTGCCGTTCTCGCGTGAACGCGAGTAGGTGTACGAGAAGCCCACCCGCGGCGACACGCGCACCCGCGTGGGAGCCACCCCCGTGCGTACACCCAGCGCCTGTTCCAGTGCAGCGTTCTCGGGGGGCGTGTCGCCGAACCTGCTGCCTTCCAATCGCGCGCCCGAGAGCAGGCTGAACCAGCGATTGGGGTTCCACTGATGCGAGAAGGCCAGAGCGCCGTTGTACGCCAAGGCATGGCGTGACGGCTGCGTGAGCGTACGCTGATACGACGCGGGGCGGTTGGCGGCAAAGTCGGCCAACGACATGAAGGTGTACGCGCCGAGGGTATTCGGGCGTCCGTCCTGTGTGAGACCGTCCGCGCGCGCCCACGCCGATGTCTTGAAGCGATGCTTGCGCCCCTGGGCGTTCCACACCATCTCGTTCGCCGCTTCCACCGTCCAGCGCGTGTCGTCGGTGTCCAGGAACGGATTGCCCCCAAGCTGCAATGCCACCACGTCACTGGTTGCGGCGTCGCTGGCGGAGCGGGCCAGCACCGTGGCGCCGGGAAGCGACAGATAGGGTGTGCTGCGCTCGCGTACGCGGCTGGCCGCCACCCGGTTCTGCATGAGCGTGTAGTAGCCGCTGCCCACATAGCGACTTTGCAGCAACTGTCCGCCCACGGTCTGCTGCGACTGCTTGCCGCCGGCGCCGGGGCTGGTGAGGGGGCCGAAGCCCACGGCCCCTTCGGTGGTGGCCGATGCGAACGACGTGAGGGTAAGGGTGCGCAGCGTGTCGCGCACATCGTCGAGGCGCCCGAGCCAGGTGACGCTGTTCTGCACGCGTGACCCGGGAATGCCAGTGCCCGCCAGCGGCAAGCCCACCGTGCCGGCGATCTGCTGCGCGCGACGCGCCGAGTCGGGCGCCAGTCCGGCGCGAAGGAGCGCGTCATCGTTCGTACCGACCAGCGACGCCGGATCGCTTACCGTGCGCCCCACATCGAGCGCCACATTGTAGGTGAGGGCCCGCCGCACGAGTTCACCGTCGGCGCCGGCGCTGGAACGGAACCCGCCGCTGGTGATGCCGAGTGAGCGCCCCACGGCATCGGTGGCCTGCAACTGCGGCGCGTTGAGGGTGAGGAACGCCGTGCGGTTCTGCGCATGGCGGTTGCCTGGCCCGAGGCGCACATCGATGTTGGCGCCGGCAAACCCCCCGCGTGTCGCATCGAAGGTGGCCCCGCTCACGCGCACTTCGGCGCGCGCTGCACGCGGCAACCCGCCGGCGGGGAGCGCCATTCCATTGAGCGTGGTCAGGTTGGATGCCGCGCTGGCGCCCAGCATGCTGGGGCCATTCGGGGTCACGGTGACGCCGGGCATGGTGGCGGCAATCATGCCAAGATTGCCCGCCACATTGGGGCTCACGCGTCCCTCGACGCCCTGGTCGTACTGTTCGGCGGCGCCGACCTCACGCTCGTACGGACTGGCCACGCTCGCCACGGCGCGCTCCGGTCGGTTGGCGTTCACCTTGACCGCGACCAGCAGGGCGAGATCGCGGCCAAGCGTGAAATCGGCGACGAGTTCACGTTCGCTGCCCACCCGCTCGACCCGGCGTCGTGCCGGCCGGAAACCGGCGAAGGAGACGTGCACGAGATAATCACCGGTCCCGGGATCGAAGCGCAGACTGTAGCGCCCGGCCGAGTCGGTCATGGTGGAGAGCACGAGGCGGTCGGGGCCGCGGGTGATGCTGACCGCTGCCCCACGGACTACGCGCGCCGAGTCATCCACCACGCGGCCGCGCACGATGTCGGCACCTTGCGCTTGGAGCGTTCCGGGGAGCAGCACGAGGAGTGCGAGCAGCGCGACGAGGTGCACGCGACGCGACGGGCGACGGCCGTCCGGTGAGCAATGTGCGAAGGGGACGGTCATGACCATGGTAGAAGGCGCAATGCAGGACGATGGAGCACAGCCCATACGACGTCACGTCGTCGCAATTGGTTGCAGCACCTGCGATGAGAGGCCTGCATTGACCGGGGCGTCGCCGCCGACGAGCATTGGAGATGGGCGTTTCCCGGGCACTCCACCGTCGGGCTCGGCCGTGGCGCGTGCCGAGGCCATGGGCCGCAGGGCTGCTGGTCTGTGTGCTGATGCCGTGCGCCCTGAGCGCGCAGGTCGTGCCACGCCCGCCGGCGGCGCCCGCCGCGCCGGTGCTGCCGCCGCGGGTGCTGCCTGGGGATGCGTCGCTGCGCCCGCTGCCGTCGCTGCACGATTCGGTGCGCTACACGCTCACCATGTACCGGGATGCCGACGAGATTCCGGTGGGGCGTCTCACGGAACTGTGGCGCACCGACAGTGCGAGCGGCACGCCGTTGGTGCTGCGCGTGCAGCGACTGCAGCGCAACACGATGCAGCTCATCGACTCCACGTGGACCGATGCGCGCACGCTGGCGCCGCGCGCCCGTCGCTCGCTGCAGCAGAACCGTCGCGTGCTGCTCGAGTTCAACGGGGCGCGGGTGAAGGGATCACTTGCGCCGCTCGACGCACCGCCGGTGCCGGTGGATACGACCCTGCGCCTCGCCCCCTTCGACGCCGGCAACTGGGAGCTCGTGCTGCGCGCGCTGCCGCTGGCCACCGGGTATGCCGCGCGTTTGCCGGTGTACGACCTCGACGGCGGACTGCGCGAGTATCTGGTGCAGGTGACCGGCCAGACCACCATGCAGGAGGAAGCCGCGCACGTGGTGGTGCTCACCCTCGCCCGCAATCGCGAGTCGGTGGTCTGGGTGAGCGTGCACTCCGGTCAGGTGCTGCAGATCGAAACGATGCTGGGCGAGACGACCATGCTGCGGCAGGTGCGCGTGCGCCCCTGACGTGGTCCGGCCTCAGAATGTGCGGCCAATCTCGAACACGATCCCGTCGCCGCGGGTCCCCGGCGCGTTGGCCAGCTTGTAGCCGAGGATGACGACGGTCTTGCCGCGGTGGTAGTTGAAGCCCGGCACGAAGTCGGCAAACTCATGCTGCCCGGCCCACCACTCCCCCAGCAGCGTGACGTCGTGCAGCGCGTGCCCGAGTGCTCCGGGCAGGGCGGCCAGCGGTTGTTCGAAGCTGCCCATGAAGTGGGTGGTGGCCTTGCCGAACATGGCCTTGGGCCCGTCACTCACCCCGGCCATGAGGCGGGTGCGCAGCACGGGCAGCCGCACGCTCGATTGCAGGTAGCTCCACACCCCCACTCGCTCGCCGCGCAGCGGGATGGCCACCATCTGCCCCGCGCCCACCTTGGCCTCCCACTGGGGTGCTCGCCTGGCCAGCCCGGGGATGTCGGCGGCCCCCTTCCAGCCGACGCCCAGGGTGGCGAGCCGTTTGAGGGGGGTCCCGATGTTGTAGGCGGTCACGGCGAGTTCGACATGCTTGGTCACTCCGTAGGTGACGAAGTGGGTGGTCTGCCAGAAGCTGGTGTCGCCCCACGTCCGGACTTGGGACTCGTGCAGGGCAAACACCCGACCCTTGGGTGTCTGGTCTACCGATGGCGCGTTGATGACTGTCTGCTGTGCGTATATGGGCGCTGTGAATGTCGCGAATGCGAGGGCAAGGGCGAGCGCGCGCAGCAGGCGGGACACCCTGGGGCGTGAGAGCGAACCAAGCAGCATGGGGCAATGGGCGAGGCGTGAGCGAACAACGCCATGGACGCCACTGTGGGAGGCGCGACGGACCACGGCACGAATGGACGTGCGGTGGTCTCGCGCGCTGCGGGGCTCTGTCGAGTCAATCCGCAGGTGGGCAACCGGAGGCCAGTGGCCTCGTATTGACGATTGCCCGCTTCGCCGGCGCTGCCGGCGAATGGCTACTCCCCAACCAACGGCGGGGGAACCTAGAACGTCCGGTCCCGTGCGTCAACGGGTCCGGGCTGTCACGCTGCTGGCCCCGGGACCGCTGCTACATCGGCCGACGCACGATCACGCCAATGACGATGAAGAAGAGCAGGATGGTGGGGACCTCGTTGATCCACCGACAGGCCGACTCACTGAGGAAGTAGTCCTTCGCCAGAAATCGCTTGCGGGTATACGACGAGAAGCCGTGATAGCCGAGCAGGAACACGATGGCGCCCAGCTTCATGTGCATCCATGGCATCGTGAGCAGCGCCGGCTGCAGGTAGAGCATGGTGGCACCCAGTCCGATGGACACGAGCATGGCGGGCATCATGATGCCGCGCAGCAGACGACGCTCCATGACCTCGAGCGTGGCGGTCACCGCCGGCTCGTCACGCTTCTGCACGTGGTAGACGTACAGGCGGAAGATGTAGAAAAGCCCCGCGTACCAGGCGATGACCGCGATGACGTGGAACGCCTTGATCCAGAGATAGTGGGCAGCCATGCCGCCTAAGATATCCCGGTGACCTCGAAGCGGCAGCAGTGACCGCCCTGCGCCTGGCACTCCACTTCCCGCACGGTGGCGTGCGGCGTGATCAGGGTGCGAATGAGGCGGGCGAAGGTGCCGGCGTAGAAGTCGCAGACGGGGAGGGTGGTGACCATGTCGCGGCACATCGCGCAGTCGTGGAAGGTGAGCTGCGCGCCCTGACGGGAGGTGGTCACGGTGAAGCGGCCGCTGCCGGCGAAGGTCCACGCGTTGGCGCGCATGGCCGCCAGCAGCAGCCGGAGTCCGGCCTGCCGGGGCAGCCATCGCATGAGCCACTGCGCCGGCCGCGGGATGCGGTGCGCCATGAGGTAGTCGGCGGTCCGCCGGCCGGCTTCGTGCAGCAGCCGGGCACCGGGACGCTCGCCCAGCTCGCGCATGACGGCGCGCACGAACGCCTGGGCTTCGCGTTCGTCCACCATGGCCCGCGGCAGCGCCCCCAACGCATACCCGGTGCTGGTGAAGAGCAGACGGGCCGCCGCCGACTCGCCACAGCGGTCGCGCAGCACCTGCGCGAGCTGGATGATGGTATTGGGGCCGATGCGCGCCACCGGCGCCTCGGCCATGACCACACCGGTCACCGCCGTGTCAGACGGCGCGGGAAAAGCGGCGTGTGCCATCGGCCGCTCCGCGATAGGCATCGAGAGGGAAGGCGAGATTGCGCAGGAAGAAGCGCCCCAGCGGGGTCACGGTGAGGCGATCGGACTCGAAGCACACCAGCCCATCGGCCGCGCACTGCTCATAGGCATCCACGAGCGGCTCGATGTCGCCGGGAAACAGGTCGAAGGGGAGCTCGGCGTTGCACATGAGGTGCGCAATCGCGGTGCCGCGCTGGCGATCGTCGTCGCTCATGACATGGCCACGCGCGATGGGCAGCCGATGCGCGTCGATCTCCCGCTGCCACGGCCCCAGGTCGGCGGCATTCTGCGCGAACCAGCCGTCGATCTCCGAGATGGAACTCGTGCCGATGCCCAACAGGTGCTCACCGCTGCGCGTGGTGTAGCCCATGAAGTTGCGGTGCAGCCGTCCGGCATCGGCGGCGAGCGACAGCGGATCTTCGGGGCGTGCGAAGTGATCGATGCCGATCCATCGGTACCCGCCGTTGGTGAAGCGACGCACGGCATCGCGGAAGAGTGCAAACCGCTCGCTGGCGCGCGGCAGCGTACTCTCCTCGATGCGCTTCTGGTGCGCCTTCATCCAGGGAACGTGCGCGTAACCAAAACAGGCCACGCGATCGGGGGCCATGGACAGCGCCGTCTCGATGGTGCGCGAGAAGCTGCCGGGGGTCTGCCGTGGCAGCCCGTAGATGAGGTCGAGGTTGAGGCTGGCGAACCCCTCGGTGCGCGCCAGCTCGACCATGTCCCGTACCATACTCACCGGTTGCACCCGGCCGATCGCTTCCTGCACCGCCTCATCGACATCCTGCACGCCGTAGCTGATGCGGGAGAAGCCGAGCTGCCGGAAGGTGCGCAGCTGTTCCCGCGTCACGAGCCGTGGGTCGGCTTCCACCGAACATTCGGTGCGCGCATCGATGCCGAAGGTGTCCTGCAGCCGGGCGAACAGCTGCTCGCACTGCCGATCGGTGAGAAAGTTGGGCGTGCCGCCTCCCCAGTGCATCTCGCACACGTGCGCACGCTCGCCCATGGCGTTGGCGAGCATGTCGAGCTCGCGATAGAGCCGCGTGAGGTAGCGGTCCACGACCTCGGCGCGCGTGGTCACCGTGGCGTTGCAGCCGCAGTAGAGACAGCGCGACGCGCAGAAGGGGAGGTGCACATACAGGGCGAGTGGCGCCGCGCTGGTGCCGAGCACCGCGAGATGCCCCGCCCACGCCGCGTGATCGAACGCGCCGCGCCAGTCGGGCACGGCCGGGTAGCTGGTATAGCGGGGACCGGGCACATCGTAACGGCTGAGCAGCGCCGGGGTGACCTCCGGCACGCTCACGAACGCCCCATCAGCACGCACGAACGGCCTCCTCTTCCTGGGGGCGCGACGGCGCGTGGCCCAGCACGGGCACACTGCCGCTGAAGTCCACGTCGGCCGCCATCTCCGGACGGGCCTCGCTCATGGTGCGCAGCGCCTCGCGCGTGAACACCTTGTCCTCGTCGAAACCGAAGTCGGCATCCAATCTCGTGCCGTTGAACTTGAGTCGCTCGAGATCGTAGAACGTCTTGTTGATGGTGGTTTTGGCGAAGGCGCGCAGGCAGCCGCGCAGATACTTCCGCTTGAACGGATCCTTCTGCCACGGATACGACAGGACCGCCTTCTTGCCGTAGAAGCGGGCATAGTTGCGGAGCACGCCCTTGAGCACCTGATCGCGCGTCATCGCGTCGGGCTGGATGATGGGCGTCACGAAGTTGTACTTGGCGTAGTCGCGCACCTCGACGCGCTCGCCGAGTTCCTGGAACAGCTCGGCGAAGGGCCATGGCGTGTACATGTTCCAGTTGGCCATGTCCGGTTGCCAGTCCTGCGAATACTTGTAGGTCTCCTCGATCGTTTCCGGCGTTTCGCTCTCGAGTCCGATGATGAACTGCGCCTCGGCGATCATGCCGGCCTCCTTGAGCAGGCGAATGGCGCGCTTGTTCTGCTCGAGGGTGGTCTGCTTGCGGAAGCGATCGAGCTTGAGCTGCGCGGCGGCTTCGGTGCCGAGGGAGACGTGCACGAGTCCGGCATTGCGGTAGAGGGGCAGCTCCTTCTCGTCGCGCAGGATGTCGGTGACGCGCGTGTTGATGCCCCAGTGCACCGGCAGGTTGCGCGCAATGAGCTCTTCGCAGAGCGCGATGAACTTTTTCTTGTTGATGGTGGGTTCTTCGTCGGCCAGGATGAAGAAGCCCACCTTGTGATCGCGCACGAGTGTTTCGATTTCATCGACGAACTTCCTGGGGTCACGCGTGCGGTACTTGCGCCAGAACTTCCACTGGCTGCAGAAGCGGCAGGTGAACGGGCAGCCGCGCGCGAAATTGGGCACGGCCACGCGGCAGTTGAGCGGGATATAGATGTACTTGTCCCACTCGAGCAGCGACCAGTCGGGGGTGAGGTCATCGAGGTTCGCAATGGGCGGGCGCGCGGGGGTGGCCACCACCTGCCCGTCTTCCACGAACGCGATGCCCTTGATGTCACGGCGGGTGGTGCGTGCCGTGCCGTCGCGCAGCCGCTGCATGAGCTCGACGATGATCTCCTCGCCTTCGCCGCGCACGATGTAATCGATCCAGGGCGCCTCGCTGAAGACCTGCTGGTACATGAAGGTGGGGTGAATGCCGCCCAGGATGGTGTGGGCGCGGGGATTCACCTCCTTCGCGATCTCCAGGGTTTTTTGCGCCTGGTAGATCATGGGCGTGATGGCGGTGGCCAGCACGGCGTCGGGCTCGAGCTCCATGAGCCGGCGACGCAGCGTGGCGTCGTCAATGTGGTTGGTCATGGCGTCCACGAACGTGATGTCCGTGAAGCCGGCGTGCCTGAGGGCGCCGCCAATGTAGGCCACCCACCCGGGGGGCCAGTTGCCGGCGATCTCCGCTCCACCGGCGTGGTAGTTGGGCTGCACAAAGACCAGCTTCATCGACGAGCTCCACCGTGGGTGACAAAAGGACACGCACAGGGTGCCGATGGCGGAGTGGTCCTACAGTCGGTGTTTTTGCCGGGCTTGTGTGAGGGAAGTCTTTACGTGCCGATCCGCATGTGTATATCGGAGATCGTGTGTGGGGCGAACGGGGAACGACAGACGGCAAACCACAGACGGCAAACCACAGACGGCAGACGGCAGGAACTACAGACGGCAGTTCGGGAGGAGAATGGAAAGCGGCGGTCGGCGCGAAGCGCCGCCGCCGATTTCCCTACCGCAAAGGAAATCGGGCGCGCCCGCTTCGCGGCGCGCCCGTTCTTCCATGTTCCTGCGTACTGCTCACTGTGGTTCCTGCCGTCTGCCGTCTGCTGTTCAGCGTAGTTCGCTGTTCAGCGGAGTTTCACCAGCAGCATGGCCCGCTCCACGCGCCCCCTCGCCGCCGCAACTGCCGCCGTGAGATCCACCGGCCCGACGACCATCTCCGGCACGCGATCGATCGCGCCAAGGTAGTACGCGCCCCACACATCCAGAATGTGCTGCTCGTGCTCGCGCGACCCGCCGCGGGCGAGCGTGTCGCGCGACAGGGTGGCCTGGGTGCGCAGGGCGCGCTCGGCGGTGGCGGCCAGTTCGTCGAGCGCCGCGCGCGCCACGGCGGGCGTGCCGTCGGCCAGCAGCAGCCCGGTCGTGAGCGCGCAGGCGCCCACGTGGCCCAGCGTGGTGGCACTCACATTCTCGATGCGATCGAGATCGGTGTGATAGAAGACGTCGGTGAAGTGCCAGAGCAGCACCGCCGGGATCTTCGCGTTGAGGAACGGGGTGTGGTCGCTCCCGCCCTCGAACGGATTGGCCTTCACCACCCATCCGGTACGGCGGGCGCGGTCGAGGCAGCGCTGCCGCACGAAGTCGTTGAACCAGTGGTGCACGATGGCCGACTCGGCGATGGGCCGTCCGCCCCACTCGCTGTGCTGGTCGTCGCCGCGCACCCACACCGCCGAGGGGTCGGGCATCTTCTCGATGAGAAAGGTGCCACCGGTGCGCGCCGTGTTCTCCCCCACCATGTCCAGCGACATGCCCCACTTCACGCCGGCGCGGCGCACGCTGTCTTCCTTGAGGAAGCGGTCGGTGCTGCGAATCTCGTCGCCCCACAGAAAGGTGAGGGTGCGCTGCGGGCGGGCGGTGCCGTTGCGCACCAGTGTGGCCGCCACGCGCGCCATCTCGGCGAGCGCGCCCACGCCGGAGGCGTTGTCGTTGGCGCCCGGTTCCTGCACATGCGCCGAGTAGACGAACCGTTCGTGCGGTGCCGAACGGCCACGCACCTCGGCCACGAGCGTGCGCTCGGGACGGCGGGCGAACGCCGTACGCACGAGGGCGTGTACCTGCACCGGCCCCGCCCGCAATGCCGTTTGCAGCGTGTCGTACGAGCGGCGGGACACGAAGAGCACCCACCCCTGGTTCACCGTGTCACGCGCGATGCCGGTGAACTGGATGGCGCCTGGGTGCTTGGTTTGCTGGTTGTATGCGGGGAGTGTCTGCGACGCCAGCACTCCGAGCGCGCCGGCACGCTGGGCGCGCGGCAGGACATTGCGTGCGTTGCCGGTGGTAAGCACCACGGCCCCCCGCACGTTGAGGGCGCGGAACGCCGAGTCACTGCCAGTGCCCACGTCCACGAGCGGAGCAGTGACGCCGCTGTCGGCGGTGGACGCCGAGTTGATGGCAATCATGTTGAGATTGCCGGCGAGCGTCTGCAGCGGGACGGGGCGTCCCACGATGGTCAGGCGCGCGTCGTGCGGTGTCCATGCGTCGCCGGCCATGGGGCGCGACTCGATGCGATACACCAGCCGCGTGCCTGGCGCAGCTGCGGCTTCGTCGACGTAACCGGCGGCGCGCAGCAGCGACGCCACGGAGTCGATGGCCAAGTCGAAGCCTTCGTTCCCCGGGAGGCGGAACCGGCGCTGCACGTACTCCACGGTCGTGAAGGCGCGCGACCCGCTGATGCTGCGGTGCACCGCCTCGGTGATGCGCGCAAAGGCGGCCGGCATGGCACCCTCCTGCGCCCGGAGTGCCGCGTGCGGCACGCCGAGCAGGGTGCCCAGCAGGGGAACGACGAGCCGGAGCGGGACCGCGGGCCGGACGCCGCGCAGGCGCGGCGTCATGGCTTGGGCGCGGAGGCGGGCTTGGCAGGCATGCGCCAGTCGTTGCGCAACCAGTCCACGACCATGGCGATCTCCCGGTCGGAGAGACTCTTCTCCTTGCCGAACGACGGCATGCGGTCGTTGTCGCGACCGAAGAAGCGCGGGTGCTCCGGGTCGTTGATGAAGGCGATCATGTACTCGCGTGACCCCCAGCCGGTGAGCTCGGGGCTGTCGGTCCCGACGTCCTCGAACCGGTGGCAGGAGGCGCAGCCGTAGTCGGTGTTGCGCAGGAACTCCCGGCCGGCGGCAATGCGCGCGCTGTCGCGCTGGTCGATGGCGCGCTGCCCGGGGAGTTGGGCCTGCGCCGAGAGCGCGAACACCACGTTCTGGCGGGTCAGCTTCTCCTCGGCGGTCTCGGGTTGGTGATCACCCAGCCATCCCACCATGTCCCCTTCGGCGTGGTAGGTGCCGCCCCAGTACTTCTTCGAGAGGATGGTGTCGGCGTGCAGGAAGCCGCTCAGCCAGCGGCGTGAGGCGAAGTCCTTGAGGTCGGAGGCGGAGATGGAGTCGGCCGGGAGCGGGTAGCCCATGCCGTCGTGCCCGTCGAAGCGATGACAGGAGGCACAGTTGCGGGAGAAGATGCGCGGCCCCTGCGTGTACGGATCATCGCGCATGACCGAGAGCGCGCCCGTGATGGGAATGCCGGCGCTGGCGAGTTGCACGGCGCGTTCAGCATCGCGCGTGGCCACGCGGCGCGAGATCTGGTAGTCGCTGTCGGCGCGGTCGGCCGTGATGGCCTGCACGGTGAGCAGGCCGGCACCGGCGAGCAGCACGCCCAACACGCCCACGTTGAAGCGATGCCCCAGGCGCCAGCGGCCAAGGAAGGGCATGGCCACGATGAGCAGCAGCACCAGCGTGGGAAGGATGATGGCGCCAATGATCTCCGCCTTCCCCGGGAAGTACTTGAGAAACTGGAAGAGGAAGAGGAAGTACCACTCGGGGCGTGCTGCCGCGAACTGCTCGGCCGGGTCGGCGGGGGCGCCCAGCGGGGCGCCATGTTCGCGCACCGCAAACCACAGCACGGCGGCGAACACGGCGAGACAGGCCACCGCATCCCGCAGCACCTGCTCGGGCCAGAAGCCTTCGTCGGGCTTGCGAATGGGCTGTTTGGGGGTGAGGCCGTGCCGCCGGAAGAGGTACACGTGCCCCACGATGAGCAGACCGATGGCCAGCGGCACGAGCCCGGCGTGCAACGCGAAGAAGCGCGTGAGCGTGTGGTGGCCGTAGCTGGCGCCACCCACGAGCACGGTCTGCAGTGCGGGGCCAATGCCCGGGCTCATGCCCACGAGATTCGTGGAGACGGCCGTGCTCCAGTAGCCGTTCTGGTCCCACGGCAGCAGGTAGCCGGTGAGCGACAGCGCCAGCACGAGCAGCAGCAGCGCCACGCCGAACCAGAAGTTCACTTCGCGCGGGGCCTTGTACGCCCCGTCGATGACCACCTGCATGAGGTGCAGCACCAGCAGCACGGTCATGGCCTGGGCGGCGAAGTGGTGGATGCCGCGCAGCAGCCAGCCGCCCCACATCTGGTGCTGAATCCAGTAGACACTCTCCCAGGCCGTCTGGGAGCTGGGGCTGTAGGACATCCACAGGATCAACCCGGTGATGACCTGCACCGCGAAGAAGAAGGTGAGGGTGCTCCCCCACACGTACCGCCAGCGGGCGCCGCCGGGGACGTTCTCGAAGAGCGCCTCGTGCAGCAGTCCCTTGTAGCCAGTCCGGTGGTCCAGCCAGGCGCGCAGTCCACTCATCAGACGGCAACCCGTTCGGGTGAACCCTTCCGGAAGTTCTGGAACTTCACCCACACCTCACCATTCCGGACCACTGCTTCCAAGGGATCCATGCCGCGCGGGCTCGGGCTCTTGGGGTCGGCGATGCTGCCGTCGAGGGCGAAGCTGCTCTTGTGGCAGGGGCAGAAGTAGCCGCGCCCGGCGGCGTTGTAGCCCACGCTGCAGCCGAGGTGCGGACAGACGGAGTGGAGGACGCGTACGGCGTTCTCGCCGGTGCGCTGCACGTAGACGCTGCCCACAGGCACGTTCTCGGTGCGGTTCCACGCATCGACGAGCGTGTCGAGCACGGGGAACTTGCGGGGCACGCCGTCCTCGGGAAGGGCGGCGAACGAGGTGACCCGCACCATGCCGCGCGTATCGCTGCGGCGGCGGAGCGGGTCGAGGATGGGAAAGAGCCCGGCGATGGGCGCGGCGATGGTGATGAGACCGCCCACGATGGCAGCGGAGACCTTGGCCACGAAGGTCCGCCGATCGGAGGGGGGGACGGGGGCGTGTTCGGACATGATGGACGTGCACTCCGGGACGAACGGGGGCCGCAGCCGGGAAGGACGCGCGGCAGACGGCGCAGGGGCTGGGGAGATGATACGTGACGGTACCGCGATTCGCTGGCCGCCAGCGAATCGCCCCGGTGGCGCGTACTCCTCTCGGGCTCCGGCCGTACATCGGACGGGTCCGCACCATCTGGCCACTGCACGACGCGGTGGTTGTTCCTTTCATCCCTGCCTGTACATGACCATTCGCATCCGGCAGCTCGGAACGGCGCTGGTCCTCGCCTTCTCGATGGCGGGCACCGCCCAAGCTCAGCAGGAGGAGCCGAAGACCCTGCTCGGCAAGAAGATGGCCGCCATGAACACGGCGTTCAAAGCCGTGGGGCGGCAAGTCGAGGATCCCGCGAAGAACGCGAGCACGCTCGAGCAGATTGCGATCATCGAAACCAACGCCAAGGCGTCGCTCACCCTGGAGCCGGAGAAGAAGGCCAAGGTGCCCACCGGCGAGCAGGCGAAGTTCGTGAGCGATTATCAGGCGGAGATGAAGCAGTTGCTGGCCACGGTGGAGAAGCTCAAGGCCGCCGTGAAGGCCGGGAACAACGCTGAAGCCGTGAAGATCGTGGACGACATGAAGGCGGCACAACGCCAAGGACATCGCGAGTTCCGTCTGCGCAAGGCGGGTGCACCGCCCGTGTAACACGGCGGGAAACACCGCGTGATTCCTGCAGTGGCAGTGACCGGCGTCCGGTACACGGACGCCGGTTTCTTTTGGGCGCATGCCAATTGCTTGCTGACGCCGACTGGCGGCTGCATTGTCGTGCGGGCGATCACCGTTTCCTGCTCCCCCTCCGCCCTCCTCCCTCCTCCCCCTCCGGAGACCCACCCCATGCTTGGCGTCCTCGCGCGACGAGGGCTGCTGTTTGCGGCCCTCGCGCTCACTGCGGCTCCCCTCGCCGCGCAAACCCGCACGATCACCGGCAAGGTGCTCGAAGAAGGATCGCGCGCCCCGATTGCCGCGGCCCAGCTCCAGGTGCAAGGCACCAGTGTCGGCACACTCACCCGCGACGACGGTGCCTTTTCCATTGTGGGGGCGCCGGCGCGGGAGGTCATACTCGTGGTGCGCCGGATTGGCTATCCGCTCACGCGCATCACCGTGGCCGCCACGAGCGGCCCGCTCGAGATCGTGCTCAAGCGTGACGTGCTCAACCTCGATCAGGTGGTGGTCACCGGTCAGGCCAGCGGTATCTCCCGCCGCAACCTGGCCAACGACGTAGCCAGTGTGAGTGGGGCCGACATGAACAAGGTGTCGGCGCAGTCCATCGAAAACGCCATGCAGGGCAAGATCGCCGGCGCGCAGATCTCGCAGTCCACGGGCGCACCCGGTGGCGGCAATCGCATTCGCATTCGCGGCATCTCGTCCATTCTCGGTTCGGCGCAGCCGCTCTACGTCATTGATGGCGTGATCGTGACCGACGTGGCCATCGGCTCGGGCACCAACAAGGTCACCCGTGCGGCCGGCACGGCCATTTCGGTGGGCAATCAGGAAGCGCCGGTCAATCGCATTGCCGACCTCAATCCCAACGACATCGAGAACGTCGATGTGCTGAAGGGATCGGCCGCGGCGGCCATCTACGGTTCGAAGGCGTCGGGTGGCGTCATCATCATCACCACCAAGCGGGGGCAGGCGGGCAAGCCGCGCTTCGCGCTGCGCACGGGCATGGGCACCGCCGAGCTGGCGTACCGCAACGGGTCGCGCCGCTTCCAGACGCTCGATGACGCGGTGCGCGTGTTCGGCCCCGGCATCACGCCCTTCTTCGACCCCAACCAGTACCTCGACTACGAGACGCTGGCCTACGGCAACCGCCCGGTGAACTCCGACCTGTCGCTGAGCGTGAGCGGCGGCACCGATGCCACGCGCTACTTCGTGTCGGCGAGCCGCCGCAACGAAGAGGGGATCGTGGACAACACCTTCGCGCGCAAGACCAACGTGCGCGTGAATCTCGACCAGCGCATCTCCTCGCGCCTCAACCTGCAGGTGGGCAACGAGATCCTCAACAACGCCAGCGATCGCGGCCTGTTCGGCAACGACAACGCGGGCAACTCGATTGCGTACACGCTCACCAAGATCCCCGGCTTCCTCGACCTGCGCCGCCGTCCTGACGGCACGTGGCCGGTGAACCAGTTCTACCCGTCCAACCCGCTGCAGACCATCGACCAGTTCCAGAACGACGAGAACGTGTGGCGCAACATCACCACCGGGCGTCTCACGGCCGACCTGCTCACCGGCGATACGCACACCCTGCAGTTCATCGCCTTCGGCGGTGTGGACCTGCTCAACCAGACCAACCTGGTGTATTCGCCGCCCACGCTGCAGTTCGAGCCGGTGGACGGCCTCCCCGGCACGAGCGGCAACTCCAAGACCACCAACCTGCAGCGCAACCTCAACCTGAACGCGGTGCACGGCTGGCAGCCGACCAGCTCCATCAAGGTCACCTCGCAGGTGGGTACGCAGTACGAAGAGCGCGACTTCAACCAGACGCGCGCCTCGGCGCAGAACCTGCTGGGCGGCCTCGAGGTGGTGACCTCGGGCACGGTGCGCGACATCGACGAATCGCGCCTGCGCGTGCAGGACTTCGGCGTGTTCGTGCAGAGCGAAGCGCTGTGGAACGAGAAGCTGCTGCTCACGGTGGGTGCGCGCGCCGACCGCAGCAGCAACAACGGCGACCCGGCGAAGTTCTTCCTCTTCCCCAAGGCTGCCAGCTCGTACCGTTTCCAGAACGTCCTCGACGGCTGGATCGACGAGGCCAAGTTGCGCGTGGCGTACGGTGAAACGGGCAACCAGCCGCTGTACGGCCAGAAGTTCACCAATCTCGACCTGTCGAGTGTGGGTGGCCTGGGCGCCTTCCGTGTAGGTTCGGTGCGCGCCGCATCGGACCTGCGCCCCGAGCGGCAGCGCGAGTTCGAGGCCGGTGTGGACCTCAACCTGCTGCGCAACCGCGCGACCATGTCGGTCACAGGGTTCCGCCGCAACATCTCCGACCTGCTCATCACGCGCACGCTGGCGCCCACCACGGGCTTCAGCAGCGAAACGTCGAATGGCGCCGAGATGCAGGTGACGGGCGCGGAAGTGTCCATCAACGCGTTCCCGGTGCAGACCACCAACGTGACCTGGACGACGCGCCTCAACTGGGGCACGAACCGCTCCAAGGTGACGCGCCTGCCGGTGCCCACCTTCCTGCTGGGGGCGCCGCAGGTGGGCGCGGTGCGCATCGAACAAGGCAAGTCGGCCACGCAGCTCATCGGCAACGACACCCTGCCGCAGCCTGGTGGCCGCGTGGTGGTGCCGGTGGTCATGGGCGACGGCAACCCGCTGTGGACGGCCGGCCTGAGCAACGAGGTGCGGTACAAGCGCTTCTCGCTGTACGCCCTCGTGGACCAGCAGAAGGGGGGCATGCTGGCCAACGGGACGTGGCGTCACTACGACCTGGGGCAGAACTCGCGCGACTACGACGAGCTCGATGAGTTCGGCCGGAAGAAGGGCGACGTGCGCCGCACCAGCTACCTGCAGGTCACGCGCATCTTCTACCAGAACACGTCGTTCATCAAGCTGCGCGAAGTGACGTTCACGTGGGACATGCCGCAGGCGTGGACGCAGTCGGTATGGAAGGGGGCGAGCAATGCCCGGCTGTCGCTGAGCGGCCGCAACCTGATCTGGTGGACCAAGTTCCGCGGTGGGGACCCGGAGGCGCAGAACTTCGGCGGTGGCGGTGCCCCCGACGCCGTTCAGCGCAATCGCGAACTGGCCGCCTATCCCGCCAGCCGCAACTTCTGGCTCAACTTCAGCGTGGACTTCTGACCATGACCGCGAATCGCAAGTCCTGGAGTCGCGCGTTCGCACTCCTGGCCGGCTGCGCCACCGCTGTGGCCTGCAACGCCGCCGACATCGGCAACTTCAACAGTCCCAACACCTCCCAGCTCGAGGACAACCCCAACGCGTCCACGGTCAACACCACCGTGGCGGGGGTGCTCGCGGGCGCCCGTGGCGGCGCCGGCGCCTGGGCCAGCACGCTCGGCATCTTCGGCCGCGAAATCATGAACCTCGACGGCGCCGAGCCGCGCAACGTGCTGGCGCTGCTCATCGGCCCGCTCGAGCCGGGTGGCTTCGGCGTGGATGTGGGGTGGACCAACAGCTACCGCAACCTGCGTACGGCCTACACGATCCTGGACGTGATCGACCGGGTGCCCGACTACACGCCGGCGCAGCGCAGTGCCGTGAAGGGATTCGTGAAGACGTTCATTGCCAACGAATACCTGAACCAGCTGCGTGTGCGTGACACCTTCGGCATTGTCTTCGAGGTGCCCAAGAACCCCACCGAGCAGGGGGCGTTCGTGACCCGCGAGGAAGGGTACACACGCACGGCGGCGCTCTTCGACGAGGCGCGCACCGATCTCGCGGCCGGTGGCACGGCGTTCCCGTTCACGCTCACCACGGGCTTTGCCGGCTTCAACACCCCGGCCACCTTCGTGCGCTTCAATCGGGCCCTCAAGGCGCGGCTCGAGCTGTACCGCGGACGCTGGAGCGATGTGCTCACGGCACTCAACGAGTCGTTCCTCAGCACGGCGTCGGGCACGGCGGCCTCGCTCAACACCGGGGTGTACCACGTGTACAGCACGGCGTCGGGTGATGCGGTGAACCCGCTCTTCGATCCGGCTCCGCGCGCCATCGTGGCGGTGCCCGAGTTCCTCACCGAGGCGCGCAACCGTCCCGACGGGTCGCGCGACCTGCGGGCGTCGGGCAAGGCGGTGGTGGGCACGGTCCTCCTGGCCACGCAGGGAATCAGCTCCAACGTGCGGCCCACGGTGTACTCCACCAACGTCACGCCGGTGCCCATCATCCGCAACGAGGAGCTCATCCTCATGCGCGCCGAGGCCAACATCGGGCTGGGCAACCGCAGTGCGGCCATTGCCGATCTCAACTTCGTGCGCACCAATTCCGGCGGGCTCGCGCCGCTGGCGGCCGACTTTGGTGGAGATCTCATCACCGAACTGCTCTACGATCGCCGCTATTCGCTCTTCTTCGAATACGGCCATCGCTGGGTGGACTCCCGCCGCTACAACCGCCTTGGTGAACTGCGCAAGCAGCTGCCGTCGCACCGGGTCTTCCCGCTCGTGCCCATTCCCGTGGACGAGTGCAACCAGCGCACCGCGGCACTGCCCCGTGGCTGCGTGAACGTGCTGGGCAACTGAGCGGGCTGATGTCCCGGCGGTAGTCGGGGGAACAGCACCACGGAAAACACGGAATCTCACGGAAGGACACGGAGGAACAGCGGTTCCGTGTGCTTCCGTGAGATTCCGTGTTTTCGGTGGTGCCGCTTCGCTCTATCGAGTGGAGAGGTTGTACCCTTACTGCGCCAGCTGCTTCACCACGTCACTGAGGGCACGCACGCGCGCGGCCTCGGCGCTGCCAGCGGCGTCACGATCGAGCTGCGAGGCCAGTGCCGTCAGGGCGCTGGTGCGTGCGCTCCCCTTGGCCTTTTCGGCGCTGGCGAGCTGTGTGACCACGCCATCGAGCCACGCCTTGGGCACGGCGCTGTTGCGCGCCAGCTGGTCGGTGTAGGCGCGCGCCACCACGAAGGCGGCGGGCCACACGAGCTTGGGCTGCTCCTGCGGATTGAAGTAGGCGAACTTCACCAGCTTGGCGGCATCGAGTTCGTTCTGCGACAGGAATTCGCTGGGGGTGAGCTCCAGCACGTCGAGGCCGCGCGCAATCTCGGAGCCGTAGATGTAGCCGTTGTACCAGTAGGCCGACCAGTGGCCGGCGCTCGTGAGGCGCGTGGCGTCAACGGGGCCGCGATCGAAGTAGGCGATTTCGAACGCCTTGTCGGGGTTGGTCCAGTCGAAAACGTTGATGCCGCCCTGATACCACGACTGCACCATGATCTCCCGTCCCGGCACCGGAATGAGCGAGCCGTTGTGCGCGACGCAATTCTCCTGGCTGGTCTGCGCAGCGGGCAGCTTGAAGTAGCTGCGGAAGTCGAGCGAATCGCCTTTGCGCACGAAGATGGCGTCGGCGCCCCACTCCACCTTGTCGGTGGCCCGGCAGCGCGGCGAGCTGCCGCCGCCCCACTCGTCGGAGAAGAGCACCTTGCTGCCGTCGTTGCTGAAGGTGGCCGAGTGCCACGCCGACATGTTGGTGTCGGCGGCCGCGTAGAGACGCTTGGGGTTCTTGATGTCCTTGATGTCGAGCAGAATGCCGTAGCCGCTGCACGCACCACCGGCGAGACCGAGCGCCGGATACGTGGTGATGTCATGGCACTGCGTGGGGCCGCGCCCCGCCACCGACGGACGCATGGGGGCGCCTTCGGGGCGCTCGCGACGGTCCCCCGGCGCATCGCCATGGCGCTTGGCTTCGCCCAGCCCTTCGAAGATGCGCGGGGAGCTCACGATGGCGGCCGCCTGCGGGTTCTTCACCGGCACCTTGATGACTTCGATGCGGAAGAGAGCGGTGTTGGGATCGGCGTCGGGGGCGCCGGCCGAACAGCCTTCGAGCTCCTGGTTGGAGCGCACGCCCGCCGATCCGGAGACGTAGATGTAGACGTTCTCCGGATCGTTGGGATCGGTGACCAGCGTATTGGTGTGCGAACCGCGGCAGGTTTGCACCACCTTGATCGACTTGGGCTTTTCGATGTTGCTGATGTCGAAAATGCGGATGCCGCGCGCGCGGTCCTTGCTCACCTCGGCTTCCACGCCCTCGAGGCCGCAGTCCACGCGCCCCGCCACGGCTTCAGCCGAGACGAAGAGCAGGTTACCGTACACGGTGACGTCGCTCTGCGAGCCCGGGCACACCACGGCGGCGCGCAGCTTCGGCTTGCGCGGATCGGCGATGTCCCACACCTGCCAGCCGCTGTAGTTGCCCTGGAAGACGCGCGTCCCGCTGAAGGCGAGGTCGGAGTTCTTGAGGCGCGCGTCGGGCGCGTTCTTGCTGAGGAATGCGTCGGACGGCGGCGTGGCCGAAACGAGCTTCATGTTCCACGTGGCCTCCCCGGCGTCGAACCAGCCGGCCCTGAGACCGACGCGTGTGTCGGGAACGGGCTGGGCGTGCGCCACGGCGGCGGAGAGGCCAAGCAGGGCGAGGGCGCCGCGGGCCGGGAGCGAGGGCGACAGGATGCGCATGGGAGCGTGGTGGGGGAGAGGGAGATTCAGGGGCGGGAACGCTTGCGCAGCATGAGCTCCATGCGATCGATCTCGGTGCTTTGGTCGGCCACCACGTCGCTCACGAACTTGAACACGTCATCATCGTGGGCGGCGTTCTTCGTGGCCATGAGCTCATCCACCATGGTGATGGCGCCGCGGTGATGCTGGATCATGTACGTGAGGAAGTACCAGTCGAAGGCGGGGCCCTTGGCGCTGCGCAGCGTGTCGAGCTGCGCGGCGGAAAGCATGCCGGGCATCGCGGGGCTGCCGGCGCTGCCACTCATGCCGGCATGACCGGCATGCTGCAGGTGCGCGGCGTGATCGTCGGTGGCGGCCGGTACGGTCTGCTTCCGGGTGCGCAGCCAATCCTGCATGAACGCGATCTCGTCGGTCTGCGCAACGGCGATGCGACCGGCGAGCACCTTCACTTCACCACTGGCGCCGTTCGGTTCGGCCATGGCTGACATGACGACCGCCTGGGCGTGGTGGCCGATCATGCCCTGCATGAAGGCCACATCGGCGGCGGTGTAGGGCGGAATGCCCCCGTCGCGATCGACGAGTTGCGCGGGGGTGAGCGGGCGCGTGGCCTTGCCTGCGGGGGCACAGGCGCTGACGGCGCAGAGGCTCGTGGTGGCCAGCGCAGCGCTGGCGAGCAGACGCAGGGAGAACGGAGTCACGGGAGCGCGGCGGTTCGGGGAAACGGTGCAGTGCCCCGAGAACATGCGTGCCGCGCGCGGGAAGCGCCAATGCGTGCGCGGCGGCGCGCCCGTCATTGTTCGTCGCCGTTCGTCAGTCGCGCTTGCTTACGACCACGAAGCGGGTCCAGTTGGCGGACACATCCTCAATGTGGCGCGCGATGATCTCGAGGCCATACCGTTCTGCCGCCATGGCGCTGGCCACGGCACCGCGGGTGCGCTCCCCGGCGGCAGCCACATCCCGCGCGGCGCCGGCGGTATCGGCGTGCGGCGTGGATACGAGCCAGCTGTGCCGCGCGAAGAAAATGCGGCACTGCGCGAGCGCCACGGGGTGACTGTACACATCGCGCAGCTCGGCGAGCGTGGCGCCGCGCGGCGCCAGCAGGCAGAGGTGGACCGGTACGCGCGTTTCGGCGCGCACCTCCACCGCGTCGCCAACGGCTTCGAGCGCATCGAGCGCGACCTTCACGCGCCCTACGATCGCGTTCTCCACCGGCACGATGGCGTAGTGCACATCGCCGGCCAGCACGCGCGCCAGCGCCTCGGGGAAGGTGGCCGAGGGGATGGGCTCCACGCCGTTGGGCCATTGCTGGCGAAGGGCCATTTCGGAGAAGGCGCCGAACTCGCCCTGGAAGGCGACGCGGGGAACGGGCGTGGTGAATTCGGTCACGGGGGTGGCGGGGATCAGGGAGCGGGTGGCAGGTGGCAGGGAGCAGCGGGTGACGCCGGATACATATTGACACCGATACGTGCGAGCCGTAGTGTCTCTGGTATGACGCGTCACTGCTACGCCTGCCGATTTTATTACGTGCCGACCCGCATGGGCCCCGGCATGTCTGGCGTGCGCAGCTAAGTCCTGACGCTCCCGACCGACCGAGAGGCCCGTGCACCCGCACGGGCCTCGGTCGTTTCCGGGCACGCGCGATTCGCGGGACCCTCGGTGGACCAACGCCACCATATCAGAGGACCGCATGATCATCGTCACCACCGCCGGCATCACGGCTGACCAGCTGGACCGTCTCATCGAACACGTGGAAGCGGCCGGCCTGCGCACGCACGTCTCGCGCGGTGAGCAGCGCACCATCGTGGGGTGCATTGGCGAGGAGGGCAAGCTCAGCGAGCATGGGTTGACTCAGTTGGACGGAGTGGAGCGGGTGATGCCCGTGCTCAAGCCCTACAAGCTGGCGTCGCGGGAGTTCTCGCTGGGGGACACCGCCATTCGTCTGGGGGACTCGGCGGACACCGTGATTGGCGGGCGTGATGTGGTGGTGATGGCCGGCCCGTGCAGTGTGGAAGGGCGCGACATGATGTTCGAGACGGCGCGGGCGGTGCAGCAGCGTGGCGCGCGGCTGCTGCGCGGCGGGGCCTTCAAGCCGCGCTCGAGTCCCTACGCCTTCCAGGGGATGGGCGAAGAGGGGCTGCGCATCATGGCCGAGGTGCGCGCGGAGACCGGCATGCCGGTGGTGACCGAGGTGATGGATCCGCGGCAGGTGGAGCTGGTGGCGAGTTACGCCGACGTGCTGCAGATCGGCGCGCGCAACATGCAGAACTTCTCGCTGTTGAGCGAAGTGGGGCGGGTGCAGCGGCCGGTGCTGCTCAAGCGCGGGCTCAGTGGCACCATTACCGAGCTGCTCATGGCGGCCGAGTACATCATGGCGCAGGGGAACGGCGACGTGATGCTGTGTGAGCGCGGCATTCGCACCTACGAAACGGCGACGCGCAACACAATGGACGTCGCGGCCATTCCCGTGCTCAAGCGCGAGACGCACCTGCCGGTGATCGTGGACCCCTCGCATGCGGGTGGGCGGGCGCATCTGGTGGCGCCGCTGGCGCTGGCGGCGGTGGCGGCGGGGGCAGATGGACTGATCGTGGAGGTGCACCCGGACCCGGCGTGTGCCAAGAGCGACGGCGAGCAGAGTCTTACGCCCGCGGCGTTCGCGCAGATGATGACGCAGGTGCAGGCGGTGGCGCGGGCGGTGGGGCGTGACTGCGCGGTGGGCAGCTGGCATCGCGAGGTGCCGGTATGAGCCCCGCCGATGCGGTGGCGCTGGGCGCGCTGCGCAGCGAGATCGAGGCGGTGGACGCCGCGCTGATGGACGCGATCGCGCGGCGGGTGCAGGTGGAGGGGTGAGACTTGAGACCTTGAGGCCTCGAGAGGGGAGGAACGGCACACGGCTCAACAGAACAGGCAGAACGGGCAGAACAGGCAACGACATGCGAGGGGCGGAGTGGGGGCGCCTCATTGGTTGAGCGGTTCTGTCTGCTGCGGCTGTTCTACTCGGAGTCGGCTGTTGGCGCCGTCATCGTGCTCCGGTACCCGGTAGTTGGTGACTCTATTGACGCCGTCGATGGCGCGCGACAGGCCGAGATTCACGACCATACCATGCCGGAGACCGAGACCACGCAGATACGTGAGTACCTGCTGTTCGAAGATCGGCGCGTGGCGTTCGGCGCTCTTGATTTCGACCACCACCAGGTGGTCCACGAGGAGATCGAGGCGATAGCCGCGGTCGTACGTGCGCTCCTTGAAGCGGATGGGGACCACGAGCTGGCGCTGGACGATGTGGCCGCGTGTGAGGAGCTCGTCGGCGATGATGGCCTCGTACGCGGATTCGAGCAGACCGGGGCCGAGTTCCCGATGCACCTCGATGGCCACGTCGAGCACGTCATTCATGACCGCGTGCGGTGTGAGCATGCCACATGCATACTGCGGGGGCGTCACCCAGCTGTCAGCGCGTGGCCATCAATGCTGGCTCCGGCGCAATGGTGGAGGGCACGGGCCGAGCGCATGGCGTGAGACGGTGAGACTTGAGACTTGAGACACCGCGAACCGCTTGACGGAACCGGCAGAACCGGCAGAACCGGCAGAACCGGCAGAACCGGCAGAACCGGCAGCACAGCACAGCGCGGCAAGGCACCGCCGAGATTGCGCCGTCACATGAAAGAACACGGCAGCTGCAACACCAATCACCGGGTGTGCAGCCGCCGTCTCTTTGTGCTGCTCGGTCGGTTCTGCCTGTTCCGCCGGTTCCGTCTGTTCTGTAAAGCAGTGGGCCCTTTCTCTCACCGCCTCAACTCACCGCCTCAAACTCTCCCGCTGTCACCCGATCGGCTTCTTCCCCGCCGGCGGCACCACCGCACGCCCGATGGTGCCGCGGTCACTGCCGAACCAGATGCTGCGCGTGCTCTTGTCGAACACCATGTGACGCACGGTGTTTGGCATGGCGGGGCCCAGATCCACCTTGGCGGTAAAGCTGTTGGTGCGCGGGTCGAAGGCCACCAGCTTGTTGGGTTGGCTGCCGGTCTCCACCAGCCACAGGCGGTCAGCGTCGTCGACGGTCATGGCGTAGGGCATGCTGGTCCCACCGCCCGGCAGCGCCCACTCCTTCACGGCGCCGCTCACGGGGTCGAGACGGCCCACGTAGCCGCGCGAATAGTCGCCATACCACACGGCACCATCGCTGGTGAGCGCAATGCGCCGGCCGCGGGCGCGCTCATCGGGCAGCAGGTACTCGCGCACGCGCATGCTCTGTGGATCGATGGTGCCGAGCTTGTTGGTGCCGAACAGGTTGAACCACGGCCGTCCGCCCTTGTCCATGACAATGCCATAGGGGCGCGAGCGTGGCGTGTTCATGGTGGCCAGCTTCACTTCACCGGTCTTGCGGTTGAGGAAGCCTACCATGTTGCTGTTCTGCAGCGTGAACCACAGATCGCCGGCCGGCGTGAAGGTGATGGTGTGCGGGTCCTTCGCGGCAGGATCGGGCATGGGATAGCGGGTGATCTTGCCCGTCTTGCCGTCGATGCGCCCGATCATGCCGTTGCGGTTGCCGGCGTACCACGCGTCGCCCTGCGCGTCCACGTTCACGGTGTGCGGGTGGGTGCCGGGATCGATCTCGAAGCGCTCGAACTTCTTCGTCTTCGGGTCGAAGCGCGCCACGTAGTTGCCCTCCTGCCCCACGAACCAGATGCGCCCCTGCGGATCCACGCTGGGATCACGCGGGCGGCCAGCGGCGCCCCACGGTACGTCCCATTCGGTGAGTTGTACGGTGTCGGCGGCCGCACGTCCCTGTGCCGGCAGCAGGGCGGGCAGCCCCATGTTCGCGGAGGCGGCCAGCGTGAGCGACAGGGCCAGCGTCGAGGCCGCAACAACAGCGCGCGGTAACGGCGTCATGATCGGTCTCCTGCGGAGGGAATGAGCGGAAGCGCCACCTCAAACGTGGCGCCGGATGCCGTATCGAGCAACGTGAGCCGCCCGCCGTGTGCCTGCGCGATGGCCCGGGCAATGGCGAGGCCGAGCCCGGCACCGGTCCCCGCTGCGCCCGTGGCATGTGCGGAGGCACCAGCCGGTGACACGGCCGAGTCGGGCCCCCGCTGCACGCCGTGGACGAAGCGTTCGAACACGCGCTCGCGCTGCGCGGCAGGAATGCCGGGACCCTCGTCGGCCACGGTCACGCGCAGTTCGCCCTGGACCCGCTGCTGCCGCACCCACACGGTGCTGTTGGCCGGCGCGTGCTTGAGGGCGTTGTCGAGCAGGTTGAGCACGAGCCGATGCAGCAGCATGGCGTCGCCACGCACCGCCGCCTGCGGCTCGAGGGTGTCCGGTTCCACGACCAGCGTGACGCGCTGGGAATCGGCGAGCGAGCGGACGCTGCGCACGGCGTCATGCACGAGCGCCGGCACATCCACGGCGTCACGGCGCAGGGTTGCATCGCGTCCGGGGTAACTGCCGGCGTCCACCCGGGTGAGCAGAAACAGGTCATCGACGATGCGCGAGAGCCGCACCGATTCGCCGAGCACGACGGTGAGCGCTTCCCGGTACTCCTGCTCACTGCGGGCGCTGCGCCGAAGGGTGACCTCGGCCTCTCCGCGAATGATGGCGATGGGGGTGCGCAACTCGTGGGACGCGTCGGCCACGAACTGCCGCTGCGTGCGGAAGGCATCGCCAACGCGGGCGAGCAGGTCATTGATGATGCGTGCCAACCGACCGAGTTCGTCGTGGGCATTCACCACCGGCAGTCGGTCGTCGAGATTGGCCGCGGTGATGCCAGCGGTGCGCGTGACGATGGCATCGAGGGGCGCGAGGCTGCGTCGCGCCAGCAGGAAGCCGGCAATGAGCGCCACGAGCGACGCCATGGGAATGGCGAACAGAATGGTGGTCCGCACCTGCCGCAGCAGCAGGGTATCGTCCACGTCGGAGCGCAGCGCGGTAATGAGCAGCGCCGGTTCGTTCTCGTCACCCGCTTCGGGCACGACCCGCAGCAGCGCGGCGCGCGCCGGCCCGCTCTCCAGCACGAGATCGCGCACCACGACCGTGGAGTCGGAGAGCGCACCGGCGTCGCGCTGTGCCCGCACCGTTGCCATGAGCGTGCGCACTGCCGGCGGGAGCACGACCGCGGGCTCGGCGAGCTCCGGTTGCCGCGCCGCCATGAGCTGCTCGGCTTCGTCGGTGATGAAGATGTCGAGATCGCCCACGCGCAGTTCGCGCAGCACCGCCTGCTCGTGCTCACCGCGCACCGTCTCCACCTCGCCGCGCGCCGCCGCGGCCCGTCGTTCGGCCAGGATGGCCCCGGCTACCGCGCGCGCCGATTCGCGCACCACGGTGGCGGCACGCTGGCGCACCACCCGCTCGAGCGTGAAGACGCCCACTCCCGCAAAGGCCATGAGCATGACGGCCAGCACCGCCGCGTTGAGCGCGGTGAGCCGCAGCAGGATGGACGGGCGAACAGGGAGCATGCGTTACGCCGGTGCGATGTCGGTGAGCACGTAGCCCACCCCACGCCGCGTGTGCAGCAGCGGCGTGAAGGGCTCACGGTCGATCTTGCCGCGCAACCGGTTCACGTACACCTCCACGGCGTTGGTGAGCGGGTCATGGTTGTCATCCCAGACGTGCGCCACGATCTCGGCGCGCGAGACCACGTGTCGCGCGTGGCGCACCAGCAGCGCGAGCAGCGCGAACTCCTTGCCGGTGAGCGGGATGGGCACGCCGCTGCGGGTGGCGGAGTGCGCCTGCAGGTCCACCACCAGATCGGCCAGCTGCACCAGCATGGGTTGCACGGCCTCGGGGCGCCGCAGCAGCGCCCGCAGGCGCGCCAGCAGCTCGCCGAAGTCGAAGGGCTTCACGAGGTAGTCGTCGGCGCCGGCGTCGAGTCCCGCGATGCGATCGCTCACGGCATCGCGCGCGGTGAGCATGAGCACGGGGGTGCGCACCTGGCGCGCGCGCAGGGCCTGCACCACACCGAAGCCATCGGTACCGGGCAACATGACGTCGAGCACGATGGCGTCGTAGCTGTTCACCACCGCCTGGGTGATGGCACTGGTGCCGTCGCTGCACACGTCGACGGCGTACGTCTCCTCGCGCAGGCCGCGGGCGATGAGGGCGGAGAGCCGTGGATCATCTTCAACGACGAGCACGCGCATACCGGGCTGTGCTAGAGGTGAACGGGGTGGGCGCGCTGCTTCTCTTCCGGACGGCGGCGGAACCAGCTGGCCACGAGATAGAACTCGTCGAGGTCGTGCGTGGGGACGTCGGCGCCGGCGGGATCGGCCCCGGCGTACACCCGCTCGGCGAGCGCGTCGAACGCCGCCTGCTCGTCGGGGGTGCGCGGCGCGCGCACTTCGGCGCGCACGGTGCCGCGGCGCACGAGATACACCCACTCCACGTCGGCGTGCCCGATGGCATGATAGCGGAAGGTGAGGCGGTCGACGTTGGCATGGAAGTGCTGCACGCGTTCGTGCAGCCAGCGCACGAGGGCCAGTCGATCGCGCAACACGCCGGCGCGTTCGAAGGCCAGCTCGCTCGCGGCGTGCTGCATGGCGTCTTCGAGGAGCCGCACGGGCCCATCGCTCCGGCCCTCGAGAAAGGTGCGCACATCGGCGGCGGTTTCGCGGTAGCGCATCGCGGTGCCGGCGCCGATGCACGGCCCGGCACAGGTGCCCAGGTCATGGCGCAGGCACCCGGGCGCGCGCGCCCGCGCGGTGGCGCGGGGCCTGGTGGCGGGGTCGTCGGCAAACCAGAGGGTGCTGCCGCGGGCCCGGCCGGTGCCGCGCACGGCGTCCTCGAGGGTGCAGTCGCGCAGCCCGGTGGCTTCGGCGAGTGCGCGCACGGCCTCGCGCACGCGCGCCACGCGGCGGAACGGCCCGAAGAGCGCCACGGCCGCGGGATCGTCGGAGCGGGGCACCACGCGCAGCCCGGGCACCGGTCCGCCGGTGAGGGCCACGTAGGCGCGTGGCCACTCGTCCATGACCATCATGGTGTTGAAGTGGGGCCGGTATTGCTTGATGAGGCGCAGTTCGCGCAGCAGGGCGCCAAACTCGGTGTGGGTGTACTCCCACTCGATGTGAAAGGCGTGGCGCAGGATGCGCGCCGCCTTGTTGCGGCGCCCGGTGGCGCGGAAGTAGGAGAGCAGCCGGGTGCGCAGCGCGCGTGACTGGCCCACGTAGATGACGGTGCCGGTGGGGCCGAGCATGCGGTAGACCCCGGGCCGGTTCTCGACGCCCTGTCGCACGAGCGCCCGCAGCTGCTTGCGGTGGGCGGGGGTGGTGTGGGGCGGTTTGACGTGCAGGCGGGGAATGGGGTCCGGCATATCCGGCAAGCTATGGACATGGTTCGGTATGTGCGACACGCCGCGACACGCCGCGACACGCCGCGGGGCGCTCCCGCTCACCCCGTTCGCTGCTCTCTTCGGGGGTGGCCGGGCGCGCTCCGGCGCTCCGCGCCCGGGCGCGCCGGCGTCACCCCCTCAGGGATCCGCTCACGGGGCGGCGGGGCGCGCCGCGGCTGCACTCGCTCGGCGTTTCCTGCGCCCAGGCAAAGCATACCCGATCCAGCGGTGGGGCCCCGCCGCCCGAGCGAGCGGCTCTCTGAGGGGGCGACGCCGGCGCGTCAGCGCACGGCCGCCCCCGAAGCAAGCCGCGAGTCGGGTGAGCGGGTGCCCCACTGCGTGTCGCGGCGGCCCTGCAGGTGCCCTACCACGCGTCCCGGCGGCCCCTCACGTCTCAAGACTCGTACGTGAGCGACTCGCGAAACTCGCGCGCCTGACGACGGATCTGCACCAGCTCCTGCTCGGCCATGCCGTCGAGGTGCTTGGTCATCATGCGCATGCGCGGGTGCCTGGCAAACCGCTCCCGGTGCTGGGCCATGAAATCCCAGTAGAGAAAATTCATGGGACAGGCGTCGGGTCCCGTGCGCTGCTTCACGTCGTAGCGGCACTGGCCGCAGTAGTTGCTCATGCGGTTCACGTAGGCGCCACTGGCCACGTACGGCTTGCTGGCCAGCGCCCCGCCGTCTCCCCAGGTGCCCATACCCGCCACGTTGGGCAGCTCCACCCACTCGTAGGCGTCGGTGAACGCGGCCCAATACCAGCGCGACAGGGCCGCGGGCTGCACCCCCAGCATGGTGGCGAAGTTGCACTGCACCATGAGCCGGCCAATGTGATGCGTGCGGCCGTAGTCGCGCACCTGGCGAATGGTGTCGGAGAGGCAACGCATTTCACACGCACCGTGGTGCGCGCCTGCATACGCCTCGCCGTCCGGCGCCCAGAACCACATCGGCAATGCGAGGGGCGCCTCGAGGGCGTTGGCCGTGCGCAGCCCCGGCATGAGCTGCCAGTACATGCCGCGGATGTACTCGCGCCAGCCCAGAATCTGTCGAATGAACCCCTCGGCGCTGGCAATGGGCACGTGCCCCTCGCGATACGCGCGCTCCGCGCGTTTCACCACCTCGAGCGGATGCAGCAACCCCACGTTGAGGATGCTGGAGAGCGTGCTGTGCAGCAGGTCGGGCGCCCCATGCACGAGCGCATCTTCGTAGGGGCCGAACTCGGGGAGCCGTTCAACGACGAACCGTTCGAGCCACGCCTTGGCGTCCGCGCGCGTGACGGGCAATGCGAAACGATCCACCGACCCCCAGCGCCCCTTCCAGCCGGAAACCCGTTCCATCTGCTCGCGCGTGATCGCGTCGGGCTCCACGCGCCATACGTCAGGTACCGCGCGGTTCTTCGGCCACGGCTTGCGATTGTCGGCGTCGAAATTCCAGTCGCCACCGCTGGGCGTGCCGTCGGCCTCCATGAGAATGCCGTGCTGGCGCCGCATCTCGCGATAGAACCACTCCATGCGGTATTCCTTGCGCCCGCGTGCCCACGTGGCGAACTCCTCGCGCGTGGCGAGGAAGCCGCGATCTTCCCGCAGCACGAGCGACACGCCGGCGTCGCGAAGGAGCATGCGCGCACGATCGAGTTCGTCCACCATGTCCTGCTCCCGCCCTTCGGTGGCGACGACCCGCGACGCCCCAAGCTCCCGGGCCACCGACGCGAGCCCCTCGGCGTACGACGGCGCGTTGCGCAGCAACACGCGATAGCCCGCCGCTTCGAGCGACGCGGCGAAGTGGCGCATGGCCGAGAGCAGCAGGACGAGCTTCTGCCGGTGCCAGGGCAGCGATGCGCCCTTGGCGACCGACTCGAGCAGCAGCACCACGACATCCTCGCGCGGTTCGCGCGGAATGTTGGCCACGGCGCGGGAGCACTCCCACGGGGCGACGAAGGCAAGCGTTGGACCGGACACGCGGGGGCAACGGGCTGGCGGGTGGGGGCGTTCCCGTCCGGCGGTGTGGATCGGCTTCTGGCCCCCTGCCCCCTGCCTCCCGCTTCCTGCCTCCCGCCTCCTGCTTCCTTCGCCGCTGCGACGAAGGATGCAGCTGGCGGGCCGCAGGCCGCAGGCCGCAGGCCGCAGGCAGCAGGTGGAGCGACTAGTCCGTCGCGTCCATGTCCACCTGTCCCGACAGGCGGCGGGAGAGGTGCGACCAGCTCATGCCCACGGCCAACAGCAGCGCGGTGCAGACGAGCACGACATAGGAAATGCCGCGGGCGGAGGTGGCGCTCACGATGCCGACGTCAATGAGCAACCAGACGAGACCACCACACAGGGCGAGCACGAGCAGTGCACCACCCAGACCAATGGAGCGGCGCGTAGCATTGAGGAAGATGCCCCAGCCGCCAAGCAGGGCGAGGCCGGCCAGGAACTTGAGCGACGCGGGGCCGCCGGTGGCTTCGCCGGTGCGCAGCGGCGCCAGTGCCCAGTGGAAGTAGCTCACCCGCTCGGGGTTGTAGGTGGCGAACACCAACACCAGCGCGGCGAGGGTGCGGGCGGCGATGCCGCCGAAGCCGGGGCCGTTAGCCATGGGAGGGAGCGGAGGAAGAGGAGAGCAGGCGCCGTGACAGCACGGTGAGGCACCAGCCGGTGGTGACGGCAATGAGCAGGAACTTGAGCGAGGCGGCGGCGCCCGCCAGTGCGGCCAGCGTCGCACTGGGTCCCACGTCGATCATGCGCCAGAGCGCCCAGTTTTCCGCGGCGTCGAGTGGCGTGCAGGCGAGTACCGTGGCACCCAGCGCGGCACCGGCGCGGTCCATCGTGCTGCCGGGGCGTGTGAAGCGCGGCTGCCGCAGCAGCAGCACGCTCCAGCGGAAGAACCACGGGTAGACGAGCAGGAAGCCCACGTCCACGCCCAGACTCACCCGTGCCGACTCGGTCACACCGGCGATGCGCCAGCTGTCGAGGATCTCGCGGGCCCGTTCGGTGGTAAAGGCGAGTTCGTACGCCACGATGCCCCCCGGCGTGACCGCCGCGAGCGGGGCGTCGATTCCCCGCAGCTGCAGCAGGAGAATCAGTGACAGCGTGGCAAAGAACAGCCAGATCAGCAGGCGGGACATGCCCACACGGTAGCGCCGGGTGTTCGCGGGCGGAACGGGAAGGCGCTATTTCTTCGGCATGGAGGCATTCCCTGTGACGGCCGACGCGCTGCTGGGCATTGCCGTGGGCCTTGGGCTCGCGGCCGCGGCCGGCTTTCGCGTCTTCGTGCCGCTGCTCGCCGCCGCCATTGCCGCGAAGACGGGGGTGCTGGAGCTGTCGCCGGGCTTCCAGTGGCTGGCTACCACGCCGGCGCTCGCGGCGCTCGGTACGGCCACGCTCCTCGAGGTGGGGGCCTACTCGGTGCCGTGGCTCGATCAGCTGCTCGATCTGGTGGCCACCCCGGCCGCCATGGTGGCGGGCATGCTGGCGGCGGCCAGTGTGGTGGTGGATCTCCCCCCGGTGCTCAAGTGGGGCGCCGTGCTGCTGGCCGGCGGGGCAGCGGGCGTCACACAGGGGGCCACGGTGTTCACCCGCTTCAAGAGCACCACCCTTACCGGCGGCATGGGGAACCCGGTGGTGAGCACACTCGAGCTGGTGAGCGCGGTGGTCACGAGCGCGCTGGCGATCTTCCTGCCCATGCTCACGCTGGTGGCGGTGCTGCTGCTGTTCGTGTTCTTCACGCGGCGCGTGCACGGCGTGCTCTTCGGGCGTCGCGCCGCGCGGGCGGCCGCCGCGGCCGCCAACGGCCCGCCCAAGGTGCCGCGTGGGCCCATGCGGCGCTGAGTCGCGATGGCTGCGGGGCGGTTGCCGTGCTGCCGCGCTGCCGCGCCAATGCACGCTACCCCGGCTTCGCCACCATGCACCACACCGCGTAGACGAGCGGCGCGGTGGCGGTCCACCCCCACACGCTCCAGCGGCCATAGGCGCGCACGAGGGATTCGTCGTTGGCGCCCCCGGTGTGTTGCACCATGCGCCGCTGTGCGGGCACGAGCACGACGACCCACAGCACCGTGGAGAGCGTGAGCGCTACGATCGCCTGCCGTATCCACGGCGTGCCCCACAGCGGCAGGCCGCGCTGCAGCGCCAGGGTGATGCCGCTCACGGTGAGCAGTGCGCCGCCCCCCACGGTGAACCACCAGTCGGTGATCACGATGGCGCGCGCGGCGCGCCGAAAGTCGTGCGTGTGCCGCGCGCGCCAGAAGATGGCGGTCCATACCCCGGTGACGATCACGTTTCCCACGAACACGATCGCGCCCAGCACATGCGCGGTCTTGAGGAACGCGTCGAGCGTCACGGCGTGCGGCGACTCACTTGGGCGTGCCCACCACCGGGGTGATGCGGATGTTGCGGTATTCCACCGACGTGTGATCGCCCTGCAGGTAGATGGGCCCCGGCTCGCCTTCGTTGGCGTCGAGCGCCCCGCCGGTGATGCCGGGAATCGTCTGGTCGGCAATCACCGTCTTGCCATTCAGCACCACCGTGACGCGGCGACCGATGAGCGTGATGTCGAAGGTCTGCCACACACCGGCGCCCAGGTGCGCCTGCTCGTTGGGCACGAGAAAGCCGTACACCCCACCCAGGTGCGTGGAGAGCGGCTCGCCGAGCGGGCTGTCTTCCACCTGCACCTCATGACGACCGCGCAGATAGATGCCGCTGTTGCCGTTCTTCGGGACGCGGAACTCGAGGTGCAGCTTGAAGTCGGTGAACTTGTCCCGGGTGGCGAGGTTGGCGCCCGACTTGGTGTTGGTGAGCAGGCCGTTGATGACCTTCCACTGGTTATCGCCGCCGGGCAGCGCTTCCCACGCCTTCATGTCGCTGCCGCCGAAGAGCACGATCTCCTTGCCCCACACCGGCGGCGCCGACCGGCGCAACGTGGGCGCGCGCACGCCGGTGAAGCGGTGCTTCTCGCCGCTGGGCTGCGTGATGATGCCCGCCAGCTTGTCACCGGTGAGCGTGGCCTCCACCTGCACCTCTGTGGCCTGCAGCTCCCACTGCGGTGGCAGCGTGAACTGCACGCGCCCGTTGTTGAAGGTGACCTTGCCAATGGGGCGCGCACTGCCGCCGCCGGCCACGAACCGCCCCACCAGCGTGCGGTGCCCCGACAGCGACACCTCGACCCAGCTGGGATAGACCCGGTCGGTCCCCTGCACCGTGAGATCCCAGCGGCCAATGATCGGCGCGCCCGCCTGTGCCTCGGCGGCCAACGGGAGCGCAGCAACGAAGCAGGCGGCAGCCAGGGAAAGCAGCGGGCGAACCATGCGCGAGCACCTCGAACGCAAGAAGTGGGAAGGGAAACGGGTCGCTCTAATCCTCACGCCCGTCCCCAGTCGTGGTAACCCCTGCCGCCCGGATGGCCGCCCGAATGCGCGGGTACGTGCCGCAGCGACAGATGTTGCCGTCCATGGCGCGATCGATCTCGGCGTCGGTGGGGGTGGGCACGGCCGCCAGCAGCGCCGCCGCACTCATGAGTTGCCCCGACTGGCAGTAGCCGCACTGGGCCACGTCGTGCGCCAGCCAGGCGGCGCGCAGCGCGTCGCCCACGGCGCCGCCCAGTCCTTCGATCGTGGTGATGGACTTCCCCGCCACACTCCCCACCGATAGCACGCAGGCGCGCATCGCCTCGCCATTCACGTGCACGGTGCAGGCGCCGCAGAGCGCCAGGCCACAGCCGAAGCGGGTGCCCACCAGCCCGAGGGTTTCGCGCAGCACCCACAGGAGCGGCATGTCGCCGGGCACGTCGACCTCGCGGCGCACGCCATTCACCTCCAGCACGAAGGGGGCGGTCATGACGTGGTGCCCGGTGTGGTAACGGGCGCGGGTTGGGGCGGGGCGGTGGGCACGCGCAGTGGCAGGGTACGCAGCCGCGTGCCGGTGAGCGCGAAGAGCGCATTGGCCACCGCCGGGGCGACCACCGGCAGCGCGGGCTCGCCAATGCCCGACGGCAGGCGGGTGCTGGGCACGAGCGTGGTGACGATGACGGGACACTCGGACATGCGGAGCGGCGGGTAGTCGTTGAAGTTGCCGGGGCGCACGCGGCCGTTCTCCAGTTGCACCTCGCCGTGCAGGGCGGCGGAAAGCCCGAAGATGGCGCCCCCCTCCACCTGCTGCCGCACGCCGTTGGGATTCACGACCAGCCCGCAGTCCACCGCGCACACCAGCCGGTGGACCCGCACGCGCCGCGCCGCATCGAGCGAGAGCTCGGCCACCATGGCCACCACCGTCCCGAAGCTCCAATGCAGCGCCACGCCGCGCGCCTGCGCCGCGCCGTCGGCAGCGGGGGCCAGCGGCGATCCCCACGCGCTGTCGCGCGCGACCGTCTCGAGCACCCGGCGTGCCCGCGCGTGCGAGCGCAGCAGCTGCAAACGGTACTGCAGCGGGTCGGTGTTGGCGGCGTGGGCCAGTTCGTCCACGAACGACTCGAAGAAGAACCCCTGGTGCGAGTGCCCCACGGCGCGCCACGACCCCACCGGGACCGGCAGCTCCACTTCGAGGTGTGCCGAGCGGATGGCCGGAAACTCGTACGGCTGATCCCACGTGCCTTCGGCGGTGGTCTTGTCGGGGACCACCGATGGATAGGGAAGCCCAATACGCTGGCTGAGCGCCTTGAAGGGCGCCTGGCTGGCGGAATGACAGACCACACTCGTGGCCACGCCGCGTGCGTCGAGGGCGGCGCGCAGCCGTGACGCCGCCGCGGGACGATAGAAGTCGTGGCGCATGTCGTCCTCGCGGCTCCAGATGGTTTGCACCGCCACGCCGGGCGCGGCCATGGCAATGCGCACCGCCTGCGCCACATAGTCGACCTCCAGCCGACGGCCGAATCCGCCGCCCAGCGGCTGCTGGTGCAACGTGACGCGCGCTACATCCACGCCGGCCACCTCGGCCGCCGCCCGGCACGCCGCACCCGGCACCTGGGTACTCGTCCACAGCTCCACCCCGGCGTCGGTCACGCGCACGGTGGTGTTCATGGGCTCCATGGTGGCGTGCGCGAGATACGGCGCCTCGTAGGTCACGTCGAGCACCCGGTCGGCGGCGGCCAGCACGTCCAGCGCATCGCCGGTGCTGCGGAAGGGAAGACCGGTGCCGGCGTGCGCGGCGTCGCGCAGCTGCGTGGCCACGTCGTCGGACCCCAACGCCAGATGCGGCCCGGGAAAGAACTGCACCTCGAGCGCCGCCAGCGCCTGCCGGGCCTGCCACCAGCCATCGGCAATGACCGCCACTCCCGGTACCTCGCCGTAGCGGCTTCCCGGCAGCTCCACCACGGCGTGTACGCCGGCGCGATCGCGAAGGGCCTCGCGCCGATAGCCAGAGACCGTGGCGCCGAGCGAGGGTGCCATACTCACGGCGGCGTAGCGCATGCCGGGCAGACGCACGTCGAGGCTGTAGCGTGGGGCGCCGCGCACGATGGCATCGCCGTCGATGCGTGCCCGGTCACGACCCACCAGTCGATACTGCGCCGGGTCGCGCAGCGTCACGTCGCGCACCGCCATGCCGGCCGCCTCGCGCACGAGGGTACCGTAGGCAAACGACTGTGCGCCGGCATGCACCACGCCCGCCTCGGTGCGGCAGGCGCTGGCGGCCACCCCCGCGCGCGCCGCGGCGGCCGCCACGAGCTGGGCCCGCGCCGTGGCGCCGGCGGTGCGCGCCACCTCCCACACATCGCGCACGCTCGACGAGCCGCCGGTCATCATCACGCCCACTTCGCGCACCGTCTTGGCGGTGAGCCACCGCACGGCGCGCACACCGGCGTGCTCTTCGAGATCCTCGTGAAACGGGAGCCCGTCGAGGATGGCCGCGATGTTGTTGTAGATGCGATCGACCCCGCTGTGCACCACCCGCACCTGCGCCCAGTCGCAGTCGAGCTCTTCGGCAATGAGCATGGCCAGTGCCGTGTGAATGCCCTGCCCCATTTCCGCCTTGGGGGAGATCACGGTGACGCGGCCGTCGGGGTGCACCGCCAGCCAGCCGTTGAGTGGTACCCCGTCGTGGCCCGTCACGGGGGCACGTCCGGGGTGCAGCCGTTGGCGTGGGGGGGTGAGCGACCATCCCACGAACAGCGCACCGGTGGCGCCCAGCCCTGCCAGCAGGAAGGTGCGTCGTCTCATATTGTTGAAGATGTCACGTCGCCTGGGATGGCGGCAGCTTACCCTTTCTCCCGCCTGTCCGCCATGCTCTCCGTTCGTGTCGCCTCGTCGTCCGCGTCTGTCGCGGCCATTGCCCTGCTTGCGGCCTGCACCCCGGAGGCGTCGTCCAAGGCCTCGGAGGCCAAGGTGGCCGAAGCCGCAGCGCAGATGGTGCGCAAGGTGCGCACGCTGGGGCCGGGCGACCTGCAGATGGTGAGCGAGGATCGCACGGTGGCCATTGAAGTGGCGGGCGATTCGGTGCACGTGTTCATGGTCAACAGCCAGATCAGCGTACCCGTCACGTACATCGAGAATGTGAAGTACACCGACAACCGCCTGCGCTTCGACATCAAGGGCATTGGCATGAAGGTGTTCGAAGTGGGCGATGGCACCGACGGCGCCGTGTTCACCCAGGGTGACGCACTCAAGTTCGTGGCCACCGTGATTTCCCGACAGAACGCCATGGAGAACCGACAGTGATGACCAATGCAGCGCCGTGGGCGCGCGCGGTGGCCGCGGCCGCCGTGGCGGGGGGGTGTCTGGCGTGTGGTGGGCGCGGGGCCGACTCGGGGGCGAGCGAGGGTACGCCGGGCGCATCGGGGGTGAGCATGCAGCGCTCGTCCGGCATGCCGGTGCGCACGGGCACCACCGATTCCACGGCGCTCGATGGCGCCGAGGTGCGCATCACGAGCACCGATGGCACGATCACGCTGGCCGTGCTGCGTGACACGGTGGTCATGCAGCTGAGTGACAGCCTGCGGCAGGGGGTGGCGTGGCGGATGGACAGTGCCACCAGCACCAAGGCGGAGGGTGTGGGTGGCGTGATCGCCAACATGATGGGCAGTGCCGTGAAGGCCGCGGTGTCGAGTGCCATGGGCGTGGCGCTGCGCGCGCCGGCGTCGCAGGTGACCGATCTCCGCTACGAGAACGGCCACCTCACCTTCAAGGTGGACGGCGGGTCGGTGAAGTTCAGCGTCAAGGGGAAGCGCGACGGCAGCGGTGCGCCCTTCGCCCCCGAGGATGCCCAGCGGTTCATGGAAGCCGTGCAGGCCGCGAAGGCGCGACAGACGGCGATGTGAGGCGCGGCGCGCGTCCGTTGGCGCGCGTTTGCCGTGGCGCGTTCGCCGTGGCGCGTTGGTTCCCGGTCAGCTGCTGCAGCTGAGCATGGAGCAGCCGGCCTTGTGGCGCGCCCACTCGGGGCGGCGGGCCACCAGCGCGGCGTGCTGCGGCTGCTCGGTATACGGCGTGCGCAGCACGGTCAGCAGGGTCTGCACCAGCGACGCATCGCCCTGCGTGGCGGCGTCAATGGCCTGCTGCGCCACATAGTTGCGCAGCACGAACCACGGATTCACGGCGTGCATGGCGGCCTGGCGCTGTGCGAAGTCGCGGCCGTGCATGCACACGCGCGCGTGCCAACGGGTGAGCCACGCGTGCAACGCCTCGGCGTGCGCGTCGCGCTTCGCCGGGTCGTAGAACAGATCGCCCAGCAACTCGGTCGCCGGCACATCGGGGAGCACGTCGGGCACGTTCCCCAGGGCGCGGAAGAAGTTGGTGTAGTCGATCTCGGCGTCGTACATGAGGCGGAACGCCTCGCGGATGATGTCGCGCTCGTCGTCGCCGCGGGTCACGAAACCGAACTTGGCGGCGTTCATGGCCTCGTATTCGGCGATGTACACGGCCGAGAAGCGGTCGATGCCCGCCTGCAACACCGATTCGTCGCTGAAGAGCGGCGCGATGGCGTCGGCGAGGCGCACGAGATTCCACTGCGCAATGGCGGGCTGCTGCCCGAACCGGTAGCGCCGGTTCTGCGCGTCGGTGGTGTTGGGGGTCCAGTGGGGATTGAAGTCGTCGATCCAGCCGTACGGGCCGTAGTCGATGGTGAGTCCCAGCACCGACATGTTGTCGGTGTTCATGACCCCGTGCACGAAGCCCACGCGCATCCAGTGCACCATGAGCCGTGCGGTGCGCTCGCACACCTCGGCGTACCACGCGGCGTGGCGCGCGGTGACGTCGGGCATTTCCTGCAGATGCGGGAAGTCCCGGGCGATGGTGAAGTCCACCAGCTGCTCGAGCAGCGCGAGGTCGTTGCGCGCGGTGAAGATTTCGAAGTTGCCGAAGCGGATGAAGCTGGGGGCCACGCGGCACACGATGGCGCCGGGTTCCTCCTGCGCGTTGCCGTTGTAGAACATGTCGCGCACCACGGCGTCGCCGGTGGTGACCACGCTGAGGGCACGCGTGGTGGGCACCCCCAGATGATGCATGGCCTCGCTGCACAGGAACTCACGAATGCTCGAGCGCAGCACGGCGCGCCCGTCGGCGGTGCGCGAATAGGGCGTGGGCCCGGCGCCCTTGAGCTGCAGCTCCCAGCGCTCGCCGCGCGCGTTCACCACTTCCCCCAGCGTGATCGCGCGCCCGTCGCCCAGCTGGCCGGCCCAGTTGCCGAACTGATGGCCGCCGTAGCAGGCGGCGTAGGGGTGCATGCCGGGGAGCAGCGCGTTGCCGCCAAACACCTTGGCGAAGGCGGGTGACTGCACGAACGCGTCGGAGAATCCCACGAGCGCCGCCACATCGGGGGCGTGCGCCAGCAGCCGCGGGGCGGACACCGGCGTGGGGGCGGCCGCGCTCCAGGCCGCGCCCAGCACTTGTCTTCGCCGATTGGAGGATTCAGGATCCCCCGGCAGCTCGCGCACGAACCGGTTGTCGAAGGTGACGGCCGGGGCGTCCAGATGGTCGGTGGTCGGGTTCACACTCAGAAAGCTAGGGGGCGGTCCAACATGGCGAAGGTGATGCAGGGGGCGCTGGGCAGCGCGATCGTGCTGGGGCTGCTGACCGTGTGCGGCGGTGAGCGCCAGGGCAGTGGCGGCGGCGCCCCCGACAGCGTCGTGACGGTACCGGCGGTGCCCACGGTCACGCTGGCCGCGGTGGCCCCCAACTCCTTTTCGGGGACCTTGCCGTGCGCCGATTGTTCCGGCATCGAGACCACGGTGGCGCTCTTTCCCGATACCACCTTCCGGCTGCGCGAGCAGTCCACGGGAAAGCCCGGTGACGCCCAGGTGAGCATGGGGCGCTGGACACACGACGGCGCCACGCTCACGCTGGACGGACTCGGGCGCACGCTCCGGTTTGCCGTGGCGGGGGAGGACACGCTGCGCCTGCTGGACCAGGGCGGCAAGCCGATAGCCGGCAGCGCTCCGGTCACGCTGGTGCGCGCCGACCGCATGAACGCTCTGCGCGAGCCGGTCACGTACACGGGCACGTTCGGCGTGATGGCCGACGGCGCCACCTTTCGCGAATGCGGCAGCGGACAGACGTTCACCGTGCTCACGACGGGGGCGTACACGACGCTCGCGCGGGCATACACCAGCGCCAAGCTGCCACCGGGGAGCGGCCAGCAGGTGGAGGTGGTGGCGCGGTTCGTGGCGCGTCCGGACGACGTGGCCGGCCCCAAGGAGCGCGACGTGCTGGAGATCCGGAAGTACGTGGGGCCGGCGGCGAATCCCGATTGCCGGTGAGCGGTGAGGGGTGGGGGCGACGCGAGCAGAACAGATCGTCGGAGCGCACGGAGGCGCGGAGGCACAGAGGAAATCTTCTGCATGTGTTGTTCTCCGTATCTCCGTGGCTCCGAGGCCTCCGACGAGCAGTTACTTCTCCACCTGTACGGGAACTTGAACCGCTCCCCGAGCCTATTACCCACATGAGTGACAAGACCTATGCCAAGCCCGACGTGGCGCAGCTCAAGAGCGCGCTCACGCCCGAACAGTTTGCCGTCACGCAGCAGTGCGGCACCGAACCACCGTTCCGGAACGCGTACTGGGACAATCACGAGCCCGGCCTGTACGTGGACATCGTGAGCGGCGAGCCGCTCTTTGCCAGTGTGCACAAGTTCGACAGTGGCACGGGGTGGCCCAGCTTCACCCGTCCCGTGGCTCCCAACGTGACTGAGGTGGAAGACCGGTCGTACGGCATGCGCCGCGTGGAGGTGCGCAGCAAGCATGGCGACTCGCACCTGGGGCACGTGTTCCCCGACGGGCCGCGCGAGGCGGGGGGGCTGCGCTACTGCATCAACTCGGCGAGCTTGCGTTTCATTCCCGTGGCCGAGCTGGAGAAGGAAGGGTACGGGGAGTTCCTGCCGCTGTTTGCCACCGGTGGCCATCATGGCTGAGCGGGCGCAGGAGGTGGCCATTCTGGCCGGCGGCTGCTTCTGGGGCATGGAAGAGCTGCTGCGCGCCATTCCCGGCGTGCTGGACACCGACGTGGGCTACACCGGCGGGTGGCTCGAGCATCCCACGTATCACGACACGCACGACAGCAAGAGCGGCCATGCGGAGAGCGTGCGGGTGGTGTTCGACCCCACGGTGCTGGGGTACGACGTGCTGCTGCGCGACTGGTTCTTCCGCATGCACGACCCCACCACGCTCAACCGGCAGGGGAACGACATCGGCACGCAGTATCGCAGCGCCATCTTCTACACGACGCCGGAGCAGAAGGACGTTGCCGAGCGGGTGAAGCGGGAAGTGCAGGCGAGCGGGCTGTGGTCGCGGCCCATCACCACGGAGATCGTGCCGGAAGCGACGTGGTGGAGTGCGGAAGGGTACCACCAGGACTACCTGCGCAAGAATCCGGGCGGGTACACGTGTCACTGGATGCGCTGAACGGCTGAACGACGCGGGGGGACTACGCGCGATCGCCGACGCGGGGGGACTACGCGCGATCGCCGACGCGGGGGGACTACGCGCGATCGCCGACGCGTTGGCGGGGACGCGTTGGCGACGACGCGCTGGCGAGAACGCGTTGGCACAGACGCAGGGAGGCGCGGGCGCCTACGCGGGGCAACGACGGGCGCCCGCCTTCGCCATTGGCGGGTGACGCGGTGTTGCGGCGTGGCTACTTCGCGTCGTTGCCCCGCGTAGGAGCGTAGGTGCCCGCGTAGGTGCCCGCGTAGGTGCCCGCGTAGGTGCCCGCGTAGGTGCCCGCGCCTCTACGCGTCCGTGCCAACGCGTTCCTGCCAACGCGTTGTTGCCAACGCGTCCCCGCCAACGCGTCCCTGCCAACGCGTCGTCCACCGCGCGTCGTCCACCGCGCGTTGTCCCGTCCCTCCCCTACTCCGCCGCTCTCTCCCCTTCAGCGCCCTTCTCGGGCACCTCCCTACCGCTCTTCTCACAACCTCCGCGTGGGCGCCCGACGTCTACACGCCCGCCGGACCGGGTTGGCACCTTCGGCAAACCGGGCGCATGTTGGGGCACCCTCAGCCCCCTCCACTCATGCGTTCCTGGCCAGCTCTCGCCTGTCTGCTTGGTTCGGCGTCATTTGCGGCGCCCCACGCCCTCGCCGCCCAGTCTCCACTTGCCCTTGGCAAGCCCCTCGCCGGCACCGTGACCGGCAAGGACACGGCCCGCTTCACCCTGCGCGCGGACTCCAACACCGTGGTGCGGTTGCGCGTGGACCAGCGCCCCGGGAACGTGGGCCTGCGGCTGCTCGGCCCACGGAACACGGTCGTGCGCGCCATGAATGGCAGCGCCAAGGGGCCCGAAGAGCTGCTGGTCATCACCAATGAAGCCGGCGCGTACCAGCTGCAGGTGGTCGCCGCCGACACCACCGGGGGCGCCTTCGCGGTCACGCTGCTGACCAACGAACGGCTCTCCACCGACCCCAAGCGCCAGGTCGATCAGCTGCTGGCGCTGTGGGACCGTCGCGACGGTCCCGGCGCCGCCGTGGCGGTATGGCGCGGCGGCCGCACGGTGTTCGCCAAGGCGTACGGCATGGCCAACCTGGCGTACGAGATTCCGTTCACGGTGAGCACGCCCACTAACATCGGCTCCACCTCCAAGCAGTTCACCGCCTTCGCCGTCATGCTGCTGGTGGAGGAGGGCAAACTGTCGCTCGACGACGACGTGCGAAAGCACCTCCCCGAGCTCAAGGACTTCGGGCAGGTGGTCACCGTGCGCAACCTGCTCACGCACACCACGGGGTATCGCGAGCTGTACAACTCGCTCACGCTCACCGGCCGTCGGCTCGACGAAAGCGACTACGTGGGTCGCGAGGAGTACATTCCCCTCGTGAACCGGCAGCCCGCCCTGCAGAACGCACCGGGCACCGAGTTCAACTACAACAACACCGCCTTCGGTCTCGCTGCCATGATCGTGGCCCGCGTGAGCGGCATGCCCTTCGAGGCGTTCATGGCGCAGCGTGTCTTCGGGCCGATCGGCCTGACGCACACGCAGGTGCGCGCCGACGTGCGCGTGCCGGTGAAGGGGGCCACGGTGGGGTACTCGCGCAGCGACAAGGACGTGTGGCGCGACCTTGGGGACCTGGGTGGCTCCATGGGGGCCGGCGGCATCTACACCACGCTCGGTGACTTGCAGAAGTGGGCGGAGCACCTCGCCAACCCCACGGTGGGGACGAAGGCCAGCGTGGCGCAGATGATGACGCCCTTCACGCTCACGGATGGCAAGAGCACCGGCTACGGCCTTGGGCTGTTCGTCGACACGCAGAACGAACAGAAGCGCGTGCATCATGGCGGCGCCGACGTGTCACACCGTTCCATGCTGGCCCTGTATCCCGATCTCAACGCCGGCATCACGGTGCAGAGCAACGACGGCGCGTTCGACAGCAGCATTGCGTTCCGGCTGGCCGAAGCGTTCTTCCCGGAGCTGGCGCCAAAGCCGGTGGTGGCACGCGCACCGTTCGACGCCAGCAAGTACGAGGCGAAGAAGTTCGACGAATTCGCCGGGCAGTACGCGCTCGACGCCGCGCCGGCGTTCGTGCTCACCTTCTCGCGCGCCGGCGACACGCTGTACACGCAGGCCACGGGGCAGGGGAAGCTGCGGCTGACCCCTACGTCGGACACGTCGTTTGCGGTGCAGGGGGTACAGGCGTCGGTGGAGTTCAGTCGAGATGCGGCGAAGAAGGTCAACGGGGCCACGCTGGTGCAGAATGGCGCGCGTCAGCGCGCCTCGCGCCGGGAGGGCCCCGTCGCCGCGACCTGGGCGCCGTCGGCCACCGAGCTGGCCGCGATCAGCGGCCGTTTCTTCAGCGAAGAACTCGAAACGTTCTGGGATATTGCGCTGGTGAACGGCACGCTGGTGGCCAAGCAGCGCCGCGCCACGGATGTGCCGCTCCGTGTGACCGCCAAGGATACCTTCACCGGCGGGGCCGTTACCCTCACGCTCGAACGCGACCGCGTGGGCCAGGTGATCGGCTTCTACGCCAACGTGGCGCGTTCACGGGACATCCGTTTCGCGCGGGTGCGCTGAGCCTCTCGCGAAGACTGCCACCGTCTGCTGGTGATCGAAAGCGGGGGCCGAACGGGAAGACACTGGCTGATCGCCAGGGCGCCCAAGTACGGCGACCCGGTGCTCCAGGAGTACGGCGTCAACCCGTCGAACTGCTATCCGTTCGAGCGTCGGGGCCAGCTTCCTCGCTAGCTGCCGCTCATCGTGACGATGGCATACGGCGCGATGCGTATCGTGTAGCCGTCCGTGCTCGTGCCAAGCGACGTCACGGTCAACGTCGTGCCCGCGCCAGGCCGGGAAAGCGGTGCCGCGCGACGTTCGGTGGCGCTGATCCGCATGAATCCGAGCTGGCGAATGTCGAGCGTGATGGGATCGGCCGAGGCATTCACGATCACGATGCGCGGGCCGGAGCGGTCGCGAGCCGCGACGATCAGCGTGGCCGCTGTGGATTCGGCACGCAGCTCGACGCAGGTGGCGCCACGCAGCGCCGTGGAGAGCGCCGACAGGGTTTCACCCGTTGCGGTGAGCGCGTACGCCGTGAAGCCCGGGGCGGGCACGATGTCAGGGGCGCGGCCGGGGTGCACCACCGCCTGCCATTGCGGATTGCCGGTCAGCATGTGCTGCAGCATCACATCCATGCGCGGGTCACCCAGCATGCGCAGCATGAGTTGCGCCTGCACAAGCCCGTGCATCCACGTGCCCACGAGTTCGGGGGCATCGGCGAAGCTGGCGTTGAGTTCGGTCACCCAGAGCCGCTTGTCCGCGGGTAGCAGTCGCCACTGCGGCTGCTCCTGGGTGAGCGCCCAGTATGAGGACGCGAATGTGGAGAGGGTGCGCAGGTACGCACTGTCGGAGGCGCCGCGCCGTCCCGGCAGCCTCGGATAGAAGTGCAGGGCGAACGCATCCACGTCGCCGGCAATGCCCGCGGTCAGCGATTGCTCATTCCAGGTGAGCATACGGGCATCGTGTCCCGGCGATGGCTGTCCCGTTGCGGGATCGACGCGTGGCACGAAGGCCGGGAACGCCAGCCGCGCGTTCGGTACGCGCTGGCGCAGCGCCGTCGCAAGCCGCCGCACGTACGCCACGTGCGACGCGGCCGTAGGATACAGCCGCTCGGTGTTGTCGGTGCCCTCCACGCGGCCGAAGTATGGTTCGTTCGATAGTTCGATGAGCGGTACGGCGGTCCCGGTGTTCGCCACGGCGCCAATCCACCGCACGTTGTCGTCGACACTCGCCGTGACCGTATTGGCCACCAGCAGCAAGGTGCCGTTGACCTGCTGGGCAAAGGTTGCGAAGCTGGCCGGCGTGCTGTTGCGGAACGCGCCGAATCGCTGGAACAATCCCGGCGGTGTGAGCTGCGCGTTGTCCCACGTGCGACAGGCACCGTAGCGACAGGCGTCCACCGGCCGACCGCGTTCCCAATCGAAGTAGTCGGCCTCGGTGCCGCCGGGGAACCGCACGATGGGGTTGCCGAGCGACCGCACGGCGCCAAGCAGTCGCGTATCCCCGTAGTGTTCTTCCCAGAAGAGCGCGTTCACATTGGCGCCCAGCTGTACGCCCGACGTGCGAGTGGGGGTGGTGCACACCGCGGCGGGAGGCGGGGCCGTATCGGGACCGGCTGGCGGTGTGGTGCTGCTGGTACAGGACGCCACGACCCAGAGCAGCCCCACCGTACGCAGCAACGAGGCGCGACCTTTCATGGGACCGTGTGCTCGGGCACGGCGTGTGCGCGTAGCCATGCCTCCCCAAGCGCGGTTGCCAACGCAATGCCGTGGGCCATGTGCTGCTCCGATGTTCCGTGCGCAAACAGCGAGAAACGCATGGCGGCGATGGGCGACACGAGCGCCCACGCCATGACCGGCGTCGGGGCGTGTGGCGTCAGGGTGCCGGCGTGGACATGCCGCTGCAGTTCGCGCCCCACGGTGTCGATCATCTCGAGCACCCGCGCATTGAACCGCTCCCGCATGGCGGGGTCCCGTGACACTTCGGCCTCGAGCAGTACGCGCAGTTTCCGCCCTTGCGGCTCGGTCCACAGCATCGTCAGCTCGGCTACGAGCTGTTCCACCAAACCGCGCAGCGGCAGGCATCGGGCGGCGAGCCGCTCGGCGATGCGCAGTGGTGCCTCAGCGCCCGCCCGCTCAAGCAGGTCCTCGAGCAGGTCCTCGAGCAGGGCCTCCTTGCTGGGGAAGTGCGCGTAGAAACTGCTCTCGCGGATTCCCACGGCGCGGCAGAGTGATCGCACCGACAGGGCGGCCATGCCCCGATCGGCGATGAGGTCGAGCGCCGACGTTCGAAGACGCTCCTTGGTGGGGGACACGGTTGTGGTGCTGGGCATTATGACGAAACACCGGAGAAACGAACGTTCGTTAGGTAAATGAGCGCGATGTCCCCGTCTCGTCAAGCTCAATCCGCAGTGGTCTCGCTCAACGGCGGCACGTGGCGCACGTTATTGAGCGCTTCCCTCTTCTCCGCCAACCCCTTCGTCATGGCTCGATTGCTCCGCAGGGCTGCCGCTGGCACGCTCCTGCTTCTCCCGGTACAGGCCACTGCGGTGGCCGCCCAACGTGCCCCCAGTCCCCGCACCACGGCGCCCACCGCGTCTCCCTCGCGTGTGGCGAGTGAGTTCGACGCCCTCCACTTCCGCAGCATCGGGCCGGCCACCATGTCGGGGCGCGTCGCCGACGTGGCGGTGTTCGAGGCCAACCCGGCCACCTACTACGTGGGCACCGCCCACGGCGGCGTGTGGAAGACGGTGAACAACGGCACCACCTTCACGCCGCTCTTCCAGCACGAAGGGCTCATTGCCATTGGCGACGTGGCGGTGTCGCAGGTGAACCCCGACGTGGTGTGGGTGGGCGCCGGCGAGAGCAACAACCGCCAGAGCACCTCGTGGGGCGGTGGCCTCTACAAGAGCACCGACGGCGGCAAGACGTTCGCGCTGATCGGGCTCCCCAACAGCAAGCACATCAACCGCATCGTCCTGCACCCCACCAACGAGAACATCGTGTTCGTGGCGGCCACGGGGCCGCTCTTCGGGCCCGGTGGAGATCGCGGGGTGTACAAGACCACCGACGGTGGGCTCACCTGGAAGCAGGTACTCAAGGGCGACGACGACACCGGCGCCAACGACGTGGCCATCTCCATGGCTGACCCGAATGTGCTCTTCGCCAGCATGTACCAGCGGCGCCGCACGGCCTGCTGCATGAACGGCGGGGGCCCCGGCAGCGCGCTCTTCAAGAGCACCGACGGCGGCGACACGTGGACCAAGGTCACCGGCACGGGCTTCCCCACCGGCCCGCTGGGGCGCATTGCGGTGGATGTGTTCCGGCAGAGCGGCAACATCGTGTACGCCACGGTGGAGGCGCCCTCGGCGGCGCGCCCCGGTGCCGGGGGCGCCGCGGCCCCGCCGCCCACCGACGAGATGTCCAACGCCCCGCGCCAGCCGGCGGGTGCCACCGGGGTGTACCGCTCGCTCGACGGCGGCGCCACGTGGACGAAGATGAGCAGCACGAACCCGCGCCCCATGTACTTCAGCAACATCAAGGTGGACCCGGTCAACCCCGATCGTGTCTACATGGGCGGCGTGGGGCTGCACCTGACGGTGGATGGCGGCAAGAGCTGGGAGACCGACGCGGCGCTGGTGATTCACGATGACATTCACGCGATCTGGGTGAACCCGAAGAACCCCGATCACGTACTCATTGGCGGCGACGGCGGCATTGGCGTGAGCTATGACCTGAGCCGCACCTGGCAGTTCCTCCCCAACCTGCCGGTGGGGCTGTTCTACCATGTGAGCTACGACATGGAGTGGCCGTACAACGTGTGCGGCGGCATGCAGGACAACTACGACTGGTGCGGCCCCAGCGCCTCGCGCCAGAACCGCGGCATCTTCAACTACGACTGGTTCCAGATCCTGGGCGGCGACGGCTTCGTGGCCATCCCCGACCTGCGCGACTCGCGCATCGTGTACACCGAGTCGCAGGACGGCAACATCGTGCGCCGCAACAAAGTGACCGGCGAATCGCGGCAGATCCGCCCCACGGCGCAGAACGTGACGAACGCGGCGCCGCGCGAGGCGTATCGCTTCCACTGGGATACGCCGCTCATGCTTTCGCCCAACGACCCGGGCGTGCTGCTGGCGGCGGCCAACAAGGTGTTCCGCTCGCGCGATCGTGGTGATTCGTGGGAAGCCATCTCCCCCGATCTCACGCAGAACGCCAGCCGCGACAGCATCGTGACGATGGGGCTCAAGGGGAGCGAGATCACCATTGCGCGCCACGACGGCATCTCGCAGTGGCCGGCCATTGTGGCGCTGGCGGAAAGCCCCCGGCAGGCGGGCGTGTTCTACACCGGCACCGACGACGGCACGGTGAGTGTGACGCGCGACGACGGCAAGACGTGGACGAACATCACGAAGAACCTGCCCGGCTTCCCGGCGGGTCATGCGTTCGTGAGCGAAGTGGTGCCCAGCCGCTTCGAGGCCGGGGTGGTGTATGTCACGGTGGACAATCACCGCCTCAACGACTACGCGCCGTACGTGTGGGTGTCGCGCGACTTTGGCGCCACGTTCACGGCCATCACGAACGGGCTTGCCGGTGAAGTGATCAAGACGCTCACCGAGGACACGAAGAACCCCGACGTGCTGTACGTGGGCACGGAGACGGGCATCTTCCTGACGCTGGACCGCGGCAAGTCGTGGCGCCGGCTCAAGGCCAACTTCCCCACGGTACGGGTGGACGAGCTCACCATTCATCCGCGCGACAACGCGCTCATCGTGGCCACGCACGGGCGCTCGCTGTGGATTCTCGATCATCTCGAGCCCATCCAGGAGTACGCGGCGGCGCAGAAGGCCGAGGCGGCGCTGTTCACGCCGGGGCCGCAGCTGCAGTGGAAGAGCAAGGACGACCGCAACGACGAGTTCTGGGGGCACCAGTTCTTCACCGGCGAGAACCCGCCGAGCGACGCGATGATGCAGCTGTACTTCAAGACACCGGTCAAGAATCCCATGCTGCGTGTGATGGACAGCAACGGCGCGCTGGTGCGTGAGCTCGCGGTGCCGGCGGCGAAGAACGTGGCCGGCATTCAGACCGTGTGCTGGGACCAGCGCGTGACGCCGGTGCCCGAGGTGAACGCGGCGGCGCCGGCTGCGGGTGGCGCGGCTGCTGGTGCGGCTGGTGGTGCGGCTGGTGGTGCGGCTGGTGGTGCGGGCACGGGGCCTGGTGGGTTCCCCACGCCGCGTCGCCCCATTGCCGGGTATCCGGTGCCGCTCCCCGAGGTGGGGTACCTGCCGGAGAACCCGTGTGCGCCGGCGGGCGGGCAGGGGGGCGGCGGGTTCCGCTTTGGCGGTGGCGGTGCGCAGGGGCCGCTGGTGCTGCCTGGCACCTACATGGTGGCGCTGGTGGTAGACGGCAAGGAGGTGGCGCGCAAGCCGCTCACGCTGGTGGCCGACCCGGAGGTGAAGCTGAGCGCCGAGCAGCGCGTGGCGTACAACGCCAAGGCGATGGAGCTGCACGCCGCGCAGGTGGCTGGTGCGCAGGCCGCGATGCCGCTGGCGGCGCTGCAGGCGCAGCTGCGCACGGTGGCGGCGAAGGTGGACAGCAGCACCACGGTGAGTGCCGACGTGAAGACCGAGTGGGCCGCGTTCCGCAAGGATTTTGACGCGTTGCGGGTGAAGTTCGGCGTGGGCGCACCGGTGTTTGCGGCGGGTCCCGGCGGTGGTGGCGGCTTTGGCGGCGGTGGTGCGGGTGCCGATGCCAACGTGCTGGCGCGGTTGGGTGCCGTGAAGGGGAACCTGCTGGCGGTGTGGGAAACGCCCAGCGACGCACTGGTGAAGCAGGCCGCGGCGGCGCGTGCGGCGCTGGACGCGGCGGTGGCCGAAGCCACGGCGTTTGCCCCGCGCATGAAGGCCATGAGCGAGAAGCTCGCGGCGGCGGGGATTACCATGCCGACGGGGAACTGACGCTGGTGTTGTAGTTGCCGGCGGTGATGCCACAGGGCGGCGCCTTCACTCGATGGAGTGGGGGCGCCGCTCGATGATGCCCGCTACGCGGTCGCATCATCGCAGCGTTCACGGCAGACGCACGCGTTCCGCGGCTTCACTCAGGGGTGGCGCACCAGCCATCCCTCACGGATGAGGGCGGCGAGCACCACGCGCCGGCTCTCCCAGTCGAGCCCGTCGGGGATGGCGCCGGCCGCGAGCGCTTCCCCGCCGCGCACCTGGTCGAGCGTGGCGGCGGCCGCCGCCGGCAGTTCGACCTCGCGCGTCCCGGAGAGGACTGCCACGCGCTCCCCGCGCCGCTCCACCTGCGAGGGCACCGCGACACGCCACTGCACGACATCGTCAGGTCGCAACGCGGGTATCGCCATGACCTGCTGCAGGTAATCGCCGGCCCGCGGACGCAGCTGTGACTCGAGGGCGTGACGCCGCGCCGCGACCACCGCACCGAGATCGACGGCGCCCGGCAACGTGGCCAGTTTCGCCGTCAGCGCCTCGTGAAGCCTCGCGCCGCCTTCCTCGTGCGCCGCGTAGCCGACCGGCAGGCTCTCGCGCCACGTGGCCTCACGCTCCACGAGCTCGTTGACACAATCGACGAGCAGATCGGCCCACGTGTACGACAGCACACCGAGGGTGATGTGGAGCGACTGTTCGTCGGTCGTGGTGGCCGCGTGCATGATGCCGCGCGGGATGTACAGCACGTCGCCAGCCGCGAGCGTGAACTCGTCCTCGACCGGGCCGGCGGTGTGCCGCGCGGGATCGAACTTCTGGTCGGGGAGCGGCAACTCGGGGCCGCCGCCGTAAATGCGCCAGCGCTTGGTGCCCGACAGCTGCAGCACGAACACGTCGTGCGTGTCCCAGTGCGGCTTGAAGCCCTGCGCGTGCGGCGGCGTGAGGTAAATGTTGGTCTGCGTGCGCGCCGACAGCTGGGCCGTGACGGCCGCGCACAGTTGGCGGAGCGGCTCGTGCCGATCGTGCAGGGCGCCGAACACCACCGTGGCCCCCTGCGAAAACGCGTGCGCGACACGCGCCGGGTCCACCATACCGTCGCGCCAGAGATACTCCGCCACAGGGACGGCCCCGTCGGAACGGACGAGCTTGATGGCGGGATGCTGAACGCCGAACCGCCCGAGAATGTCGTCGAGCACCGCTACGTCGAGCAGCGGCGCGAACCGGTGCCGATCGGTGGCGCGCGCCAGCACCCACGCGCGCCGGAACTGGTTGGCAAGAAAGTCCGTCGAGTCCGGCCGCCCGAGGAGCCACGCGATCGGATCACGCATGGGAATCGTGAGGGCCGCAGGGGGCATGGGTGCGGCGTACGCCACCGGGGCCGGCCGCCGATCGTCCGACCGGGCCGGCCCGGTGTTGGTCAGCGTGCGTCCGAATCGGACTCGCCGCTGCTGTCGGGCTTGGCGGCGCTGTCGGGCTTGGCGGCGGAGTCGGGCGCCGGGGCCGCCGGGGCCACGCTGCTGGAAGGCGCCGCATCGGATCCTGCGCCGTTGTCCGACGACTCGGCCGACCCGCTTTCACCGCCACCACACGCCTGGAGCACGCCGGCCACACCCAGCGTGGCCACGGCCACGCCGAAGCGGCGCATCAGGTGCCCGCGCGGCGTCGTGCGCGCAGTGATGTCGGCCTCGGTGATGCGGGGACGCTCGGTGCTCTCGCTCATGGTGGGCAGGGCTGGAGGAAGAACGGCCGCGGGTGAGCACGGCGTGAGGAACCGGCACGGCGGCGAGGGAGATCCTTGACGATCCGCGCGAATGTGGACGATCGCGATCGGCATTTCTGGTGTCAAGCACGCGCTCGTGCCGCAACCTCGCCGCTCGTGAGGCTCCGCAAGCGGTCCACGCCGACGCCTTCGACGGCACACGCCGCCACGGCCGCGGCCATGCGCAGCGCCGTGTGGTCGTGGGGCGCGGCACCGGAAGCCAGCACGGCCACCAGCGCGCCGGCAAAGGCATCCCCCGCGCCCGTGGTGTCGGCTACCTGCGCCACGGGACACGCGGCCACCGCAACTGCGCGCGCGCCTCGGCGGTACAGCGTCGCCCCGCGGGCGCCGTGCTTCACGACCACCATGACCGGGCCGAGGTCGTGCAGCATGTCCACGGTGCCACGCCCATCGGTGGCCAGTGCCAGCTCCTCGTCGTCCACGAACAGCAAGTGCACGTGGGGCAGCAGCGCCCGCAGGGCGACGCGTTCGTTGGCCCACCAGTGCGCCATGCTGTCCAGCGCCACCAGAGGGGTGGCGGGCCACTGCCGCCGCATACGCTCACGCACATGCGCAAGCACATGTTGCTGTACGAGCGGATGCGTGCTCCCCAGCAGCATCGCGTGCGGCGCGCTGGTGAAGCCCACGGGTGGCAGTCGTCCCTCTGCCACCCCGCGCTCGCGGGACACGGTGGTGCGGTGCGCACCGTGGTCGGTGTAGCGGGCATGCCAGCGGAAGGTGGGCCCGGTCAGTACCTCGACGGCCGCGCGGTCTACCCCCGGCAGATCGAGCACGGCGAGCGGAAAGTCGGTGCCCACGGTGCCGGTGACCTGCACGGGCATCCACAGGCGCGCGGCGGCCGCCGCGTAGAGTGCCGAACCACCGGGGACGTCGCGGTGCACCACGCGGTCCGCCACGCGGTTCACGACATCCCCGTGCTCTAGGGTATCGAGGGTGAGCGTGCCGCCAATGAGGACCGAGGGCATCACCCGGCGACGAGCATGCCGGCCACGGTGGCGGTCATGAGCGAGGCCAGCACCCCACCCAGCAGGGCCCGCAGGCCAAGCTGGGCGAGCAGGGCGCGCTTGGACGGTGCCAGTTCTCCCATGCCGGCGATCTGCATGGCGATGGACCCGAAGTTGGCAAAGCCGGCCAGCGCGTAGCTGGCAATCACCATCGAACGCGGGGCGAGGGCGCCGGCCCCCTGCAGATGGTCGGCCAGCTGGCGGAAGGCCACGAACTCGTTGAGCACGGTCTTCACGCCGATCAGCTCACCTACCGTGCGCGCGTCCTGCCAGGGCACGCCAATGGCCCAGGCGAGTGGCGCGAGGGCGCGCCCCAACAGCCCCTGCAGCGTGAGCCCCGGCGCGCCGACCAGCGCGCCCACCCACCCAATGCCGGCGTTGAGCATGGCGAGCAGCCCCAGAAAAGCCACGAGCATGGCTCCCACCTTGATGGCGAGAAACGCTCCCTCCACGGCCCCGCGCCCTGCCGCGTCGATGACGTTGACGTCGGCCGAGTGCTCCGACTGTACGCTGAGCGTGGTGGAGGTTTCGGTGGCTTCGGTTTCGGGATACAGGAGCTTGGCCACCACCAGCGCCGCGGGCGCCGACATGACGGAGGCCGACACGAGGTGCCCGCCGATGGCGGGGAAGTACGGCGAGAGCAGGCCCACGTACGCCACGAGGAGGCCGCCGCTGATGGAGGCCAGGCCGGCCACCATGAGGGCAAAGACCTCGGAGCGCGTCATGCGCTCGAGGTAGGGGCGCACGAGCAGCGGGGTTTCCATGAGCCCCAGGAAGATGCCGCCCGCCGTGGCGAGTGTTTCGGCGCCCGAGGTGCGCATGGTGCGTTGCATGACCCACGCCACGCCGTGCACCACGCGCTGCATGAGGCGCAGGTAGTAGAGCACCGCCATGAGTGCCGAGAAGAAGACGATGGTGGGGAGGACGTGAAAGGCGAAGTAGGCCCCGGCGCGCGCGGCCTGTGTGGTGCTGGGGGTGATGGCGGCGTTGCCGCCGGCGGGGCCGGTGCCCACCGGGATGTTGTTGAACACCAGGTCGCCGAAGAGGAACTTGGCCCCGGCATCGGAGAAGCCCATGATGCGCAGCAGTGCCTCGTTGACCGCGCCAAAGAAGCCGCCGGCGCCGGGCGTGAGCAGCACGAGGGCGCCAAAGAGCAGCTGCAGGGCGAGGCCCCACCCGACCAGCCGCCAGGCGATGGCGTGGCGGTCGCGGCTCAGTGCCCAGCCGATGCCCACGAGGATGGCCAGGCCGGCGAGCGAGCGCAGTTGCGGTGGGAACATCAGGTACGGCAGCCGGTGATCACGCGCCTCTCCACGGGGTTTTGGTGCGGCTAATTGTAGCTCGCGGGGAGGCGGTTCACTTGATCGCGTCGTGGTTGGTACGACGGGTTGGCGCACGGCGGCGTTGCTGATTGGCGACCTCGTCGCGCACCAGGGAGGTGGCGGGTGCCACTTGCGCGTCTCTCACCGCAACTGAACGTTAGACTGCGTTATCTGCAGTCTAATCCGGGGGAGTGAATGTTTCGAAGTATGGCGCAAGTCGCTGATAGCGTGCGCGATAGCGGGTTTCGGCGTGCTCTCGGTGCTCCGGATTAGACTGCAGAATTGCGCTGCATAATCCGTGGTCTGCAGTGATCCCCTGCAGTCTAATCAGCGTTATGCCTCTCGGGTCATCGAATCTCTACAAAGCGATTAGGAACGCCTATGATTGAGTTGCTCGCGAAGAATGCTGGCGTTGCTGGCCAGAGGCTACAAGTGAGGAGCGCCCTCAATCCTCTACTCTGGCTTACCGCGGTCACCACGCCCGCATGTCTCTACGCAGCGTTCGCTTTCAGGTCTGAGACCGCGATCGCAATCGGACTACTCATATTATGTGCTGCGCCAGTTCTCGCGACGATTGGTATCGCAGTGTTCTTCGCCGTC
>NZ_JAJTHI010000089.1 GCF_021298855.1 Gemmatimonas sp.
CCCAGCTGGCGCAGCCAGCCACCCCCGACCCCCGTTTTTGCCACGCGTCGTCACCCGCGTAGGCGCCCGCGGTCCTCCACGTTGGCGCCAACGCGTTCGTGCCATCGCGTTCGTGCCAACGCGTTCCTGCCAGCGCGTGGTCGCTCGCGCGTCGTTTCCCGCGTCGTTTCCCGCGTCGTTCGCCGGGCCAGGGCTTGACTGTGCGCCCGCGTATGTGTACTAGGAGCAGGTGATTTTCGCGGGCACTTTCCGCCCGCCCGATCCGGTCCTGTACAGCGCTCAAGAGGAGGCGTCATGCGGCGTGGCGACGAGTTGGAGAAGCTCCATCTGATCGACGACGATATGGATGATCTGGGGGGCTACGGACGCTCGTCGTACGACGAAGATGACGACGATGACGGCTACGGCCTCCCGTCGGAGGACGGCGATTCGCTGTGGGACAGCACCGACGACGACGACGACGAGGACGACGACGACGAGGACGACGACGGCTTCGAGGACGACGGCCTGATCGACGACGAGGACGACGAGGACGACCTCTTCGGCCGCCCCATCGTGCGTCGTGGCCCCGGCCGTCCGCCCAAGAATCCAGGCGCCCCGCGCCCTGCCCCCAAGGCGAAGAAAGCGCCCAAGGTCGACACCCCGACTCCGGAACCCGAAGCGCCGGCGCCGGCACCGGCCGCCGACGCCCCGGCCCCCGCGGCCGAGAAGCCGGCCAAGGCCCCCAAGGCCCCCAAGGCCCCCAAGGCGCCGGCTGCGGCACCCGCGGCCAAGGCACCGGCCAAGGCACCGGCCAAGGCACCGGCTGCCAAGGCGCCCGTCGCCAAGGCCCCGGCGGCCAAGGCGCCCGCCAAGGCCCCGGCGGCCAAGAAGGCGGTAACCAAGGCCGCGCCAAAGGCCGCGCCAAAGGCCGCGCCAAAGGCCGCGCCAAAGGCCGCGCCGGCCAAGGCCACCAAGAAGGCCGCCCCCAAGAAGGCGGCGAAGGCGCCGGCCAAGCCCGCCAAGAAGGCGGCGCCCAAGAAGGCCGCCAAGCCCGCGAAGAAGGCGGCCAAGCCCGCAAAGAAGGCCGCCCCCAAGAAGGCCGCCGTGAAGAAGGCCGCCCCCAAGAAGGCGGCACCCAAGAAGGCGACCAAGGCCCCCGCCAAGGCGGCCAAGAAGGCCGCCCCCACGAAGGCCGCCAAGAAGGGGACGAAGCGTCGGTGAGTGGCCGGTGAGTGCCACCCACGGGCAGCCGTCGTTCTCGCGACGGCTGCTCGATGCCCTCCCCTTCACGATCTGGTCGGTCGATCTCGAAGGACGCATCACTGCGGCAAACAGCGCCTGGTCTCGGTTTGCCGAGGAGAATGGAGCACCCGACATCGCGCCCGAAGCGGCGGTGATCGGGTGCTCCGTCTTTGACAGCGCGAACGACGAGGCCTCGCGGCAGCAGATCGCCCGGGCCATGGAGATGCTCAGCGACGGACAGGTCACCTCCGTGCGCTGGGAGTTCCCCTGCAGCGCGCCCGACGAAGAGCGCGTGTTCCTCATGCAGGTCACCGCGCTGCGCGAGGACGAGCGGGTCACCGGCTTCGTCTTCGCCACCGTCGACATCACCCCCAGTCACCGGTCGCGCGAAGCGCTCATCAACACCGGCATCGCGCTCGCCGAGGCCATCGCCCTCGACCGCGTCTACGAGCAGGTGGCGCTCCAGCTCAAGCGCGCCATCCCCAGCACCGGCTTCGTCATCGCCATTGCCGACGACGAAAGCGGCCGCTTCGAGATCGCGCACCGGCAAGGGTACGCCGCCTATACCCCCGAGGAGATCGAGCTGCGCCTCACCCGCGCCTGGCTCGATGCCCTCGCCACCAGCAACGTGGTGCGCGAGGCCACCCCCAACGGCCTCGAAATCACCGCCCCCCTGGTGAGCGCCGAGGGGGTGCTGGGGGCCCTCACGCTCTACGCCGAACCCCTCGAGTCGGAAAGCGCCATCGAGGAGACCGAGCGCGTGCTCGCCGTGATCGCCGCGCAAACGGCGGTGGCCATCGAGCGCGCCTGGCTGGTGCGCCGGGTGGAGTCCAAGCGGCGCCTCGAAGCCATTGGCGAGGTGGCGGCGGGCGTGGCGCACGAGCTGCGCAATCCGCTCTTCGGCATCTCGTCGGCCGCGCAGCTGCTGCGCTTCCGGGCCCGTGAGGACCCGGTGGTGGAAAAGAACGTGGGGCGCATTCTCCGCGAGGTGGAACGACTCAACAAGATGGTCACCAGCCTGCTGGAGTTCGGCCGCCCCAATGCCGTGCACCTGCAGCCCGCCGACCCCGAAGTGGTGTGGGACGATATCCTCGAGGGGGAGCGCGCGCGCCTCGACACCCATCGCCTCACCATCCGCCGCACCCGTCCCGCGCTGCCGGTACGCAGCATGCTCGACCCGGAGCAGCTGGGGCAGGTGTTCCGCAACATCCTCGTCAACGCCTGCGACGCCGCCCCCGAAGGGTCCGAGCTCATCCTGGCCAGCCAGGTCTCCCCCGTGGGCGGGTGGCGCTGCCGCCTCACCAACGGCGGCCCGTCCATTCCGGCGGAGGTGCTGCCGCACGTGTTCGAGTTCTTCTACAGCACCAAGGCCGGTGGCACCGGCATTGGCCTCGCCCTCTGCCAGCGCATCATGGACGAACACGGCGGTACCATCAGCATCGATTCGCAGCCGGAGCAGGGCACGACGCTCACGCTCACGCTGCCGGCGACGGCGGCGACGTGAGGGGGGGGATCTCGTGAGGAAGAACAGCGGGTACGGCGACGAACAGCAGACGGCAGACGGCAGGAACCACAGTAGGCAGACTGCAGGGATGCGGAATGTCGGGCGCGTGCGCTCCGCGCCGCGCCCGATTTCCCTATTCCTCCCGTCTGCGAACTGTAGTTCCTGCCGTCTGCCGTCTGCTGTTGAAGCCCGGACTGCCGTTCACGCGCCACCGCCGCTTCCGGTCGCCTGACCCGTGATCCTCTCCATCCTCGTCATCGACGACGACGAAACCGTCCGCAGCACCCTCGTCGAATTCTTCGAGACCTTCGGCTATACCGCCCGCGGCGCCGCCACCGCCTCGGCCGGCCGGCAGCTGGCCGCCGAACACGCCCCCGACGTGGTGCTGCTCGACCTGCGGCTCCCCGACGCGCACGGTATCGTGGCGCTCGATGCGCTGCTGGCCGACGACCCCGAGCTGGCCGTCATCATGCTCACGGGGCACGCCGATGTGGCCACCGCGGTGAAGGCCATGCAGCATGGCGCCGCCGACCTGCTGGAAAAGCCCATGGACCTCGAGGCGCTCGCCGGGGCCGTCGAACGGGCCGCCCGCCGCGGCCGCCTCAAGCAGGAGGTGGCGGTGCTGCGGGCCCAAAGCCGCGCCGACGAACCGGCCAAGGTGTCGCTCGCCCCCACCCTCGAGCAGCTCATCGTGCTGGCGGCGCAAAACGCCGACGCCCCGGTGCTGCTGCAGGGAGAAACGGGTACCGGCAAGGGGTTCGTGGCGCGGCAGATTCACGAACGTTCGGCACGAAACCAGTCGCCCTTCGTGGAGATCAACTGCGCCTCCCTCTCCACGACGTTCTTTGAGTCGGAGCTGTTCGGCCACGAACGAGGGGCGTTTACCGACGCGCGCCAGGCCAAGCGCGGGCTGCTGGAAGTGGCCGGCGACGGGACGGTGTTTCTCGACGAAATCGCCGAGATGGGGCAGGAGGTACAGCCCCGCCTGCTCAAGGTGCTCGAGGAGCGCACCTTCCGCCGGCTGGGCGGCACCACCACGCTGCGCTCCAACGCCCGCATCATTGCCGCCACCCACCAGCCGCTCGCCGAAGCGGTAGCCGAGCGGCGCTTCCGGGCCGACCTCTACTACCGGCTGCAGGTGCTCACCCTCACCCTGCCGCCGCTACGCGCCAACCCGGAGGAAGTGTTCGTGCTCTCCCAGAGCTTCCTCCCCAAGGGACACTCGCTCACGCGCGCCGCCCAGGATGCCCTGCGCGCATACCGCTGGCCGGGCAACATCCGCGAACTCAAGAATACCCTCTGGCGCGCCGCCATCCTCGCCGGCTCCGCCCCCATCGACGCGGTACACCTGGGGCTCCCCGGCGCCAGCGCCCCGGCCGCCCCCACACCCGCCTCGGCCAGGGTCCGCCCCCTCGAAGAGACCGAGCGCGACGCCATCCGCACCGCCCTCGACGTCACCAACGGCAACCGCTCCGCCGCCGCCAAGGCCCTGGGGATCGCCCGCTCCACCCTGCTCGAAAAGCTCAAGCGCTACGGCCTGGAGTAGGGAGAAAGGTGGACGTGCTGGTTCCTTTCTTCATTACGTGATGCAAACCGCTGCTACGCATACACTTGGGTGGGCGGCAGGTGGGTGAACGGCTCGTCGGAGTCATGGAGCCACGGAGGCACGGAGCGGCTCCCGCTGGCGGTGATGGTGGCCCCCGGATGCCCTCACCACATGAAACCCCGTGTCTCCGCGCCTCCGACGATCAGTTCCCCCGCCCCTCCGAAATTCAAACGCCCGAAATCCGCACACTCGAGCCGGTGTGACCGATTACCGGACAATCCCAAAACATCACCTTTGTGAGCCCGTATGCTCGCAAAAGTCTCTAATTGAACAACTTGCCACACCGTGCCACCGCGCGGCCCGCTTCTCGCACTACAGGTCGGCATGAAGACCGAAGCTGCAACGAAGGCCGTGCTCGTCGTCGAGGATGAACAGAGTATCCGCGATGTCCTTGTCGAGCTGTTCGAAGTGGATGGGAACACGGTCAATTCAGCTGAGCTCCTTCCTGAGGCACTCGAAAAGCTGCGCACGCAGCGCTTCGATCTGATCGTGACCGACCTCCGCCTTGGCGGAAAGCGGGACGGCGGGCTGCAGGTCATGGCCCTTGCCGGCATGCTCTCCCCCGATGCGATGGTGCTCGTCCTGACCGCGTACCCCGACGATTCCAATCGTCAGGCATCGTTCCGTCTCGGCGCGCTGCACTTCCTGGAAAAGCCCGTGGATCTCGCCACCATTGCGAACTATGCGTCATCCGTGGGAGTGCGTACCGCCTTCGCGACCAGCCTCAAGGAGTAACACAGCGCACGCCTGAGTCCGGGCCGCAGAGCCTCTGCAGCCTCACAACTCGAATACCGCCCTCCTGGGGCGGGCACGGTCGCGCGATCGTGCCGACACAATCGTCTGGTCGTTCCGGTGGGTGGTGGGTGATACTGGGGAGTGTCACACGGGCGGCCAGGCGAGTCGGCACAGGATCAGCGCGATTCGTGCATTCAGGAGGGGGCATGTCGACCAACCACGAGCGTCACATGCCACACGAAATGCGTGCCTCCGCCACATCGCCGCTCCCCAATCCGCTGGGGGGCGAGCGCCGCATCTACGTCTGGCGCGGCCACCGCGTCGCCTATGTGGTGCACGGCCACGGCGACCCCATCGTCTTCATCCACTCCATCCACGCCGCCGCGTGGAACGCCGAGTGGCGACGCACGGTCCCGGCGCTCACCGAGCACACCAGCTACGCCCTCGACCTGCTCGGCTTCGGTGCCTCCGACCGGCCACCCCTGCGCTACACCGCGCAGCTCTACCTGCAGCTCATCCACGACTTCCTCGTGGACGTGGTCGGCGAGCCGGCGCTGCTCGTGGGCAGCTCGCTCGGTGCCACCTACGCCATCGCCATCGCCGCCGACCACCCGCAGCTCGTGCGTGGCGTCGTAGCCATCGGCCCCGGTGGCGTGTCGCGCCTCATCACGCAGGGTGGCATGCCCTTTGGCGCCATTCAGGGCACCTTCCGCACGCCCGTCGTGGGCGCGGCCCTCTTCAAGGCGCTCGTCTCGCACCCCAGCATCCGTTTTTTCCTCAAGGACATCTACGCCTTCGGCCTCGATCGCGAAACGGAACAGCTCTACTGGCTGAGCGCCAACCAACCCAACGCGCGCTTCGCTCCCGCCGCCTTTGTGGGCATGCAGCTCAATTGGGACATCCGCCAACGCATCGCGCAGGTGGAATGCCCGCTGCTCATTGCCTGGGGCACACGGGCCAGCCAGACGCCGTACGCGGAGGCCGCGCAGGTCATGCGCCGCGCGCCGCAGGCCGAACTCGTGTCCTTCGAGGCTGGGGATCTACCGCACGAAGAAGTACCGCACGTCTTCAACGCGGTGCTCAAGGACTTCGCCCACCGTACCGTCGCCGCCGTATAACGCCCCGCCCCACACCCGGGGAAAGGCAAGTATATTTGCCTCTCTCATGGCCGAGTCTCCCGTCCCCCTCCTGCGCGCCCACGCGCGCCATGCTCCGTGGAACGCGCGCGGACTCGCGGCCCACGCGGCTGCGCTCGTTGACAGCGCCGGCGTGAAGCCCACCAACGCGTCGGCACGGGCCACGCCCAGTGCGCGTGCGGTGCGCTTCTACGTGGCCAACGGACTGCTCGACCGCCCGGAAGGGGCCGGCACCGCCGCCACCTACGGCTACCGGCATCTACTGCAGCTGCTGGCCATCAAGATCCGTCAGCGCGAAGGACAGACGCTCGACGCCATCAAGGTGGAAATGAAGGAGACCACCGGCGATGCGCTCGAACGGCGCGTGGCCGCGTCACTTGCGCCCGCGCTGTCACTGCAGCTCGACCCGGTGCGCAAGAACACCAACCCGGTAGCCAGTTGGCGACGCATCAGCATTGCCGACGGCGTGGAGCTGCACGTGCGCGACGACTCGCCGGCGGCCTCCGATGACACCGTGGTGGCCCTGCGCGACGCGCTGCGGAGACAGTTGGGTCTCTGAGCGGGATCGGACAGTCGGACAGTCGGACAGTCGGACAGTCGGACGGTCGGACGGTCGGACAGTCGGACGGTCGGAGGTCGGACTGATCGGACGGTCGGAGGTCGGAGGTCGGAAGCCGGATGAATGCCGGAGGTCCGAATTGGGATACCGCGTTCGGAGGTCGGAAGCCGGAGGGGGAGGTACGCTGTCCCGCCTCGGACTTCCGACAACCGTCCGGCCTCGGACCTCCGGCATTCATCCGGCCTCCGAACATCTGGCCTCCGAACATCTGGCCTCCGGCATCCATCCGACATCCCCGATCTCAGTCGCAGTACCTTTCGACGTTCGTCGTCGCCCGTCCTTCAGCCCCCAACAATGTTCCGCGTTCTCGTCACCGATGATGTCGATCAGGAAGGCCTCGCCCTGCTCGCCGCCGAGCCGCTGTTGCAGGTGGACGAAGTGCCCACGCTCCCCAAGGACGAGCTGCTCGCGCGCATTCCCGACTACGATGCCATCGTGGGGCGCAGCGCCACGCGCATCAGCGCGGAGCTGCTGAAGGCCGGCACGAAGCTCAAGGTCATTGGCCGCGCCGGCGTGGGCGTGGACAACGTCGCCATCGACGTGGCCACCGCACTCGGCATTGCCGTCATCAATGCGCCCGCCGGCAACACCGTGGCGGTGGCCGAACTGTTCTTCGGCGCCACCATTGGCCTGCTGCGGCAACTGCCGCGCGCGCAGCAGGTCATGGAGAATGGCCGCTGGGATCGCAACAGCTTCCTGGGCCGCGAGCTCAAGGGCAAGACGCTCGGCATCGTGGGACTCGGCCGCATTGGCAGCGAAGTGGCCACGCGCGCGCACGCCTTCGGCATGACCGTGGTGGCCTACGACCCCTACATCGCCGACGAGCGCTTCACCGCCCTGCGCGTGCGCCGCGCGCCCAGCCTCGATGCCCTGCTCGCCGAAACCAACGTGCTCACGTTGCACGTGCCGCTCACCGACGAAACGCGCGGCATGATCGGCAAGCGGGAACTCGCGCGCCTCCCCAACCGCAGCGTGGTGGTGAACATGGCGCGCGGCGGCATCGTGGACGAAGCGGCGCTGCTGGCGGCGCTGCAGGGCGATCAGCTGCGTGGCGCGGTGCTCGACGTGTACGAGGCCGAGCCGCTCGCTGCCGATTCGCCGCTGCGCAGCGCCCCCAACCTCATCCTGCTCCCGCACCTCGGCGCCAACACGGTGGAGGCACAGCGCAACGTATCGCGTGACGTGTGCCTGGCGGTGCGCGACGCGCTGCTGCGCAACGATCTCTCCAAGAGCATCAACGTGGCCGGTGGCGCCGGCGAGTGGGGCGACCTGCAGCCGGCCATGCTGGTGGTGCGTCGCGCCGCCGCCGTGGCCCGCGCCGTGCTCGCCGACCAGGGCATGCGCGCCGTGCGCCGCGTGGCGCTGCGGGTAAGCCCCGATCTCGCTCACGGCACCGGCGCACTGCTCGCCGCCGCCGCCGCCGGCGTGCTGGAGGGCGTCATCGAAACCGATCGGCTCAATCTCATCAACGCGCGCTCCCTCGCCGAAACCCGCGGGCTCGAACTCAGCGTGGGCGAAAGCCACGAACTGGGCGCACGCACCATCGAAGTGGCGCTCGCCGGCGGCATGCAGCAGCTGGCCGTGACCGGCACCGCCCCCGAGGGCGGCACGCCGCGCCTCACGCAGATCGGCAGCTTCCACATTGACGTGAACCCGCGGCAAACACTGCTCATTCTCACCAACCACGACGTGCCCGGTGTCATTGGCCGCGTGGGCACACTGCTGGGTGAGCAGCACGTGAACATCGCCGAGTATCACCAGGCACGCCTCGCGCAGGGCGGTGATGCCCTCGCCGCCGTGAGCGTGGACGGGGAAGTGAGCGAAGTGACCCGCAAGGCGCTGCTCGAACTCCCCGATGTGCTCACCGCCAGCGTCGTGCAGTTCCGCGACGAGTAGGAACCGTCGGTACCCGCCGTCATGCTCGCGCCGTAACCATGACCCATAGCGCCGTCCATGATAACGCCGTCCATCCATAACGCCGTCCATCCATAACGCCGTCCATCCATAGCGCCGTTCATCCATAACGCTGTCCATTCATAACGCCGTTCATCCATAACGCCGTTTCCCCTCACATCTCACGTCTCACGTCTCGTCTCTCCGTGTCTCACCTCTCCCTCGACCACGACGTCCGCTTCGCGCATGCCCGCGATGCCTCCGGGCTCGAACTCATCCCCGAGTCCGTCGCCCGTCCGTCGTCGGTCGATGAACTCCGTGAGATCCTCGAGGAAGCCACGAGCACCCGCACCTGCGTCACTCCCGCCGGCTGGCAGAGCAGCACCACCGGCGCCAGCATCACCGACCGCGGCATGCTGCTGTCGCTGCGCAACTTCAGTCACATCGGTGACGTGGACACCGACCGGCGGTGCATCACCGTAGGCGCCGGCGCCATTGTGGCCGATGTGCGGCGCGCCGCCGAGGCGAAGGGGCTGCTCTTCACCCCCGACCCCACCAGCGAGGAAGAGTGCACGGTGGGCGGCGCCATTGCCTGCAACGCCAGCGGGGCGCGCAGCCTGCGCTACGGCGCCACCGGCCCGCACGTGCGCGCGCTCACCGTGCTGCTGGCCAGCGGCGAAACGCTGCAGCTGCGGCGGCCGCAGTTGGAGAAGAACACCGTGGGCTATCCCATTGCCCACGACCCCGTGGAGTGGTTCGTGGGAAGTGAGGGCACGCTGGGAGTGGTGGTGGAGGCCGAGTTCGCGCTGCAGCCGCTGCCGCAGCAAGTGCTGGGGCTCATCGTGCCCTTCGCGCACGAGGCCGATGCCCTGGCGTTCGTGGTGAGCGCGCGCCGCAGCACCGCCGTGCATCCGCGCTGTCTCGAGTACTTCGATCAGGGCGCCATGGACATTGCCCGCGCCGCAGAAGGAAGCAGCAGCTGGGCCACCGACGCGCGCGCCATGGTGTACGTGGAGGAAACCGGCGCGCAGGAGGATGCGCAGGAGGAGCTGCCGCTCGACGAGTGGCTGGCGTTGGCCGAGGCGCACGCCGCCATGGCCGAGGACATTCGCGTGTACGACTCACCCGCCAGTCAGCTGGAGGCGCGTCGCATGCGGCACGCCGTGCCCGCCACCATGAACGAACGTGGCGCCGCGCGGCGTCCCTTTGGCGGGCGCAAGGTCAGCACCGACTGGGCCGTGCCCTACCCGCGGTTGGCCGAAGCGCTGCACATCGCGCGCAACTTTGCCGTGGAGGCGGGCATTCCGCTGGGCATTGCCTACGGCCACGCCGGCAACGGGCACCCGCACCAGAACTTCGTGGCGCAGGACGCGCATGAACTGAAGCGCATCGAGCAGGTGGTGTACGCCACCCTCAAGGCCGTCATTGCCATGGGCGGCACCGTGGCCGCCGAGCATGGCATTGGCAAGCTCAAGCGCCGTTGGCTGCCGCTGCAGATGAGCGACGCCCAGCAGCGCCTCATGCGCGCCGTGAAGCGCGAGTTCGACCCCTACGGCTTGCTGGCTCCCGGCAACGTCCTGGGGTAGGGAGCGCAGAACCCCCTGCGTGGTTGCCCCCTTCGCCCTGCGCCCTGACACCCTTCCCCCTTCGTTCGCGTTTCGTGTCCCGACCGCTGTATAAGACTGTCATCTTCGACGTCGACTCCACCTTGGCCGCCATCGAGGGCATCGACTGGCTCGCCGCGCTGCGCGGTGCCGAGGTGGCGCGCGAATGCGAGGAGCTCACCGCGCGCGCCATGGCCGGCGAGATGCCCCTCGAGGCCGTGTACACGCGGCGGCTCGAGCGCATTCGCCCCACCGCCGCGGAGCTGTTGCAGCTGGCCAATGCGTACCAGCACGCCATCGAACCCGGCGCGCGTGAACTCATCTTCGAGCTGCACGCCGCGCGCGTGCACGTGCATCTGCTCAGCGGCGGGCTGCGCCCCAGCATCATCCCCCTGGCGCTGCAGCTGGGCGTGGCCGCCGATCGCGTACACGCCGTGAGCCTCGCGCAGCACGCCGACGGGACCTTCAGCCTGCTCGACGGCGAGCAGCCGCTGGCCACCCAGCAGGGCAAGCCCCTCACCGTGCAGCGCCTGCAGCTGCGCACACCCGTGGCCATGGTGGGCGACGGCAGCACCGACGCCGCCGTGCGCGGCGTGGTGGACCGCTTCTTCGCCTACACCCGCGTGGCCCGCCGAGAGAAGGTGGTCGCCGTGGCCGACGCCGAGGCCCCAAGCTTCGAAGCCTTGCGGGAGTTGCTGTTCACGTAGTCTCCCGCGGCAACCCGCAGTTGCCGCTCTCGCAGTAACCATGACGAAGTTCACCACATGACGCCGTTCCCATGACGCAGTCTCCCGCCGTCTCCATGACACCGTTCGGCACCTTCTTCCTCCCCGGCCCCACCGAAGTCCGCCCCGAAGTGCTGGCGGCCATGACCGGCCCCATGCTGCCGCATCGCGGGGCGGCGTTCGAGGCGCTGTTCGCGCGCGTGCAGGCGGGGCTCAAGCCCATCTTCCGCACGCAGCGGCCGGTGTACGTGAGCAGCAGCAGCGCCACGGGGCTCATGGAGGCGGCCATTCGCTGCGCGCGGCCGGGGGCCATCCTCTGCCTCGTGAACGGCGCCTTCAGCGAGCGCTTTGCCAACATCGCGCACAGCTGCGGGCGGGACGCCACCATCATTGGCGGCGACTGGCACCGTCCCGTGCCGCTCGAGGTGGTGGAAGCGGCGCTCGAGGCGCGGCCGTACAGCGCGCTCACCGTGGTGCACAGCGAAACCAGCACCGGCACGCTCACCGACATTCAGGCGCTCACGCAGCTGGCGCACCGCTACGACTGCGCCGTGCTGGTGGACAGCGTTACCGGGCTGGCCGGTGTGCCCGTGGAAACCGACGCGTGGGAGCTGGACTTCGTGCTCACCGGTTCGCAGAAGGCACTCGCGTTGCCGCCGGGACTCGCCTTTGGCGTGGCCAGCGAGCGCTTCATCGCCACGGCCGGCCTGGCCGAGGGGCGCGGGCTGTACTTCGATCTCGTGGAGTTCGAGCAGTACATCCACAAGAACCAGACCCCCAACACGCCGGCGCTCAGCCTGTTGTATGCCACCGCCGTGCAGGGCGAGCGCATCACGAAGGAAACCATCGAGCGGCGCTGGGAGCGGCACACGCAGATGGCCGAACACACCCACAGCTGGGTGCACGAGCTGCGGCAGCGCGTGGGGGAGCCGTTCTGCGTGTACGCCCCCGACGACGCGCGCAGCCACACCGTGACCGCCGTGAGTGTCCCCCCGTCGCTCAGCCCCGACGCCATCGTGAAGGGCGTGGCGAAGCGCGGCTTCGTGATTGGCGGCGGCTACGGCAAGCTCAAGGGCAGCACCTTCCGCATTGGCCACATGGGCGACCACACCATGGAAGGGCTGGAAAACGTGCTTGAGGCTACCGCGGAGAGTATCGAGGAGCTGCTCGCGTCATCGTAGTCGGTCAGCTTGACCGTTGTTTTACTACCTTTGGTGAAACTGGTAGAAAACAGGGAATCGCCGGCGACATGGGCCCCTGGATCCCCTATATTTCTACCAATTCCACCAAAGTTAGTAGAAAGTTAGGATCCAAGATGAAAGTCCCGCTGTCGCCGCCCGACCTCCATCAGGTTCTGTCTGGACTGCTGGCCGCCCCAAGCGGGGCCCAGCGGCTGCAGGAGCTGCTTTCCCTCGATCTCGGGCCGGCGCCCGGTGGGAAGTACCGGCACTGGGATACGTTCCGGCACGCGCCGCCGCGCGCCGACTTCAGCGCCAAGGAACAATGGTTCGCCGTCAAGTCGGCGAGGAACGCGTTGGCTCGCCCGCTCCCCCTCACGGACACTCGGCAGCGACCCTTCAAGGTCGCGTTGCCGGCGCCGGCGCTCGCCATGCTGCATCGCGTGGATCGGGACGCGGCGGGTAACCTGAGCGGGGCGTTCGTGGGAACGGAACCGATCACCAATCCCGCGACGAGGGAGACCTATCTCTTCAAGTCGATCGTCGAAGAGGCCATTACCTCGAGTCAGCTGGAAGGGGCCTCGACGACGCGGAACGTCGCGAAGGACATGATCCAGAACGGACGTCCGCCGTTCACGAGAAGCGAGCGCATGATCCTGAACAATTATCAGGGCATGCTCCTCGTTCGCCATCATGTGCACGCCCCGCTCACACCAGAGTTTCTCCTCGAACTGCAGCGCACACTCACCGGGGGCACCCTCGATGATGAGTCTGCCGCCGGTCGTCTGCGGACCGCCGATGAGCATATCGTCATCGAGGACGAGACGGGCGTCGTACTGCACACACCGCCCACGGCTGACGTGTTGGGCGACCGCATGCGTGCACTGTGTGATTTCGCGAACGGCACGAACGACAGCGAGTTCGTGCATCCCGTGGTCCGGGCAATCCTTCTGCATCTGTGGCTGGCATACGATCATCCGTTCGTCGACGGGAACGGCCGAACGGCGCGGGCTCTCTTCTACTGGTCCATGGTGCGGGCCGGCTACTGGCTGTGTGAGTACGTATCGATCTCGCGGATCCTCAAGAAGGCCCGCGGACAGTATGCGCGCGCGTACCTGTACGCCGAGACCGACGACAACGATGCCACCTACTTTCTGTTGTACCAGCTTCGCGTGCTCTGTCGGGCCATTGATGATCTCGAGGAGTATCTGCACCGAAAGGCGCGCCAGCTTCACGACATTGAACGGCTCGTGCATCGAGCCTCGCTCGATGGCCTGAACCCGCGGCAGCTCGCGCTCGTCCGCCACGCGCTCACCTCCGAGTTTGCCCGGTACACCGTGGCCTCGCACCAGCGCTCACACGGGACCAGCTACGAAACGGCGCGCAGCGACCTGCTGCGTCTCGTACAACTCGGCCTGCTCCGCCAGTCGAAGCAAGGCAAGGCGTTCGTGTTCCACCCTGCAGCGGACATTCACCAGCGAATCCCCAGCGATCGCTGACCCACCGAGTAGCCTCCCGTCTGCCGTCTGTAGTTCCTCCCGTCTGCTGTTTCCACATCGCCCACGCCCCGCACCAAGCCCTCATGTGGTCCCTCAAGCTCGACCCCGCCCGCCTCGCCGTACTGCCCCCGGTCCCGCCCATCGACCCGCTCGAGGTGCCCGACCTGGCCGATCGGGTGCGCGGCATGTTGCTGGGTGTGGCCATTGGCGACGCGCTGGGCAATCGCACGGAGAGCATGCTCCCTGCCGTGCGTGAGGCCGAGCACGGCCGCATTACCGGGTACCTGCCCAGCCGCTACGCCAATGGCGAGCCGGCGGGCACACCCAGCGACGATACGCAGCTCACCTGTCGCGCCATCGAGCAGCTACTGCACGACGGCGCGCTCGACGCCGACGAACTGGCCTTCCGCATTGCCAACGACCGCATCTTCGGCATCGGCAAGGCCACGCGCGACTTCTGCAACGCGCTGCGCACTGGTGCGCCCTGGTACGAGGCCACGCAGTACAGCGCCGGCAACGGTGCGCTCATGCGCATCACGCCCATGCTGCTGCCGCATCTGCGCACCGGGGGCACGGCGCTCTGGACCGACACCGCGCTGGCCACGGCGGTCACGCACAACGAACCGCTCGCCATTGCCAGCAGCGTGGCGTGGGTGGCGTTGCTCTGGCGGCTGCTCAACGGCGACCTGCCCGAAACGCCCATCGAGTGGCTGGACACCTACACCGAAGTACTGCGGGTGCTCGACGACGGCCAGCAGTACGACACCCGCGTGACCGCGGGGCCGTTGCAGCACTGGCGTGGCAGCCTGTCGCAGCTGTTGCACACGTACGTGCGTGATGCCGTGACCCGCGGCACCCCCGTGCGCGACGCCGCGCAGCAATGGTTCAGCGGGGCCTTTTTGCTGGAGACCGTGCCCACCGTGCTGCACATCGTGGCGCAGCACGGGCACGACCCGCGCGAGGCGCTGCTGGTGGCCGTGAACGACACGCGCGACAACGACACCATCGCCAGCATCGTGGGCGGCGCCATGGGGGCCGCGCACGGCACCGCCTGGATTCCCGCCGAGTGGCGCACGCAGCTGCTGGGGCGCATCAACGGCGATGACGACGGGCGCCTGTTCACGCTCATCGACGACGCGGTCGCGCGATTCGTGGGGTGATGGCAGGCGTGGCCTCGCCGGTCGGGTGGCACGGGCTACGCCGTGTCGCCCTTCCGGAACTTGCGCCGCTTCTTCCGCCGCGTCTTGCGCGCATGCCGGGGCTGCAGCCGGGCCAGCTGCTTCGCCTCC
>NZ_JAJTHI010000003.1 GCF_021298855.1 Gemmatimonas sp.
GCGCAGCGTCGCGCCCCCGACCCACCCACGACGCCCAGCGCAGCGTCGCGCCCCCGACCCACCCACGACGCCCAGCGCAGCGTCGGCCCGCCGGAGCCCCGACCCCGACTGCGCCGTTCGGCCCCGACCCGGCCGCACCCGCGACTGCAGGAAAGACCCCGACCGTGGTGGCGGTACCCCGACCGTAGTGGCAGTACCCCGACCGCAGTGGCAGTACCCCGACACCCCCCCCGACCCAGACCCAGACGCACGAGCATGCACGAAACACGAAGAAACGGCGTGTTGCGCGACGCCACCTTTCCGCAGATTCGCGACACGACATGGCCCGTGGCGCTGCTGCCGTTCGGCGCCACCGAGCCCCACAACACGCATCTGCCGTACGGCACCGACACCATCCTCGGCAGCGAAGTCGCCGCGCGCGTTGCCGCCGCCTGCATCGCGCGGGGCACCACGGTGGTGGCGCTCCCCGCGGTGCCCTTCGGCGTGAACACCACGCAGCTCGACCTGCCACTCACCATCAACGTCATGCCCAGCACCCAGCTGGCCATCCTGCGCGACGTGATCGGCAGTCTCGAACCCCATGGCGTACGCGGGCTCGTGCTGCTCAACGCGCACGGCGGCAACGAGCTGCGGGCGCTCGTGCGCGAGCTGCAGCCCTCCACCTCCATCATGCTTGCCATCGTGAACTGGTGGCAGGCTGCCGATCAGCAGGCGTTCACCGAGCCCGGCGACCATGCCGGGGAACTCGAGACCGCGGCCATGCTGCATGTGGCGCCGCATCTCGTGGAGCCCCACCGCAACGCCTGGGGCGACGGACGCACCAACCCCAGTACCCTCGAAGGGGTGCGCACCGGAGTCGCGTGGATGCCGCGCCGGTGGACCCAGGCCACGCACGATACCGGCGTGGGCAACCCGCGCGCGGCCAGCGCCGAGTCGGGCGCGGCGTTCATGGCGCAGGCGGTGGACCGCATTGCCGCGTTTTGCTGCGAACTGGCGATGGCCGATCCGCAGCGGCTCTGGGCGCCGCTCTAGCGGTAGGGCGTCAGCGTCCTTGCGCGTCCCCGCTGCGTTCGACGCTGGTCGCTGCCCGCGTCAGTAATCCACCGGCCGCAAATACGATTCCCCGATGCCGCTCTGGCTGAGCAGCGCCACCGCCGGCGGGCGACGCTTCCAGTGCGTGCCGTTGAGCCGCCGGGAAACGGTGGTGAGTTCGTCGTTGCCAAACCCACGCGCCCGCAGTGCCTCGTGCGAGAAGCCGTGCAGCATGCCGTTGAGAATCTGGTCGGCGCGGGCATAGCTGATTCCCAGATCGCCCTCGTCCGTCTGCCCAACGACCAGGTCGGCCGTGGGTGCCTTGTGCACCACCACATCGGGCACGCCCAGGTGGTGCGCCAGCTGCCACACCTGCGTCTTGTACAGATCGCCCAGCGGATTCACCGGCGGCGAATCGTCGGCGTGCCAGGTGAAGTAGCCCAGGAGGCGCTCCGTCTTGTTGCCCGTGCCAATGGGCAGCGCGCGATACCGCGCCGACAGATCGAAGAGGGCGATCATGCGCTGCCGCGCCATGATGTTGCCGCGGCGTTGCGCATCGGCATCGGGCTCATGGACGAGATAGCCGTCCACCGCCGCGGTGATGTCCACCGTGCGCGATTCGATGCCCAGGGCGTCGATCACCAGCTGGGCATGCTCCAGCGACTCCTGGCTGGAGGTGCGATAGGGGAGCCGTACGCCCACCACGTTCTCGCGGCCGAGGGCCTCGACGGCCAGAAACGCCGACACGGCGGAATCGACGCCGCCCGACATGCCAATCACCGCCTTGCCGAAGCCGCGCCGCGCCAGCTCTTCGCGCAGGAACCCCACCAGCCAGGACTCCGTGAGCTCGGTATCGAGCAGCAGCGACGGCGGACCGCCCTGATCACCAAGGCCGTGGCGAATGACCGGCAACTGCTCGGGGAGGGCGCGCACCACCGTGTTCGCGCGCTCGAGCAGTTCGGTCGGCACCGCGAACTCGCCGGTGGTGAAGCCGCGGGCCCCGCGCAGCAGATCGGCGGCCGCTGGTTCCGGGCCGTCGTACGACAGCGCCACCGGCCAGCCTTCGGTGACACGCTTCACATTGTCGAGCACGTGCGGCAGGGCCACGCGCAGGTCGCTCAGCAACGGGCTGTCGGCGCGCGCGCGCACCAGATCGTCGAGGTCCACCGAAATGGACACGAAGCTCTCCTCCCACACCGGCGCGCGCCCGCGGATGTCGCCCCCCGGGCCCACCAGGTGCGAGGTGCCGAAGAAGCGCTTGCCCCCCTCGCTCCCCACGAGATTGACGAAGCTGGCGAACACGCCGTGCTCCTCGGCGATGTCGCGAATGAGACGTTCCCAGCGCGCCGCGCTGTTGGGGCCGGGGACCCCGTCGGTGCGGGGCCACGGGCCACGCGCCGGCGCGGCCGAGGAGATGAAGACCACCTGCGCTCCGTCGAGGGCCGCAATGGTGCCGCTGAGGGAGTGCCAGGCATCTTCGCAGACGAGGAGCGCCGCCTTGCCCCACGGCGTTTCGAAGGCACGGATATCCGACCCGCGCTCCACGAACCGCTCCTCGTCGAAGAGGCCATAGGTGGGGAGGTAGTTCTTGCGGTGCACGTGGCGCACCTTGGGCGGGCCGTCATCGAGGCCGATGCTGAGATACGCCGCGCTGTTGTGCAGCGTGTCGCGCCAGCGCTCGTAGAAGCCGATGACCACATCGAGCGGCAGCACGTCCAGTCCGGCCGCTGCGCAGGCGGTGCGATACGCGTCGTCGAGGTCGTAGGAGAGCGACCCGGCGGTGCAGGCCACTTCGCGCACCCCGCCTTCCACGAAGTAGCCGCTGAGGGCCGTCTCCGGAAAGTGCACCACCTGCGGGCGCGGTTCGAGCGCCGCGGCCTGGGCGCAGAGACGCCCAATGCGGGCGAGGTTGCCCGCCGTATCGCCCTTGCGGGGGGCGAACTGGCAGAGCGCGAGAGTCAGCGGACGAATCGGGTCACCTGGCATAGGCGAAAGATAACCGCCTGCGGCCCCCGGATCGGTCCTGTGCCGTCCGTGTAGAATTCCCACATGCCAGCCCCGCGGTTCCTCCCGACTGCCCCACTGTGGTTCCTGCCGTCTGCCGTCTTCGTCGGTGGGGTGTTCACCCCACTGCAGGCGCAAACCGCGGCCAGTTCCGGTGAACCGTGGCGCATCATCACGCCGGCGCAGGTCACCGTGGTGCTGGGGCGCGACGGCTCGCTCATTGGCGAGATCGGGCGCGAGCGCCGGCTCAACGTGCCGTTGCGGACGCTTCCCCGGTATGTGGGGCAGGCGTTCATTGCGGTGGAGGACAAGCGTTTCTATCAGCACGATGGCGTGGATCTGGTGGGGGTGGCCGGTGCGCTCAAGGACGCCGTCACCAAGGGCAACCTCCGCGGGGCCAGCACCATCACGCAGCTGCTGGTGGGGAACATGCACCCCGATGTGATCGACCGGCGTGACCGCTCGCCGGCGCGCAAGCTGCGCGAGCAACAGGCGGCGCGGGAGATGGAGCGGCGCTACAGCAAGGAGCAGATTCTCGAGGCGTTCCTCAATCAGCTCGACTTCGGGCGCGGCGCGTTCGGCATCGAGATGGCGGCGCGTCAGTACTTCGGCAAGGGGGCCGCCGAGCTCACGCTGGCGGAGGCCGCGAGCCTCGCGAGCATGCCCAAGAGCCCCACGCTCTACGATCCGTCGCGCTACACCGCGCGCAATCGCGAACGGCGCAACACGGTGCTCGCGCTCATGGCGCAGCAGGGGTACATCACCCCGGCCCAGGCCGCCGCGGCACAGCGCGAGCCGGTGGTCACGGTGAGTCGTCAGGAGAAGCTGGCCCCGTGGGTCACCGATGTGGTGCGCGTGCAGGCCGAACGGGCCGGCGTGCCAGTCATGTCCGGCGGCTTTCGCATTCAGACCACCATCGACGCGGTGTTGCAGCGGCAGGCGCAGCGTGCGCTCTCCGAGGGGATCAACGAGATCGAAGCGCGCCCGGGCTTTCGCGGCACGCGGTGCGCCGCGAATGCGGGCACGCCGATTCCCGCGCCGGCCACCGCGCGCAAACCACGGGTAGATGCCTGTCTCGAAGGCGCGGTGGTGGTGATGGACCCGACCACCGGTGACGTACGTGCCCTGGTGGGCGGGCGGGATTACGCGCGGTCGAGCTTCAACCGTGCCATCGACGGCAACCGGCAGCCCGGCTCGAGCTTCAAGGCCTTCGTGTATGCGCAGGCCATGAGTCAGGGGCTCACGGCCAACGCCATGGTGGCCGATACCGCGCTGCGCGTGCGCCTCGAGAACGGGCAGGTGTACTCGCCCGACAACGCCGACAACGCGTTTCTCGGAGCCCTCACGCTGCGCGACGCGCTCACCCGGTCGCGAAATCCGGTGGCCGTACAGCTCGCCATGTCGGTGGGGATGGACAGCGTCATTGCGCTCGCGCGTCGCACCGGCCTGCGTTCCAGCATTGCCCCCTATCCGTCCAGCGCCCTCGGCGCGAGCGTCGTGCAGCCGCTCGACTTCGTGGCGGCGTATGCGGCATTCGACAACGGGGGCGTGTCGGTTGAGCCCCGGTTCATCGCGCGCATCGACGACCGCGCGGGGCGTCCGGTGTTTACGCCGCAAGGGGTGCCCATGCGTCCGGCCATGGATCCGCGCGTGGCGTTCATTGTGCGCGACATGCTGCAGGATGTGGTGGAGCGGGGCACGGCCACCGCGCTGCGACGCATCGTGCCGGCCCGCATCCCCGTGGCAGGGAAGACGGGTACGACCAACGACAACACCGATGTGTGGTTCGTGGGGATGACACCGGAGTTGGTGACCGGCGTGTGGTTGGGCTTCGACAAGCCGGCCATGATCGCGCCGGGGGCGGCCGGCGGCACGTTGGCGGCCCCCATTGCCGGCCGCGTGATTGCCGCCGCGTACGAAACGCGCACCGCCGGCACGTGGACACCGCCACCGGGTGTGGTGGCGGCGGAGATCGACCGGCTCACGGGGCAACCGTCCGACGGCAACACGCCGGCCGACCGGCGCTATCGCGAATGGTTCATCGAAGGCACCGAACCGGGCGCCTTGGCATGGCCCCTGAGCCTCTTCCGGCTGGGCCCGATCGGCTATTGAGCAGAGCCGGCCGTGCGCCGTCTCGTGGTGCATCCGCGCCGTGCCGCGCATCACGGCGGCACGGGGGTCGCTGGGCTCCCGTTCTCCGATTCTCTCCCGGTCCGTTCACCCACCTGCATGCGCACGCCGCTCCGTGCGGAAATGGATGCGGAGAGAATCAGGGAACCGCAGAACGGACGGACGAACCGTCGGCGATCGCGGCGCGCAGGGCACCGGGCGGGAGCCCCAGGCGCTCGGCGTGGTCGATGAGACGCTCACCGATTTCGCCATGGCTCACCACCGGCGGGCGCGGGTGACCCGTGGCGAAACATGGGCTGTCAGGGGGGCAGAATGGGGGCTCAGTGATATTGACGTCTCACTACGGATAGGCTAGGCTTGCCTCTGTTGAGAAGGTCAACTCAATAGCAACCCTGCTTTCCGAGGCCCTTATGCACGCCGTCCCCGTTCGTCCAATCAATGCCGACCCCGTTTCGCGCGCGTCCCGCGGTCTCCTGACCGCTGGTGTCGTCCTGCTCGCTGCCTGCGGTGAAGACGCCCCCACCGCCGGTAATGCCACCGCCGAGGCGACCGAATTCCGCCGTCTGGTGGTCACCGATACGGCACCCTTTGCCCGGGTATTCGACGTGGCGACGGCGCAGCGCGTGGACAGCATGGGCGGCCTGCCCTCGCGTGTGACGTACCTCTACACGGCGCGGGGGCGCATCGCCTTTGCGCACTTCCAGACGCGCAATCAGGTCTCGTTCATCGACGGCGGCGTCTTCGAACAGGCGGGCCGCGGCGTGAAGCAGGCGCCCCGCATCGTGGGCAGCTTCAGCGACCAGACGCCCATTCATGGCAACTTCAACGGCGACATGGTGTCGGTGCACTTCGATGGCTCCGGCAACGTGCGCTTCTGGAGCGAACAGGGGGTAGCGGCGGGCAACACGCAGCCGGTGCTCACCGTGCGCACGGGCAACGCGCATCATGGGGCCGGCATGTCCAACGTGGACGGCGGCTTCGTGTCGGCCTCCATTCAGGATCCGGCCAACCCGGTGCTCCCGAACGGGGTGGTCGTGTTCAACCGCCAGGGGCAGGAAGTGGCACGCAACACCAGCTGCCCGGGGCTCCATGGCCTCGCCGGCAACGCCGTGGGCAAGCTGTATGGCTGCGCCGACGGCGCGCTGCTGGTGACCACCACCGGCAACACCGTCAACTTCCAGAAGCTCGCGCACGCCACCGACCCGCGCTTTGGCGTGGGCACCGTATGGGCGCGCGAAGGCCAGCCCAACTTCCTGGTGCGCATGGCCATTCGCGGGCAGCCGGTGAGCCCCGCCACGCGCACGCTCGGCGTGACCAACGTAGCCACCCGCACCATGCAGCCCGTGTCGATGCCCGCCAATGAAATCGACTGGACCGCCGAGGTCGATTACACGGGCCGTTTCGCGCTCGTGCTGGGGCGCCTCGGCAACCTGCACGTGCTGGACATGACGACCCGTCAGGTGACCGGGACGCTGGCCGGTGTCGTGCCGCCGATGCCCACGGCGGGTGCCGTGCTCACGCCGTTCTTCGCCTTTGCGCAGGGGGTGGCGTACATGACGAGCCCCACGCAGGGACGCGTGTATGAGATTGCCATCTCCGCCACGGGTACCCCGTCGCTCAGCCGCACCATGAATGTGGGTGGCACCCCCGAGCGCATCGCCGTGCTCGGCGTGCGTGAGAACCGTACGCTGCAGCGCTGATGCCGCAGTTCCGGTCACGGCTCGCGCCGTGGCAGCAGTGCACCGTGGCGGTCGTCGTGGCGTTCTGCCCGGCGGCCGCCACGGCGCAGTTGCAGCCGCCCAAGTCCCGCGCCGATTCGCTGCGCGCTGATTCACTGCGCGCGGATTCGCTGCGGGCGGCCGCTCGGGTGCGCGGGGCGGGCGCGGCCCAGCAGTTGGGGACCGTACGCGTCACGGCCACTCAGGGCAGCGGCATTGGTCTGGTGCGCCCCACCACCGCGCTCGAGGGGCGCGAGCTCGACCGGCGACGGGCGCCTTCCATTGCCGCCACAATTGCCGGTGAACCGGGGGTCACCTCGCGCAGCAATGGGCCCATGGCCACGCAGCCGGTCATCCGCGGCCTCACGGGCGACCGTGTGCTGGTACTCGAGGACGGGCAGCGCACGGGAGACATTGCGACCACGGCCCCCGATCATGCCGTCACCATCGACCCCATGACGGCGCGTCGCGTGGAAGTCGTGCGCGGCCCCGCCGGCCTGCTCTTTGGCAGCAACAGTCTTGGTGGCGTGGTGAATGTCGTCCGTGACGATGTCCCCACGGCGCGCGCGGCGCGTGCGCTGGGTGGGACATTCAGTGGCCAAGGTGAGTCGGTGAACGACGGTGGCGTCCTGCACGGCCAGTTGCACGGTGGCACCGGTGCCCTCGCCTGGCGCGCCGGCGGCTCGTGGCGCACCGCCGGCGATACGCGCGCGCCGCGCGGCGTGCTCCCCTTCTCCGATGTGCGCGGGCACGACGCCGGTGCCGGCATTGGTCTGGTCGATCTGGTCACCGAACTCGGCACGTGGCGCGTGGGCGCGGCCGTGCGCGATGTGGCCAGCAGCTACGGCGTGCCGGGGAGCTTTGGCGGCGTGGTGCTGCCGGGGGCGCACGATGGTGGCGTGTACGTGGACTTGAGCCGGCGCAGCGTGCGCGGCGACGCCTCGTGGCGTGCCAATGACGCCGAGTCGCCAGCCCCGGCGCGCTGGTGGCCGCGATTCACGCAGGCCAATCTGTCGTCGCAGTTCGTGCGTTTCGAACAGTCCGAGCTCGAGCGTGGCGGCTTCGTGGGCACCCGCTTCGGGCAGCTGATGGCCAACGGGGATCTGCTGGTGCAGTACACGCGACGCGCCGGCGTACCGGTGCGGGGCAGCGCGGGTGGCTGGGCGCAATGGCGCGACTTCCGGGCGACGGGCAGCTTCACCGGCACGCGTCCCGGCGTGCTGCGCGGGGCTGCGCTCTTTGCCATGGAAGAATGGGAACTCGACGCGCTCTTTGGCGGGCGGGCCGTGCGCCTGCAGTGGGGTGGACGCTGGGATGCCACCAGCATCGTGCCGCTCGACAGCACGGAAACCGCGCTCGTGCGCGACGTGCGCACCCGTCGCTTCTCCGCACCCACCGGGAGCCTCGGGGCCACCGTGGCCCTGCGCCCGGGCTTCGTGCTGGGCATGAGCGCCACGCGCGCCTTTCGCCCACCCGCCATTGAAGAGCTCTTCTCTGCAGGGCCGCACCTTGCCACCTACGCCTACGAAGTGGGCAATCCGCAATTGCGCGCCGAACGGGGATACGGACTGGATCTCTTCGCGCGTTTCCAACAGCGGCGCGTGAACGGCGAAGTCGCGGTCTTCAGCACCCGCCTGGCCGACTACATCTACCAGCGGCCGCTGGTGGACAGCATCACCGGCGCCCCCGTGCGCGATCGCCGGCTGCGCCGGTACAACGTGTACCAGGCCGACCAGAGTGATGCGCGGCTGTACGGGGCCGAGGGGCGCGTCGTGATCACCGTGCCCCGCGTAACGGGTACGGTGCTCGATGCCACGGTGTCGTGGGTGCAGGGCGATCAACGCGCCGGCCTGGCGTGGGCGCCATTGCCGGCCATGCCCCCGTTGCGTTCGCGGGTGCAGCTGCGCCGCGATGGCCGCGCGTGGAGCGTGTCGGCGGGCCTCGATGCGGCGCTGCGCCAGCGCCGGGTGCCACCGGCTCCCGCCACGATTGGTGCCGTGACCTGCGTGCTCTCCGCCTCGGAGGCGGTGCGTGGCGCCGGCGCGCCGTCGCTGCTGCCGGCCGAGTTCTGTCCCACCGATGGGTGGGTGCAGGGGCAGGCGAGCGTGTCGCGTCGCTGGCTGATGGGGCGGCAGCTGCACGAGATCACCACCGCGGTGGACAATCTCTTCAATACCGACTGGCGCGACCATCTCTGGCGCGCCAAGCAGGTGGCCCCGCAGCCGGGACGCAATCTCCGGCTGCTGTATCGCTGGAGCTGGTGAATGGCCCGACTTCGTGCTGTCCTGATGCTGCTCGCGCTCGCCGGTCTGGCGGCCTGTGAACATCCCATCGCCGTGGTGACCCCCCACGCGGAGGTGGCCGACCTCGTGTTCACCGACTCCAGCAGCGCCGCGGTGGTCATGCGCACCACCGACAATCGCGTGTGGAACGAGACGCCGCTCGTGCTCTGCGAGGGAGAGATGCGGACGCTGGTGCCGCAGGCGCTCGATTTCCGCGGCGTGCCGGTGGATCTCGTGTCGCGTCGCGATCTCGAGATTCGCGGCGAGAGTGTGGAGCCGAATGTGGTATGGGAGCCGCTGCGTGGTCGCGGTCGATTGATCGCGCTTGCACCGGGCACGACCCGCGTGCGCTTTCTCGTGTGGCACCTCACGCACGCCGACCTCGTGTCGCCGTGGCTCGAGGTGCGTGTCCAACCCAGGGCGGCGTGTCCGCGCCCCCGCTGACGATGGAGCTCATCATGACCTGGGCCACCGCTCGCGTTCGCTGGACGCGTCGCGCCACTCTTCTTTCGCTCGGTATCGCGGTTGCCTGCGGCGGTGGCGGCGACATCGCCGCGCCACCACCGGCAGCCCCGCGCCTGCAGATCGCGAGCGTCCTGGTGGAAGATCCCGCCACCGGTACCGTGTACTTCTCGCATGACGACCACTGGCACGGATTCCCCACGGTAACCGCGGGTGCCCCTCGTCGCCTGCTCATGCACTTCGTGAAGCAGGGGCGCGCCCCCGACGACCACGACATGCCGCCACGCAACGAGTGGTTCACCCTGGCGCCCCATGCCGACCACTCGCTGCCCGTGGTCATCGAGGACCCGACACGCGCACGGTGGGAAGGGGACCGGCTGGGAGGCGCCCTCACCGGCCAGCAGGCCGGCGCGTCTCGGCTCAACATCCGGGTGTTTCGCGGGACGACCACGGTGTGGGAAGCACCGCCGCTCAACTTCATCGTGCGCTGACGGCGCGGCGAAGGGGCGCGGGCCACCTCCGGGTCCAAACCCTGTTTCAACCGCCCGTACCATGAAAGGTTCCTCTCATTCACATTGAAATTGTCAATGTGTGATGTCTGAAGAATCAATTATGGAAAAACATTGCGGATTTCTAACATTCCGGTCGAAGGGGAGTAGCGCCATGCGCGCCGCTGAGGGGCGGCTGCGCATGTTGCCGATTCGTCAACACTGCGCCAGCGAGAGCGCACGGATCGGTGAGTCGCCATGCAGAGGCGATGGGCGAGACCTTCGCGACCGCGGGATCGGTCGTGTCGCAAATGCGCACGACCCGAAGATCCCGCGGAATTCGCGGAGGACTCGCCCTTCGCACATCCGGATGTCTGACCATGCGTCTGTTTCCATCTGCCTCCCGCCCTGTGCTGGGCCTGCTGTGTGTTCTGCCACTCGCCACCGGCTGCGCCACCATCCGCCAGGATGAGATCGGCGTCAAGACCTCCTTCGGCCGCATCTCGAGCGGGCCACTGCAGCCGGGTGCCCAGTTCATCATTCCCGGCGTGAACTCCGTGCTGCGCGTACCGGCGCGCGTGGTGAACCGCGAAGTGCGTCTGGAGATGCCGTCCAAGGAAGGGCTGAACGTGGCGGCGGAAGTGTCCATCCTCTACCGCGCCAAGACCGAGAACATCCGGCAGATCCTCGAAACGAGCGGCACGCGGTACGAAGAGGACGTGATCATCCCGGTGTTCCGCTCGGCCGCCGCCGACGTGTCGGCCCGCTACATGGCGAAGGACATGCACAGCGGGACCCGTATCGGCATCGAGCAGGCCATCCGCACGCAGATGATGGAGACGCTCGAGCCCAAGGGCTTCGTGGTGGAGAACGTGCTGCTCAAGAGCATCCGTCTGCCGGCGGACCTGGCGCGCGCCATCGAGGAGAAGCTCGAGGCCGAGCAGCGCTCGGAGCAGATGCGCTTCGTGCTCGATCGTGAGAAGCAGGAGGCCGAGCGTCGCACCATCGAGGCGCAGGGTATCCGCGACTCGTGGGCGATCATCGCGCAGGGGCTCACCCCGTCGATCATCTCGTACCAGTCCATCGAGGCGTTCCGCGAACTGGCGCGCAGTCCGAATGCCAAGGTCATCGTGACGGACGGGCGGGCGCCCATGCTGCTGACGAACGAGATGAGCGGCATGCCCAGCGTGACGACGCCGACGACCACGGTGGAGCCGGTGGCGCCGCGCCGCATCGTGCGTCCGACCATGCCGACGACGTCGACGCCGCGCCAGCCGTAACGTGCGCGTCCTCCGGCACCCCCTGAGCGTCGCCGGTGCGGCGTGCGCGGCCCTGTTCGTGTGTGCCCCCCCGGCCCACGGGCAGTGGTCCGCCGCCCCGGCGGTGGCTTTGGGGGTGGCCATTCCGGGGGGCACGCTGCGCGATGTCGTGGCCGAGGGGGTCACGGCGAAGGCCGGCGTCTGGATGCGCGCCCCGCGGGTGCCCGTAGGGGTGACGGCCGAGGCCATGTTCACCCACCTGCGCGGCGACCGCCGCGGGGCCGACGATGGCGCGCTGCAGGTGGGCGCCATGCTGTTCAATGTCACGTCGCGTCGCCATGAGGGGCGTCTCGATCCGTACGGCACGATCGGGGCCGGATGGTATCTGTTCAACAATCCCGAGAATCGTTTTCGCGAGCGCCATGCCCCAGGAGTGAACGTGGGGATCGGCGAGGTCATCGCCGTGGGCGATCGCGACTACTTCGTGGAAGTGCGACTGCACGCCATGTACACCGCCAATACGACCGGTCGGGGCTGGACCACATTCCTGCCGCTCATGGCGGGCATTCGTTTCTGAGACATTCACCGATGGCGGGCCTCACGGGCCGGCCATCGCGCCACTACAAGAGGTCCGCATGCTCCATCGATCGGCTGGGCGCACCCGTGTGCGACCGCGCATCGTTCGGGTGCTTGCGTGTCTGGCCGCAGCGCTGGTGTGGTTGCCGCTCCCACTCCACGCGCAGTACTTCGGACAGAATCGCGTGCGCTGGGAACGGTTCGACGTGCAGGTGCTGCGCACGGCGCACTTCGACATTCACTTCGACAAGGCCGCCGAGCCCACGGTGCGCGAAACGGCCCGCAAGGCGGAGCGGTGGTACGAGCGCCTGTCGTCGCTGCTCGGCCACACCTTCACCCAGCGCAAGCCGCTGGTGCTGTACACCAATCATCCCGACTTCCAGCAGACCACGCTGTCCGACACCCCGCTCAGCGAGGGGACGCGCGGGTTCGCCGAGTCGCTGCGTGACCGGCTGGTCATGCCGCTTACCGGGGTGGGCGCCGAGAACGATCACGTGCTGGGGCACGAGATCGCGCACCTCTTCCAGTTCGACATGGCGCGGCAGGTGAAGGGCGGCAACGGCCTGATGCAGCTGCCGCTCTGGTTCGTGGAAGGGATGGCCGAGTACGTGTCGCTCGGAAGCGACGACCCCAATACCGCCATGTGGTTGCGCGCGGCGCTCGCCGCCGGCGAGTTGCCGGGCATCGATGCGCTCACCACCGATCCGCGCCTGTTCCCCTATCGCTACGGGCATGCCTTCTGGGCCTATCTGGGTGGGCGCTTCGGCGACGATGCGCTGGCGGCATTCTTTCTGGACGCGGTGGCGGTGGGGGTGCGCGCCGGCATCGTGCGCACGCTGGGCGTGTCGGCGGAAGCGCTGGAGAACGACTGGCACGCGCACATTCTCGCGGCGTACGGCACACTCCTGGAGCAGCGTGAGAACATCGATGTCATTGGCACCGCGCTGAGCGCGGCGCCGGAGCGCGGCGGTTTCGCCCTCAACCCGCAGCTGAGCCCCGATGGGGCGTGGCTGACCTACATCGGCCGCGACGCGCTTGGTCAGGTGGACGTGCGACTGCGCAACATGGCCACCGGGCGCGACGTGCGGTCCTTCGGGAACCTCGCCCGTGATGGCCACACCGATGCCATTGCCTTTCTGTACGCATCGGGGGCGTGGTCCCCGGACTCGCGTCAGTACGTCCTGGTGGTGACGCGCGCCGGCGATTCGGAGTTGGCCATTTTCGACGTCATGCGGGGGACGCTCCTGCAGCGCATTCGCGTGCCGGGGGTGCAATCCATCAGTGCCGTGTCCTGGTCGCCCGATGGACGGCAGCTGGCCATTGCCGGCACGAGCAACGGGCAGGGCGACCTGTTCCTGTTCGACCTCGCCGAACGACGCACACAGCGGCTCACGAACGATGCCTTCACCGAGTTGCACCCGGCCTGGGCGCCGAACGGCCGGTACATTGCGGTCGCAACCGACCGGCACGCGGAAACCGACCTGGCAACGCTCGCGTATGGTCGGCTGCGACTGGCCCTGGTGGATCCGGTGGGCGGGCGCATGCGGGCGCTCCCCGACCTGGGCGCGGACGCGCGCATGATCAACCCCCAGTGGAGTGGCGACAGCCGTTCCCTGTATTTCATCGGTGACGTGGATGGTGTGGCCGATGTGTTTCGTCTCGACCTGGCTCGCGGCGCGTTCGATCAGCTGACGCAGCTGCGCACGGGCGTGGCCGGCATCACGGCGCGTTCCCCGGCGCTCACGGTGTCACCGGCGACGAACACCGTGGTGGTCACCGTATTCGATCGCGATGGCTACCAGATGGTCGCGCTCGACCGGAGCCGGGTGGAGAGTTACCAGCGGCTGGCCGACGACGAAGTGGCGCTGACCGCGCCGATCATGCAGAGTGGCGGGGGCATCCTGCCGCCGCACACGGAATCTCCGGTGCCCATCGTGGACGCCATGCTGGCCGATGGCGTGAGCGGATTGCCGGGGCCCACGGCGGGCGCGGCCACGGTCGCCCGCTACCGGCCGCGCTTTGGCCTCGAGGGACTGGGGCTCCCGGCGGCCGGTGTGGCGGCCGGCTCGAACGGCGCCGCCGTGGGCGGTGGCCTGAGTGTGTTCTGGGGAGACCTGCTGGGACGCCGGCGGCTGGGCATTGCGGTCCAGGCCCAGGGACGCGTGCAGGACGTGGGCGGGCAGGTGCTGTACGTGAATGCCGTCTCGCGGTGGAACGTATTTGCTACGCTGGGTCGCACCCCGCTGCCCGCTGCGTTCAACAGCGTGGCGCCGATCCGTGTGCGGGATGCCTCGGGGAACCTGCGCGACGCCACGCTGGTGGAGCAGGGGATCGCGCGTACCCTGGTGCACGAGGGGACACTGGGCGCGCAGTACCCGTTCTCGCGTACCCGACGCGTGGAGTTTGCCTTCACGGGCACACGGCTCACGCAGGACTTCGACGTGACCCAGCAGGTGGTGGACAACGTCACCGGGCGCGTGCTCGACCGGCGTCGCTCGACGGGGAGTGCCGGTGAGGCAATCCAGTACGCCCAGTCGAGTGCGGCCTTCGTGGGGGACAACGCGGTGTTCGGTCCGGCCTCACCACTCGATGGCTGGCGCTACCGCGCCGAAGTACAGCAGACGGTGGGGCGCACGCAATTCACCGGGGTGACGGTCGATGGGCGATGGTACCAGCCGCTCTGGCGTGGCGCGCTGGCCTTCCGGGCCATGCACACGGGGCGCTACGGCCGTGACGACAGCCAGGCATTGCTCGCCCCCATGTTCGTGGGCGCGGGCACGCTGGTGCGCGGCTATGCGGCCGAATCGCTGGCGGAGCGCGAGTGCGGCCGGTCGGCGTTCGGGCCGTGTCCCTCGTTCGATGGGCTGCTGGGATCGCGCATGGCGGTGGCGAACGTGGAGTACCGACTCCCCATCAACCGGCTGGGCGTTCGGGGGCTCGCCATGGAAGTGGCGCCATTCCTCGACGCCGGGATGGCGTGGCGGGGCGGCGATGCGCTGTCGCTGCGGCCGCGGGCGCTGCAGAACGCCGACGCGGTGCGGCGGCCGGTGCTGTCGCATGGGATCAGCACCCGCCTCAATCTCGGCGCGATCATCGTGGAGATGTTCCACGCGCGGCCCGTGCACCGCCGCGGTGGCGGGGTGTTCGGACTGAATCTGGCACCGGGGTGGTGAGGGAGTGCGGCTGCGCAGGCAGGATGTCGGCACGCGCTTCGCGAACGGGGGGCAGGCGCGGCAGGGGCTCTCCCTCACCGTTGGGCCCGGCAAGTTGGGGGCGCAGGGGCCGAACGGGGCGGGGACGTCCACGCGCATGCGCAGGTTGACCCTCTGCGACGTGCGGCGCGGTGCCGCGGCGGCACCGCCACCGTGATCAGCATTCCGCGGGGCAGCCTTCCGCCGCTCGCGCTCTCCCTCGTTGCGGCAATGTCACTGGGGGCGCAGTCGGCACCGCCGTCGTCGCCCACGTCACGCACCGACGATGAGCGTGGCAGCATCGACCTCGCATTCGGCGACGAGATGCGCCTGAGCATGGGGGGATACCTGCAGGTGGACGGGCGCTGGGCATCGGGGCCGCAATCGCGGGCCCCTGACGGCCTGCTGCTGCGCCGCGCACGCCTGGTTTTCGATGCCTCGCGTGCCGACGGGTGGCATGTCCGGTTGCAGCCCGACTTCGGCCAGGGGCGCGTGCTGGTGCAGGACGCCTTCGTGGGGTGGCGCGACCGGCGCACCACCGCACGGATCGGGCGCTTTCGACCGGCCTACGGCACCGAGCGCATGCAGTCGTCCAGCACATTGCTCTTTCCGGAGCGGAGTATCGTGAATACGCTCATGCCGAGTCGCAGCATGGGAGCGCAGGTCACGCACCAGCGGGGTCATGTCACCGTGGCCGCCGGCGGCTTTCGCACGCCGATCGGGTCGGACGTTCCGGTGGTGGATACCGATGGCGATGTGCGCGCCACCAATGGCGTGGGCTACGACCTGCTGGGCCGTGCGAACTGGCGCGTGGTGCGTGGTTCACGGTACGCCGATATCCAGGGCAGCCTGCTGGCGGGGCAGGAGCGCGGCACTGCCGAGAATCCCGCGGTTGCCCGCCTGCTGTCGGTCGGGCAGCTGCCGCTGGTGGTCTTTCGCGACGGCGCGACGGAGGCCACGACGGTCATTGCCGACGGTGCACGCGGCCGCTGGTCACTGGGGGGCGTGCTGGGCACGGCGCGCACGATGGTGGGCGTGGAACGTGCGCAGCAGTGGCAGCGGCTGCGTTTCGCGGCGGCGCGGCAGCAGGTGCAGGCCACGGCGTGGTCGCTGCGTGCCGCCACGGCCTGGGGTGGCACGCGCAACGCCAATCAGGAGATCACGCCGCGGCACCGTCGCGGTGCGTTGGAATTGGGCGTGCGGGCCGGCCAGCTGCAGCTCGACACGCCGGCGGGCGTGACCCTCCTGGCGGATGGGTCCCGCCCGCTGGTGCGCACGGCCGGTGCTGCCGTGGGGTGGATCCCCACCATCTCCACCCGCCTGAGTGTCGCCCTCGATGTCACGTGGCCCGGCTTTGGCGGCTCCACGGAGCGTGTGGCCGTGATGCGGTGGCAGCAGGGGTTCTGACCGGGCACCTGGCGAGGGGTGGCGGCAACCTCGGTCTGCCGCCTGTTTCTTGGCCGCCGTGACACCCGCAGTCACACGCCTACCAGCTCCTCCACCGCCTCCTCCACCGGTGCCTGCACCAGCGCGATCTTCAGTACGTCCCGCAGCGTCTCGACGCAGTGGAAGGTGAGCTGCCGGCGCACCTCCTCCGGCACATCCTCGAGGTCGGCCTCGTTGGCCTTGGGCACGATCACTTCCTTGATGCCGGCGCGATGCGCGCCCAGCACCTTCTCCTTCACGCCGCCAATCGGCAGCACGCGGCCCCGCAGCGTGATCTCGCCCGTCATCGACACGTCGCGCCGCACCTTGCGATTCGACATTTCGCTCACGAGCGCCGTGGCGATGGCGATGCCCGCACTGGGCCCATCCTTGGGAATCGCGCCGGCCGGCACGTGAATGTGCGCTTCGCTGGCGCTCGCCACGCGCTCCGCCGGAATGCCCAGCACCTCGGCGTTGTTGGTGGCGTAGGTGAGGGCAGCGCGCGCGCTTTCCTTCATCACGTCGCCAAGCTGGCCGGTGAGAATGAGGGAGATGGGCCCCACCCGCACCACGTTGGTGTCGTCGTCGCGCGTCTGCGGGGCGGTGCCCCGGCGGATGCTCGCCTCCACGAACATGATGTCGCCGCCCATGGGCGTGTAGTACATGCCCGTGGAGATCCCGACCTCGTCGTGCTCCGCCGCGCGCTCGGGATGCACCTTGGGACGCCCCAGCAGCTCGCGCACTTCGCCGTCGCTGATCACCTTGTCGTCGATCGTGGCCGTGTCCCCCATGGCGACACGCCGCGCGACCTTCCGCGCCACCGCCCCCAGCTGCCGCTCGAGCTGGCGCACGCCGCTTTCGCGGGTGTACTCGCTGATCACCTTCATGATGGCGTCGTCCGTGAAGGAGAGCTCGCGGTTGGAAAGCCCCGACTCCTCCAGCTGACGCGGCACCAGGTAGGTCTTCGCGATCTCCGCCTTCTCCCGCTCGGTGTAACCGCTGAACTCCACCACTTCCATGCGGTCGAGCAGCGGACCGGGGATGTTCTGGATGAAATTCGACGTGGCGATGAACAGCACTTCGCTGAGGTCGAAGGGCACCCCGAGGTAGTGGTCGGTGAAGGAGTCGTTCTGCGCCGGGTCGAGCACCTCGAGCAGGGCGCTGGACGGGTCGCCCTGATACGACTGCCCCAGCTTGTCCACCTCGTCGAGCAGGAAGACGGGATTGCGCGTCCCGGCCTGCTTCATTCCCTGAATGATGCGGCCCGGCATTGCGCCCACATACGTGCGGCGGTGGCCGCGAATGTCGGCCTCGTCGCGCGCACCGCCCAGCGCCACGCGCACGTACTCGCGGCCGAGCGCGCGGGCAATGCTCTTGGCAATCGATGTCTTGCCCACTCCCGGAGGACCGTTGAAGAGCAGGATGGGCCCGCGGGCCATGGCGCGCGCCTTGGCTTCCCGGGTGTCGGTGATCTGGCGGTCTTCCTCGCCGTTCCCAAGCGCGGGCGTGGCGTCGGTGGCTTCCCCCTTCAACTTCGATACGGGGAACTCACCGGTCGTCGCGACTTCAGCCGCCACCTGCTGCGCCCGCAGCTGCCGCACGGCGAGGAACTCGAGCACGCGATCCTTCACGTCCTTGAGCCCGTAGTGATCCTCGTCGAGGATCTCCCCGGCGCGCGCCAGTTCGAGGTGGTCGTCGCTGCGCGCGTTCCACGGCAGCTCGGCGATCCACTCGAGATAGGTGCGGATGACCTGCGCCTCCATACTTTCGCGGCCGGCACGCTCCAGGCGCCCCAGCTCGCGCTCCACCTCGGCGCGCGCCTCCTTGGGCAGCAGGAGCTTGCTGAGCTTCTCCCGAAGCTCGCTGATCTCCTTGCCGGTGTCGTCGTCGCCGAGCTCCTTCTGAATGGCCTTGAGCTGTTCGCGCAGGAACATTTCGCGCTGGCGCTCGCCGAGCTCCTCCTGGACCTGACTCTTGATGTCTTCCTGGGCTTCGAGCAGGCCGATCTGTCGCTGCACGTGCACGAGCACGCGGCGCAACCGCTCTTCCACGCTGAGCGTTTCCAGCAGCCCCTGCTTCTCGGGCACGGTGAGCTCGATGTAGCCGGCCACGAGGTCGGCGAAGCGACCGGCGTCCTCGACCGAGTCGAGCACCTGATGCACCACCTCTTCGGGCAGTCCGCGCTTCTCACCAAGCTCGGCGGCCCGCTCGCGGGCTTCCTTGTGGAGCGCGGTGAATGCCGGATCCTTGAGATCCAGCGGCATCATCTCTTCGGCGGGCACGATCACGGACGTGAGATAGCCGTCCTGCTCGCCATAGTGCAGGGCGGTGGCGCGCTGTTCCCCCTGCAGCAACAGCTGTACGCCGCCGAGGCCACGCTGCACCTGGCCGATCCGCGCAATGACACCGGTGCTGAACAGGATATCGGCGGTGGGCTCCTCGGTGTTGTCGCGCTGCGCCACTGCGAAGACAAGCCGGTCGCCCTTGAGCGCCGTTTCGATGGCGCGCAGGGTACCGGGCCGCCCGGCGGCGATGGGGGCGGTGATTCCGGGAAACATGACCGTCCCACGCAACGGGAGGACGGGGAGGGTCTGGCGCTGACTCATGGGAATTCCTGAGCAAAAGGATTGGCGTCCTCACTGGAGCACGATCCGCACCGCGCAAATTGCGTCACGACGGCAGGGACGCGTCAGGGCGCGGCACATCACACTGTCACGGTGGCGGACCTGGCGCGTATTCCGGCTGAATCGGCAGGCGCTCCGCACGCCGGCTTCCCCGTCCCCACCGTGCGCGCTGCGCCGGCGGTCGCGCCACCGCGATGCCCACGGCTGTGTGGCGTCCTCTGCCGCCACGCCCCCATCCCACCGCTGGTCACCGGACTGCGCGAAACCCGTGCCGCGGGGGAAGCCGCTGCCGGGGGGTGAGTCAATCTGCAACTTTGCGGGGGGGACTCTACGTAGTGCCCACACACCTTCCGTTCGTCCCATGCTGTCGTCCGTTTCCCTGCCGTGCTAGACTAAGGAAGACGGTCAACTCCCCGAATTCCGCTTCGAGTGTCCGAAAACACCGCTCATCACGCCGAAGACGCCGAACTGCGTGCCCACGTGGAGCAGGCGCTCAGCGCCGCCTACGAGCTCGACCAGGAAATCGGCCGTGGCGGCATGGGCATCGTGTATCGTGCGCGTGATCGTCGACTCAAGCGGCATGTCGCCATCAAGCTGCTGCCGCCGGAGCTGTCGTTCCGGCGCGACGTGCGGTCCCGGTTTCTCCGCGAGGCGGAAACCGCGGCGCAGCTGAGTCACCCGAACATCGTGCCCATCTACTCCGTCGACGAGGTGGGCAACCTGGTGTTCTTCGTCATGGCGTGCATTGACGGGGACAACCTCGCCACACTCGTGCAGAAGCGTGGCCCGTTGCCCGTGGACAGCGTGCGTCGCTGGCTGGGCGAAGTCGCCGATGCGCTGTCCTACGCCCACTCGCGCGGCGTGGTGCACCGCGACATCAAGCCCGACAACATCCTGCTCGACGGCATTGACGGACGTGCGCTGGTCACCGATTTCGGCATCGCGCGCGCGGCCACGGACAGCGGGGAAACGTCGCGGCTCACGGCCACCGGTATGGCCATTGGTACGCCGGCGTACATGAGCCCGGAGCAGGCGTCGGGAGATCGCGATCTCGACGCGCGCAGCGACCTTTATTCCCTGGGGATCGTGGCCTACCAGATGCTGTGTGGCGAGCCGCCGTTCGTCGGTGGCACCACGCCGGCACTGCTGGTCAAGCATCTGGCCGAGGCACCGGTCCCCATTCAGCAACGCCGCGCCGATGTCCCGCCCGACCTGGCGGCCATCGTGATGCGGCTGCTGGAGAAGAACCCCGATCATCGGTTCCAGCAGGCCACCGAGCTGTCGCAGGCGCTGCGGACGGGCGTGGTGCCCCCCGCACCGGCAGGCGCCACCTCGGCCAGCATGCCACGGTCCACGTCGCCCGTTTCGTTCAACGGCGCGCCCATTGGCGGCATGCCCATGCCCGCGAACGGCACCAGTGGTTACCAGGCCCCGTCGTATCCGGCGCCCGGGTATCAGGCACCGGCCTATTCGCCCCGCACGCTCACCACGGCCCCCGCCGGCTTCGGCACGGCCGCGCCCGCTGCGGCGGGCGCGGTGGCACCGGCGTATGGCTACGGCGTTCGCCCCGACGACGCGTACATCCCGACCACCGAAGACCGCGCCCGCTGGGAAGCGCCGCGTGTCGTGAAGTTCCGGCGCCAGCTCGTGCCCTACCTGTTCGTCAATTTCGCGTTCCTCGTCATCGCGATCTTCGGCGACTCCAGCTTCGGCAGCGTGACCACGATCTGGACGATCTTCATGGTCTGGCAGTACACGAAGCTCTGGACCGACGGCTACGACTGGAAGGATGTGCTGCGGCAGCCCAAGCATCGGCTCTTCGGCGAAGTGCTGGAAGACATCACGAACAGCGTGTGGGCCACCTTCAGCAGCAGGAAGCGCGAAGAGCTGCGGGCGCAGGGCAAGCTCACCAATCGGCTCACGGGCGCCCTCACGCTGGGCGGCTCGAACGCTCCCGTGCCCATGGCCGACAGTGGACGTGCGGCCCCAGCCCTGCCGGCGCGCGACGACGAACTGGGCGCGTATCTGCCGCTCGTGCGCGCGGCCCGTGCCGATCGTGAAGAAATCGGCCGGCTGCTGGCCACACTCCCCGCCGAGGATCGCCAGCGCATTCCCGATGTGGCCAACACCAGCATCGATCTGGTGCAGAAGCTCGAGGCCATCACCAAGGATCTCGTGCGCCTGGAGGCCACGCTGGCGCCCGAGCTGCTGACGCGCACGGAGCAGGAGATCGACACGCTGGAGCGGGAGGCGAATCCACTCGACACGACGCGCAGCGAGGCCCGTGTGCGGCGACTGGCGCAGCTGCGCCGCGAGCGGCGGGCGCTGCTCGACGGCCAGGCCAAACTGCAGGCGCGACGGGGGCAGGTGGACAGCTGCCGGTTGGCACTCGAGAATGTGCGTCTCGACCTGGTCCGCCTGCGCACCGGCAACAGTTCAGTGCAGAGCGTGACGCTCGTGGCGGAACAGGCGATGCAGATGGCCCGCGAGGTGGACATCGCCGTGCAGGCGGTGAGCGAGGTGCGCGACCTCACGTCGCCGCGCACCGCGTCGCGCGGCGCCTGACCCCGGGGAGCTGGCGATGTTCGACACGCCTGATGTCGCGCCCGCGCCCGCGCCGCCGTCTGCCGCCGCCCCGCCACCGAACCTGCACGGCAATCCGGGGCGTGAGGGGGCGTACGGTGTCGATGCCGCGCTGCTGCGCGATCGGGTCACTGCCGCCATTGGCGACCACTATCTCGTCGGGCGTGAAGTCGGCCGCGGCGGCATGGCGGTGGTGTACGCGGCCGAGGATGTGCGGCTGCAGCGCAAGGTCGCGCTCAAGGTGCTGCCTCCCGATCTCGCGTTCCGCCCGGATGTGCGCGAGCGGTTCGTGCGCGAGGCGCAGATGGCCGCCCGCCTCAATCACCCGCACATCGTGCCCATCTACGCCGTGCACGAGGTACCCGGGCTGGTGTGCTTCGCCATGGCGCTGGTGGAGGGGGAGAGTCTGGCCGCGCGCATCCTGCGCGAGCCGCGTCCGCCGTTCTCCTTCGTGGCGAGCGTGCTGGAGCAGATGGCCGACGCCCTGGCCTACGCCCATGCCTACGGCGTGGTGCATCGTGACATGAAGCCCGACAACGTGCTGCTCGATCGCGAGTCCGGGCGGGCGCTGGTTACCGACTTCGGCATTGCGCGCGCGGCCGAAAGTGACTCGCGGCTCACGCAAACGGGCATCGCCGTGGGAACGCCGGCGTTCATGAGCCCGGAACAGGCCATGGGGGACAAGGAGGTCGACGGGCGCAGTGACGTGTATGCGGTGGGCGTGATCGGCTATCTCATGCTGGCTGGCCGCCTGCCGTTCGAGGCGCCCACGACGCCGGCCATGCTCATGCAGCATGTGAGCGACCCCCCGCCGCCGCTGCGCAGCCTGCGCCCCGACACGCCGCGTGTGCTGGTGGACATTCTGGAGCGCTGCCTCGCGAAGAAGCCCGCCGATCGCTGGGAGAGTGCGCTGCAATTGCGCGACACGCTGCGTCGGGTACAGCGCGACGGGTCACTCTCGGCGCCGATGCCATCGGCCGTGCCGCCACTATCCGTCCCGCTACCGGTGCCCGCGCCGCCGGCGCGGTCCTGGGATTCCGACCGGGACGAACGCGTGGGGTATCGCGCCGAGGACTGGGCGCCACGGCGCGTCAGTGAATCCTCGCCCGCGCCGCGGCAGGCACCGGCGCCCGGGGCGCTGCCGCCCATGCCGCAGCTGCCGCCGCTCCCCATGGGAGCGGATCGTTCGACCCGGCGTGAGTGGAAGAAGGCCAACCGGGAAGCCGTGAAGCAGTGGCGCCGGTCGGTGAAGCTGCAGCGCAAGCAGGCGAACGCGGCGTACGTGGCCGAACTCCAGGCGCAACAGGTGGCGGGCCGGATGGCGGGGGGGGCAGCCAGCACGCCCGCCGTGGTTGCCGACCGCGTGATGCGTTTTCGCACGAGCCTCAAGTGGGTGGGGGCCTCGTCGGCACTCGGGATCGGCAGTCTCCTCGTGGGGGTGTCGCTGAACGAAGAGATCTTTATCGCGCCCATGCTCGCCGGGCTCGTCGTGGCGTTGGGCAGTCTGGCCGTGGCGGGGCGGCACGCGCTCCGGCTGCGGCGCTTCGGCATTTCCCCGCTGGCGGCGTTCGGGGATGCGTGGCGTACGGCGCCGGCGGCGCGTGACAACCGGGCGCATCATGTGCGCCTGGCCGAGTTGCTGGAAAAGACGGCGGGGGGCGGGGTGGCCCAGTCGGCATACGGTGACCTGGTGCGCAACGCCTGCGACGACCGGCTCGTGATTGCCGAGATCGTGTCGAAGCTGTCGCCGGAGGATCAGGCGCTGGTGCCCGATGTCGACCCCACGGCCGATGCGCTGCTCGAGCGCATTGGCGGGTTGGCGAACGGCCTCGAACGGCTCGATCGTGACTTGCCCCGTGGCGCACTGACCGATCTGGCCGCGCGCCTTGCCGCCGTGGAAGCGGAGCCGCTCACCAGCCCCGATCGTGAGCGCCGTCTGACGCTGCTCATGCGTCAGCGCGCCTCGCTCGACGACTTGCAGTCGCGCCGTGAAACCATGCGCCGGCAGATCGACAGCGCGAGCATGGCGCTGCGTTCGTTGCGCCTCGACCTCGTGAAGCTGCGCACGATGGGGATGCACGCGTCCGCGGATGACGTAACCAGCGCCACACAGGAAGCGCGAGCGGTGTCGCGCGAACTGGGATACGTGCTCGAGGCGGCGGAGGAGAGCCGGCGACTGTAGGGTCCGTGGGTGCGGAGCGGGGGGGCCTCAACGGCTCGGCGCGACTACGTCGCGTCGCGATCCAGCGCTTCCAGCGCTTCCAGCGCGGCGACATCCGCGAGGTCCTGCGGTCGGGCGGTTGCCCGCTTGTTGCGGATCAGGTCCGCTCGCCCGAGCATGGCGACGTGCATCGAATCGAGCGACGCCTCGACGCGCCGGGACCATGCCTCGTCGAACTCGACGCCCCACAGTCGCGTCAGCAGGTCCACGCGATTGGGTGCTCGTCCCAACTGGATCACGCGATCGTCGGCCGTGAAGTCGTTGGCCGTGAGCCCGAGGCTGCCAAACCCGAATGCCTCGAGTGCGGCCACGATGCGCGCGCCATTCTCGGGAGTGGCGCGCACGTAGAGATCCAGATCTTCGGTGTACCGCGGGTACCCGTGGAACGCGACCGCGTGACCACCGGCAACGAGAAAGTCAGCGCCGTGGGCGATCAACAATGCGAGCAACTCGCGCAAGTCCTCGTCCAGCATCGCCCAGTCGTTTGCGGTGGGTCTGTTGCATGTGCAGCAGCCGATCCAGGCGGGCCTGCGGCGACAGTCGCCGGAGCGCGTCGCGGTCGGCAGCGGCTGCCGCGTCATGCGTGGGGTACACGATGACAATCCGTTCCATCCTTGAAATGTAGCATTCGCCGCGATTGGCTGGAGGCGTCGTGACCACGAACATGGGCGACCGCCTCTCGGCCGCCCTCGCCGACCGCCATCGCCTCGAGCGCGAGCTCGGCGCCCACGACATGGCGCCCGTCCGGCTCGTGCACGAGAAGGTAGTCGGCCGTGGCGTCGTCATCGGCGCAGAGGTGGCGTGCGGCGGACCAGGCGGGGCGCTGTCGCGCTAGCCGTACCGTTCCTCGAATTCCTGCACCATGCTGCCGTGCCCGTATCGTGTGGCCGCATCGATGCCCTTGGCGGCCGCCGCGCGCGCCTCTTCGTGGCGCCCCAGCGCGGTGAGCGTGTCGGCGTAGCGCAGCCACCCGTTGCCTTCGTCGTCGTAGCTGGCGAGGTATGCCTGCAGTTCCGTCGCGGCTTCCTCGTGCAGATTGGCCTTGAGCAGCTCGTTGGCGAGGCCGAAGCGCACGAGGGCATTGCCTGGCTGGCGCGCCGCCATGGCGCGCATGGTGGCAAGTCGATCGGTCATGATGGGCCGTGAAAGAGTGGAGTGGGGGGCGACGGGGAGTCGATGGGAACCTGAGGGGCAGGCGACAGCGGCTCAGCGGGCAATGAGCTCGCCCACGAGGGTGCCGAGTCGGTCGGGCGCTTCTTCGGGGGCCACGTGGGCCACCCCCGGCAACGTGTGTACGCCGACGGTGTTGCCGGTGGCGGTACGGAGCCACTCCACGAGTCGTTCACTGCGCGCGGCATTGAGAAACGGATCGTGTTCCCCCAGCACGAGTGCGGTGGGGCAGCGCAGCGCGCCGGGGGCGAGCGCCGCCACCGTGTCGCCGCGCGATTGCCCAAGCGCGCGGAGCTGGGCGCAGGCCGCGTCGCGGCCGTCGCGCTGGCGGAAGGGCATGAGGTACACATCGAGCGATCGCGCGCCGACATCGCGGTGGGCGAAACAGGGGAGGAGTGCCGCGTGCAGCGCCGAGGCCACCCACGACGGGGCGATGCGCTGCCAGAGCCAGACGAGCGACGCCACCCGACGCACCTTGCGGTTGAGCAGCGCTTCGTCGGCGCGCGCCGCCAGCAGCGTCGGGTTCACCAGCATGAGTTGGGCGATGCGCTCAGGGTGTTCGTGCGCCACGCGCGCGGCCACGGCGGCGCCCATGCCATGGCCCACGAGCATGACCTGCTGCACGCCCATGATGTCGAGCAGCTGCTCCAGCCGCTCCGCATGCGCGGCCACGGTCATGGCGGCGGAGCCGGGCGGGTCGCTGCGGCCGTGCCCCAGCAGGTCGAGCACCAGCACCCGGTGCCCCTTGGGGAGCCGCGGGAGCACGTCCTGCCACAGGTGGGAGGAGGTGAACGATCCGTGCACCAGCACGATGGGGTGCCCCGTGCCGCGCTGCCCGAAGGCATAGCAGTACAACCGGACCCCATCGAGGTCCACGAACTCGCCGCGCATTCAGCGGCGCTCGCCTGCGAAGACGGCCCTGGCTGCCATGATGGCCGAACGCTAATGCCGGCAACGGCACAGGGGCACCGGCGATGTTGCCGATGCCCCCGTGGTCGCCGGTGCCGTGGGGACGGCGCCGGGATGTCTCCGCCGTCCGCGGCTCAGCGGCCCCCGCGGCGCCCCTGCGGCATGTTCTTGAGATTCTCGTCGAACTTCGCCTTGTCGGCGTCGCTGGTGAGCAGCGCCTTGAGGGCGTCGTTGCGCTCGGCGTTCATCTTCTGCATCTGCTCGCGCATGCTGGCCATGTCGCCACTGCCGGAGCGGGCGGCCTGCATGGCTTCCATCTGCTTGCGCATGCCCTGCATGATGAGGGTGTCGGCCTTGGCCGACTGGTCTGCCGACAGGGTAATGCCCCGAAAGAGCATGTCCTTCTGGCGGGCGAGACGCTGTTCGGGGGACATTTGCCCCATACCGCCGCCCGGGGGACCGCCCTGGGCGAGGGCCGGGGTGGCAATGGCGAGTGCCGCAACGGCGGCCAGGGCACGCAGGGTGGTCTTCATGGACGGAGTCGGTGACTGGGAAGGGCTGGAGCGCCGACGCCCGTGCGTCGGGTGCCGCGCTGTGGGGTGAGACGTACGAGGGCGCGCGTTCGTTAATCGGGCGGGCCAATGGCGTGCCGCCTCTGGCGGACCCGCGAAATGATCGTACAATTGCGGAATTGTGACGATCCCCCCCTCCCCGATGCCGCCGGCCGGCAGTGACGCGATTCTGGTTCCCGGCGAACTGACGGTGCCGCGGCAGGTGTTCGTGCCGCCTCCGCCGCCACCGATGCCGGTGACCGTGCCGATTTCGTGGCTGCTGGTGAATGGGTCGCCGGCGGTGCAACTCCGTGCCTGGCGTGATGTTGCGCTGCAGAGTCCGCCTGCAGGGCGCTGGGGGCTACTGCCGTACGCGAGCACAGCGGGCTGGTATCTGCTGGGGACGCAGGACCACGACGGCACGTGGCCGGGCGGCATGCTGGCGATGCCCACGGGCACGTCGCTGCAGGGGGTGGGCACCATTCCCGCGTTTCGGCGTCTGCTCGAACTGGGGTGGGATGTGGATGCTCCGGGGATGGCGGCAACCCGGCGCCTGCTGTTCCGGCTGTTGGCCGAGGACAACGACCCTACCCTTCTGGCTGAGTTGCGTCCCGCGGACGACGACGAGGAGCTGGTGCGCCGGGGGCGTCTGCTGTTGCGCGAGGCGGCGGCGGCGGCGCTGGCGCACGCCGGCTTCGAGGCGGACCCACGTTTGCGGGGGGCGGCACGCCGGCTCATTGACCGGGTGCATGGGTTCCTCAAGTCACCGCAGGCGCAGAAGCCCTGGGTCCGGATCGGCAACCAGCACGTGCTCCCACCGGAGGTGGCGATGCCGTCGTTCCACCTGCTGGTGATGCTGAGTTACATGCCGCAGTTTTGCAGCGAGCACTATCACTTCATGGATCTGCTCTTCAAGTGGCTTACGCAGCCGTGGCCGCGGCAGGTTCCGATGCAGCAGGTGGGGGAGCATCTCGTCGAGCAGTCGCACTACGTGCTGGGGGATTTCCTGACCACGCGCAGTGCGCTCGACGGGGACATGCCCAGCGCGCTGGCGTGGCTGGAAGCGATGGCTCGCCTGGGGTGGCTGCCGAGGCAGGAGGGGTGGGTGAAGCTGCTCGACCGCACCCTCGATGACCGCAAGCGCGGGGTGTGGACGCCGCCGCGCTCGGTGGTGATGCCGGCGCAGGTGCCGGTGTGGTCGTGGCCGGTCCTGCCGCTGCACGATGGTGCGGCCGAGTCTGCTGGTGAGGCGGGGGCTGTTCGCGAGGCCACGGGGCTGTCGGCCGACGTCACGTTCCGTCTGGGGCTGGTGGCGAGGCTGGCTGGCCGGACGATCGAGCTGGGGTGATCGTCCCCCGGTGTGTGGTGTTCGTCCCCACCTGCCGAGCGAGGGTGTTATCTTTCCCGGCTACACATGACAGTCATCGATCCTGATACGCTTGTCGGCGATGTGACCTTCGCCGATCTGGGGCTGGCGCAGCCCCTGTTGGATGCCCTGCACGAGGCGGGGTATGAGCGCCCTACACCCATCCAGCGTGAGGCAATTCCGCTGGCGCTCACGGGGCGCGACCTCATCGGTCTGGCGCAGACCGGCACCGGCAAGACCGCCAGCTTCACGCTGCCGGTGGTGCATCGGCTCATTGGTGGGCCGCGGCGAACCCGGGTGCTGGTGCTGACCCCCACCCGCGAGCTGTGCCTGCAGGTGGAGGAGAGCGTGCGCAAGTACTCCCAGTACGCGCCGGTGGATGTGATTCCGGTGTACGGCGGGGTGGGGTACGAGCCGCAGGAGCGCGCCTTGCGCAACGGCGTGGACGTGGTGGTGGCCACCCCCGGCCGCCTGCTCGATCACCTCGAGAAGCGCAACGTGGACTTCACGTATCTGGAGACGCTGGTGCTCGACGAGGCGGACCGCATGCTCGACATGGGGTTTGCGCCGCAGATCAATCGCATCGTGGACCAGATCCCACGCTATCGCCAGACGTTGCTCTTTTCGGCGACGATGCCACCGGAAGTGGAGGCGCTGGGGCGCAAGTATCTGCGCAAGCCGGTGGTGGTGCAGGTGGGGCGGCGCTCGAGTGCGGCGACGACGGTGACGCACGCCGTGTATCCGGTGCCGCGGCACCGAAAGAACGACCTGCTCGTGCACCTGCTCACGAAGGCGTCGCACGACTCGGTGCTGGTGTTCACGCGCACGAAGAGCGGCGCCGACCGGGTGGTGCGCGATCTCGAGCGCGCCGGGGTGAAGGCGGGCGCGATGCACGCCGACAAGTCGCAGCGCGAGCGCATGGCCGCGCTGGAGGACTTCAAGAGCGGCAAGCTGCGGGTGCTGGTGGCGACGGACATTGCGCAGCGCGGCCTCGACATCAGCGGCATCACGCACGTGATCAACTTCGACGTCCCGCAGCAGCCGGAGGACTACGTGCACCGGATCGGGCGCACGGGTCGCGCGGCGAGCACCGGCGATGCGTACACGTTCATGAGCGCCGAAGAGATCGGGATGGTGCGCACGATCGAGCGCACGATCGGGCAGGAGATCCCGCGCGTGTCGGTCCCGGGGTTCGATTTCGGGACGTGAGGGCGGGGCGGGTGCGGTGGTTCAGTGCCACTGCACGCGCCCGAGCCGCGAGATGGTAATGGTGTCGGCGCGCGCACCGCGCGACAGGATGAGCCGGAGATTGGCCGCGCCCACGCCCAGCCCGTTGGCCGCATAGGCCATGGAGTCGCGGGTGGCGTGGAGCCGGACGCCGCGGTCGGTGAAGTCGGCGCGGGCGACGGTATCCGTGCCGATATGGACCACCACCCGTTGTGGCCCGAAGTGCACGGCCGTGCGTTCGCCGGCCGACAGGGCGTGATCGCGGGCGAGTCCCAACAGCGCCGTGGCATCGCGCGAGGCGGTTTGTACGGCGGCGGCCTCCAGCAGCGGGGCACCGCTGGTCATGGCAATGAGGGCCAGGAGGGCGAGCAGGGTGATGACGAGGAGCTGCTCGAGGAGCGTGGTGCCGGGGCGGAGCGCGGGCATGGAGGCGGGGCCAGAGTGCGATCGGGATTCGGATTTCGGACTTCGATCGGGTTTCGGATTTCGGACATACATCGGACGTCGGACGTCGGACGTCGGACATCGGATATCGGGTATCCGATGTCGGATGGATACCGGAAATCCGAGTCGCGATTGGGTGTCGGAAGTCCGAGGCCGGATGGGGGGCGAGTCCCGGCAGGTTGGGAATGATGGCGCGGTGGGCGGGAAACACCGTTACCGAAAATCGGCCAATTGGACCAATTCGACGCCGCGCCCCCTTCCCTCCATTTCGGGTCCCGAGGGTACATTTGAGCACCTTCCCACACCCACGTCATTTTCAGAAACATGCGGATTGCCATTTCCACCGGTGGCGGTGACGCCCCGGGCCTGAACGCGGTCATTCGGGCCGCGGTCCTTTCGGCACGTACCCGTGGCTGGGACGTGCTTGGCATCAAGCGCGGGTTTGCCGGCCTGCTGGGCGAGGACGAGATCGTTCCCCTCACGGTGGACAGTGTTCGCGGCATCGCGGGCCAGGGCGGCACGATCATCAAGACCACCAACCGCGGCAGCCCGTTCGCCTATCCCATTCAGCAGCCCGACGGCAGCTGGAAAAACGTCGACCGTTCCGACGAGCTGGTGGAGAACGCCCGCAACCTCGGCATCGAAGCCATCATCTCCATCGGCGGCGACGGCTCGCTCAAGATCGCACAGCAGCTGCAGGCCAAGGGGGTGCGCGTGGTGAGCGTGCCCAAGACGATCGACAACGACGTGGCGGGGACGATCACCACGTTCGGCTTCGACACCGCCGTGAACACGGCGATGGAGGCGATCGACAAGCTGCACACGACCGCCGAATCACACGACCGCGTGATGGTGCTCGAGGTGATGGGGCGCGAGGCCGGCTTCATTGCGCTGCATGCCGGCGTGGCGGGGACCGCCGACGTGATCCTGATTCCCGAGATCGAGTGGGAGCTGGAGAAAGTGTGCGACAAGATCATGGCGCGCGATGCGAGCGGAAAGCGCTTCAGCATCGTCGTGGTTGCCGAGGGGTCGAAACCGAAGGGGGGCAACGAGTCGATCATTGGCGCCTCGCTGCCCGGGCAGGAGCGTCGCCTTGGCGGCATCGCGGAGCGGCTGGGGTACGATATCCAGCGGGTCACCGGGAAGGAGACGCGCTCGATGGTGCTGGGGCATCTGCAGCGTGGCGGGTCACCCACGGGGTACGACCGGCTGCTGGCCACCCGCTTCGGGGCTGCGGCGGTACAGGCGGTGGCGGACAAGAAGTGGGGGCACATGGTGGCGCTGCAGTCGCCGCACCTGGTGACGATTCCCATTGAAGAGGTGCTGCGCGAAACGAAGCGGGTGGATCCCAAGCATGACATCGTGCAGACGGCGCGCATGATCGGGATCAGCTTCGGGGACTGAGGTGGGAACAACGGGGCGTCTTCGGTCTCCCCAGCGGACACCCGCTGTCCCCCCGCTCGGACACCCGCGTAACGTCGCGGACCCTCCCCCTGTCGGTAGGGTACTGATCTGCCGATACTTCGGAGTGTTGGCCCACCACGCCGACCCTGGCATGCACCCTGCCCTTACTGCCGGCAGGAGGACGGACGGCGGCTCACCGTGAGCCGCTGCCGGGCTCCGCTGGAGGATGTGCCCTGATGGTCTCACCCACTCGCATTTCGAACACGTCCATGTCTGCGCCGTGGCGCCTGCTGGTGGCGGCCGTGTCGCTCGCGCTGGCGCTGCCGTTGGCACAGGCGTCTGCCCAGTCGCGTGACCGGGACAAGGATCGTGAGAGCGACAAGACCGGCGTGCCGCGGGAGTATCTGCCGCCCGCCGGGATGTGCCGCGTGTGGATCGATGGCGTGCCCGCGCAGCAGCAGCCCGCGCCCACCGACTGTGCGTCGGCGGTCCGCAACAAGCCGGCGAACGGTCGCGTGATTTACGGCGAGGACAAGGCCAAGGGGAAGAAGATTGACGACCTCCCCATCAAGAGCCTGCGCGGGACCGACCGGAAGGGTCCGCCGCTCATTCCGCCCGATCTATCGCTCGCCGATGGCCGCGCGCGGGAGGCGTGGGAAGCAAAGAAGATCACCGATGAACAGCTCCACGGCGATCGGCCGGCGTCCAGTGCGCCGGCCTCGTCGTTTCCGGGTGGGGGACCGTTACAGCAGGGGGCGGCAGGGTCATACGGCGGGTACATCACGCCAGGCGGTGTGGTGGTGCCGGGCGGCGTGAACGATCCGCGCTACTTTGCGCCGAACACCCCGCCACCGGGCCGTGGCAGTTCCAGCTGCCTCGACCGCGACGGCGATGGCTGGTGCGATGATCAGCGCTTTGGACCGCCAGTGTGCGTGGACCGCGACAAGGACGGCCGGTGTGACGACCTGCCGGAGTTCGCCGCGCAGGCGTACCCGCAGACGCTGCCGAGTATGCGGAGTGCCCTGGACGTGGTGCAGGGACGGCCGAGCACCGAGATCATGCAGTGGCTGGGGACGAACGAGTTCGTGCTGCGCATCCCCGACCAGGGGCGGGGCGGGGTGCCGTGGCGGGCGATCTTTCTCGATGTGAACAGCGAACTGCTGCAGGTATGGACGGATGTGAACCGCGACGGCCGGGCCGATCGCGTGGAGGTATTCCGTGGCGGGCAGCGGGTGAAGCTGATTCAGCGGTAAGCCGCCCCCCCTGACCGCGCCAGCGCCGCGTCGCGC
>NZ_JAJTHI010000019.1 GCF_021298855.1 Gemmatimonas sp.
CGGGAGTATGCGCAGCGCGCTGTCCGCAATACGCGCGGCGACTCCGTGGGGATCGTGTGCGTGGCCGACGGCGATGTGGGTGATCTGGTGGAGACGCATCCTTGACGCGCCGGGTCCCCGTGCATCCGTTCGGCGTCGCCATGATCCGACCGGCAGGAATTCGATGACACAGCCATCCGGCGAGTCGGTTATGCTGGACGCACTCGACGACGAGACGGCGGCGCTGGTGTACCTCGCCGCCGTGCTGGCCGGCGGGAGCGAATCCCAGGTCCGCGCCGCACTCGCGCAGGCGGTCGGCACGGTGCGCGCGGTCTGGGTGGAAGAACTCATTCTGCAGACGTACCTGTTCGCGGGCTTTCCGCGCGCCCTCAACTCCGCTCGGGAGTGGCGTCGCATCAGCGGCATGGCGGCGCCCGAACGGGACGCATTTGCCATCGACGATGGGGCCGAGCGGCAGCGCAAGGGTGAGGCGACGTGCGCGACCGTGTATGGGCGCTTCTACGACCGGTTGCGGGTGAACATTCACGATCTGCATCCGGCGCTGGATCGATGGATGGTCGAGGAAGGGTACGGCAAGGTGTTGTCGCGCGCGCCGCTCGATCTGGCGCGCCGCGAGTTGTGTGTGGTGGCCGCGTGTGCCATCGCCAGGCAGGATCGTCAGTTGCATTCGCACCTCCACGGGGCGCTCCATGCGGGCGCGTCGGAGGCCACGGTGACCGCGGCGCTGCAGGTGGTGTCGCCGCTGCTCGATGTCGAAGATGTGCGCCGGTACCACGGGTTGTGGGCACGCGTGCTCGGCAAGTGATTCACATACCGTCAGTCCAGGACGTCTCATGTTCGTCGATCGCGTACTTGTAAAGGTGGAGGCCGGAACCGGCGGCTCCGGACAGACCTCGTTCCGCCGGGAGAAGTACGTGCCCATGGGAGGGCCGGACGGCGGCGATGGGGGCCGTGGCGGCGATGTCATCGTGCGCGCCGACCGCAACCTCACCACGCTCCTCGATTACACCTATCGCGATGCGTGGAAGGCGGAGCGCGGCCAGCACGGGGAAGGCTCAAACCGTACTGGGCGTTCCGGAGAGGATGTGATCCTGCCGGTCCCGCCGGGCACGGTGGTACGGGATGCCGACGGTGGCCAACTCATTGGCGAGGTCATGGAGCACGGCGACACGCTCCTCGTGGCCAAGGGCGGCCGCGGCGGGAAGGGCAATGCCTTTTTCGTCACCGCCACGCACCAGTCGCCCCGCGAGTGGCAGCCCGGAGAGGAAGGGCAGGTGCGTCGGCTCGAGTTCGAGCTCAAGCTCATCGCCGACGTGGGACTCGTGGGGCAGCCGAACGCGGGCAAGAGCACGCTGCTCTCGGTCATTTCCGCTGCCCGCCCCAAGATTGCCGACTACCCCTTCACCACGCTGTCACCCAATCTCGGGGTAGTGCCGCTGAGCGACCACCGCAGTTTCGTGGTGGCCGACATCCCCGGCATCATCGAGGGAGCGCACGAAGGCAAGGGGCTTGGCTTGCAGTTTCTCCGGCACATCGAGCGTACGCGTCTGCTGGCGTTCCTGATTCCCATCGACGCCATGGACTGGCAGGCGGAGTTCGATCAGCTGCGCCACGAGATTGCCGCGTACTCGGAGGAGTTGGCCAACAAGCCCTTCTGCGTGGTCTTCTCCAAGCTCGATCTGCTGGGGGAACACTACATTCCGGAAATCGAGGTCGAGGGGGCGTTCGGTCGGTACGCGATCAGTGCGGCGGGTCGCATGGGACTCGACACGATGCTCGACGGGTGGTGGCGGCAGCTGTTGGCCATGCGCGCCGCGGCGCTCAAGCCGGAGCAGGATGCCCAGCTTCTCCCCTGACGACGCGCGCTGCCTCGCGCCCGAACAGCGGGAGTATCCGGGGCGTCTGCGGGACCTCGCCTCGCCGCCGCGTCAGCTGTGGGTGCGCGGGACCCTCGTGATGGCGGAACCGCCCGCGGTGGCCATCGTGGGGACGCGACGCAGTACGCCGTACGGGGAGCGCGTGGCGCGTGCCATTGCCGTGGCCTGCGCCCGCGCGGGCGTGTGCGTCGTCAGCGGCCTGGCGCGCGGCATCGACGGAGCGGCGCACGGTGGAGCTCTCGAGGCCGACGGGCGGACGGTGGCGGTGCTGGGGACGGGTATTGATCAGTACTACCCGCGGCAACATCGGGCGTTGCAGGAGCGGATCGCACGCGACGGGCTGATCATGAGCGAGTTCGGTCCCGGCGATGCCGGACATGGCGGCGCATTCCCGCTGCGAAACCGGCTCATTGCGGCTCTCGCCGACGTGACGGTGGTGGTCGAAGCGCCCGAAAGTAGTGGGGCGCTCAACACGGCGCGGTATGCCCGCGAACTGGGGCGTACGCTGGCCGTCGTTCCCCACAACATCGACAGCGTCAGCGGGCGTGGGTGCAATCGACTGTTGCGCAGCGAACATGCGGAGCCCATTCTGGCTCCCGATGATGTGCTCGCGCTGCTCCACCTGGCCGCGACGCCGAGCGTGGGGCTGACCCTCGATGGCGACGCGGCCCTCTGCTGGCATGCGCTTACCCGGGGGGCCGGCGATGCGATGACCATCGCCCGCGACACCGGCCTGACGTTGCGTCAGGTGTCGGTCGTCCTTGCAATGCTCGAGATCGACGGGCTCGTGTGCTTCGACGCCGCCGGACAGGTGCGCCCGTCGCCCGGGGTTGCATGACGTCGCGGCATGCCGTGCGCGCGCGCTACGAACACCTGTATCTGCACGTCCCGTTCTGTGCGCGGCGGTGCAGCTACTGCGACTTCTCCATTGCCGTGCGACGCGAGGTCCCGTGGCAGCAGTACGCGCGCTCGATTGCGCGCGAGTGCGAGATCCGTCAGGTCGGGGATCACGCGGGTACGCTGCGTACGGTGTATCTGGGCGGCGGGACGCCCTCGCGGCTCGGCCCCGAGGGCGTTCGCGCCACGATGGAGGCACTGCGGTCGCATGTACGCTGGCGCGACGACGCGGAAATCACGCTCGAGGCCAACCCAGAGGACGTCACCGCTGATGCGGTGCGGCAGTGGCGTGAGGCAGGCATCAATCGCCTCAGCATAGGCGTCCAGAGCTTCGATGACCTGGTCCTGTCATGGATGCACCGGGTCCATGACGCCGCCGTGGCCCGCCGCGCCGTTCAGGCCGCGCGGGCCGGCGGCATCGAGTCGGTGTCGCTGGATCTCATTTTCGCCACGCCCGATCGTCTCGCCCGTGACTGGCGGGCCGACCTGCAGCAGCTGCTGGCCCTCGAGCCGGAGCATGTGTCGCTCTACGGGCTCACGGTGGAACCGCACACCCCCTTGGGCCGCTGGCACGAGCGCGGGCAGGAGCAGGAAGCCACGGAAGAGCGCTACGAACAGGAATTCCGCATCGCGCACGAGGAGCTCGCGCGCGCGGGCTATGAGCATTACGAGGTGTCCAACTTCGCGCGCCCCGGGCACCGGGCGCAGCACAACAGCGCCTACTGGAGTGGGGTGCCCTACCTGGGGCTTGGGCCCTCGGCACACGGCTACGACGGGGCGGTTCGCCGGTGGAACATCGACGCGTTCACCGCGTGGGAACGTACCGTCGGCCAGCTCGACGACCCGGTGGGTGGCGAGGAACGGCTCACGGAAGAGAACCGCATTGCCGAGGCGGTGTATCTCGGGTTGCGGACCATCGACGGGCTGCCGATCAGTGCGGCCGAGCAGCGTCACGTGGCCACCTGGGTCACGGCGGGGTGGGTGGAGGTGCGCGCCGATCGGGGCGGGGCACGTCTCGTGTGCGCGCCGGAGGGGTGGATGCGCCTCGACGCGCTCGCCGCCGACTTGACAGCGTTTCGAAGCGCTTCGTAGGCTTCGCTCCACACGCCTCGCGATGGGGCCTCGATCCAAGGGATGCGAGATGGCGCACAGTAGTGAGCTCTCCGAGCGGGAGCGGCAGGTCCTGGAGGCGGTGATTCACAGCTACGTGGCCACGGCGGAGCCTGCCGGGTCGCGCACCCTGTCGCGTCGCTTCGGACTGGGGATTTCCCCGGCGACCATTCGCAACACCATGAGTGATCTCGAGGAGAAGGGCTTCCTCTTTCACCCCCATACCTCCGCCGGCCGCATTCCCACCGACAAGGCCTATCGGACGTACGTGGATTCGCTCATGCGGGTGGACCCGCTGACCGGAGATGAGCGTCGGCGGCTTGCCGAGGACATCCAGGGTGGGGGCTCGGCGATCGAGAACATCCTGCGTCGGGCGGCGCAGTCCCTTGGCGTGCTCACCCAGGAGTTGGGCGTCGCGCTCGGCCCGCGTCTCGATCGCGCGGCCTTGCGTCAGGTGGAGCTGGTTCGCGTCTCGTCCGATCGCCTGCTCATGGTGCTCAGCCTCAGTGGCGGTGCCGTACGGACCATCTTCGTCGAGGTCCCCGGCATCATTGCCGACGAAGCGCTCATTGGCGTCACCATCGTGCTCAACGAGCGACTGGCTGGGCTGACCCTCGATCAGGTTCGCACCTCGCTCGCCTCGCGGCTGCGTGACGTGGCCACCACCCCGCAGGCGGCCGAGCTGCTCAACATCTTCGTGCAGGAAGGAGAGCAGGTCTTCGGGCGGGCTGCGGCGGATCCCCTCGATACGGTGGTGCTGGGGCAGCCATCGCTCCTGGCGGACAAGCCGGAATTCGCCAGCGGCGAGCGTCTGCGTCAGTTGATCGAGCTCACCGAGACCCGCCAGCAGCTCGGGCGGATGCTCGAGACACGGGGCGGGGGGCCGGGCATCTCCATCACCATTGGCAACGAGCACGGCGACCCGCGCCTGGAGCCCTTCACGGTCGTGACGGCCGAATACAACGCCGGGTCGCTGAGCGGAGTGATTGGGGTCATCGGTCCCACGCGCATGCCGTACGACAAGGTCATCGCGCTGGTCGACCACACCTCCCGCCTGGTGTCGAACCTGCTCTGCTGAGGGGGCTCCCGGCGCCTGGATAGGCGGCCGGGACCTTTCGGTGCCCCGGTTGGGTTAGCTTACCCGGATTGTGCCTGCTGAACGTGCGCCGTCGGGGAGCCGCTGCTCCCGCTGCGGTGCCCGTTTTGCGCTTTGTCCCGGCGCCGCCCGTGGCGTCGTGCCGGGTTTTCGCAGCACTTGCTCGACACCAACATGGCTGATTTCTACGCGGTCCTCGGCGTACCGCGCGACGCATCCGACGACGACATCAAGAAAGCGTATCGCCGGCTGGCGATGCAGTGGCATCCCGATCGCAACGGCGGGTCGAAGGAAGCCGAGGAGAAGTTCAAGACCATCACGGAGGCCTACGACATCCTCCGGGACGCGCAGAAGCGCGCCGCCTACGACCGGTACGGCGAAGCGGGGCTGCGGGGGGCCGGTGCCCAGTCGGCCTACGAGCACGTGGACCTGTCCGAAGCGCTGAACATCTTCATGCGCGACTTCGGTGGCTTCGGCGATCTCTTCGGGGCTGCGGCTGGCGGGAGGCGTTCGGGGCCGCGCAGCGGTCAGGATGTCAAGCTGTCAATGCCGTTGACGCTGGCTGAAGTGGCAACGGGCGTCGAGAAGACGGTGACGCTCAAGGTGCTCGACGTCTGCGAGCCGTGCGAAGGCTCCGGGTCCGAGCCGGGGAGCAAGCCCACCACCTGCAGCACCTGCGGCGGCGCTGGAGAGGTGCGGCGGGCGCAGCGCTCCTTCTTCGGGCAGTTCGTCTCGGTCGCACCGTGTCCCACCTGCGCGGGTGAGGGCGTGGTGGTGTCCAATCCGTGCCGGAAATGCCGTGGCGAGGGGCGCGTGCGTGCGGAGCGCACGCTCAAGATCACGGTGCCGCCCGGGGTGGCCACCGGACAGTACATGACGCTGCGAGGGACCGGAAATGTCGGTCAGCGCGGCGGCACCCGCGGTGACGTGTTGGTGGTGTTCGAGGTGGAAGACGACGAGCGCTTCGAACGCGATGGCGAGGACCTGTTCTGCGAAGCGCTGGTAACGTATCCGCAGCTGGTGTTCGGCGCCGAGTTGAAAGTGCCGGGCGTCACCGGCGAACTGTCGCTGCGCGTACCGCCGGGAACGCAGAGCGGCGCGGTGTTTCACCTTCGCGGACGCGGGTTGCCGAGGGTGAACGCGTCGGGAACGGGTGACCTGCATGTGAAGGTGCAGCTGTGGACACCGCAGTCGGTGGAGGGCGAAGAGCAGCAGCTGATCGAGCGCCTGGCCGCCATGCAGGGGCAGGCTCCCGAACGGCGGGAGAAGGGGTTCTGGTCGAAGATGAAGGAAGTGCTCGGTGCGTGAGGCGTCGTCGGCGTCGGCCGCCGAACGCTGGATCAGCGTGCGCGTGCTCCCGGCCAAGGAGCCTGGAGCGCGCGCGGCCTGTCTCGGGGCGCTCTTCGCCGTCGGTGCGCAGGGCGTGCACGAGGATGGCCCGTCGTTGGTCACGCACTTTCCTCCCGGGGCCGATCTCGAGGCCGTGCACCGCGCGGTGACGGAGGCGGACGAGCTGGCCGTGTTGGAAACGTCGCCGGTTCCGGACATCGACTGGTCGGAAGCGTGGAAGGCGCGCATCACCTCCCACCAGCTGGGCGCGCTGACGGTCGCCCCGCCGTGGCTCAGTGCGGAGCTCGATCCGCAGACCTCGATCGTCATCGAACCCGGCATGGCCTTCGGAACCGGGGAGCATGCCACCACACGAGGCGTCGTGCGGTTGCTGCCGCGTCAGTTGTCGCCCGGCGCCGTGGTGGCCGACCTTGGGGCCGGGAGCGCCGTGCTGTCGATTGCCGCCGCGAAGCTGGGCGCCGGGCGGGTGTATGCCATTGAGCTCGACGCCGACGCCATCCCCGACGCCGAACGAAATGTGGCGCGCAACGGAGTGAGCGATCGGGTACATGTATTCGAGGCCGACGCCGGGGTGCTGCTCCCCCTGGTGGCGCCGGTGGACCTGGTGCTGGCCAACATCATTTCGTCGGTGCTCATCGAGCTGCTGCCGGCGATCGCCGCCGCCCTCCGGCCTGGCGGCACCGCCATTCTCAGCGGCATACTGCTCGAGGAACGCGACACGATGCGGCAGGTGCTGGCGGCGCACGGCTGGCGCCTCCTGGAAGAGGATGCGGAGGATATCTGGTGGTCGGTCTCGATCGCACTGGCGTAGCCGCCGGACGGCCGCAGTTCGTTACCGCCAGCGCATTCAGCGCCGGGAGCATGGTGACGCTCGACGAGGCTGCCGCGCGACACCTGCGCGTGCTGCGGCGTGGGCCGGGCGCCCTGGTCGGTGTTCGCGACGGACAGGGGCTGGTCGGGGAAGGGATCGTCGTCCAGGTCAGCAAGAGCGCGGCGCACATCGACATCACGTCGGCGCAGCGCGTCGAGCCGCTGCCGCCGGTGCATTTGCTGGTGCCCGTTGCCGATCGGGACCGGATGCTGTGGCTGGCGGAGAAATCCGCCGAACTGGGGGCGACGAGTTGGCGTCCGGTCCTCTGGCGACGCTCCCGCAGCGTCTCTCCGCGGGGCGAGGGGGTCGGTTTCCAGGGGAAGGTACGCGCCCGTATGGAGGGGGCGTTGGCCCAGTCTGAAGGCGCCTGGCTGCCGCAGCCTTTTCCCGAGGCCAATCTGGAGCGGGCGCTGCTTGCCGCGCCCTCAGGCGACCGGGTGGTGCTCGATCCCGGCGGCGCACCGTTTGTCGGACACGCATCGCCACCGCTGTCACACCCGCTCGTCATCGCGGTCGGCCCCGAGGGCGGTTTGGAGCGCGACGAACTGGCGCTGCTGGCCGCGGCCGGTTTCCGTTCGGTCAGCGTTGGCCCGACCATCCTGCGCTTCGAAACAGCGGCCGTGGCCGCGCTGGCGGCGGCCCGCATGGTGTTCGGGACGGCCCCGTCATCGTGTGCGGAGACTCAGCCCGAACCTCTGGAGGGGGCGTGACCGACTCGTGTCTGTTCTGTCGTATTGCGGCGGGTACCCTGCCGGCCACGATCGTGGCCGAAAACGCGCTCGCCATGGCCTTCCGGGACCTGCATCCGCAGGCGCCGGTCCACGTGCTGGTGATTCCGCGGGCGCACGTGGACTCGCTGGCGGCCGCGTCGGACGCCGCACTCCTTGGGGAAACGATGGCCTTGGCCGCGGAGGTGGCCCGCCGCGAGGGGGTCGCCGACTCGGGCTATCGCGTCGTCACCAACGTGGGGCGCGATGGAGGGCAGTCGGTTGGACACTTGCACCTGCACGTGTTGGGTGGGCGTCCGCTTGGATGGCCGCCCGGGTGAATGGCGGGATCCCCGGCCGTCCTGCAGGGCAGGGCGGTCCCCTAACCACCTGCCGCAGCGGCAATTACTCCCGTTTGTCCGCTTGACCGTGGAAGTCGGGGCGTCTAGCATTAGAGGCTGGCCCGAAAAGGGCTGATTTTCTCATTCCTGCACACGTCGCGACGCGGTCGCGATCACAACCGAGGTTCAGTTTGTCGGAAGTCATTATCCACGAGGACGAAAACTTCGAGCGCGCGCTCAAGCGCTTCAAGAAGAAGTGCGAAAAGGCCGGCATCCTGTCCGACCTGCGCAAGCATCGCCATTACGAGAAGCCGTCGGAGCGTCGCAAGCGCAAGATGAACGCGGCTGTCCGTAAGAATCGCCGCACCCGGAACGGGTGAGCGGTCCCGTGGACGCCAGTGGCCGTTCGCTGCTGGCGCGGCTGCAGGGAGATCAGGCGGCCGCCAGGCGGGAACAGCAGAAGGATCGCGTGATGCTGCTTGGCATGATCGTGTCCGAGGTCAGAAATCGCGAGATCGAGCTGCGCCGGGGCGCCACCGACGATGACGTCATCGACGTCATCCGCAAGGGAATCAAGAAGCGGCGTGAATCCGTCGAGCTGTACGCCAAGGCGGGTCGCACCGATTTGCAGGACAAGGAGCAGCAGGAGGTCACGCTGCTCGAGGTCTACCTGCCCGCGCAGGTCGACCCCGCCGAAGTACGGGCGGCCGTGCAGCAGGCCATTGCCGCTGGCGCCGCCAACGTGGGTGCCGTCATGGCCCGCGTCATGCCCGCCTTCAAGGGGCGCGTTGATGGCGGTGTCATCAACTCCGTGGCGCGCGAGGAGCTCGCGCGCGCTTAACGCCGGCACGAGCCGGCTCGCCAGCCGGATTTCATGAACGCGCACGCGCTCGGCATTCTCGAGTTTCCTCGCCTCTTGGCGTATGTGGCCGGACGGGCATCGTCGGCCCCGGGGGCTGCGGCCGTTCGGGCACTGGTGCCGCGCACCGACCGCGAGTGGATCGAGGCTGAGCATGCCCGGGTGAACGCGGTGCGCGCCCTCCTGCTGTCGGAGCTCGGGTGGCCCACGGAGAGCATCCCCGACCTCGGCGAGGCGCTCAAGCGACTGCGCATTGCGGGGCTCACGTGGACGGCCCTCGAGTTGCTGCAGGGGGCCACCCTGTTGCGCTCGTCGCGGCGCATGCGGGAGATGCTGCGCGACCCGCGCCGGCCGGCGATCGTGTTGGCCTACCTCACCGGCTACGCGCAGGCCCTCATCGACTTGCGGGCGCAGGAGGAGGCCATTGCGCGCGCCATCAGTGACGATGGCACCGTGCGCGATGATGCCTCGCCAGCCCTGCGCCGCGTCCGCCGTGAGTTGCGGCAGGCGGAGGGGGAACTCGTGCGGCTGCTCGAACGCGAGATGGGCAAGCTCGAGTCGCATCATCAGGTCAGCGACCTCTCCATTACCATGCGGAATGGCCGCTGGGTCATTCCCATGCGGCGCGAGGCCAAGGGGTACGTGGGCGGCATCGTGCACGACAGTTCGGGCACGGGCGCGACGATCTTCGTCGAGCCCCCGGCGGCCGTGGAATTCGGGAATCGCGTGCGTGAACTCGAGATCGAGGAGCAGCGCGAAGTGGAGCGGGTGCTGCGCGACCTCACCGAGGCGCTGCACCCCTATCACGAGGCAATCGGGGCGGCCTTCGGTGCGTTGGTCGCCCTCGACAGCCTCTATGCGCGGGCGCGCTACAGCGTCGATGCCAACTGCGCTCCCCTCGCCTTCGGCGCCCCCGCCGAGGGGCTGTGCATCGTCGATGGACGACATCCCTTGCTGCTCGCCAAGGGGATCCCTGTCGTGCCGTTCGATCTCACCTTGCACGCCGACGAGCGCACCCTCCTGGTTTCCGGCCCCAACACGGGCGGCAAGACGGTGCTGCTCAAGGCGACCGGGCTGGTGTGCATGATGGCACAGGCCGGTGTACCGGCCCCCGTGGGTGCATTGAGTCGGCTGCCGGTGTTCGACAACGTGCTCGCCGACGTGGGCGACGAGCAGAGTATCGAGGCCAGCCTCTCCACGTTCAGTGCCCACCTCAAGAACCTCGCGGAGATCCTGCATGCGGCCACCCCGGCATCGCTCGTGCTCATCGACGAACTCGGTTCGGGGACCGATCCCGCGGAAGGCGCCGCCCTCGGCGGTGCCATTCTCGAGACGCTGACCCGGCGCGGCACGCTGACGATGGCCACCACGCACCTCGGCCAGCTCAAGCTGCTTGCTTCCGATGTGCCGGGGGTGGTGAATGCGTCGCTGCAATTCGATGCCGTCCAGCTTGCGCCAACCTACCGCCTGCTCAAGGGTATCCCCGGGCGCAGCTATGGGTTGAGCATCGCGCGCCGTCTGCAGCTGCCCGAAGCGGTCATTGCGCGTGCCGAAGAACGGTTGCCGCAGGGCGAGCGCGATCTGGCGGTGCTGCTTGCCGATGTCGAAGCACGCGAGGCGCTGCTGGGCGAGCGTGAGCAGCTCGTGCAGCGCGAGAACGACAAGGTCCGGGCGCGCATGGCCGCGGTGAGCGATCGCGAGCAGAAGGTGCGCGAGCAGGAGCGCGAGGCGGAACGCAAGGCGCGGCAGGAAGCGCGACGCTACCTGCTCGACGCGCGTGGACAAGTGGAGCGTGCCATTGCGGAGATTCGCGCGCGTGCCGCCAACGCCGCGGCCGATTTCGACGATGCCGCGCGCGCCACGCGGCGCACCATCGAGCAGGCGGCCGCGGCACAGAGCCAGGCGCTCGAGGCGGCGGAGCAGCGTGCGGCGCGCGGGCGCGCGCGCGCCGAACAGCGCAAGGCGGGGGCGGCGCCGGTTCCAGTCGCCCGCCCCATACCGTCGCGCCCCCTGACCACAGGGGAACATGTCCTGGTCTCGACGCTCGGGGACAAGGCCGGGCGCATCGTCTCCATTCGGGGCGACGAAGCCCGCGTGACCGTGGGGTCGTTGTCGCTGACCGTCCCCATCTCGGCGCTGACGCGAACCAAGGCGGCACCGGTGGCCACGTTCAAGCTGGCCTTGGGGGACATCCCGGAAGTCGAGCCCGTGCGCGAGGTCGATGTCCGCGGGCTGCGCGTGGACGAGGTCGATGATCAGGTGCTGCAGGCCCTCGATGCGGCCATTCGCAACGACCTTCGCGAACTCCGCATCATTCACGGCAAGGGCACGGGGGCACTTCGCGCGCGCGTCGGCGAGATGCTCAAGAAGGACACACGCGTCACCGGCTTCCGCCTTGGGGCCTGGAACGAAGGTGGTGACGGCGTCACGGTGGCGGAGCTGGCCTAGAGCCGGTTGATTCGGGTATGCACCGGGCGCATGGGGGGGCGTGGGACTCGTGATCGCTGACGAAACCGTGGAACGGGTCCGTCAGGCAGCGGACATTGTCGAGGTGATCGGCGAGTTCGTCCCGCTCAAGCGTTCGGGGGGGACGTGGCGCGGGCCGTGTCCCTTTCACCAGGGGAAGAACCCCAACTTCTCCATCTCCCCCTCGCACGGCAGCTATCACTGCTTCGTCTGCCACGAAAGCGGTGACGTGTTCACCTTCATTCGCAAGCGCCTCGGTCTCGACTGGCCATCCGCCGTGAAGTACATCGGCGAGAAGGTGGGAATCGAAGTCGTCGACACTCCACGTCGGGCACAGGCGCCCGATCCGAACGCGCCCAACTACGAGGCGCTTGCCGCGGCCGCGGAATGGTTCCAGGGGCAGCTGCGGGACGAACAGACCGGGCGTCCGGCGCGCGAGTACCTCGAGTCGCGCGCTCTCGATCCGCATGCCTGGCATCGCTTCGGATTGGGGTTTGCCCCGCGCGATCCGCAAGCGCTTCGCCGGCATCTGCACGCCCTCGGGGTGGATGACGCGCGCCAGCTGGAGTGTGGCATTCTCGTGCATCGGGATGGGGAGGGGGAGCCGCGCATCCGCTTTCGCGGTCGCGTGATGTTTCCCATCCAGGACGAACTCGGCCGCTATGTCGGCTTCGGCGGCCGCGCCATGGGTGACGAGCAGCCGAAGTATCTCAACAGTCCCGAATCGTCGGTCTTTCAGAAGCGCCGAACACTGTACGGGTTGCACACGGCGAAGCAGGCCATGCGCCGTGTCGAGCGGGCCATCGTGGTCGAAGGGTATCTCGACGCCATCCGGTTGTCGCTGGCAGGCCTGGAAGAGGTGGTCGCCCCGCTCGGAACGGCGCTCACCGAGGAGCAGGCGCACCTCCTCACCCGTTATACCGCGAACGTATTCCTGCTGTACGACAGTGACGAGGCCGGACAGAAGGCCACTTTTCGCTCGGGGCTGGAGCTGCTGCGGGCGCGAGCGTCGGTGCAGGTCGTCAGTCTGCCGGACGGGGAGGACCCCGACAGTTTCGTGCACGAGCACGGACGGGCGGGGATGGAGGCGCAGTTGGGCCAGGCCATCGACCTGTTCGATCGGCAGGTGCAGCTGCTCGAGCGCCGTGGGTGGTTTACCGATCTGCGACACCGCCGAACGGCCATCGACAAGTTGCTCCCCACGATCCGCGCCGCGAAGGAACCGCTCACGCGGGACATGTATCTGGCGCGCCTGGCCGACGTCACCCATGTGGACAAGGCGACGCTGTCGGCCGAGGCCGATGCGCTGCCGGAAGCGGGTGTTCGTCGCCATCCGGGACGGGCGGTCGGTGGGGCGGGGTGGGGCGAAGGCGCCGACGAGTCCCTGCGTCAGGGGCCGCCGGGTGACGACGCGTGGGCAGGGTTCGGGCGTGAGGACGAGCCGGCCCCCTTGCCGCCTCCGCCGGCTGAACAGCGGCCCGCGTGGACGCCGCGCCGGCGGGGGTACAAGCCGGGACCGGAATGGCAGGCCACCAACGTGCCGCCGCGCCCCCGACGCGACGAGCCGGTTGAGCGGGCGTTGGTACGCGCCATGCTGGTCGAGCGCGGCGTGGCCGAACGTGTCGCGGAGCGGCATCCCCCCGACACCTTCCGTGATCCGGCGTACCGTGAACTGTTCGACGTGCTGCTGCACGCCCCGCTGGACAACGACCTCGAACAGGTCGCGGAACGCCTGACCCCGGAGACGTTGCGGGTCTTGCGTGAGCTCACCGAGGCGGGCGCCTTCGATGTCGTTGCCGCCGACATCGGCCTCAGCCTCTGCAAGCTCGACGTGCGCGTACTGGAACGGCGGGTCGATGAATTGCGGGTGGCCATGCGCGGCGCCACCCGCGAAGAGCACGACACCCTGATGCGGGAACGGTTGGAGGTGGAGGCGGAGATTCGACGACTGATGCCGATGCGCTCCCCGCGCGGTCGGCCGAAAGCTGGGGGGACGTGAACGGTGGGGCATGGTGATCTCGAGGCACTGCTCGCGGTGCAGGCCCACGATGACAGGATCCGCGACATCGAAGCGCGGCGCGATGCCCTTGCGCCTCGGTTGAGCCTGCTCGACGCCACGCAAAAGCGCGCAGTCGAAGAAGTCGCGCGAACGGAGGCGGCACTCGAACGGGAACTGACCCGTCAGCGCGTGCTCGACCGGCGGCTGGCCGAAACACGAGCGCTGCACGAGCATGCCGCGGCGGCGCTGGCGGCGGCGGAACGACTGCAGGATGCCACCGAGGCGGCGGGGCGCGTGGAGGCCTCGCGCCGGGCACTGGCCGATGGAGAAAGCGAAGCACTCACGATGGCGCGCCGGGTCACCGATCTGCGCACCGCCCTGTCGGCGCATCGCGAAGTGTTGGCCCAAGTCAGTGTCGATCAGGGAGCCGCGCGCGACGAGTTGGAGCGTCAGCGTGCCGGCATCGATGCCGAACTCGCCACCGAGCGTGCCCGTCGACAGCTCGCCTCGTCTGCGGTGACGGTGGGGCTGCTGGCCAAGTATGAGCGGGTGGCGTCACGCCGCCGCACGGCGGCACTGATCGAGGTGCGCGGGAATTGCTGCAGTGCGTGCGACACGGCCATTCCCCTGCAGCGGCGAGCAATCATGTCGACCGGTACGGTGATTGAACCCTGCGAGGAGTGCGGCGTATTGCTGTACCAGCGCGCGAGCGCCTGAGCGCTGCGCGCCGATTCCCGCCGCGCGCCTGCCCCTCGCTCGAGCGCCGGCGTAGATTGCCAGCGTGTCTGCTCCCCCATCACGCGGCGCGTCGTTGAGCGCCTTCGCCAAAGGCACCGCCTCGTCGCCGGGGATGGCGCCGCTGCGCCCGGCGGCCCGCTGGGTGCCCGTTCCGCCCCCCGCCCCCGACACCGTGGCTCGGCTGCAGCAGGAGCTGCTGCTGCCCGCCGGCGTGTGTCGGCTGCTTGCCGCGCGCGGCTACTCGGCCCCCGATGCCGCGAAGCGGTTCCTGCGCCCACGACTCGACCAGGTCGAGGCCCCCGGCTTCCTGCATGACGCGGCGCGCGCCGTGGCGCGCATGGCCGATGCCGTGCGCCGACAGGAGGTCATCTTCGTGCACGGCGATTACGACGTGGACGGGATGTCATCGACGGCGCTGCTCACCCGCGTGCTGCGCGGATGCGGCGCCCGCCACGTGGTGCCCTTCGTTCCCAACCGCCTGACCGACGGGTATGACCTGGGCGCGGCCGGCGTGGCCGCCGCGCGGGCCGCGGGGGCCTCGCTGGTCGTGACCTGCGACTGCGGCACGAGCGCCCACGGCGCCGTGGACGACCTGATGCGCGCCGGGGTGGATGTCATCGTCACCGATCATCACCTCCCGGGGCACGGCATGCCGCCGGCCTATGCGGTGTGCAACCCGCGCCACCCCGCGTGCGCGTCGAGCGACAAGGATCTCGCGGCGGTGGGTGTTGCCTACAAGCTGGCGCTGGCACTGTGCGAGGCGCTGGGCGTGCCCGTGTCGCTGGCTCACCATCAGCTCGATCTGGTGGCGCTCGCCACGATTGCCGACGTGGCACCCCTGCGTGGGGAGAATCGCGTGCTCGTGCGCTACGGGTTGAAGCTGCTGGCCGAGACCACCCACCCCGGGTTGCGGGCGCTCATCCGGTCGTCCGGGCTCGAAGGCAAGGCGCTCACCGCCGGGCGCGTTGGCTTCGTGCTGGCGCCGCGGCTCAACGCGGCCGGGCGCATCGCCGATGCCAAGCTCGGGCTGCGTCTGCTGTTGGCCGAGCGCGAGGACGAAGCCAACGCGATCGCGCGCGAACTGGAAGAGCTCAATCGCGCGCGACAGGAACTCGATCGCGCGGTACTCGACGACGCTTTGCGTCAGGTCGACCAGCCATCGGCACGCGACCGGTTTGCCCATGTCCTGCACAGGGAGGGCTGGCATGCGGGGGTCATCGGCATCGTAGCGTCGCGGATCGTGGAGCAGACCGCACGACCCGCGGTCCTCGTGGCGGTGGAGCACGGGGTGGGGAAGGGCTCCGGGCGCTCCATCAGCGCCTTCGATCTGCACGCGGCCCTTGGCGAGTGCGCCGATCTGTTCCAGCGATATGGTGGCCACCGCGCGGCGGCCGGCCTGACCATGGACGCGCAGCAGTTGCCGGCGTTCGTCGAGCGTTTCGATGAGGTGGCGAAGCGACGGCTTACCGCCGACGATCTCGTCCCGGTGCTCCGCGTGGATCTCGACGTCCCGCTCGACGACATTGGCGAGGATCTCGAGAAGCTGCTCCGCCACTTCGAACCGTTTGGGGTGGGCAACCCGGCCCCGGTCTTTCGGGCCACGGGCGCGCGCCTCGCCAGTTCGCCGCGCAAGATCGGCAGTGATGGACTCAAGTTCCTGGTCGAGGCGCGTCGTGGCGACCTGGAAGCGGTGGGGTGGGGGATGGCCGAGCGTGCGGGCAGCTTCGATGTCGCCAGGGCCTTCGACCTGGTCTTCAAGCTCGAACGCGATGAGTATCGCGGCGTGTCTCGGTTGCAGCTGCGCGTGGCGGACGTCCGCCATCCCGGAGAATAGGCGATATGCGCATCATTGCCGGCCGCTGGAAGGGGCGGCGTCTCGCCGCGCCCCCCGGTGATCTGGTGCGTCCCACCGCGGACCGGGTGCGCGAAGCGTGGATGAGCATCGTGCATCCGCTGCTGCCCGACGCGCGAGTCCTCGACTTGTGCGCCGGAAGCGGCGCCCTGGGTCTCGAGAGTCTCTCGCGGGGGGCGGCACACTGTGATTTCGTCGAGCAGGCGCCCCGCGCCCTCAAGGTGCTTCAGACAAACCTCGACGCGTTGGGAGGGCACGCCGGCGCCGTCATCCACCGGGGCGAGGCGGTACACTTCGTGGAACAGCTGCGCCCGGGCAGCTATGATGTGGCGTTCGCCGACCCACCGTACGCCAGCGACACGGCCCGCCGACTGGCTGAGCAATGGCTCGCCGTCCCTTTCGCGGCCGTGTTCGCCGTTGAACATTCGTCGTCGGTGGCGCTCCCGACCATGGGAGAGACCCGACGGTACGGGACAACCGCCCTGACCTTTTTCCGCCTCGACTCGTGAACCTCGACACGGCCGCTCCGGCCGACCGCGATCGTCCGCGCGGCCCGCTCGTCGCGCTGTACGCCGGCTCCTTCGATCCGGTCACCCATGGGCACGAAGACCTGATCAGGCGGACGCTGACGTTCGCTGATCACCTCATCGTGGCGGTTGCCAACAACATGAACAAGCAACCGCTGTTCACGGTTGACGAACGCATGGCGTTCATCCACGAGTGCACCCACGGCGATCCGCGCATCGAGGTGCGCTCGTTCAGGGGCTTGCTCGTCGAGTTCGCCCGGGAGGTGGGCGCGCGCGTCAATGTGCGCGGACTCCGTGCGGTCAGCGACTTCGAGTACGAGTTTCAGATTGCCCTCATGAACCGGCATCTCTATCCGGACCTCGAGACCGTCTTCATGACCCCCTCGCTCGACACGACGTACATCAGCTCGAGCATGGTGCGGGAGGTGGCGAAGTTCGGCGGCGACGTCTCGGGATTGGTACATCCGGTGGTGGGGGAGGCGCTCGTGTCCCGGTATCGCGAACAGGGATTCGGGCAACCAGCCCTGCCGTCGCCCAGTCGGCCGGTGACGTGAGCGAGCGAGCGGAGTTTGCCGCGCCGAACCATGCGGCGAGCGACTTTCTGGCGTCGCTCCATCGGCGGGTGGCGCCAACGCGTCGGACCATCCTGTTCCCGGAAGCCACGGATCCGCGCACGGCGTCGGCAGTCCATCGGCTGCAGCAGCTGGGGAGTGTCACGCCGGTGCTGGTTCGCCGAGGCGACGCCCCGACAGGCGTCGTTCCGGCCGGTGCCGTCATCGTGGATCCGCTGGAGGATCCGCGAGGAGCGGCGGTTGTGGAGCACCTGCTGGCGCGGCGCGGCAGCCGCGGTCTGATGCGGGAGGATGCCGAACGGCTGGCCCGTGACCCGCTCTACTTCGCCGACTGTCTCGTGGCACTCGGCGAAGCTGATGGCTGTGTGGCTGGTGCGGTACACACCACGGCCGACGTGCTGCGCGCCGCCCTGTGGACCATCGGCGCGGCGCGCGGCGTGAGAACGGTCTCGTCCGCCTTCTACCTGTGCGTGCCGCCGTTTCGCGGGAATGAGGGAGAAGTCCTTACGTACACTGACTGTGCCGTGGTACCCGACCCGACGGCGCGGCAGTTGGCCGACATTGCGTTGGCGGCGGCAGCCGATCGGCGGCGCATCGTGGGCGACGAGCCCCGCGTCGCGTTCCTGTCCTACAGCACCATGGGGAGCGCCGACGGCCCCTCGGTCAGCAAGGTGCGGGAAGCGGTGGCGATCGTGCGCGCGGAGGCGCCGGCACTCGTCGTGTCCGGTGAGTTGCAGGTCGACGCGGCGCTCATTCCGGAACTGGCCCGCCGCAAGGCATCAGGAGAACCGGCTGCGGGGGTGGCCAACGTCCTGGTCTTCCCCTCCCTCGATGCCGGCAACATCGCCTACAAGCTCACGCAGCGGCTGGGCCATGGCATTGCCATCGGCCCCATCCTGCAGGGACTCGCCAAACCCTGCAGTGACTTGTCTCGGGGGGCGACAGCCGACGACATTGTGCATGTGGCGGCGGTGACGGCCCTGCAGGCCGCCGAAACGCCGTAGTCCCTCACTCCCCGAGCCAGGCATGAGCTTCGCACTTTCTCGTACAGACGACACCGTGGTGGTCACGGTGGAGGGTCAACTCGTCGTGACGAACCGGCAGGAGTTCAAGCAGGCCGTCCTCGACGCAGCAGAGCAGGGGGCTCGCCGGGTGGTGGTGGACTTCAGCCACTCCGGGTACATCGACAGCTCGGGGCTCGGGGCGCTCGTGTCCCTGAGCCGCCGATTGCGGGAAGCCGGGGGAGAGCTGCGGCTCGTCGGACTCAACGAAGACCTCCGCACCCTCTTCGAACTCACGCGGCTCGACGCGCTCTTTCCGCTGTACGCCACTCAGGCCGACGCACTCGGGGGCCGCTGACGTCCGTGGCGACGCGCGCACCTCACCGCACCTCCGGTATCCGGCATGAGCGGCGTCAGGATCCAGCCACGGCCTCGGCAGCTCCGATCCGCAGCGGCGCGGAG
>NZ_JAJTHI010000021.1 GCF_021298855.1 Gemmatimonas sp.
CCAATACGCTGAGGCGGTCGACGATTCGCTCGCCGTGAAGTATTGGGCCACACGGCTCGAGAAGGATCACCCACGGTCACGCGTGCTCGCCATGGGGCGAATGTGGAGGGCGCTGCAGGGTACCAGTGAGCGCGATGAACGGCTGCGCCGTCTCGAGACGCTCTGGCACACCGACAGCATGAACCGCGCTGCGTTGTCGCTCCAGGGCTTCGTGATCGCCAGCCAATCGCGCGAAGCGAGTGCCTTGAAGACGTGGGGGGAACGCCTCCTGTCGTTCGGTCCACCCGGATACTTCGAGGCGCCCATTGGAGGGGCATACGCCGAAATCCCGGCGCTCGCTGGCACAGGGGCAGCCATGATGCGGAAGCAGTTGGCGCGGTTCGGCGACGTATCGGACAGTACCCGACCACTTGGTCTGACGGTCGCGCAAGCCCAACGTGAACATTCGCAGTTCGTGGCCAGTACACTGTTGGCGCTCGGGCGCGCGCTGCGCAACGTCGGCCGCGAGGCGGCGGCCGCCGACACGCTTGCAGTGGCAACGCGAATGACATGGCGAAGCGACCTGTATGGTGAGCTGAGCGACCTGCACCTCGCGATTGGCGACACCATCCAGGCAGCGCGGGCTGCCGCATTTGCCTCAGCCGACCCCTCGATACCCACCACACAACGCGACGGGTGGCGCGCCCGTTTTGCGCGCTTCGAGAAGAGCGGCGAGTGGGCCGTGTGGGAGCGGGCGGCGAGCGACAGCATGCGCGCCAGGCTGGCAGCGAACGGCGTTCGTCGGCACTTGCCGGGCATCGTGCGGCTCGTCGATGCAGAAGGCAAGGAACAGAGTCTCGAGTCGCTCGTCGGAGGAAAACCCACCGTCTTTGCGTTCTGGTCGCGGTGGTGCGGAGGCTCCCTGCAGGAGCTTCCCGAATTGCAGCGTGTCAGTGGAGAGCTCGCCCGAATGGGTGTGCGGCTGGTGGCCGTGACCACGGACAACATCGACGCCTCACTTCTGGCGTGGATGCGCCAACAGCGATACTCGTTCCCGGTGTTTCAGGACAAGCGCGGTGAGGCGGGGGCCGCCTTCCAGCCCTACGGTACGCCGGACCACATCCTGGTCGACGGGGCCGGCGTTGTACGCTTCGAGCGACTGAGGGCTCGGGAGCTTCCGTCGTACGGTGCACTGCTGGCAGGGGGACAGTGAGGTCCGTCGATGTCCTCCGCCTCGCGGTGGCTTCCGCCCCACCGTGCCGAGGAGGGCGACCAGCCCCGCACGCGGCTTGCCGGCGGCCTGCGAACCTTCACCGACTGAGAAGTGTATGGCGTACTGTGCGACGTGGCGCACCATCCACGCTGCGTTTATGCGCTGGCGACCCCCTGAATGCGTCATACAACGCCACTCAACGGGTCGCTAACTCCCTCTGGTGCCGTGATTTGCGCGCTGCACCTTGAGTATGGGGTTCAGGGGGTCGCGGGTTCGAATCCCGCCGTCCCGACTGTGTAAACGAAAGCCCGCGAAGAGCTGAGCTCTTGGCGGGCTTCGTCATTTTTGTGACAGTTCCTGTGCATGGAAGGCTGGGGAAAGTTGAGGGAAAGTCCACAGCGAAAGTGGTGGGTTTGCGTCGACCACTCACTCCCCGTTCAGATTAGGGCGCCACACGTTCAGCACTGTCACCCCCGCTGAAAGCCAATGAAGGAAATCGACCGCCGTGAGGCCGTGGAGAACGGCGATTACATCGTGTACGTGGACGAGAGCGGGGATCATGGGCTGCAGTCCACCGACCCGAATTATCCGCTTTTCGTACTGGCGTTCTGCATTTTCGAGAAGAGCGCGCTGGCGAACACGGTCGTCCCGGCGATGCTGCGCTTCAAGTTCGCTCACTTCGGCCACGATCAAGTCGTGCTTCACGAGCACGAGATTCGGAAGGCGAAGAATGCGTTTCGCTTCCTAACTGATGCGAGTCTTCGTGCGGCGTTCATGAAAGACATGAGCACCCTCATCGATATCGCTCCATTCACTATTGTCGCAATCGTGATTCAGAAGGAGCGATTGGTCAAGAAGTACCATCGCCCGGAGAATCCCTATGCAATTGGACTTGAGTACGGGCTCGAACGCGTCTGCGCTTTTCTTCACGAGAACGGACAAGATGGCAAGCTCACCCATTTCGTATTCGAGTGTCGGGGCCCGAAAGAAGACAAAGAACTCGAACTTGAGTTCCGACGCGTGACGGGTGGTGCGAACGCTACCTGCAGCAAGATCCCTATTGAGATCATCATGGCCGACAAGAAGACGATTACCACGGGTCTTCAGTTGGCTGACTTAGTTGCCAGGCCGATCGGCCTGCACGTGCTGCGCCCGGAGCAGGTGAATCGTGCCTACGACCTCATTCAGCCGAAGCTCAGGAGAGGTCCACGCGGACAGCTTGATGGCTTCGGCCTTGAAGTGTTTCCGCTCTGAGCGCATAAAGCAGAAAGGCCCCGGTGTTCACCGGAGCCTAGCGCCGACCGGGGTTCCCCAGTCCACTTGATATTGCGTACGGTAAGGTAAGCCCCCCAGCTACGCAAGCTCGTCCGCCGCCGTTGAAGTCGACCCGGTCACCGGATAGGTGCGGAAATGCACACCTGCCGATTGCCAGTGGATGTTCGATATACCGCCCAAGACCTCATCGGACATCCTGTCCGCCCCCTCAGCAACAAATCTTCCCATAGCATCCGTTCACCGCCCAACAGCGCCGATAACGTGCGCCTTGAGACACGCCAGGGGGAACGCGCTCCCCCTACTCTAATCGAGCGCGGACGGTCCGCACTTGTGCGGACAAGAGGTTCTTTGGGCGTATCTCAATTCTCGCGACGCTGCCCGGTATCGCAGGCTGTCGCACAAAATGCTCGCCAACTTGCGGGCGCAGGGGGAAGGGCCTGCCTTCCGGAAGGGGAGCGCACGTACGGTGCGCTACGAACAGGCGGCGCTCGATGCGTACGTGGCGCAGAAGGAGGCCGAGTGGCAGGCGCCGGCCCGTAAGCACAACGCCCCGGCGTGTGTAGGTGAACACCCAAACTCCCGCACCGGATGAACGGGCAAGTTCCCGCAGCCACCGGGGATCAGCTGGAGCGGGGGCAGTCGTGATACGGAAGCAGTTGGCGCGGTTTGGCAGATGGTCCACCGGGCCGCCTCACGCCCCCCCGGCTGCGGTCACGCCCCGGGCCCTGTCGCCCGGCCGTGCCGCGCGCGAGCTTACCGCCATGACGTCCGCTGCTGCCGGCCGCGCCCATGCCGGCCTTCCCGCCCTGCTCGTCTCCATCGCCGTGACCAGCGCGGCGGCGGCCGGGGCTGCCGTCGCGTCGCGCTCGTCGGCCGCGTTCTACGCCATCCTCGACAAGCCGGTCTGGGCCCCACCAGCATGGCTGTTCGGCCCGGTCTGGAGCCTCCTGTACCTGCTCATGGCCGTCGCGGCGTGGCGGGTGTGGCGCGCCAGCGGGCTCGCCGGCGCCCGCGCGGCCATGGCGCTGTATCTCGTCCAACTGGCGCTCAACGCACTCTGGACCTGGCTCTTCTTCGTGTGGCGCGACGGGCCGTGGGCCACGGCGGAGGTGCTCGCCCTCTGGGGCTGCATCGTCGCCACGCTCATCGCCTTCCGGCGGCACGATACCACGGCAGGCTATCTGCTGGCTCCCTATCTGGCGTGGGTGTCGTTCGCGACGGCCCTCACGGTATCGGTCTGGCTGCGCAATCCGTCGCTGCTGTAGCCCACCGCGCCGGCGCCCCCACCGCACCGGCGGCTGCCGGCCCCGCCACGGAGCGCGCCTCGCCCCCGCGGTGCTCGCCTTCGCGCGTCCGTCCACATTTCACTCCCCGCGCCATGCCCTCCGTTGTTGCCCGCTGCACCGCCACCGTCACCCTGGCCACCGCGCTCCTGGCGGCCGCCTCGCTGTCCGCGCAGCCCCGCCCGGCCACGGTGCCAGTCGCCGCCACGCCCATCATCACGAAGTCGTTCGGTGACCTGGGGGCGGGCCCGTACAAGGCGCTGGTCATTCGCAACGCGATGGTCATTCCCGGCCATGGCGGCCCGCCGGCAGGACCGTACGACATCAAGGTCGAAGGCAACCTGATTACCGAGATGGTGCCCTTCGACCCGGTCACCGCGGAACGTGCCGGCGCGCGGCCCCGCATGACGGGCGACCGCATCATCGACGCGGGCGGCAAGTTCGTCATGCCGGGCATGATCGATCTCCATACGCACATCCGCACCCTGCCCATGGAGATCGAGTACGTCTACTACCTGAAGCTCGCCATGGGCGTGACCACCATGGTCAATGCCGCCGACCGGGGCTATGCCGACGGCATGCGCGAGGCCAGGCGCAGCGCGGCCAACGAGATGATCGCACCGCGCATGTATCCGCTGGTGAGCTATGGTGCCGGCACGACCTTCTCGCGGCTGCAACTCGACGACCCGTCCATGGCCCCGCAGGTGGTGAAGGCCATGGCCGCCAACGGCGTGCGCGTCATTTCCATGGACCCGTTGGGGTGGAACCTCGAGTTGGTGGGGGCCATTGCGAAAGCCGCCAAGGCCAACGACATGATCACGTCGTTCCACCTCCAGCCGGCCAACACGGCGGTGACCCAGGCGGTGAAGGCCGCCTGCGCCGGGGTCACCATGATCGAGCACCACTACGGCTACGCCGAATCGTCGCTCGACGGGGCCACGCAGGACTTTCCGCGCAACTACGAATACGGCAACGAGAACGACCGCTTTCGCGAGGCCGGACGCGTGTGGACGTACGCCAACCGCGAACGCCTGCTGGGGGCGGTGGTGGATTCACTGGTCCGCTGCGGGGTGACCATGTTGCCCACGCGGGTGGTGTACGAGGCCAACCGCGACCTCATCCGCGCCATGTCGCTGCCGTGGACGGAAAAGTACACGCATCAGGCGCTCTGGAACTGGAACCTGCCCAACCCCGCCTTCCACGGGGCCTATCACTACGACTGGACCAGTGACGACGAATACAACTGGACGGCGGCGTATCGGCTGTGGGGCGATCTCATCTTCGAGTTCAACCGTCGCGGCGGCACCGTGGCCTTCGGCACCGACGACAACTACATCTGGGCCACGCCCGGCTTCTCCACGGTGCGCGAGCTGCAACTGGGGCGCGAAACCGGCATGAAGACGCTCGAGGTGCTCAAGTCGGCCACCTATACCTCCGCGCGCACGCTGGGCGAGCCGAAGCTCGGCCTCGTGCGCCCCGGCTACACGGCCGACCTGCTCATCGTCGATGGCAACCCGGCGGCGAACCTCAAGTACCTCTATGCGTTCGGCGACCTCGCGCTCGACCGCAGCGGCGCCATGATCCGCACCAAGGGCATCGTGCACACCATCAAGGACGGCATCGTGCTCGAGAACGCGAACCTCATGCGCGAAGTGGAGCGCATGGTGCAGGCCTCGCGCACGCTGGCCCCGGCGGCCGATCCGGTGCGCGATCTCTTCAAGCCGTCGCGCAAGTAGGGCGTCAGGCTATCAGATCGGCCGTTGCCTCGGCCGGTGTCCGCACACCGGCCAGGGCAAAGGCCAGATCCACCTCGTCCCGCAGCAGCGACAGCACATCACGTGCCCCCTGCGCACCGTTGGTGGCCAACCCCCACAGGATGGGGCGGCCGAGCAGCACAGCCTGGGCGCCCAGGGCCAGTGCCTTGAGCACATCGGTACCGCGACGAATGCCCCCGTCCACGAGCAGCGTCCCGCGTCCGGCCATGGCATCGGCCACCTCCGGCAGCGCGCGCGCCGTGGGCACGGCCGTATCCAGCTGCCGCCCGCCGTGGTTGGACACGATGACCCCCTGCGCCCCATGCTCGAGCGCCAGCCGGGCATCGTCGCCGCGCACGATCCCCTTCAGGTAGATGGGCAGCCGCGTAACCGACTGCAGCCATTGCACGTCGCGCCACGCAATGCCGGCGTCCCAATGATGCAGAATGAACTGGGCCAGTGCCGACGACATGTCGGCCGATGTTCCCAGGGTGCCGCGCATGTCCACCCCGAGGTTGGGGGCAGGAAACTCGGGCGGGACGTGAAAGCCATTGAGCAGGTCGCGCTCACGCCGGCCGAGCAGGGGGGTGTCCACCGTGAGGACCAGCCCGGTGCACCCGGCGCGTTCCGCGCGCTGCACCAGTTCGGCCGTCACGCCGCGATCGCGATAGATGTACAGCTGAAACCAGAGCAACCCCGTCGTGGCCGCCCGCACCGCCTCGATCGTGCAGTTCGACAGCGTGCTGAGGATCATCCCCGACCCTGCGTGGGCGGTGGCGCGTGCCGTCGCCACCTCGCCCTCGTCGCAGGCCATCTGCTGAAAGGCCATGGGCGCCACGATCACCGGCCACTCGAGACGGTGACCGTCAATCTCCACGGCCAGGTCGCGGCGCGAAACATCGCGCAGCACGCGGTAACGAATGCGCAGGGCGTCCCAGGCCGTTCGCGACTCGCGCAGCAGAATCTCGTCGTTGGCGCCGCCGGCATAGTAGTCATACACCATGCGCGGAAGCCGCTGGGCGGCGTGCGCCTCGTAGTCGTGCAGATTGACGGGCATGGGCGTATTCTATGGGTCGCTCACTCCTTTCGCCCGTGAACAGCCTTTCCTTCACGCGCCTTCGCCAGCGCTACACCGACGATACGACCCTGGGCGGCGCCGGTGCTGCCCCGGCCCTGGCGCGCGCGCTGGAATTCATCGGATGGCGCGCCGTGCGCGAGCCCACGCCGGAGGAACTGGCGGGACACCTGGCCTTGCTGCTCGATCACTGCGTGCATGAGCACCGCGATGTCATGGCGCTCACGGAAGGCGTGGCCATGGCCCTGCGTGACACCGGCCCGCTGCTCGACGGCGGGCTGCCGCCCGTTGCGGCCTACTATCCGGCGGCGGAGTCGCTGCTGCGGCGGTATGTCGCTGATGATGGCCTGGCGCCGCAGGCGGCACCCTCGTTCCTGTAGCCGGTCCTTCCTTCTCACTCCCCAGGAGCTTTCCATGGCTCGCCGTTCCGCTGTACTGGTTACCGCCGTTGCCGCCATGGCGGCGCTGTGGCTGCCGCGCCCGGTTGCCGCACAGCCTGCCTCCGCGGTGTATCGCCCCGGGGCGCTCACGCCCTTTCAGCAGATGACCCGCGAGATCTACAAGGAGCTGGTGGAGATTCAGACGGGGGTGGAGACGGGGAACATCACCGTGGCCGCGAACGCCATGGCCGCCCGCTTTCGGGCGGCGGGTGTTCCCGAGGCGGACATCTTCGTGGGGGGGCCTCGCCCCGAGAAGCACAATGTGGTGGCGCGCCTTCGGGGGAGCGGACGCGGCGGACCGCAGAAGCCCATTCTGCTGCTGGCCCACATCGACGTGGTGGAGGCGCTCAAGGCCGACTGGTCCCCGGAGTTCGATCCCTTCGTCTTCACCGAGAAGGACGGCTACTACTACGGGCGCGGCACGGCCGACGACAAGGCCATGGCCGCCATCTTCGTGGCCAACGTGTTCCGCATGAAGCAGGAAGGGTACGTCCCCGACCGCGACATCATCATTGCGCTCACGGCCGACGAGGAGAGTGGTCCCGCCAACGGCGTGGACTGGCTGCTCAAGAATCACCGGCCGCTGGTGGATGCCGCGCTCGTGATCAACGAGGGCGGTGGGGGCACGCTGCGCAACGGCAAGCCGCTCTTCAACAGCGTGCAGGCGGCCGAGAAGGTCACCACCAACTTCACGTTGCGGGCGACCAACAAGGGCGGGCACTCGTCGGTGCCGCGCGACGACAACGCCATCACGCAGCTCGCGGATGCGCTCGGCAAGGTCGGGCGCTACAAGTTCGCCGTGAAGCTCAACGACGTGACGCGCGCGTTTTTTTCACAGACTGCGGCACTCGAGGAGCCGGCCATGGGGCGGGCCATGACGGCGCTGGTGAAGAACGTCGGCGACGCCGCGGCGGTGGCGGTGGTGACCGCCGATCCTCGCTACAACTCCATGCTGCGCACCACGTGCGTGGCCACGGAGCTCAAGGGCGGGCACGCCACCAACGCGCTGCCGCAGTTGGCCGAGGCCAACGTGAACTGCCGCATCTATCCATCGGAAACGGCGGAGTCGGTGCGGGCGGAACTCGAGCGAGCGGTGGGTGACACCAACGTCAAGGTCATCATTCGGTCGCAACGCCCCAGCACCCCGGCATCGGCGTTGCTGCCGGAAGTGATGACCCCGGTGACCCGCATCACCGCGGAGCTGTGGGGGGCCATGCCCATCATCCCCACCATGAGCACCGGCGCCACCGACTCCCGCTTCTTCCGCGCCCTTGGCATTCCCGCTTTTGGTGTATCCGGGCTGTTCAGTGATCCCACCGTGGACGCACGCGCTCACGGGCGCGACGAGCGCATGGCGGTCAAGAGCTTCTACGAGGGGCAGGAGTTCCTGTATCGCCTGACCAAGGCATTGGCGAGCGCTCCGACGCGGCAGTAGGCGCCCGCGCTCCCATGGCTCCCTTTCTCTGATTCTCCGGTGGTCCGTTCCCCTCCAATGCGCGTCACGCACGGCTGTGCTTGCGGCACGCGCCGCGCCCGGCCGGCGGGGGAACTGACCGAGGGAGAATCGGGGAACGGGGGATATTGGCGCAACGGTCAGGGTACGCCCGCGCTCCAGTGCTCCCTTTCTCTGATTCTCCGGTTGTCAGTTCCCCCCCCAAACGTGTCACGCACGGCTGTGCTTGCGGCACGCGCCGCGCCCGGCCGGCGGGGGAACTGATCGTGGGAGAATCGGGGAACGGGGGATATTGGCGCAACGGTCAGGGTACGCCCGCGCCCCAGTGCTCCCTTTCTCTGATTCTCCGGTTGTCAGTTCCCCCCCCAAACGTGTCACGCACGGCTGTGCTTGCGGCACGCGCCGCGCCCGGCCGGCGGGGGAACTGATCGTGGGAGAATCGGGAACGGGAGATACTGGCGCAACGGTCAGGGTACGCCCGTGCCCCAGCGCTCCCTTTCTCTGGTTCTCCGGTGGTCCGTTCCCCTCCAATGCGTGTCACGCACTGCTGCGCGCGCGGGTACGCGGAGAGACGGTCAGTGCGTGAGCGCGTACACCAGGTAGTTGGTGGCGAACTTGTACGCGTCGTTGCTGAGATTGACTGCGTACCAGCCCTGGCCGGACCACTCCATGTAATCGCCGATGTCGTTGTTGAAGTTCACGATCACCATGAGCCGGCGCGAAGGGTCGTTGCCTTCGAAGATGCCATAGTACTCGGCTCGCGCCGACCGCGTTGACGGGTGGTGCATGCCGTCGAGCGTGCCGATGGTGAAGAAGGCGTTGAAGATGGGGTGCGTGCGGTCGAGACGGATGAACTGGGCCCCGGGGAGCACCGTGCGCATGCCGCGCGCAAACACCTCCCACTGCCGCAAATAGAAGTCGTCGACGATGAGAAAGCCGCCCTTCTGCAGCCAGGCCCGCAGGCCGGCGGCTTCGCTTTCGTCAGGGTACCAGTAGCCGGGCTCCGACAGGTACGCGATGGGATAGCGTGAGAGCAGGGGGTCGTCCATGCGGTGCACGTTGCTCCCGGCCACATGGGAGCGCATCGCCGTGAGATCCTGCACGATGGTCATGAAGTTGCGCTCCATGGCCGGGTAGTCGAACGCCCAGCCATTGGGCCCGAACTCGGTGTAGCGCAGGCGCACGAAGGTGAACCGACCGTCGTACGGCACGTTGGGCTCCACGAACGTGCGAAAGCGCTGTGACCATCCCAGCGACGTGGTAGCCGCCAGCAGCAGCAGCACCCCCAGCACGCGGCGCACGCGGGGCACCACCGACATCAGGCCGGTGGCCGAAGCAGCGTGCGCAGGGCGTCGCGCGTGGCCGCAGGAATCGGGGTGGGGCGCCGCGTCTGGCGGTCGACATGGACGTGCACGAAATGCCCGGTCGCACAGGCGTGCGGGTCGTCATTGCGAAAGATGGCCAGCTCGTAGCGCACACTCGACGTACCCAGATGCGCCACCCGCAGCCCGACGGTGATGCGGTCGGGAAAGGCGACCGGCGCGTGAAAGCGGCACTGCGTTTCGGCGACGAGCGCGATGGTGGCGCCACTCATGACGTCGAGCAGGTGGCGCTCGATGAGCCACCGGTTTACCGCGGTGTCGAAGAAGCTGTAGTAGACGACGTTGTTGATGTGCCCGTAGGCATCGTTGTCCATCCAGCGCGAATCGAGTGCGATGCACGCCGCGTACCCTGCACGCGTTTCCACTTGCGCCATCCTTCCCAGAGATTGGCCACCAGCAACCCACCCAGCAGGAAATACACCGCACCCACCAGCATGAACAGGGCAAAGCTGGCCATGGCGGCCATGACCCCGAACACGATCTGATCGGCCGGCTTGGGGGGCGAGGTGGGCGGATCGGTCAGCATGAAGAGCGCGAAGAACAGCACCATGTGCACATCGGGCGATCGGTACAGCTCGGCCACGCGTGCCGGATCCCCGGCGAAGGCCGCCATCGTGCCGAAGGTGAAGTGCGCGCCAAGAAAGGCCAGCACCAGCGGCAGCTTGTGCAGGCGTCTGGTGATGAAGAGCCCGGTGACGACGGACAGCACCAGCCATGGCGCGGGGAGTTCGGGGAGCGCGCCCCACCAACTCTGTCCGGTGTCGAAGAGGTAGTAGCTGCCCACCAACGCCGCCGCCGCCGGGTTGAGTACGTTCGCCCGGCGCACGCGCAGGGTATGCTTGGCTACGATGCCCAACGCGCCAGTCGCGCCGGCAACGATCCACGGAACATGGGGGCTGAGCACCAGCCCCACCAACCAGCCGGTCAGCAGGGCCCCGTCAGGGACCGTCCACTGACCATCGCGCCACCGCAGCAGCGGGGTGTCGGTAATCATCGCCGCCGTGATGGCCGCGAGCAGCCCCGGCAGCACGAGCATCCACCCGGCATGGTGCGCGGCCGGAACCGTGAGCAGCAGCAGAATGCCGGCGAAGAGCCCCTTGGGTGAACGCAGCCAGCGCGCGGTCATGTCGTCCCGCCGGCGCGGGTGAAGGTGGTGCATCCCCACCCGTGCACCTCGTGGTGGGTACCGTCCGCGTCAATGGAGTAGGCGTCCACCCCGTGCTCGGCGCACAGCGCCGCACCCGCATTCGCGCCCAGCACGAAGGCGGCGGTGGCGAGGGCGTCGGCCACGACGGCGTGCGGCGCCACCACCGTCACACTGCGCAACCCCACCGAGGGAGTCGGCGCCTTGGAGCGCGGGTCCAGCAGATGATGGCCGGCCGCCGTGACGCGGGCGTAGTCGCCGCTCGTGCACAGCGCATACTCTTCTGCCGCGACCTCCACCACGCACGCGGCGCCGTCCTGCTGCACCGGATGACGAACCGCCGTGCGCCACGGCGCGCCCCGCGGATTGTGCCCGCGACAGTGCAGGTCACCGCCGGCCACAACGCACATGTTCGGCACGTCGTGCAGCGACCGCGCGGCCAGGTCCAGGGCAAAGCCCTTGGCGATCCCTCCCAGGTCGAGCATCGTCTGCGGCGGGAGGGCAATCGTGCCGGTCGCCTCATCGAGCACCGCCTGGCGCCACGCGCCCGAAAGGGGCGCAGTCGCAGTGTCGGGGGTGGGATTGCGCGGCACCCGGTGGCCGTCCTGCCACGACCGATCGAAGCCGTGGTGGTGCAGGGCGCGGCCGAGCGTGGGATCGAACGCGCCGTCCGTGGCAGCGGCCACCGCCCATGCCACGCGCAGGAGTTCGAAGAGCAGCGGCGACACCGCCTGCGGGCCTCGCTCGTTGCGGCAGAGCCGGCTCACCTCCGAATCCCCGAGGAAGCGCGAGCCGTGCGCTTCCACCACCCGAAACCACTCCACGGCCTGTGCGGCGCGGGCCGAGGCTTCGGGGATGGCTCCCACCAGCTGCACTGACACCGTCGTGCTCATCGCCGTGGTCACGAACTCCGTGGTTACGAACTCCGTGGCGGCAGTCACTGACGCGCGGCCTTCAGCGCTTCGACGACGGCGTAGTAGAACGCGTTGGCGCTTTCGGTCGCCCCGGACACGTTGTCCACCTCGGGGCTCTGGCGCTCCACGACCTGCGGCTGCAGATGCGCGATCCACGAGCAGGAGTAGCGCGTGAGGCAGCGGCTGATGGCCGCTGCGGTGATGCGCCCCTTTTCGATGATTACGGTAGCCTCCACGTCTCCATGCCGTGAGGTGCCCCACCCGGAGTAGGTGCCGTCCTTCCAGGTTACCGGCCCGGCCGCCGAGGCGGGGGGGACAGTTAGGGGAGGGGCCGGGACCGGGGCCGGGGCCAAGGCCGGCGCGGGGGCGGGGGGGATGGGGAGGGTGGGAACGGGTGCCGGCGCCGGTTCCGTCGAGGTGGGGGGCGGTGTCCCGGTCTCCGTCGAGGTCGGTTTCGCCGGGACGGAGGCCACCGTCGAATTCACTGGGGCGGCATCGGGGGCTGCGGGTGCACGGGTCGCCGGCGCGCTCGGCGCAACCGACCCGGGGTCAGACCCCAGCTCTGACCCCAGCTCTGACCCCAGCTCTGACCCCGGAGCGGGCCTGATGGGCACGCTGGGAGAGACGCCGCCCGTGCCGACCTCGGGACGCCGCACCGTGCTGCGGGCTGCCAGCTCGGCGGCGGCAGCCTCTGTGCGCACGTAGCCCGCCGCATAGGCGGCCAGCACGGCGGCCGTACTCACGGCGAGCAGCGGACCGGAGGGCGAACTCGGCTTGGCGGGCACGGGCGACGGGACGCAGCGAGGGGGAAGGCACCGACCGCATCGCCGGCGCGCCACGGAGCGTACGCCGCAATGAAGGAGAACGTTGGTCCGCCTGCCGGAAGCAGGGATGGAGTTGGGCAATCTGAGGGATGGAACGCAACAATACGGGACAAGGAAACTGCCGTATCGTCTGGTCCCTTTGTTCAAGGTTGGGTTTCGGCACTCACCTTCGCATCGAGGAGACACGCACATGCTCCACTCGTGGCGCCCCCTGTTGGCGTTCGCCGGGCTGTTGGCCCTGGCCGCGCCAGCAGTTCGCGCACAGCAGCCTGGTACGCTGACCGTCACCGTGACCGACGCGGCCAACCAGCGGCCCATCGAAGCCGCACGCGTGTTTCTCGTTGGTACCACCATTGCCGGTCAGACCACGCCCGAAGGGCGTCTGGTGCTGCGTCCGGTGAATCCCGGCAGCTATACCGTTCGCATTCTCCGGGTGGGGTACACTGAACAGTCCCGGCCCATCACGATTGCCGCCGGACAGGGCGCCACGCTGAGTGTCGCCCTCACCGCAGCCGCGGTGAATCTCGCCGCCGTGGTCACCACGGCCACGGGCGAACAGCGCCGCGTGGAAATCGGCAACGCCACCGCCAACATCGACGCGGCCAAGGTGGCCGAGGCGTCGCCGCTGGGGAACCTCAACGACCTGCTCAACTCCCGGGCACCGGGCGTGACCGTCACCAGCGGCACGCAAACCGGAACGGGCGCGCGCATCCGCATTCGCGGCATGAACTCGATCAGCCTCAACAACGAGCCGATCTGGATCATCGACGGCATTCGCATGACCAGCAACAACGCCAACTTCAGCACGGCGACGGGCAGCGGCGGCGGTACCGGCGGCAACGCGCCAAGCCGCGTGGGTGACATCAACCCCGAAGAAATCGAAAGCATCGAGATCGTGAAAGGGCCGTCGGCCGCCACCCTCTACGGCACCGACGCCGCCAACGGCGTGATTCTCGTGACCACCAAGAAGGGTCGTGCCGGGGCCGCCCGCTGGAGCATCTATACCGAAGGGGGCACCCTCTACGACCGCAACTTCTACCCCGACGCCTATTCCCTCTGGGGCAAGCGGCCCAACGAAACGGTCTCGTCGCGCGCCTTCTGCAACCTGCAGCGGGTGGGGACCGGTGAGTGTCGTGCCGATTCCACCAGCTCGCTCAACATCTTCGACGAGCCCGACCTGACACCCATCAAGTCGTCGCCGCGCCGGCAGATCGGCGTGCAGGTGTCGGGCGGCACCGAGGCCGTGCGCTACTTCGTGTCGGCCGAAGATGAACTGGAAGTGGGGGTGCTCAGCCTCCCCGAGTTCGAGCGGGAGCGCTTCGATTCCACCGGTCTGCGCATCTATCCCTGGACGTCGCGTCCCAATCAGATGGGACGACGGTCATTGCGATCGAATGTCAACGCCACCATCAGTCCGAAGTTCGACCTGGGCATGTCCACGAACTTCATCAACGTGGCGCAGCGCTATTCGCTCGAGTCCAACGCCACGGCCGGGCTGGGGTCACACGTCTTCGGCGGTCCCGGCACACGCAACAACGGTGCGGTGACCGGCCTCGGCACACCGCTCAACGGCTACCGGGCCTGGACCCCCGGCTACATGTGGCAGGAGCGCACGGCACAGGAAGTGAACCGGTTCCTCTGGTCCGGGCAGGCCAACTATCGCCCCACGTCGTGGCTGGCCGCGCGGGCGGCGGTGGGCAACGACTGGACGAGCCGCAACGACGAGAACCTGCTGCAGCGTGGCGAGGGACCACCGCTCACGGCCATCACGCGCTTCGGGTCGCGCGGGCTCAATCGCGTCTACATCAACAACCTCACGGTCGACGCCGGGGCCACGGCCACCTACAACTTCCTCGGCTTCCAGAACAAGACCACCGTGGGGGCGCAGTACATCGGCTTCAACTCCAGCTCGGCCACCACCGGCTCCAATCAGCTGGCGCCCGGCTCGCAGAATGTGGCCTCGGGCACGCAGCTCACGGTCGATGAGGCCACCACGCGCCAGAAGACCTTCGGTGCCTTCATCGAGCAGTCACTGGCGTGGCGTGATCGTCTCTTCCTCACGGCCGCCGTGCGTTCCGACCAGAATTCGGCCTTCGGCACCAACTTCCAGAGCATCGTGTATCCCAAGGCGTCCATGTCCTACCTCATCTCCGAGGAAGACTGGTGGAAGGCGCCGAGCTGGGTGAACACCATGCGGCTGCGCTATGCCTATGGGCAGTCGGGCGTGCAGCCAGGCCCCAACGACGCCCTGCGATTCTATACGGCGGGCATCACGAGCGTGCAGAACCTCGACCAGCCTACCATCACGCAGGCGGCGCTGGGCAACGCCAATCTCCGGCCGGAGCGATCGGCCGAGCATGAGATGGGCTTCGAGACGCAGATGCTGAACCAGCGCCTGTCACTCGACTTCACCTACTACAGCAAGATCACCACCGACGCCCTGTACTCGGCCATTCTGCCGCCGTCGTTCGGGTCGGTCACGTCGCAGCTGCGCAACCTGGCATCGGTCAAGAATGCCGGCATTGAGGTCGCGCTCAACGCCCAGCTGGTGCAGCGCGATGCCTTTGGGTGGGACGTGAACATCTCGTCGTCCGCCAACGACAATGCCGTGGTGTCGCTGGGGGGCACGCCGCCGCAGATCGGCACCACCACGCGCATTCAGACCGGGTACCCGGTGGGCGGCCTGTGGGCGCGCCCCATCACGGGGTGGCAGGACAAGAATGGCGACGGCCTGCTCACGTACTTCACCGACGCCGCGCGCAACGAGGTGTTCGTGGGCGACTCCGCCATCTTCCGCGGCTACTCCACGCCGCGCTACATGACCACGCTCATCAACGGCTTCGACTTCTTCGCCAAGAAGCTGCGCGTGCAGACCATGTGGGACTGGCGGAGCGGTGGCCTCTGGTACAACAACACGGAACGGATTCGCTGCACGCGACCGAACTGCTCGGGGCGGCTCAATCTCAACGCCGATTTCATCGACCAGGCCACGAACATCGCGGCCAATGAACATGCGGCGCGCACGCTCGACGGCTTCTTCCAGAGTGGCGCGTTCGTGCGCCTCCGCGAGGCGTCGCTGCAGTACACCTTCTCCAGCGACATGGCCAAGCGGCTGGTGCGCGGGCGCTCGCTTTCCTTCGTGGCCACGGCGCGCAACCTGAGGCTGTGGACCAACTACCGCGGCACCGATCCGGAGTCGGGGTTCAACACCACCAGCGGGACCGAGGCGCCGAGCGAGTTCCAGACCGTGGGGCCGCCGAGCTACTTCATCATGCGTTTCAACATCGGCTTCTGAGGACACCGACCCATGACGACTCAATTCTTCCGGGGCCGGCGCTCACGTGCACTGGGTGTCGCCGCCGCGGCGCTCGCCCTGTCCCTGACGGCCTGTCAGACCGCCAATGATCGCCTGCTGGGCGTCACCGATCCCGATATCATCAATCCCTCGGATATCGTGAGCGCCGACGGCGCCGTGGCGTTGGCGAATGGCGCCATTGGCACCTTCCGCAGCATCACGGGGGGCGGCGAAAGCACCTGGCTCTTTGGCGGGCTGCTGGCCGATGAATGGTCCACCAGCTCCACCTTCATCCAGAACGACGAGACGGACCAGCGGGTGATCCAGGAGTTCAACTCCTCCATCACCGGCATGATGCGGCAGCTGTTCCGCACCCGGCAGCGCGCCAACGAGGCCATCGAGTCCCTGCTCAAGTTCAGCCCTGCTTCACGGGCGCTCATTGCCGAGATGTATCTGGCACGGGGCTTCGCCGAGCTGCAGTTGGCGTCGGACTTCTGCAACGGCATTCCGATCGGCAACGTGTTCAACGCCGAGCCGGTGAACGAATCGCCCAAGAGCACCCAAGTGGTGTTCCAGTACGCCGCGGCGTCGCTGGACACGGGACTCACCTATGCCAATGGCACGGCCGCGGCGAGTGTGCTCATGAACCGGGCCATTCGTGTGGCGCGGGGGCGCGTGCACTTGGCGCTGGGGCAGTTCGCCGAGGCGGGTACCGTAGTGGGGAGCGTACCCACCGCCTTCAACTATCAGCACTCCTTCTCGCTCAACACCAGCACCAACACGCTGTGGGGGCAGGGCATCAGCTCGCGTCGCTACAGCGTGGGGGACAGCGTGGAGGGGAACGCGCGCAACATTCTGGTGGCCAACGCCATCCCGTTCGCCTCGGCGCGTGATCCGCGGTTGCCGGTCACCATTCCCACGTCCGGCGCCATCAACGGGCAGGATGGCCAGACCTACGCGCGCACCACCACCATGTGGGGGCAGCTCACGGCGGTCGATGTGGCCAACGGCATCGATGCGCGCATGATCGAGGCGGAGGCCGCGCTGCGGGCGGGGAACGTGACGCAGTGGCTGGGCATCCACAATGCCTTGCGGGCCACGCCGCCCCGCCTGGGAGAAATCCAGCCTACCGCATTGGCCCCCCTGGCCGATCCGGGCACGGAGGCGGCGCGGGTGAATGCGCATTTCCGCGAAAAGGCCTTCTGGACCTTCAGTCGCGGGCAGCGGTTGGGGGACATGCGGCGGCTCATTCGTCAGTACGGCCGCACCGAGCTCACGGTGTTTCCCCAGGGCGTCCACTACAAGGGTGGCAACTACGGCAAGGACGTGAACCTGCCGGTGGTGACCGACGAGCGGAACAACGCGCTGTTCAACGGCTGTACCGACCGGAATCCCTGAGGGCCCGGGCGTACACCGATGTTATCACGGCCCCTGTCTCCTGGAGACAGGGGCCGTGTCGCGTATCGCTTGTTTCGGAAACAGCGCGCATCTGGTGGCGCGGCCTCGCGGTGAGTCGCTGAACAGAAGGGGAGCCGCCGTGGTGACGCCATACGGGCGCTGCGTGGTTGTTCGTTGCGCGTTGGTGGAACGAGTCGAGCAATGAGGGCCGTTGTCGCTTGATCTGCCTGTCTCCGCGCTTACACTTCGGCTGGCGAACACCCCCGGTACGGCGCGGGGCGACAGCTCTCCCTGTTGTCCGAGCGCCGTGCGGGTCGCTGCAACCCGGCGTTCTCCCCTCCCGAACGTCGGTCCCCCTCCACCAATCCGTCGCCCTTGCGGGCGTCCGGAGGCGAATTCATGAAGATGAGTATCCCGCGGGTCGTGCGGGCCATGGCGGCGGCCGTGCTGGCCGTCGTGGTCCAATCGGGTACACTGGCTGCGCAGGATCGCACCGGCGTGGTTGCCGGTCGCGTGATTGAAGCGGGCGGTGCCCCCATTCCCAACGCACAGGTGTCGATTGCCGGTACCACGCTTGGCAGTCTGACGAACGCCGAAGGGCGCTTCACCCTGCGCGGCGTGCCCGCCGGCAACGTGACGGTGCGCGTGGCGCGCATTGGCTACGCCGAAAGCACCAAGCCCGCCGTCATCACGGCCGGCTCCACGACCACGCTGGATTTCTCGCTCACCAAGGTGGCCGTGAACCTCACCGCCGTCGTGACCACGGCCACCGGTGACCAGCGCCGCCTGGAAATCCCCAACCAGATCGCGCAGATCGACGCCGCCAAGGCCATCGAAAGTGCGCAGATCAGCAACGTGGGCGACCTGCTCATCGGCAAGGCGGCCGGCGTGCAGCTGCTCCCCGGCTCGGGCGTCAACGCGGCGTCGCGTATCCGCATTCGCGGCACGTCGTCCATCTCGCTCAGCAACGATCCCATCATCTTCGTTGACGGCATCCGCATCAACAGCTCCACCTCGGGGCTTGGCACGGGTGGCGCGCCGGCAGGGCGCCTCAACGACATCAACCCGGAAGACATCGAGACCATCGACGTCATTCGTGGTCCCGCTGCGTCGGCTACCTACGGGACCGATGCCGCCACGGGCGTCATCGTGATCACCACCAAGAAGGGGCGCCAGGGCGCGGCCCGCTGGTCGGTGTACACGGAGCAGGGCGTTACGCGCGATCGCAACAACTACCCCGACGCCTACACGGCATGGGGGCGTCTGGCCAACCAGACCAACCCGGCCAACAACGGCCGTGCCGCAGACTGCCAGATCAATACGATCGCCGCGCGCACCTGCGTGGTGGACTCCATCACCACCTTCAATCTCTGGCGCGACCCGCGCGCCACGCCGCTCAAGGACGGCATCCGTCAGCAGTACGGCATGACGGTATCCGGCGGCACGGAAGCGGTGAACTACTTCACCGCCGTCGAACACGAGCGCACCACGGGCACGCTGGGCATGCCAGAGTTCGAGCGCGACCGCTTCGCGCGGCAGGGTATCGCAGTGCGCGAGGAGTGGGCCGACCCCAATACCTTCCAGCGGTTCAGTCTGCGCTCCAACATCGACATCAAGCCGTCGCAGAAGCTCACCATTCCCATCCGCAGTTACTTCCTCAGCAGCCAGCAGCAGGCGCCGCAGGACGGTAACAATACCACCGGTCTCGGCTCGCACGCCTTTGGCGGCCCCGGCACGCGCAACCGGACGCTCACGGCCGGCGGCACGGACTCGCTGTATGGGTATCGCCAGTTCACCCCGGGCGACATTTTCCAACAGTACAACAACATCGACCTGCAGCGCTGGATCGGCTCGGTGAGCCCCCTCTGGTCACCCACGTCGTGGTTGCAGATGCGCGGGAACGCCGGTCTCGACTACTCGGCCGAGTCGTACGACAACTACTGCCTGCGTGACCAGTGCCCGAACTTCGGGCAGAACCGCCTCGGCTTCAAGAGCACAAGCCGCTCGCGTCAGTTCCAGTGGACCGCCGACTGGTCGGCCACGGCCAGCTTCCGCCCGCTCGAATGGCTCTCCACACGTACCACGGGCGGCTTCCAGTTCGTGCACCGGCAGGACGACGCCTACAACGCCAGCGCCGCCCAGTTGCCCCCGGGCGGTATCACGCTCAGCCAGGGCTCGGTGCCGTCGGTAAGCGAAGGCACCACGGTGTCCAAGACGGCCGGCGTGTTCATCGAACAGAACGCCCAGCTGTTTGATCGCCTCGACCTCGTGGCCTCCGTGCGCGGCGACAACAACTCCGCGTTCGGCCGCAATTTTGGTACGGCGTACTACCCGCGCGCCGGCGCCTCGTACCGCATTTCCGAAGAGGCATGGTTCCCGCTCAAGGACCAGATCAACCAGCTGCGCCTGCGGACCTCGTGGGGGCAGGCCGGTATCCGCCCGGGCACCACGGCGGCGCTGCAGTTCTTCGCCTCGAACGTGTACCGCGAGAATGCGGCCGATGTGCCGGGGCTCATTTACCAGACGCTGGGCAACGCCAACCTGCGCCCGGAAACGGTCACTGAAGTGGAAGGCGGGTTCGACCTGGGGCTGTTCAACGACCGCATCACCACGTCGCTCACCTACTACGACAAGAAGTCGAGCGACGCCATCGTGAACCAGACGCTGGCCCCGTCTATTGGTACCGGCTCGACCGCGCGTGCGGTCAATGTCGGCGCCATCCGCAACTGGGGCTGGGAGTACCTGGTGACCGCGCGTCCGGTACAGTACAGCAAGTTCAGCTGGGACGTTACGCTGAATGGCTCGTACAACAGCAACGAGGTGCTCGACCTGGGCGGCCAGCCGGCCGGTACGGGCACGGTGCGCAACGCCGAGGGCTTCCCCATCAGCTCCATCTGGGACCGCCCCTACACGTTCGCCGACGCCAACGGCAACGGCATGATCGAAATTGCCGAAGTCAACGTCGACTCCACGCCGCGCTACATGGGGTACAGCGTGCCTCGTACCGAAGTGTCCATCCAGAACGGCTTCGACCTGCTGAAGGATGGCCAGCTGCGGCTCACGTTCCTCATTGACGGCAAGCTGGGTGGGCTCCTCAACAACACCACGGAGCGCTTCCGCTGCGCCACCCGCCTCAACTCGCAGGAGCGTATCGATCCGTCGGCGCCGTTGGCGCGCCAGGCGCGTTGCGCGGCCTTCCAGAAGCCGGGTGTGCTCTCCACCAACTTCGGCTTCTTCGAGCCCACCGACTACTGGCGCCTGCGTGAACTCGCCGTGTCGTGGCGCATTCCGCCCAGCCTGGCGAGCCGCCTGCCGATGGCCAAGAACGGGACCATTACGCTCTCCGGCCGCAACCTGAAGCTGTGGAGCGACTTCACCGGCGTCGATCCGGAAACCACCGGCGGCGTTGGCAACATCCAGGACGAATTCCAGATCACGCCGCCGCTCCAGACGTGGACGGTGCGCTTCAACTTCGGCTTCTGAGACACCCCATGCACAAGTTGATTTCGAACGGGGCGCGCCTCGCGGCTGTGGCAGCCGGAGCCGTCTTCGTGTCCGGCTGTCAGATCGACAGGCTGGTGCAGGCCACCGACCCCGACATCATTGGCGTGGAGCTGGTCGCCAGCCCCACGGCGGCCAATGCGCTGCGCGTGGGTACGCTCGGCCGTTTCAACGCCAACACCACGGGCGGCGAGTCCATGTTCCTGTACGGCGGCCTCTTCGGCGACGAATTCGGAACGGGGGACACCTTCACGCAGCGCGTGGAAACCGACCAGCGCGCCCTCACCCCACAGAACGGCAACATCACCTCGGCCTATCGTGGGCTGCACTTGCCGCGCATTGGGGCCATCCAGACGCGGGAGGCGCTGGCCCAGTACGCGCCGCTCGCCCCGGCGTGGAACTACAGCGAGATGTTCTTCGTGGAGGCGTACATGATCAACCTGCTGGCCGAGTACTTCTGCAACGGCCAGCCCATCAGCAGCATCCGTGATGGCGTGGAGACGTACGGCGACCCGCAGCCCAACGCGGCGCTCTTCACGCTGGCGCTGGCCAAGGTGGACTCGGGGCTCACGCGCCTGGGCAGCACCACCGGCACCAACGAAACCCGTGTGCGCAACTCGCTCAACATCCTGCGTGCGCGCATCCTGCTCAACCAGGGGAACTTCGGGGCGGTAGCGGCCACGGTAGCGGCCGTGCCCACCACCTTCACCTGGAACCAGGAGCACTCGCTCACGGCCCGTACGCCGGGGGTCTGGTCGCTCATCAACAACCAGCGTCGGTACCTCGTGGCCAACAACGAGGGGCCGCTGCAGATGAACTTCGGCACCGCCAACGACCCGCGCGTACCCACCTGCTCGGTGGGGCAGGCGGCGTGCACCGCGGTTGGACTCACCACGTCGCGCCCGTTCGACAGCGGCAACACGGCGGTGCCCAACATGCTGTACCAGCTCATCTGGACCACCGACGCGTCGTCGGTGTCGCTCATCAACGGGCTGCAGGCACGGTTGTACGAGGCCGAGGCGCTCAATCGCACCGGCAACTTTGCCGGCGCACTGGCCATCCTCAACAGCCTGCGCGCCACGCCACCGGGGTATGGCCGTACGATTGCGGCCATGACGCCGCTCGCCGATCCCGGCACCGAAGCGGGTCGCCGTGACCTCATCTTCCGTGAGAAGGGGTTCTGGCTGTTCGGCACCGGTCACCGGTACCCCGATATGCGCCGCATGATGCGGCAGTACGGAATGACGGCCAACCAGGTGTTCCCCAACGGCAACACCTGGCAGATCAATCGCGCGCCGGGCTACGGCAACGACATCGTCTTCCGCACGCCCACCGCGGAGACGTTCAATCCGCGCGTGCCGCAGGTGAATGGCGAAGCGCAGTGCATCGACCTCAATCCGTAAGCGATCGGGTCGGGTGACGTGAACGAGGGGCGGTGCCTTCGGGCACCGCCCCTCGTCTGTTCTCGTGCCGTTCGCCGCTGGGGTCGGGGCGGGGCAGGGTCAGAGCATTGCTCTGACCCCAGCTCTGACCCCAGCTCTGACCCCAGCTCTGACCCCAGCTCTGACCCCAGCTCTGACCCCAGCTCTGACCCCAG
>NZ_JAJTHI010000029.1 GCF_021298855.1 Gemmatimonas sp.
CAGAGCCCTGATCAGCCCTGGGTCATAAACACCGCCCGCACATCCATCGATCTCTTCCTCGGTTGTCAAATAGCGTCCTGCCATCCTGCGCGTAACCGCTTGCGGCTACACAAGTTCCTGCTTTTTCGTCAGCCGCCGTTTTGGCGGAAGATCTAACTAATAACCTGATGGAAGTTCGGCGTCAACCCCTGCGCGATCGCCTTGCTGATCTTTTTTCGAAGATCGGGGATCGTCGGCAAGGACGCCCTCGCGCTCACACCGCTCCGTGAGCGACGGCCCGCGCAGCATTACCGCGGACCCCCAGCCAGCGCATTTCCTCAGGTTGTGGACCCGGCGGGAGCAGGAACAGCTCGGCGGGTACGCAGCAACCGCGGCGCGTGCGGCGGGTCGGGGATATAAGCACATCGGATCCCCAATGTCAACCGGGGCATTCGCTGCGCGCGAATGCCCCGGCCGGTTCCCGCTGCGCAGACGCGCCTCAGCGGCGCCGGTGCCACGGCCTAGAGATGCGCGCCATGACACTTCTTGAACTTCTTCCCCGAACCGCACGGACACACGTTGTTGCGCGGCGTCTGCTCCCACCCCGCCGGCAACGCCCCGGCCCCGGGCTCGCCCAGTGAGCGCACGCGCCCCGCACCGACCACCTGCGGCATGCCCTGCGCAACGATCCGTCCCGGCTCGTCGGCGTCCCCGCCGACGCCGCGCGGCTCCTCCACGAACTGCGCGTCCACGATCTCCAGCGACTCGTCGACCACCAGTTCATCGGCGGGCACCTCCTCCAGAATGCCCAGCGCGTTGTAGCGACGCGTCGGGCGCGCCCCCTCCTCGCGCACCACCTCCAGCATGGGCGGCGGTTCGAAGGCCTCCACCGGCGCCGGCTCGAAGATCAGCTGCGCCTTGAGGAACCGTTCCGTGAAGGTGTTCGCCAGGTCATGCATGAGATCCACGAACATGGTGTAGGCGTCCTGCTTGTACTCGACCAGCGGATCCTTCTGCCCCCACGACCGATAGTGAATGGAGGACCGGAGCTGGTCGAGGTCGTACAGGTGATCCTTCCACTTCTCGTCGATCACATTGAGGGTGACGAGCGAAAGCAGGCGATCGGCGAACCCCTGCCCGTTCTCGTCGGTCACCTGATTGAGGCTCTCGATCTTCGCCTGGAAGGCCTCGTGCACGGCCGCCACGGCCACCGCCTGCGCTTCCTCGACGGACGCGGGGGGCTCGGCGGAAAACGCGGGCACCTGCAACATGTAGTGCATCAGCAGGTCCTGCTGCACGTACTCGAAGTCCCAGTCCTCGACGCGATCGAAGGTGGCGAGGGCCTGCTCGACCCGCCGCTGCACCCCGCGCTCCAGCATCTTGAGCGCCTCGCCCTTCAACTCCTCGCCTCCCTCGAGCGCAAACGCCCGCAGCGAGTAAATGACCTCGCGCTGCTGATTCATGACGTCGTCGTACTCGAGCAGGCGCTTGCGTGACTGGAAGTTCTGCAACTCGACGCGCTTCTGCGCCTGCTCAATGGACCGCGTGATGAGCGGGTGCGTGAGCACCTCGCCGTCCTGTGCCCCCATGCGATCCATGAGCTTCGCAATGCGCTCCGAGCCGAACAGGCGCATCAGATCGTCTTCGAGCGAAAGGAAGAACTGCGAGGCCCCCGGATCTCCCTGCCGGCCCGACCGGCCGCGAAGCTGCCGGTCGATGCGCCGCGATTCGTGGCGCTCCGACCCGATGATGTGGAGGCCACCGATCTCCGAGATGTCGATCTCCTTGCCGTCGGGATCGGTGATGCGCGAAGGCTTCGCGTCTCGGATGCCCTCACCGAGTTTGATGTCGGTGCCGCGGCCGGCCATGTTCGTGGCGATGGTGATCGCCCCCGGACGCCCCGCGTCGGCCACGATCTCCGCTTCGCGCTGGTGGTACTTGGCGTTCAGCACGTTGTGCTTGAGCCCGGCCCGGGCGAAGAGCCGCGCCAGCGTTTCGGACGCCTCGACGCTGGCCGTACCCACGAGGACCGGGAACCCCAACTCGTGCAGCCGGCGTGTCTCCTCGACGATGGCATTGTACTTCTCCCGTCGCGTCTTGAAGACCAGATCCTGCCGGTCGTCGCGCTGGATGGGCCGGTTGGTCGGAATGACCGACACCTCGAGCCCGTAGATGGTATGGAACTCCGCTTCTTCCGTCTCGGCTGTCCCGGTCATGCCGGCCAGCTTCTCGTACATGCGGAAGTAGTTCTGGATGGTGATGGTGGCGAGGGTCTGGGTTTCCCCCTTCACCTGCACGCGCTCCTTGGCTTCGACCGCCTGGTGCAACCCTTCGCTCCAGCGACGTCCCGGCATGGTGCGCCCGGTGAACTCATCGACGATGAGCACCTGCCCCTCCTGCACCACGTAGTTCACGTCCTTCTCGTACAGCGCGTGAGCGCGCAGCAGCTGATGGATGATGTTCAGCCGCTCGCTCTTCGTGGCATACTCGCGCTCCACTGCCCCGCGTCGCTCGAGGCGCTCCGTGGCGCTCAGCTCGGCGTCGCGATCGATCTGGCCGATGAGCAGGGAGATGTCCGGCAGGACGAAGGTGTCCGGATGATCCGGGGAGAGCCAGTCGAGCCCCTGCTCGGTGAGGTGCACCGTGTGGCCCTTCTCATCGAGCACGAACAGGAGCTCGTCCTCGAGGTCGCGGAACGCCCGCTTCGAGACGGGGAGCTTCTTGTCGGCAATGACGTCGAGCTCGACCCGCTGCACCATCTGCTTGACCCCCTGCTCCTGCAGCACCTTCATGAGCCGCTTGTTCTTCGGGCCACCCATCTGGGCCTTGTAGAACTGCAGCGCCGCCGCCTGCGCGTCGTTGGCTTCCATGGCGCGCTCGCCGTCGGCCACGAGCTGGTTGACCATCTCGTTCTGCTTGCGCACGAGCCGCTCGACCGACGTGTTGAACTCCGCGTACTGCCCGTCGCTTTCGTTGCCCACCGGCCCCGAAATGATGAGGGGCGTGCGGGCTTCGTCGATAAGCACGGAGTCCACTTCATCGACCAGCGCGAACACGTGCGGACGCTGGACGCGCTGCTCCAGCGACACCACCATGTTGTCGCGCAGGTAGTCGAAGCCGAACTCGTTGTTGGTCCCGTACGTGATGTCGGCGCCGTACGCCGCCTTGCGCTCCCACGACCCCGGCTCCGTATCGTCGAGGCAGGCGACGGTGAGCCCGAGCCAGCCATACAGGTGCCCCATCCACTGCGAGTCGCGGCGCGCCAGATAGTTGTTGACCGTGACCAGGTGCGCGCCGCGCCCCGGCAGCGCGTTCAGGTACAGCGGCAGGGTGGCGACGAGCGTCTTCCCTTCGCCGGTGGCCATTTCCGCAATGCGCCCGAGGTGGAGCTGAATGCCACCGATGAGCTGCACGTCGTAGGGGACCATATCCCAGGTGAGGGCGTGGCCGGTGACCATGACCGTTGACCCGCGCAGCCGGCGGCAGGCCTCACGCACGGTGGCAAACGCCTCCGGGAGCAGTTCGTCCAGCGTCTCCGCGATGGTCGCCCGCAGCTCGCCCTCGGCGCCGCCGCGCCCGTCGGCCCCCTGCAGTTCGCCATCGAGGCGCTCCCGCTCGGCGGCGTCGGCCGTCTCGTGCTTCGCGGCCTTGATGGCGGCGATGCGCCCGGTGATGGGGCCGGTCCGCTCGGCAAGCACGCCGCGGAACTTCGCCGTTTGCGCCTGGATCTCGGCATCGCTCAGCGACGCCAGCCGCGCTTCGATCTGATGGATGTCGTCGAGGATCGGCTGGACACGCTTGCGTTCACGCTCGTGGCGCGTGCCGAACACCTTACTGATCAAGCCCTTCAGCATACGTCCCTCTGGACCTCATGGCGAGGACAGTGGTGCGCAGCATCCGGGCCGCCATGGCTCAGCTGTCTGCGCGATCCGCCGTCCGGGAATTCTCGTGATACAGCCCGGTGGATGCGATGTATGTCGCCACGGATTCCGGAACGAAGCCCTTGAGTGAGCGTCCATCGCGGACCCGCGCCCTGATTTCGGTTGACGACACATCCACCCGTCGCGTGCTCAGCCAGCGAACCGTCTGCGCGCCGTGAATCTCCTGCTCGAGCGGAGGGGCTCCGCCGGTGTCCCGATGCAGTACGACCAGCCGTACCATGCCGAGCAACCGTTGCGGATCCTTCCAGCGTGGCAACGTGGGGACCACGTCACTCCCGACCAGCAGGTGGAGTTGTGCAACCGGCCATCGCCGCCGCACATCCTCCACGGTGTCAACCATGTAAGATAACCCACCCCGTGCAATTTCTACGGGGTCGACCTCAACCCGCGGTACGCCGTCGAAACAGGCCCGGACCATGGCCAGTCGGTGTTCTGGCGGCGTCTGCTCGTGGCCCTTCAGCGGCTGTCTGGCCGCGGGAATGACCAGGAGGTGATCGAGCGCCAGGGCGTCCATGGCGTCCTGCGCGATGATCAGGTGGCCGATGTGCGGCGGGTCAAAGCTGCCGCCAAGAAGCCCCAGTTGCACCTGGCGTGGGGGAGGTCAGCGCCGCGCCGGCGGCGCCGGACGCGCGTAGGCGACGGGGGACGAGATGGCGCTGGGCGGAACGGCGCTCGGCTTGGCCGTATCCACGGGGGCCGCACCGCACGCGGTGCGGACTTCCGTATCCCCGGGATATGCCTTCCACATGGCGCTGCACGTTTCCGCCGCGTCTTCCTTCCAACGGATCTTCGTGTACAGCTCATGCAACCGCAGCCACGACAGCCGGGCGGCTTTCGTGGTGGGATACGTGGTGACGATGTCCTTGAGGTAGATGATCGCGCCGTCGACCACGGGGCGCACCTTGATGTAGTGCACCGCCGTCTGGTAATCCTTGAGCGCGAACCACTCCTCCAGCTGGGTGATGCGCTGCTTGGCCTCTTCGGTTTCCTTCGCGTCAGGATACGACGAGAGGAGCGCGCGCAGCACCGACGCCGCCTTCTGCCCTTGCTCAGGGTCGAGCGACGGGCGCCGCCAGATGCTCTGGTAGGCCCGCCCGGTCCCGAGCATGGCCATGGGCGCCAGCGTGTCGTCGGGAAATCCGTCCGTGACCCGCTCGAAGGCCTGCGCCGCCAGCAGGAACTCCTTCTTCCGCTCGTGCGTGAGCGCCAGGTAGAAGTACGCCGGTGCCAGCAGCGGATCGCGCGACGACAGGTCGCTGGTGAGCCGCTCGAACCCCAGCTGGGCGTTGTCCCATTTCTTCTGCTGGAACTCGAGCAGGGTGGCCTGGAACAGCGCTTCGGGTGTCGCGAAATCGCGTGGCTGAAATCCGCGCCCGCAGCTGGCCAGCGCCGTGGCAACGGCGAGCAGGACCAGCAGGCGGAATTCGACGCGATTGGGGAAATGACTCATGCGACGGAAGATACCCGGGAAGTGCGGCGCAGGTTCGTGGACGGGGGCGTTATGGCAGGGCGGCCAACGTCGAGCCGGATGCCAGCGGCACGATACGCGCCCGACCGGGGGTGAGCCCCGCGGTGACGTTGCGCGTATCCACCACGAGGGTAGCGTGATCGACGACGCGCTGGTAGTCCACGGCCTTGTGGTCGGTGACCACGACCACGGCGTCGGCCCACCGCAGCATCTCATCGCTCAGCTCGACCCCCTTCCGGCTGTGGCCCTCCTCCCGGAACTCGCTGACGAACGGGTCGTGGAACTCGACATGCGCCCCGCGTTCCTCGAGAAGCCGGATCACGTCCAACGCCGGGCTTTCTCGCACATCGTCGATATCGCGCTTGTACGCCACGCCGAGCACGAGCAGTCGGCTGCCGTGCACCGCCTTCCGCACCTCGTTGAGGGCGTCGGCCACCTTCTGCACGACCCACTCCGGCATGTGGGAATTGATCTCGCTGGCCAGGTCGATGAAGCGCGTCTTGTAGTTGAGCGTGCGCATCTTCCAGGCAAGGTAGTGCGGATCGAGGGGAATGCAGTGCCCGCCGATACCTGGCCCCGGGGTGAACTTCATGAACCCGAACGGCTTGGTGGCGGCCGCATCGATGACCTCCCAGACGTTGACGCCCAGTTTGTCACAGACAATCGCCAATTCGTTGACCATGGCGATGTTCACGGCCCGGAACGTGTTCTCGAGGAGCTTCACCAGCTCCGCCGCCTCCGGCGAACTGACCGGCACCACGGTATCGATGCAGCTCTCGTACAAGGCCGTGGCCACCTCGACGCAGGCCGGAGTGATGCCGCCGACCACCTTCGGGGTGTTGCGGGTGTGATAGGTGGGATTGCCGGGGTCGACGCGCTCGGGGCTGAAGGCCACGAAGATGTCCTGCCCGACGGTGAGCCCCTTGGCTTCGAGACGCGGCTGCAGCAGTTCGCGCGTGGTGCCGGGATAGGTGGTGCTCTCGAGCACCACGCAGAGTCCGGGGTGCGCCTGCCGGGCAATGGCATCGGCCGCACTCAACACATAGGCCATGTCCGGGTCGCGCGTCTTGGACAGCGGGGTGGGCACGGCGATGGAGATGGCGTCGCACTCGCCCAGGCGATCCTCGATGGCGGTGGCGACGAGCTTGCCACTGGCCACGGCAGCCTTCACGGCGTCGGCGGGGACATCCTGGATGTGCGACTCCCCAGCCATGAGCAGGTCGACCACCCGGGTGCTCACGTCGTAGCCGATGACCCGGAAGCCGGCGTGCACGAACTCGATGGCCAAGGGGAGTCCGACGTAGCCGAGGCCGATCACGCCGATGACGGCGGTACGGTCGGCGATCTTTGCCAGCGCCTGGTCTTTCACGGCAGTCATCTCAGTCATACGGGAATGCGACTCAGCGGCCGAAGTACGCGCGAACGGCCGCGATCACTTCGTCGAGCTGGGTCGTAGTGAGCTCGGGGTAGACGGGCAGGGACAGCACCTCGCGCGAGGCCTTCTCCGCCTCGGGGCACTGCCCTTCGCGGTAGCCGAGATAGGCGAAACAGGGCTGCAGGTGCAAGGGGAGCGGATAGTAGACGTTGGAGCCGATGCCGCGCTCCTTCAAGTGCGCCTGCACCGCCTCCCGCCGCGGCACGCGCACCGTGTACTGGTTGTAGATCGACGTATTGGCCGGATCGATCCAGGGCGTGACCAGCTCCGGCACGTCGGCAAAGGCCGCGTCGTAGTAGGCCGCGTTGCGACGTCGCGCTTCGCTCCATGCGCCGAGATGCGGCAGCTTGGCCCGCAAGACGGCAGCCTGCAGGGCGTCGAGACGACTGTTGTAGCCGACGATCTCGTGGTAGTAGGTCCGTCGGCTGCCGTGGGTGCGCAGTTTCATGAGCGCCTCGAAGAGCGCCTCGTCCTGCGTGACCATCATGCCGCCATCGCCGTACCCGCCGAGATTCTTGGAGGGGAAGAAGCTGTAGGTGCCGATGGCCGCGGCCTCCCCCGCCATGACCGTACGCCCCCCGATGCGCCGGCTGGCACCGATGGATTGCGCGGCGTCCTCGATGACGGGCCGCCCCTGGGCCGCCTCACTCACCTGTTCGATGGGGGCCATCTGGCCGAAGAGATCCACGGCGATGACCGCGCGCGTGCGCGGCGTGATGGCCGGGGTGATGGCGTCCGGGGCAATGTTGAACGAGCGCGGATCGATGTCGACGAACACCGGGCGCGCGCCCACGTTGTGAATGGCGCCACCCGTAGCGAAGAACGTGAAGGGCGTGGTCACGACCTCGTCGCCGTGCCCCACGCCCAGCGCGCGCAGCGCGAGCAGAATGGCGTCGGTCCCGTTGGCGCAGCCGACGGCGTACTTCACCTGCGAGAGCCCGGCGACGCTGCATTCGAGCTGCGCCACGGGATCGCCGAGGATGAAGGCCTGCTGGTCGACGACCTCCATGAGCGCCGCCACGACCTCGTCGCGGATGGTGGCGTGCTGCGCCTTCAGGTCCAGAAGTGGAACAGCCATGTCTCTCCTGCCGATCAGATGTTCACGCGCAGCGGAAGGGGGACATCGCGCCCCGTCTTCGCCGACTCGTAAATGCCGAGAATGAGTTCCAGCGACTTGCGTCCCGCCCGGCCGTCGGTGTCGGGCTTGGCCAGCCCGCGCAGCACCGAGACGACGTTCCGGTAGTACCCCTCGTGTCCGAAGCCGTACACGCTGGGCGGGTTGGTGTTGGCCTGCTCGACGAGCTTGTCGTCGTCGTCGTAGTCCGCGAACTGCCAGTGCTCAACCTTGTTGACGGCGGTCCCCCCGATCTTCACGGTGCCCTTCTCTCCGAGGATGGTGATGCTGCCCTCGAGGTTCTTGGGGAAGGTGAGCATGGTGACCTCGATGGTGCCAATGGCCCCGGACCGGAACTTCATGATGGCCACCCCGCTGTCCTCGGCCTCGATGCGCCGCGCGAGCGTCGCGGTCTTGGCCATGACGCTCTCGACGGGCCCCACGAGCCACTGCACGAGATCGACGTAATGCGACGCCTGGTTCATGAACGCCCCGCCGTCGAACTCCCACGTGCCACGCCACGGGGCCTGATCGTAGTACTCCTGCGGTCGTGTCCAGCGCACCGTGCAGTTGGCCATGTAGATCCGGCCGAAGCGGCCGCGATCGATGGCCCGCTTGAGCAGCACGATGGGCGGATTGAGACGGTTCTGCTTGACCACGAAGAGATGCACGCGGTGGTCATCGCAGGCCTGCACGAGTGCGTCCGCCGCCGCCAGCGAGATGGCCATGGGCTTCTCGCTGATGACATGCCGCCCGGCGCGCGCGGCGGCGATGCCATGCTGCGGGTGGAGGCCACTGGGGGTGGCGATGACGACGGCGTCGCTGGGGACGCGCGCCAGCATCGTGTCGAGGTCGGTGAACCAGGGCACACCGGCCGCATCGCCGGCCTGCGCCGCCCGCTCCGGGACGATGTCGCACACGGCGACCAGGTGCAGGTCGGGGATCTTCGCGATGGCGTCGAAGTGATTGCGACTGATGCGGCCACACCCCACGAGGGCGATGCGAATGGGCCGGTCCGCCGGAATGCTCCCATCAGTCATGCCTGCTCCTCCGTCCGCACGACGGTATCCCCGCGCCGTTCGTACACCGTTCCGGTTCCCGGACAGCGCAACCGCTCCACGCCGTGCTCGACGGAGTCGGCGCCGGGGACGCGTTCCAGTCGGAACCCCGCCTCGGACATCCACCCGATCCGTCGCGCCGGCACGCCGGCGACGAGCGCATAATCGGGCACGTCGCGATTCACCACGGCGCCGGCGCCAATGAAGGCGTAGCGGCCGATGGTATGACCACACACGATGGTGGCGTTGGCGCCGATGCTGGCTCCCCGCTTCACCAGGGTGCTCCGGTATTCGTTCTTGCGGGAGATGGCACTGCGCGGGTTGTACACGTTGGTGAAGACCATGGACGGACCGCAGAACACGTCATCCTCCAACTCCACGCCTTCGTAGACCGACACATTGTTCTGGATGCGGACGTTTTCGCCGATGCGCACCCCCTTCATGACGACGACGTTCTGCCCGAGGGAACACCGCGAACCGATCACGGCCCCGCCGTTGACGTGACAGAAGTGCCAGATGCGCGTGTGGGCGCCGATGACGGCGCCATCGTCGACATAGGCGGACGCGTGGACGAGGGCCCCCTCGCCGAGGGAGGCGCCGGCCGCCACATGCCCCACCCCGGGCTGCGCGATCATTTCCGGCACGGACGGCGCGTTCACGCGACCCCGGCGCCCTGATGCGCCGCCAGAATCTCGTGCCACTCCTGCAGCGAGCGCACCCCCGGCTCGCGCAACCGTCGGGCCGCAATGGCCTCGACGGCGGCGTTGGCGGCCGTGAGCGTGGTGGTGTACGGCACCCGATTGGCGATCGCGGCCTGGCGGAGCTTCTCGTCATCCACTTGCGCGTGCTTGCCCAACGGCGTGTTCACGAGCAGCTGGATCTCGCCGTTCAGGATGAGGTCCACGCCATGTGGCCGCCCCTCGTGCACCTTGAGCACGGCCGTGACCGGTACCCCCTGCGCCCGGAAGAACGCCGCCGTTCCGCTGGTGGCGCACACGGAGAAGCCAAGGGCATGGAAGCGCTGCGCCAGCGTGGCCGCCGTGGGCTTGTCCCCATCGTTCACGGTGAAGAACACGGCACCTTCGGACGGCAGGGCATTGTCGGCCGCGATCTGCGACTTGAGGAACGCGGTCCCGAAGTCCTCGTCGATGCCCATGACTTCGCCGGTGGAACGCATCTCCGGGCTGAGTACCGGATCGAACTCCCGGAACTTGTTGAACGGGAACACCGCTTCCTTGACGCTGATGTAGGGCGGCACGATCTCCTGCGTGAACCCGATCTCGGCCAGCGTCTCTCCCAGCATGAGGCGCGCGGCCACCGATGGCAGCGACACGCCGATGGCCTTCGACACGAACGGCGCGGTGCGTGACGCGCGCGGGTTCACCTCGATGACGTAGACCTGCCCATCCTTGTAGGCATACTGCACGTTGATGAGTCCCACCACGCCAAGCCGTCGCGCAAAGGCCATGGTGTGCGCCTTCATCTGCTCCACGGCCGCCGGCGGAATGAGATACGGGGGCAGGATGCAGGCGGAGTCGCCGGAGTGAATGCCGGCGCTCTCGATGTGCTCCATGACGGCGCCAATGACCACGTGTTCGCCGTCGGAGAGGGCGTCGACATCGGCCTCGAACGCATCCTCGAGGAAGCGATCGACGAGCACGGGGCGCTCTTCCGACACGCGTGCCGCCCGCTCGAAGTAATCGCGCAGCGACGGCTCGTCGTGCACGATCTCCATGGCGCGCCCCCCGAGCACGTAGGACGGGCGCACCAGCACGGGGAACCCGATCGTCTGCGCGATGGTGACGGCTTCCTCGACGCTGGTGGCCGTGCCATTGGCCGGCTGCTCGATACCCAGTTCCCGGGCAATTGCCTCGAACCGGCGACGGTCTTCCGCCGTGTCGATGGCATCGGGTGAGGTTCCCAGAATGCGCACGCCGGCCGCCTCGAGCGGCCGCGTGAGCTTGAGCGGCGTTTGCCCGCCAAGCTGGACGATGACCCCCTCCGGCTGTTCGCGCTCGACGATCTCGAGCACGTCTTCCAGCGTGAGCGGCTCGAAGTACAGCTTGTCGGATATGTCGAAGTCGGTGGAGACCGTTTCGGGATTCGAGTTCACCATGATGGTCTCGTATCCCTGCTGCCGCAGCGCGAGCACCGCGCGCACACAACAGTAATCGAACTCGACACCCTGCCCGATGCGATTGGGCCCCGACCCGAGGATGACCACCTTCTTGCGCCCGGCCGTCGCGGCTTCGCTTTCCTCGTCGTAGTTGCCGTACAGGTACGGGGTGCTGGACGGGAACTCGCCGGCGCAGGTGTCGATCATCTTGTACGACGGTCGCACGCCCAGCGACCAGCGCAGGGCCCGCGCCTCGAGCTCGGTCTGCGCGCGGAGCGCAGCGAGCTGCCGGTCGGAGAACCCGAGACGCTTCATGCGCCGCATGGCCTCGGCGTCCACTGCGGGCAGGGCCGCGTACGTCGCCTCGGCATCGAGCAACTCCCGCATCTGATCCAGGAACCATGGATCGATGCCCGAGATCTCGTGCAGTTCGGCGGTCTGCATGCCCAGCTGCATGGCCCGCTTGAGCTGGAAGATGCGCTCGGGAGTGGGGCGGCGCAGTGCGCCTCGCAGTTCCTCGCGGGAGCCTTCCACCAAGCGGTCGTCCTGCAGCCGCTCGCCGATGCTCCATCCCGTGCGCCCGGTTTCCAGGGCGCGCAGCGCCTTCTGGAAGGCCTCCTTGAAGGTGCGTCCGATGGCCATGGACTCGCCCACGGACTTCATCTGGGTGGTGAGCCCCGGGTCGGCCGCGGCGAACTTCTCGAAGGCGAACCGGGGGCACTTCACGATGACGTAGTCGAGCACCGGCTCGAAGCTGGCCGGCGTGGTCTTCGTGATGTCGTTGGGCACCTCATCGAGGGTGTACCCCACGGCAAGCTTGGCGCCGATGCGCGCGATGGGGAACCCGGTGGCCTTCGATGCCAGGGCGGAGGAGCGCGACACGCGCGGGTTCATCTCGATGACGATGAGCTCGCCGTCGCGCGGATTGACGGCGAACTGCACGTTGCAGCCACCCGCATCGACGCCGATCTCGCGGATGATCGCCACGGCCGCGTCGCGCATGACCTGGTACTCACGGTCGGTGAGCGTCATGGCCGGCGCCACCGTGATGGAATCGCCGGTGTGCACGCCCATGGGATCGAGGTTCTCGATGGAGCAGACGATCACCACGTTGTCCGCGCAGTCGCGCATCACCTCCAGCTCGTACTCCTTCCAGCCCAGCAGCGAGCGTTCGATGAGCACCGAGTGCACCGGCGACAGGTCGAGACCGCGCCGGACCATGGTCTCGAACTCCTCGCGGTTGTAGGCGATGCCTCCGCCGGTGCCGCCGAGGGTGAACGACGGGCGAATGATGGCGGGGAAACCGGTGTTCTCGACCGCTGCGAGCGCCTCATCGAGGCTGGTGACGGTCGTGCCGGTCGGGCACTTGAGCCCGATCTTCTCCATGGCCTCGGCGAAGAGCTTGCGGTCTTCGGCCACGCGAATCGCGCGCGCGTTGGCACCGATGAGCTCGCAGCCGTAGCGGTCGAGCACGCCGTCGTCGTACAGCTTGAGCGCCACGTTGAGGGCCGTCTGTCCGCCCATGGTGGGGAGCACCGCATCGGGGCGCTCCTTGGCGATGATCTTCTCCACGAACTCGGCGGTGACCGGCTCGATGTACGTCCGATCGGCGAACTCCGGATCGGTCATGATCGTCGCCGGATTGGAATTCACCAGAATGACTTCGTAGCCCTCCTCGCGCAGCGCCTTGGTCGCCTGCGTTCCGGAGTAGTCGAATTCAGCAGCCTGCCCGATCACGATCGGGCCAGAGCCGATCACGAGAATCCGGTGCAGGTCAGAACGTCTCGGCATGGAGGAGGTCTTCGATGATGTCGTCGAGTGAACGCTGCGCGCGCCATCCGGTGGCGCGCTGCAGCTTTCGCGGATCCCCGATCAGCACGGGGACGTCAACTGGTCGGACCAGCGCGGGGTCCTCGGTGGGAACGGCACGCGTCCCCGTGCGTGCGATCACCAGATCGAGGAGTTGCTGCACCGACCATCCGGTACCGCTGGCCACGTTGTACGCCTCGCCGGGCGTGCCCCGCTGACAGAGGGAAATATACGCAGCCACGACGTCACTTACATGCAGGAAGTCGCGAACCGGCGAGCGATTCCCCACCAGCATGGGCGTCCCTGCGGGCGCACTGGCCAACGCCCGGGCGCGCTGCACCAGCGCCGGCAGGACGAAGCGCGGGGGCTGGCCGGCCCCACTGTGATTGAAACTGCGGGCCACGACCACGGGCAGTCGGGTGGCACGCCAGACCTGGAGCGCCAGCAACTCCTGCGCTGCCTTGGTGGCCGCGTACACCGTTCGCGGCGCCTGGACCGCCTCCTCGCGCAACGGCATCACGTGTGAGTCGTGCCGGCCATACTGTTCGGCGCTTCCCACGATGAGCACCAAGGGGTCGACCCCGCTTCGCTCGCGCTGACGGTCGAGCTGGTGGAGGAGCCGCGCCGTGGCCGTCACGTTCACATCCCAGGCGGTGGCCGGATCGGCCGCGGCGGTGGGCACGTGGGAGATGGCCGCCAGATGCAGCACCGTGTTGGGCCGGGCCGCGTCGACCACGCGTCGCACGTAGTCCTCGTGGCGCAGGTCGCCCACGAACCACGTGGCCCCGTGGTCGGGCAGCGCCGCGCCGCCGCCCGTGTCGCGGGAGTCCGACGGCATCGCCAGCGCGAACACCTCGGTGCCCTGGGCCCGCAGGGCGGGCAGCAGCCATTGCCCCACGAAGCCCGCGGCGCCGGTCACGAGGACACGCCCGAGGGGCCGATCACCCGGTGGCGTCACAGTCGGCATGCGGTCACCCTGACGAGCATCCACGCGGGGGAGGGCTAGGCGTGACGGTGATAGCGCGCCAGATCGGCTTCGACCATCATCTCGACGAGCTGCCGGAACCCGACGCGCGGCGTCCATTCCAGTACGGTCTTGGCCTTGGCCGGATCGGCCACCAGCAGGTCGACCTCGGCGGGGCGGAAGAAGCGCTCGTCCTGCACGACGAACTCGCGGTAATCGAGCCCCACGGCACCGAAGGCCGCGTCGCAGAATTCACGCACGGAATAGGTGTCACCGGTGCCAATGACGAAATCATCGGGCGACTCCAGCTGCAGCATGCGCCACATGGCCTCGACGTAGTCGCCGGCGAAGCCCCAGTCGCGGCGGGCATCGAGATTGCCGAGGCGGAGTTCACGCTGCAGGCCGAGCTTGATGCGGGCCACGCCATCGGAAATCTTGCGCGTGACGAATTCGAGGCCGCGACGCGGAGACTCGTGATTGAACAGTATGCCGCTGACCGCGAAGAGATCGAAGCTTTCGCGATAGTTGACCGTGATCCAGTGGCCGTAGACCTTGGCGACGCCGTACGGGGAGCGCGGATAGAACGGCGTGCTTTCCCGCTGGGGGGTTTCCACGACCTTGCCGAACTGTTCGCTCGAGCTGGCCTGGTAGAAGCGCGCCCGGGGGGCCGCCTTGCGCAGGGCCTCGAGCATGCGGGTGACTCCGAGCGCCGTGAACTCGCCGGTGAGCACCGGTTGGTTCCACGAGGTTTGCACGAAGCTCTGCGCCGCGAGATTGTAGATCTCGTCGGGCGCGGTACTCTGGACGACGTCGGTGAGCGAGGTCTGGTCGAGGAGATCGGCCGAGACGAGCTCGATGCGATCGACGAGATGCGCGATGCGTTCGTACGGTGTGGTGGACGAGCGGCGCACGACCCCCACCACGCGATACCCCTTGTCGAGCAGCAGTTCGGCGAGGTAGGAGCCGTCCTGGCCGGTAATGCCGGTGATGAGCGCGGTCTTGGTCACGAAACGATCGGTTTCGGGTGGTGGGTGCGGGTCTCCGGTGGTGGGCTCTGCCCAACCACACCGCTGAACCCGGCAACCCCGTGCGTGGATACACAACGCGGGGAGACCCGCTGTCTGAGCGAGCTCCCCGCGACGTGACGAACGACCGGTGAATTACGCGACGGCGACCTGACCGCGCGGGGCGCGCGGCACCTTGCCAGCGGCGAGGCAGCGCGTGCAGACCTTCACCTTGATGACTTTGCCCGCGTCGAGGGTGCGCACGACCTGGAGATTGGGCTTCCAGGTGCGGCGCGTCTTGTTGTTGGCGTGCGAGACGTTGTTGCCGTAGGCAACACCCTTGCCGCAGCTGTAGCAGCGATTGCGTTGAATGGCCATGGGTGTGGTCTCAGCTGAGGATCAGTTCGATCCGCGCCATCTCCGCCCCGTCACCCTTGCGGTGCCCGGTCTTGAGAATGCGCGTGTAGCCGCCCGGGCGCGTGGCGAACGCGGGTCCGAGTTCCTGGAAGAGCTTGTCCGCGGCTTCCCGCTTCTGGACATGCTTGCCGGCGAGGCGGCGCGCATGGAGCGTGCCGGTGCGGGCCTTGGTGATGAGCTTTTCGACGAACGGGCGGAGCTCCTTGGCCTTGGCCTCGGTCGTCTCGATCGCGCCCTGCTCGATGAGCGAGGTCGCGAGATTGCGGAGCAGCGCGAGGCGCTGCTCACTGGTTCGCCGCAACTGGCGATTGGCCTTACGATGGCGCATGGGCGTTAGTCCTCGTCGTCGTCGTCATCGGGCGCATTCTCGGCGGCGCGGCTGGGCGGGGTGCCCATGTCGAGGATCCGGACACCGTCCGTGCTTTCCTCGTAGCGCATACCGAAGTTGAGCCCTTCCTTCTCGAGCAGCGCGGCGATTTCCTGCAGGGACTTCTTGCCGAAGTTCTTGACCTGAAGGATCTGCGCCTCGGTCTGGCGAACCAGATCGCCGAGCGAGCGGATGTTGGAGTTCTTGAGTGAATTGACGGAGCGCACCGACAATTCGAGGTCGTCGATGGGGGTACGGAACAGCTCGGCGAGCCGGATGGCGTCGGAGTTTGCGCCATCACCGGCGGTGCCGGGCTGCGCAGAGGCGGACGAGCCGAACCCGACAAAGTACTGGAAGTGGGTTTGGGCCAGGGCCGCTGCGTAGCTCACCGCCTCCTCGGGCGACATGGTGCCGTTGGTTTCGACGGTCAGCGTGAGCCGGTCGTAGTCGGTGCGCTGACCGACGCGGGTTTCCGCGACGGTGAAGTTGGCACGACGAACCGGGTTGTAGATGGCATCGATCCGCACGACATCGACCGGGAGGTTCTTGTCGGCCGGATGCTGGTCGCTCTCGACGTAGCCGCGTCCCTTGTTCACGTAGAGTTCGACGGTGAAGTCGCGCTCGTCGGTGATGGTGAAGAGATGATGCGACGGATCGACGACGCGGACGCCCCCCGTGGCGATGATGTCTGCCGCGGTGACGGTGCCGGGACCCGCCTTGCTGATGCGCAGCACCGCCTGCTCCACTTCGTCGGGAAGGGAGAGGGTGAGCGTCTTGAGGTTCCCGATGATCTGGTGCACGTCCTCGACGACGCCGGTGATGGTCTGGTGCTCGTGCACCACCCCGTCGATGCGGAACGCCCACACGGCCGAGCCGCGCAGCGACGACAGGAGCAGTCGGCGCATGGCGTTGCCCAGCGTGTGCCCGAAGCCGCGCTCGAGCGGCTGCAGGCGGAACTCGGCCAGATTGGGGGTGTCCTCGCGCTTGGTCGCTTCGACCAGCTGCGGACGCACCAGCCCGGAAAGATCGATGGTTGCCATGAGAGGGTCTGGATCTGGAAGTGGTCTCACCACTCGCGAGAGTGGCGACGCTCTACCCCGCCCCGAACGCGCGGTAGACTCGTGAGGGGGTTCGGGCCCCGACCAGGGCGGGCGCAGCGCGCCCGCCCTTGCAACGATTTACTTGGAGTACAGTTCGACGACGAGCTGTTCCTGCGCGGCCAGCGGGATGCTGGTGCGCGCGGGCTTCTCGAGCACGCGACCGCTGAACGACTCCTTGTCGACGGCGATCCACGAAAGCGAGCCGCCCTTCGACGCCTGCTCCATGGCACTCATGACGAGCACGAGTTCGCGCGAGGACTGCTTCACGCGCACTTCCTCACCCGGCCGCACCTGGTACGACGGGATGTCGAGGAGGCGACCCTTCACCTCGATGTGCCGGTGACGGATGAGCTGACGCGCCGCCTTGCGGCTGGGCGCGAAACCCATGCGATACACGACATTGTCCAGACGGGTCTCGAGGGCGGCCAGCAGGTTGTGACCGGTGATGCCGGCCTGCGTGGACACCCGCTCGAACGTGTTGCGGAACTGCTTCTCGGAGATGCCGTAGATGCGCTTGATCTTCTGCTTCTCGCGCAGCTGCTTGGCGAACTCCGACATCTTCTTGCGGCGAGCCGTGGCCTGACCGTGCTGACCCGGGGCGTACGGACGACGCTCCACGGGGCACTTTTCGGTGAAGCACTTGGTGCCCTTCAGGAAGAGCTTGGCGCCCTCGCGACGGCACTGACGGCAGCTGGGACCAGTATAGCGAGCCATGGATCAGACCCTCCGGCGCTTGGGGGGACGGCAGCCGTTGTGCGGGATCGGGGTGACGTCGCGAATGGACTTCACCTGGAGACCCGCAGCGGCGAGCGCCTGGATGGCCGACTCGCGGCCGGAACCGGGACCCTGCACGCGCACGTGCACCCGGCGCACCCCGGCGGTGAGCGCTTCGCGCGCGCACTGCTCGGAGGCCACGGTGGCCGCGAACGGCGTGGACTTCTTCGACCCCTTGAAGCCCGCCTTGCCGGCGGAGCCCCACGACACCGCGTTGCCATGCATGTCGGTGATCGTGATGGTCGTGTTGTTGAACGTGGCGCTGACGTGGGCGATGCCTTCCGCCTCGACGACGCGCTTGGTCTTCTTCGCGGTAGCCATGGCTTACTTGGTCACCTTCTTCTTGCCCGCGATGGCGCGGCGCGGCCCCTTCTTGGTGCGCGCGTTCGTGTGCGTGCGCTGCCCGCGCACGGGGAGGCCACGACGGTGGCGCGTGCCACGGTAGGAGCCGATATCCATCAGGCGCTTGATGTTCATCGCGACTTCGGTGCGCAGGGCACCTTCGACGCGGAAGTTGCGCTCGATTTCCTGACGGAGCTTGTTCAGGTCGGAGTCGTTCAGGTCGCGAACGCGCTGCGCGCTCGACACACCCGCGGCCTCGAGGATCTTCTGGGCGGTCTTGCGACCGATGCCGAAGATGTAGGTGAGGCCGATCTCGATCTTCTTTTCACGCGGAAGATCGACGCCAGCAATACGTGCCATGTGTTATGCGCTCCCTTAGCCCTGACGCTGCTTGTGCTTCGGGTTGCGCTTGCAGATGATGCGAGTCACGCCCTGTCGCTTGACGACTTTGCAGTGCTCACAGATCGGCTTGACGCTGCTGCGAACTTTCACGGGTCACCTCGGCGCTCACGCGCCGACGGAGTCTCCCGCACCACCAGATGCTGGCGGCCGGCCGGACTCCCCATGCTGTTCATCGCTCATGAAGCATCGCGCCCCCCGGAGAGAGCACCGATTCCGCGCACGAGCGAAGCGAAAGTGGCCAGCGGATTGGCCGGTGAAATGCCCAAAAACGGGCAAGACCCGAAGCCTAGCGGACTTAGGCCATACCCGCAAGGGACCGATGGACCTCGGCCAGCGCCGCCACCGGATTGGCCGCCCCCGTCACCGCCCGGCCCAAGATGAGCCAGCGGGCCCCGGCTTCGGCTGCGGCGGCAGGGGTCATTACCCGGCGCTGATCGTGGGTCTCGCCGCCTGGCAGGCGAATGCCGGGAATGAGCAGTCCCAGGCGATCGCCGAAGGCGCTCCGCACCGCCGCCGCCTCATGGCCGGAGCACACGATCCCGGCGCCCTGCCCCTCGGCCACCAGCCCAGCCAACCGGAGCACCTCATCCTGCACCGTGACGCCCGTTCGCCCCCACGCGGACTCGACGCCGGCGGCATCCATGCTGGTGAGAATCGTGACACCAAGAATGCCACACCCCCCGTCGGGGCGGCCCGCCCGGGCGCCATCCACGGCGGCGGCGATCATGTCGCGTCCCCCGCTCGCATGCACCGTGAGCAGGGACGCCCCATGCCGCGCCACGCTTCGCGCGGCCCCCTGAACCGTATTGGGGATGTCATGGAGCTTGAGGTCGACGAAGACCTCCTTCCCCAGCTCACGCAGCCACGACACGATGCCCGGCCCTTCGGCCGAGAAGAGCTCCAGCCCGACCTTGTAGAAGCCGCAGGCCTCGCCCAGACCGCGCACGACTGCTTCCGCACCGGCGCGGTCGGGGACGTCGAGCGCAACGATGGGGATGACGGCAGGGGAGGTCACGTGGGCCACTCCAAGGTCCCGATAATCGTGGTGAGGTCGCGGACGCCCTCGCGTGCGGCCCAGGCGGCCATTTGCCGCGCGATGCGTTCGGGGGCACGGGGATCGCGGAGGGCCGCGGTGCCCACACCGACCAGTGACGCCCCGGCCAGCAGGTACTGAATGGCATCGTCTCCGGTGCTCACCCCACCCAGACCGATGAGGGGAACCCCCGGCAGCGCCCGACTGACCCGCCAGGTGGCGAGCAACCCGATGGGAAGGACCGCCGGCCCGGACAGGCCGCCGCTGCCAAAGCTGATCTTCGGTTTGCGCCGGTGCGTGTCGATGACGAGCCCTGGCATGGTATTCACCAGCGTGAGGCCGGTGGCGCCGCTGTCCACCGCCACCCGCGCGGTCTCGGTGATGGCGGCGCCGAGTGTGGGCGACAGCTTCACGAAGATCGGACGTGACGTCTTCGTACGCGCCGCCGACACGAGCGCGGCGAGTGCCTGCTGATCCGCACCGAACTCGAGACCGCCGGCCTTGACGTTGGGACAGCTCACATTGAGTTCGAACGCGTCGATGCCCGGCATTCCATCGATCGCGCCAACCACGGTGGCGAAGTCATCGATGCTGTTGCCGACCACGTTGACGAAGACCCGCGTGCCGGGGTGATGCCGCGGCAGCCACGGCAGATAGTCGCGCACGACGGCATCGAGCCCCGGGTTGGCCAGACCGATGGCGTTGATCATGCCGCCGGCGAATTCGCTGACGCGCAGTGCCGGATTCCCGGGGCGTGGCGCCACACTGACGGCCTTGGTGGCAATGGCCCCGACCGCATCGAGATCGACCACATCCTCGATCTCCATGCCGAAGCCGGCCGTCCCCGAGGCCAGAACGACGGGATTGCGAAAGGTCAGCCCGGCAACCTGCGTGGCGGGGAGGCTCATCCACCCACCTTGCGCTCGTATTCGGCAAGGTACCGCACGACGGCATCGGCGATTCGCGAGGCAAGCTCCGCCTGCCGCTCCGACGCGGTCATGTAGGCCGCTTCGTTGCGATTCGTCCCGAAGCCGATTTCCACCAGTACGGCGGGCATGAAGGCCGTCACCAGCACCCGAAAACCGGCCTGCTTGACGCCGCGATTCGGACCGGGGTGCACGGTGCGCATGCCCGCCTGCACGAGCTGCGCGAGTCGCGCCGACTCCCGCAGGTGTTCATTCTGCGCCATGTCCCGCATGATGAAGCCCAGCGGGTCATCGCGATTCACGTCGGCAGTGGTCTCGAAGCGGACGGCTTCGTTTTCCATCGCCTCCACTCGGCGCTCGTCTTCGGTCTTGGCTTCGGCGAGGAAGTAGGTCTCGAACCCTCGCGCGGCGCCGGGATTCTGCCAGCGGGGATTGGCGGCGTTCACGTGAATGGAGACGAAGAGATCACCTTTGGCCTCGTTCGCGATCTTGCCGCGATCCGAGAGGGCAATGAGCGTGTCCGTCGTGCGGGTCATGACCACCTTCACGCCGCGCTCTTCGAGTGCGCGCCGCAAGTGTCTGGAGACGGCAAGAGTGATGTGCTTCTCGTACACCCGGGGCCCCCCGCCAATGGGTCCCGACATCCCGTTATCGGGGCCGCCGTGTCCGGCATCGACCACCACCACACGTTGGCGTGCCCCTGGTCGGGACTCGGGCATCCGTACCGCCGTGCGGTCGGGCTCGGCGCGCACGGACGCGTCCGCGGGCACGGACGCTGGGCGCCGGGTCGCGTCGTTGGCACGCCGACCGGCGGACACCGGAGCGAATCGCCGGATCTCCCGCTTCTCCGCGTCGAACAGCACCCCCGTACCGAGGCGCGGCAGCAGATCCGACGCGAGCGCGACCGGCACGTACAGCGCGCCGGCGGCCCGGAACACCTCGCGACCCAGCACCAGCGTGTCGTCGCCGGCGATGACCAGCGACGTGCCCTGCTCGATACCCAACCCGACCGCCCCCACCTCGAACCGGAAGCGACCGGCGCGTACGGGATCGCGCCGCAACCGCCCGCCCAGCGCCTCCGCGAGCGCATCGGCACGAAGGGCCAGCCCGCCATCCGGATGCAGCATGGCCGGCACGGGACGGGCGCGCTCGCCGAGTCGCGCCGTGAAGGGGGCCGGAGCTGACGGCGCCGTGGACGAGGCGGGCTGCGCCGACGCCGCCTGGGCGCCGAGCCCCAGCACGCCGAAAGCCCACGCGCCCCACCGCACGATCCGCCGCACCGCCCGCTGCACCCCGTACCTCATCGCTTGCGCAGTACCCGCGCGATTTCGCGTTCTGCATCGCGCTTCTTGAGGTCCTCGCGCTTGTCGTGCTGCTGCTTGCCGCGGGCGAGGGCAAGACGCGTCTTCACCTTGCCGCGCCGGAAATACAGGTCGAGCGGAACGAGCGTGAGCCCATGACGCTCGACCGATCCGATGAGTCGGCGAATCTCACGCTTGTGGAGCAGCAACTTGCGCGTGCGGGTGGCCTCGTGGTTGAACACGTTGCCGTGTCCGTAGGCCCCGATGTGCAAGTTCAGCAGGAACACCTCGCCATCCTTCACGTACCCGAAGGCGTCGGTGAGGTTGGCCCGGCCATCCCGCAACGCCTTCACCTCGGTCCCGGTGAGGACGAGACCGGCCTCCCACGTGTCGAGGATTTCGTACTCGTGGCGGGCGCGCTTGTTTCGCGCAATCAGTTCCGTCGGTTCTTCGGTGTCCGTGTTGGCCATACGTGCAGAAACGTAATCGTTTCGGCGACCATCCTGCGGCGGTCGCGGAAGCCCGGGTCACGGTTGTTGTCGTCGGCGTTGACTTTCGGCCCACTCCCGATCTATTCTTCCCGCCCTGCCGCTCCTGCGGGCAAACGGCGTTGCCGGTGCCTGCCGGACGGGTTCTGCCGGAGTGGTGGAATTGGTAGACGCGCTGCGTTCAGGGCGCAGTGTCCGCAAGGACGTGCCGGTTCGAGTCCGGCCTTCGGCACCTGAGTACCCATCACGGGCAGCGGTCGCTTCGGCGCCGCTGCCCGTGGTGCGTTCAGCCCCGCAGTGCGCTGGGGCGTACGTCGTCCGGGAGAGAAGCGGCCCCGAATGCATGGCGCAGGGCTTCATTCATGGCGGTGCGCGTTTCCTGCACGAACTGCGTCGCGCGCTGGAGTCCCGCGGTGTCCGGGTGCTCGACGCCGGCGGCGCTCAGCATGACACGGGCCAGCCGCGTCGCCGGCGAGTCCACTGTGCCGCGTACCGCAAGCGCCGCGCAGTAGGCGCGCCAGCGTTCGCTCCAGGCCAGACCGTCGGCTGGTGCCCGCCGCGCTTCCGCCGCCAGCACCGGCGCGAGCTGGTGGGTGACGTCGGCGTGTGTCCGGTCGTCGAGCGCGTCACGCTCGGCCACGATGAGGCCGATGGCCCGCCGCGCGAAGTGGAACTCGCGTCTCGCGGTGGGCGTGTCGGGTGCCAGCGCGAAGAGCCAGCCCATGGCCTCGTCGTCGGGTTCGCGCAGCAGGTAGTTGAGGTACATCTCGACGCGGTGCCGCTGCGCACGCGCCGCCTGCCAATCGGCCCACAGCCCCATATTGGCCGATCAGGACTGCAGAATGGGGAGACCGCCCGGCACCTCGCCGGCCGCCTCGACGCCGACCAGGCCGACGCGATCACGCACGACGGATTCGTCGGCCAACAGATCACTCAGCCGCACGCTGTCGAGCACTTCGTCGATGCGCTTCTGGAGCAGCATCCATACCGGTCGAATACTGCAGTTCTCCGCCTCAGCACACCGCTCGGCGTCCACTGGATGCGATACGCAGTGCAGGTCGAACGTGGTGAGTTCGGAAGCCTTGATGACATCACGCACGGTGATTTCCTCGGCCGCGCGCGCCAGCGAGTACCCGCCGCGGGCCCCACGCGTACTGGCGACGATGCCGGCGCGCCGCATCCGCAGCAGAATCTGCTCGACGTAATCGCCAGGCAGCTTTTCGCGTGCCGCCACATCCCGGCCCGTTACCGGCCCATCGCCGGCGCGACGGGCAAGGTGGAGGGCGCAAATCAGCCCGTACTCAGCCCACGTTGTTATGCGCATACCCGAGAGTCTAGATCGGACTCACGGTCCAGACAAGCTGCGGCGGATTTCACGCCTACGGTTGAGGCCGCCGATGTACCGCCTGCTGTCCCGGCTGTCACGACGCCGGCTGACTTCCCGGCATGCCGATTTCGGTGAGGCGACGGAGATCGAGCAGGGCCTCCACCTCGGCGGCCGGGACGATCTGCTCCCGGGTGATGAGATCGCGGATGAGCACCCCCTCCCGCACGCTCCGCTTGGAGAGCTCGGCGGCGGCCGCGTACCCGAGGGTGGGGAGGAGGGCGGTGGCAAGGGCCGCCGAGCGTTCCACCCAGTAGGCGCACATGTCCGGATTGGCTTCGATCCCGGCGACGCAGCGTGTGGTGAGCGTCGTGACCGCCGTCGTGAGGATGTGCATGGACAGCAGCACGTTGTGGGCAATGACCGGCATCATGACGTTGAGCTCCAGCTGCCCGTGCTCGGCGGCCATCGCCACGGTGACATCGCAGCCGATGACCTGATAGCAGACCTGATTCACCATCTCCGGAATGGAGGGGTTGACCTTTCCGGGCATGATGCTGGACCCAGGCTGCACGGCGGGAAGGACGATTTCGTCGAGTCCCGTGCGGGGGCCGGACACCATGAGTCGCAGGTCGCTCACGATTTTCGAGAGATCGACGGCCACGCCGCGCATGGCTGCGCTGAACGCCGCTACGTCCCCCATGCTCTGCATCAGCTGCACCCGATCGGTGCCCTCGCGCAGGGTGTGGATCCCGGTGATGTCGCGCAGCGCCGCAACCATCAGCGACGGGTACTGGGGTTCGACGGTGACCCCGGTGCCGACCGCACTCCCCCCGATGCCCAGATCGTTCAGGTAGTCTGCCGCTTCATGGAGACGCTTGCGGGCGCGGGCGAGGGATCCCGCGTAGGCGGCGAACTCCTGTCCCAGGCGGATGGGCATGGCGTCCTGCAGGTGCGTCCGGCCCGCCTTGACGATGTGATCGAACGCACGCGCCCGATCGTCCAGCGCCTCCTCGAGCGCCTCGAGTGCGCCCGCCAGCAGCGGCAATTCCCCCAGAACGGCGAGGCGGATGTTGGTGGGAATCGTGTCGTTGGTGCTCTGCGCCATGTTGACATGGTCATTCGGATGCACCGGGACATAGCGGCCGCGCGGCGCTCCCAGCAGCTCATTGGCGCGATTGGCCAGCACCTCGTTCACGTTCATGTTGTGCGACGTGCCGGCACCAGCCTGGTAGGGATCGACCACAAACTGGTCGCGGTGGCGTCCGGCGAGCACTTCATCGGCGGCGGCGACGATCGCGTCGGCGAGGGGAGCCTCGAGGCGGCCGGTGTGTCGATGCACCATGGCCGCGGCCTTCTTGATCCAGACCTGCGCCACGACGAAGGGCCGCAGCGGGCGCAGGCCACTGATGGCGAAGTTCTGGAGCGCCCGCGCGGTCTGAACGCCGTAGAGCGCCGACTGGGGCACCTCCAGTGCGCCGAGCGGGTCGGTCTCGACGCGCGTGAGGTCCGGCGGCAGCGACGACGAGCCTGCAGTGGCGCTCATGAAGCCTCGGTCAGGGGAAGGTGATGGTGGTATCGATGGAGGAGGTCAGATGCAGGGTGGCGCCGTTGGCCGTGACGAGATTGGTCCGCCAGCGAATGAGCGTAAGGGAGCGCCGGGCGGTGGCAATCTGGAACGGGTTGAGCAGGCCCCCGGGAATCACCGCCGAACCGTCGTCGCGCAGGGCGCAGTACACCTGCTCGTTGGCGAAGGTGGAGCTCGCCGGGTTGGGGTACTTGAGCTGCAGGATGATGGCCGCGGTGGGATCGTTGGTGCCGTTCCAGGTGACGGTGAGGCTCTCGCCGATGGGGGGCAGGGACAGCGGAGTCAGGAGGAGCGGTTCGGCGAGCTTGAGTGAACCGGCGATGGCGGGGAACGCCGAGCCATTGCCGGGAAGGGTCACCTGCGCAACGTCGCCGGCGTTGTAGGTAATGGGCGCTCCCGCCGCCGTGGCATAGCGCCGATCGGTGCTCGAGTACGCCAGCTGACGGGTTGCGCCGCCCACCACGATGGCGACGGCGTCTCCGGCACTGCGATCACCGCGCGCCACGGGGGTCACGGTATCGACGGCCGAGTACACGCACTGCTCGTTCTGCTGCAAGCGGCTGTTGGGGACCTGCAGGCTGACCGACTCAAAGGCCACCACGGTGGCGGCGGCCGCTCCCTGCCCTGCCGCGTTGCGCCTGCCCACGAAATTCACGGCCCCGTACTTCTCGAGGGTGGGCGCGCTGTCGGTGATGCTCGAGCAGGCGCCGGCCGCGACGCTGCCGATGACCAGGAGCAGGGCGCCTCGCAGGGTGGCGCGACGACGATGTGTGGGCATGCGAATGAGGGCTGAGGAAGGACGAAACGGCGCGCGGGAGCGCTCAGGCGCCAATGGGCCGCGCGGCGCCACGCAGGAACGGATTGGACGCCAATTCCTGGCCGATGGTGGTTGTAACACCGTGCCCGGGCAGTACCCGAGTCTCGGGCGGCAATGTGGCCAGCCGCAGGAGTGACGTCTGCATGGCGCGCGGATCGCAGAGCGGCAGATCGGTCCGTCCGATGGAGCCCGCAAAGAGCACATCACCCGATATGCAGAGACCGTGCCCCACGAAGGCCACGTGGCCGGGGGCGTGTCCCGGCACATGCCAGATATCGAATCGATGTTCGCCCAGCTGCATGGAACCGCCTTCCATCACGTCATGCGTGGCCGGGGGTGGGTTGTCGAGACGAATGCCCCAGCGGGCCGCATTGTCGGCCGCGGCCTCGTAGAAGGGGGTGTCGGCGATATGCCGGTGGATGGGCACCGGCCGCGCGCGCACGACACCGGCAATGCCGCCCACGTGATCGAAGTGGCAGTGGGTCAGCCAGATGGCATCGAGTACGCACCCCGAGGCGTCTACGGCCGCGAGCAGCCGATCGGCTTCGTCACCCGGATCGACGAGCACGGCCCGCCGCGAGGCGGGGTCTGCCAACAGCCAGCAGTTCTCCTCGAGCGGCCCCACGGTCAGCTGTTGCACGCGCAGTTCGGACACGCTCACCCCTCGGCCGTCGCGGCCGCGATCGAACTCTCTCCCGTTTCGAGCACGGGCGTCTCGCCGATGCCATGATGCGCGAGCCACCGCTCGGCCTCGAGCGCCGCCATGCATCCGGTGCCAGCCGACGTGATGGCCTGCCGATAGTAGTCATCGATCACATCACCCGCAGCGAAGACCCCGTCCACCGAGGTGGCCGTGCGCCAGGGCGACACCTTGATGTAGCCGTGTTCGGTGACGTCGAGTTGCCCTTGGAGAAAGCGCGTATTGGGGGTGTGACCGATGGCCACGAACAATCCTCCCACCTCGATTTCGCGCACGGCCCCGGTTACGGTGTCGGCCAGCTTGAGCCCGGTGATGAACTCATCGCCGACCACTTCGGTGACCTGGGAGTTCCAGAGGACGCGCACCTTGGGATGTGCGAGTACCCGGTTGGCCATCACCTTGGAGGCCCGGAAGCTGTCACGACGGTGGATGATGACCACTTCGCTTGCGAACTTCGTGAGGTACATGGCCTCTTCCATGGCGGTATCGCCGCCGCCAACGACCGCCAGACGCTTGTTGCGGTAGAAGGGCATGGCCCCGTCGCACACCGCGCACGCCGATACGCCGCCCCCGTGCTGCGCCAGCCGGAGTTCGCTGTCGAGCCCGATCCACTTGGCGGCGGCCCCGGTGGCCACGATGACGGTGTGCGCTTGCAGCGGCGAGGAGTAATTGGGGGTGACCGTGAAGGGACGCTGCGAGAAATCGACCTCCCGGACCAGCTCGCTCACCACCCGTGTCCCGTGGTGCACGGCCTGCGCCTTCACGCGCTCCATGAGCTCGGGCCCGCTGATGGGCTCGGGGAAGCCGGGAAAGTTCTCGATGTCAGTGGTCAGCATGAGCTGCCCGCCGGGCAATTCAGTGCCCACGGGTTCTCCCTCGAACACCAGCGGGTTCAGGTTCGCGCGCGCGGCATAAATGGCAGCAGTCCAGGCGGCGGGGCCCGACCCGATGATGACGATGTTTTCGGTTGACAGTGGCATGTCCACGCGAGGAGAAACGGTGAAGCCCTGGTGTGGAACCGGGGGAGGATCGAGGGCGGTCGGCGAAGCGCGTTCAGTCTACGGCAAGGAGGCCGAGAGCGCCGTGGCAGTGCGACACGGTACCCACGAGCACTCGACAGGCACCCGCGTTCCCGCGTTCAGCGACCAGGCGGTCGGCATGGGCAATCGCGTCGGCGTCGATCATGCCGACACCGTACGTTCGATGTGTACAATGAAAGATAGCGGCCTCCCCCAATCGTGGCTCCCCATGGGCGAGGCGCCGGATCGTGACGGGCAGGCTCCAGTCGCGCGTATCCCGGGTGGCGGGGCACTTGGCCGGCTCGATGCAATTGACGGGGCAGGTCCAGGTGGCAAAGCTCACGTAATGGCGCCCATCGGGTGCGGCCCGTTCCCACGGGGTGGGGGGCACCGCCGGCATGGGGAGCACGGTGACGGCACGGCTGGGCCAGCGGTGTTTCGCCCGCGCCACGAGCCAGTCGAGGCACAGATGCGGCATGAGCGGCGAGGGGACCATGGCGTGTCCAGCGAGCGCCTCGGGACCCGCCGCCAACCACTCGGCGAGGTAGGCATCCCAGTGCCGGAGCGCCAACCGCAGGGGGACGCCGGCATAGGCACCGTCCTGCAGCCGCGCGGCAACGCGACAGGCGGGATCCCGATCCACCACCACGATGTCATCGGCCCACAGCGCCTTCCGCTGGATGGCGCGCGTGAGTTGCTGCGCGTACCAGCTGCCGTAGCACCCCCCGCCGATGATGACGATGCGCGAGAATCGCAGTGCCATGCGTCAGCGACGCAGTTGTCGGCCGCCGTCGACCGGGAGGACGATGCCTGTGATGTACGGCGCGTCCACGAGGAAGTGCACGGCCTGCACCACATCGGCGGGTGTACCACTTCGCGACAGCGGTACGTCGCGCAAGAAGCGTTGCCTGGCCTCGTCGGTCAGGTCGTCGGGGGCCAGCACCAGCCCCGGAGCGATCGCGTTCACGCGGATGGCCGGTGCGAGATGATCGGCGACGGCGCGCACCAGCTGGGTGAGCGCTGCCTTGGTGACCTGGTGGGGAATCAGGCGCGGGAAGCCGGTCTCACCGGCCAGATGATCGGCGATCTGCACGATGACGCCGCCCGTGGTCATGACCCGGGCTGCCGCCTGCATGAGAAAGAACGGCGCGCGCAGGTTGATCGCTTCCGCCCGTGTCCAATCCTGCGGCGTGACGCGCTCGAAGTCCCGCCACTCCATGACGGACGCGGAACTGACCACGACGTCGAGACGCCCCAGGGCTTCGACGGCGCACGCGACGATCCTGGCGGGCGCGGCGGGATCGAGCAGGTCCTCCTGCACCACGTGCACGCGCCCGCCGTGCTGCTGCTCGAGCGACTGGGCAAGGGCGGCCGCCTCCTCGGGAGAGCTGCCGTGGTGCAGCAGGACATCGTACTCGCGTTCCGCGAAGCTCCGCACCAGGGCCGCGCCCAGACGCCGCGCTCCGCCGGTGACCAGAGCCACGCGGCGCGACATGGCCTACGCCGTGGTGGTGCCGCGGGTGGCCACCCGGGCATCCTGCCAGTCCAGCCACACCTTGGGCACGAGTTGGCCGCCCAGCTTGCGGGGGCCGTCCTGCGTGCCGTGCCAGTCGGAGCCGCCGCTGGGGAGGAGTCCGGCCTTCTCCGTGTGCTCGACCAGTCGCTGCACGAGATACGGGGGGTGGCTCGGATGCAGCACTTCCACGGCATCGAGCCCACGGTCGGCGAGGCGACCGATGCGGGCCGGCGTGGCGAGTTCCCCCGGATGCGCCCACACGGCGAGTCCACCGGCCCGATGGACCAGGGCAATGGCATCGGCCACGTCGAACTGTTCCTTGGCCATGTACGCGGGACGTCCCCAGCCTATCCACTTGTCGAACGCCTCGCGGAACTCACGCACCCAGCCGCCGGCCAGCATGGCGCGGGCGATATGGGGGCGGCCCACGGCGCCGTCGGCCGCTTCGGCGAGCACGGCCTCCATGGTGATCGGGATGCCGTGCGCATTGAGCGTCTCGACGATGCGTGCGGCGCGCTGCACGCGCTGTACGCGGAATTCGGCGAGCGCATCCGTCATGGCGTGGAGGTCGGCAAGGTGCAGCCCGAGGAGATGCAGTTCCTCCCCATCGGCGTACGTGCTGAGTTCGACCCCCGGCACGATACGCACACCGAGCCGCTCCCCCGCGGCGCGCGCCTCGGGGAGGCCGTCGACCGTGTCATGATCGGTGATGGCAATGGCGTGCAGCCCCGCATCGGCCGCCGCCTGCACGACCGCAGCCGGCGGCAAGGCGCCGTCCGAGGCGGTGGTATGCACCTGCAGATCCACGAACGCCGCTGGCGCCGTGGCGTCGCTGCTCACGAGCGGTAGCCGGCTTCAGGGGAGCGCGCCCCCGGCTGCGACGCCCGGAAGAGCGCCACGAGCTGGGCGTCATCGCACTCGGCCAGCGACTGCTCGCGCGAGCGCACCCCCATGGGAGAGTAGCGGGTCACGCGCACTTCGCGCCCGTCACCCGCGCCCGTCACGAAGATCAGTCCGAATTCGTCCCCGACGTATTGCGTGAGGAAGCCGGACGGGTACACCTGCCATTCGCGGCCGTCGATGTTGATACGTCGCGTGGGCATCTCAACCTCCCTGTACTTCACGCCACAGCTGGCCGGGCAGGTCATGGCCGTGGAGCGACGCGATGGATGCATCGTTCGCCGCCTCGGTGAACTCCACGAAACGCCCGCGTTCTGTTGCGTGCTCAAAGACCCAGAAGTGAGCGCGCATGGCCGCAGCGCGTGATTTGCGCTCGGCCAGTGCCGCCAGATAGTCTGCCCGCTCGTCGTCGCCGACATGCCGTTCCACGATGGCAAGGGAGCGGGCCATGCGCTGTTCAGACCGTGGATTCGGAGACCGACTCGAGCGCCTTCTTGAGATCGCCCATGAAGCGATCGGCGTCGGCGCCATCGACGACCTTGTGATCAAACGACAGCGAGAAGTAGCAGCAGGTGCGAATCGCGATCGTGTCCTCGCCGTCGGGACCGGTCACCACCTTGGGGCGCTTCTCGATGGCACCGAGGCAGAGGATGGCCGTCGTGCCCACGGGAATGATGGGCGTGCCGGTGATGGAGCCGAACGTTCCCGGGTTGGTAATCGTGAAGGTCGCATCCTGCACGTCGGCGGGGCTCAGCTTCTTGCCGCGTGCGCGCGCCGCCAGGTCATTCACGCCGCGCGTGAGTCCCGTCAGGGAGAGTTCATCGGCCCGCTTGAGCACCGGCACGATGAGCCCCGTGGGTTCGAGCGCCACGGCGACGCCGAGGTTGACCTGCTTGCGATAGATGATGTCATTGCCGGCGACGGCGGCATTGAGCACCGGGTGCCGCTTGAGCTGCGCACTGACCGCCTGCAGGATGAACGGCATATAGGTGAGCTTCTGTCCCGACTGCGCTTCGAAATCACGGCGCATGGCGTTGCGGAGGCGCGCCACGCGGGTGAGGTCGATCTCCCAGAACGTGGTGACGTGCGCCGCCACCCGGCGCGCCGTCGCCATGTGGTCGGAGGTCAACTTGCGGATCTTCGACATGGGCTCGACCACGTCACCAGGCCACGGCGTGGGCAACGGGCCGTGGGTGTCGGTTCCTGCCGGCGCGTACATGGACACGCCAGCGGGCGCGGCTGCGGCCGCGGCGGGGCGGTTGGCGAGGAAGGCGTCGAGATCCCGGCGGGTCACGCGACCGGCAATGCCGGTGCCGGAGAGACTGGCAATCTCCACGCCGTGCTCGGCGGCGATCTTGCGCACGAGCGGCGACGACTTGGTCCGCAGGCGCTCTTCCAGCGAACCCGGTTCCGTGGCGGGCACCGCAGGCCTTGCCGCCGGCGGTGCCGCCGAGGCCGCGACCGGGGCGGGCGTCGCCACCGACGTGGCAGCGATTGCCGTGGCGGTTTCGGCGGGGACCGGCGCGCTGGGGGCCGGCGCGGCGGCCGCGGCCGCGGCATCGGTTTCGAGCCGCGCCACCACCGTATTCACCGCCACCGTCATCCCTTCGCCAACGAGGATTTCCATGAGCACGCCGGCGGACGGTGACGGGATTTCCGCGTCGACCTTGTCCGTGGAGATCTCGAAAATGGGCTCATCGCGCTTGACGCTGTCGCCCACCTTCTTGAGCCACCGCGATACCGTCCCTTCCGCGATGGATTCGCCCATCTGCGGCATGATCACGTCTACACGAGCCACTCGGTCATCCTCGATATGTGGAAACTGCGTCTTCGGCCTGGTCGCGGCGCTTGAGGCGCCAGAGCGAGAATACCGGGAGCGTGAGGGCGCCAATGGCGGCGCCCCACCCGGCGTACACCCACCATTCGCACGCAGGCAAGCCGGGCTCCGGGGTGCAGCGATTGAAGAAGCCCATGAGCTTGCCGATGCCGACCCCCGACATGGCCCCGCTGACGGCTCCGATGAAGCACGTAAAGCATCCGACGCCGATGTTCCGCCCCGTGCGATCCTCACCGGGCGCCGGCGTTCCCGCCGTGGCCATCAGTATCCGGCCTCGATCAGGTGACGGGGATCGGCGGCGCGATGCAGCGCATTGAAGTAGCGCTTGACGTTCTTGTCGAGCCGGCTTTCCCCCACCTGGTCGGTGTGCACCTCGACGAAGGTGTAGTGGCCGCCCTCCATCCTGACCGAGAGGGTCATGGTTCCCAGCGCGCCGACATAGGCGCGCGCGCGCGCGTCGGCGCCGCTGCGGGAGAGGCCCAGTGCGCCGAAGTAGCGATCGGCCTGCTCGAGCACCACGTCGGGCGTAAGCGAACAGCGATGGAAATGCCGCATGCAAAGTCTCCAGAGGCGCCCGTCAGGGCGCCCGCTTCCGGGCGGAATCCGTCGCGGCCGGCGCCGCGGCCGGTGCCTTGGCCGAATCCTTGACGCGCGTGGAGATGGGCGTCCGGATGTTCATGCCGGGTTCATCGGCCTCCAGGATATCCTGGGTCCAGTCCTGCGTCTTCTGCAACTCCTTCGTGGAGTCACGCCGGAACTGGATGGCCATGGCCCACATGCCCGCCGTGACGAACATGAGGTTGCTGCGATAGGTGCCAAGCTCGCCGGTTTCCTCGAACCCGTTGGACACGGTCTTCATATCCTTGTTGGTGGCGAAGATGCGGCCTTCGCCCCCCTGGATGGGCACGCCGGTTTCGCGGTCGTGCACGATGACCCGCCAGTAGATGGGCTCGAGCGCGCGCGTCGGAATGGTTTCCGGAGCGACTCGGATGACGAACGAGTCGGTACGAAACCGCAGCTCCCGAATGTTCTTGCGGCCGGCGTCACAGCCAGCGCTGAAAGCGCCGGCCGTGATCGCGAAAGCCGCGCCGGCGATCCAGCGCGCGCGCGTGTATGTCATTGATAGTATTCCAGCCCGAGGTGCGTGATCTGGTCCTCACCCATGAGGTGACGGAGCGTGTTCTTCAGCTTCGTCTGCTGGATGAAAAGGTCGTGCTCGGGCTGCAATCCCGCAGCCACCGTGGGCGCCTTGTAATAGAAGCTTAACCATTCCTGAATGCCCTTCATCCCGGCACGCTGGGCGAAGTCGCTGAACAGGGCGAGGTCGAGCACGAGCGGCGCGGCCAGGATGGAGTCGCGGCAGAGGAAGTTGACCTTGATCTGCATCGGGTAGCCGAGCCACCCCTTGATGTCGATGTTGTCCCAGCCTTCCTTGTTGTCGCCGCGCGGCGGGTAGTAGTTGATGCGCACGACGTGCGAGAAATCCTTGTACAGCTCGGGGTACTTCTCGGGCTGCAGAATGGTGTGCAGCACGGAGAGCTTCGACTCCTCCTTGGTCTTGAACGACGCCGGATCATCGAGCACTTCGCCGTCGCGGTTGCCGAGGATGTTGGTGGAGTACCAGCCCTCGAGGCCCAGCATGCGCGCCTTCATGCCCGGCGCGATGACGGTCTTCATCCACGTCTGGCCGGTCTTGAAGTCCTTGCCCGAAATGGGGACGCCCTGACGGTTCGCCAGGTCGACCATCGCCGGGAAATCGGCCGAGAGGTTCGGCGCGCCGTTGCAGTAGGCAACACCTTCCATGATGGCCGCGTACGCGTAGAGCATCGACGGCGCGATGGCGTCGTCGTTCTCCTCCATGGCCTTCTCGAAGGCTTCGATAGTCTGATGCTGCGGGCCGGGCTTGATGTAGGTCTCGGTGGAGCCGCACCAGACCATGGCGCCCCGCGTGGCGCCGTTGGCCGCCATGAAGCTGCGGATGTCGGCGCGCAGCTGCTCGGCAAGATCCTTCTTCGTCTTGCCGGACTTCACGTTGGTCGCACCGGTGATGCGCGTGACGTAGCGGCTTTCGAACACCGCCGGCATGGGCTTGATGCTCTTGAGGAAGTCGGCGATGGGTTCGATGTCGTCCTTGACGAGCACTCCGGCCTTGGTGGCCGCGGTGTACGCGTCATCGGGGATCGGATCCCAGGCCCCGAAGACGATGTCCTCGAGCGAGGCGAGGGGTACGAAGTCCTTGATGAGCGGGCTGCGGTTGTCCGTACGCTTGCCGAGGCGGATGGTGGCCATCTGGGTGAGCGAACCGATGGGCACCGACAGGCCGCGGCGCACGCGCTCGACGCCGGCAATGAAGGTGGTCGCCACGGCGCCGAGTCCCGGCGTGAAGATGGCGAGCTTCCCCGTGGCCGGGGCGATGTTCGCGGGAGTCCCGCGGGTCGAGTCGGACACTGCGTTTATTCTCCAGGAGAAGTAGGTGTCGGAGCAGCCGTGGCGGTGCGATGGACATACGCCATGCGCTGGAAGAACGTGACCCAGGCCGTGACCATGAGGAGCGTCACGATACCGGCCAGCACCAAGCCGTGCAGCGCAAGGCCGAAGAACGCCTGCGGCGCGGCCAGCAGCGTGATGCGCTCAGGGCGCTGCAGCACGCCCACACGCGCCGAGAAGCCGAGCCCTTCGGCGCGCGCGTTGGTGTATGACGTAAGGAACGTGGCGATGAGCGCCAGAGTTGCCACGATGACCATGCCCTGATTGGCGTGCTGCCCATGCGTGGCGTAGAACACCACGAGCCCGCCGAGCAGGAAGCCGTCTGCCACCCGGTCGAGGGTGGAATCATAGAACGCGCCGAACAGACTGGTGGTCCCCGTCCGTCGCGCGACCGTGCCATCGAGCACATCGAAGAGTGCCGTGAGTCCGAGGAACCAGCCCCCGGTTCGAATGTGGCCGGTCGCGAAGATCACCCCCGCCGTACAGGTGCAGAGCGTCCCGACAGTGGTGATGGTATTGGGACGCACACGCTTCGCGACCAGCCAGTCTGCCACGGGGGCGATGACTTTCAGGTATCCGCTTACGATGGCGTTCCAGATGGCTTTCATCAGGGCAACAGTGACTGGACCGGGCGCGGTGGAGCGATCTCGACTGGCGCGACCGGGCGCTGGCCCGAGGACGTTGGGCTCGGGGGCAGCCCGGGAAAGCTAGAACTCCCCCCTCGTCAACGGTAGAGATGGTAGCGACGGGCGTCCTTTTCGAAGGCCACGACCTGCGGCAGCAGCCGATCGAGCACGGCGTCGGGATCGCGCCCGGCCAGCAAGGCCTCGCGCACCCGCGCGGAGCCCATGCGGAGGTCGAAGCCGGGGAGCGTGAGGCGAAGGGAATCGCCATGCACACGATTGAGTGCCCAGAGCAGGGCCGCCCCGATGCGCGCCGGCTGTACGCGTTCCCGATCGGTCACTTCGAGCCGAATGCCGGGAATGTTTCGCCCGGGATACTTGTTGTCCCCCGGCTGATCGGGGGTGAAGCGTTCCGCGCGGAACCTCACGCCGGTGAGCGTCAAGTCCTCGAGCAGGCGCGCCAGGGTATCGGCGCGCAGCCAGGGGGCGCCAATGCGCTGGAAGGGCTGCTCGGTGCCGCGACCCACCGACACGTTGCTCGCCTCGAACGGCACCAGCGCCGGGTAGAGGAGCGCCGAGGTGAGATTGGGCATGTTGGGGGATGGACGGACCCAGGGAAGCTCCGTGTCGTCGAACCACATGCGCCGTCGCCAGTTGCGCATGGGGATGACGGAGAGTCGCGTGCCCATCTTGAGATTGGCCTGAAACAGCCGCGCGAGTTCGCCCATGGTGAGGCCGTGTCGCAGGGGCGAGGGGTAGACGGCGAACCCGTTGGTGCGGTTGGTGCCCGTGGGATACTCGGCGTTGGCCAGGCTCGAATCGAGGAGGGCCCCCTCGGTGAACGCGCCGGAGAGGGGATTCGGGCGGTCGAGCACGAGCACGGGGATCCCGCGCCGTTCGCCGGCTTGCATGGCGTACAGCACGACGCCCACATACGTCCAGGTCCGTGTCCCAATGTCCTGCAGGTCGACGACGAGCACGTCCACGTCGTGCAGGAGGCTGTCGGGGGGAGCCATGGTGGTGCGCTGATACAGGGAATGCACCGTGAGGCCCGTGCGCGCGTCCCGTTCGTCCCCCAGCCCTTCGCGATCCTCGGTGCCCAGCGCGCCGTGCTCGGGGGCAAAGAGGCGCACGAGCTTGACCGAAGCCTGCTCGGCTCGCGGGTCGGAAAAGAGCAGATCCACCGTTCGCCGTCCGCGTTCGTCGACACCCGTCTGGTTGGTGACGAGCGCGACGCGCTTGCCGGCAATGAGCTTCACGCTGTCGTCCAGAAGCACCGTGATGCCGGGGCGAACTTTGCGATCGAGGGTCCGCATGCGCAGCCCTGGTGGGAGGTCGGCCCCGTCGTCGGTAGCCGGGCCTGCCCCGCCCTGCCGTCCGGCGCAAGCGGCCATCCCGGCGGCCAGCGCAAGCAGCGACCAGCGTCGCAGCCTGCCGTGCACTCCAGCCCATGTCGCGTTCACGCGCTTCATCTCCACAGTAAGTTCCGAGTGCGTCGACGCGGCCACCCGCGCCACGGCCCCGGTGCGCCCCTTTCCCGCCAACACATGACCGGTACGAATCCCCATCTCCGGCTTCCGCTTCGGTCGGTCCCCGCTAGGAACCTATCATGTCCCCGCACGCGGTGGGCCTGTGCGGCGGCCGCGTCCCTGCTGCTTGCGGCGTGCCAGTCTGCAGCGCGCCCCCCTGCGCGGCCGGCCGCCGCGGGGGCCGCGGTCTCCGCCGCCGTGCAGCGCGCGGTGGCGGACAGTCTGCGGACGGTGCTCGAGCGCGCCGTGGCGGAGGGGGCCTTCCCTGGCGGTTACGCCGTGGTGGGTACGCGCGAGGGCATAGTGGCCGAGTATGGCGCGGGCCGTCTCGACAGTGCCGATGCCGCGAGGCCCACCGCGCAGACGGTATGGGATCTCGCCTCGTTGACCAAGGTGGTCGGGACCACGAGTGCGGTGATGCAGTTGGTGGCGAACGGCGCGATTGCTCTGGATGAGCCGGTCGTGCGCTACCTGCCCGAGTGGACAGCCCCGGGGGCGACGGGGGTCACGGTGCGTCACCTGCTGTCCCACCATGCGGGGCTTCCGGCGTGGCGCGCGCTGTACAAGGAAGCCGAGTCCCCCGAGGAGGCGTGGCGGCTGGTACTGGCCACGCCGCTGGATACCGTGCCGGGGGTGCGCTTCGTGTACAGCGATCTTGGCTTCATCCTCCTGGGCCGGTTGGTGGAACGGCTCAGTGGCGAACGGCTGGCCGCGTACGGCCCGCGTCATGTCTTTGGTCCGGCGGGGATGCCCGACACCCGCTACCTGCCCCCCGCATCCTGGCGGGCGCGCACGGCGCCCACGGAGCAGGATCCATGGCGGCAACGGAAATTGCGGGGCGAGGTACACGACGAGAATGCCGCGCGGCTGGGTGGTGCCTCCGGCCATGCCGGGCTGTTCTCCACGGCCACCGATCTGGCGCGCTTCGCCCGCCTGTACCTGAACGGCGGGCGACTGGATGGGCGGCAGGTGCTGGATTCTACCGCGATCCGGCAGTTCACCACCGTGCAGAACCCTTCGGTCTCGCTGCGGGCGCTGGGGTGGGAAACGCCCACGGGGCGCAATTCCGCGGGACGGCGGATGTCGGCACGCGCCTTCGGACACACCGGGTTCACGGGGACGTCACTCTGGGTGGACCCTGAGCGCAACCTGTTCGTGATCCTGCTCACCAACCGGGTGAATCCCACGCGCCAGAACACCCGCATCGGTGCGGTGCGCAGCCAACTGGCCGATGCCGTGAACGCGGCCATGAGCGGCGCGCGCTCCGACGCCTCCCCTGGACAGTGACGGCAGCCCTGGCGGTGGCGGCGCGGCAGAGCTCTGGCCGGTGTCGCGCCCCCCAGAGTGACCTGCAGACGGATCCCCGTTCCGTCTCGAGTGTTTCTTGCAAGGGGAGTGATCCTCTCGCTATTTTCCGCACAGCACGAACTGACGCCCACGAGGGGGCGGCTCGCGAGGGCGAGCAGACCACGTGGGTGCAGTCCATCGGGTCGGCAACCGAGCCGGCCGTATCGGAGGACGAGTATGAGCACGATGCAGCAGCCGGACGTCATGGTGATCATTACGCCTGTGGCCGTGGCCGAAGTGCGCAAGTTCATGGACGCCGAGGGTGTGACCGTCGAGCAGGGCGGCCTGCGTGTTTCGGTGATGCCCGGCGGATGCAGCGGCTTCAAGTACGGGCTCGTGATCGAGGACAAGTCGGCGGACGACGACATCACGGTCGAGATCGAGGGGATCAAGGTGTTCGTCGATCCGTTCTCGGCGCAGTACCTCAGCGGCACCACGATCGACTACGTGTCGTCGATGCAGGGGTCGGGCTTCACCTTCAAGAATCCGAACAGCACCGGCGGCTGCGGCTGCGGCAGTTCGTTCTCGGCGTGACCCGCCCGGTCGCCCGACGGGCGATCGTCCCTTCCATTTTTCGATCATTTGCTCATGGCCTCCGGATCCACGGCGGCCCGTGACCAGTCGCAGGCCCGCGCGCTCGACGTGAGCGGCGGGCCTGTGCGCGTTGCGGGTACGCCCTTTGTTCATGCCGGTGTCACCGGTACGGCGCGCGAGCGCATCCCCACCGTCATCATCGACGAACACGGCGCCATGGCGCGAGCGGTGGCGGGGCGCATTGCGACGCTCATCCGCGAGCGCGCCAGTGCCGCTCGCCCTCTCGTGCTCGGGCTGGCGACCGGCAGCACGCCGATCGGGGTGTACCGTGAGTTGATCCGGTTGCACCGCGAAGACGGGGTGAGCTTCCGCCATGTGATCACGTTCAACCTGGACGAGTACTACCCGATGCGGCGGGACAGCATCCACTCGTACCATCGCTTCATGTGGGAGAATCTCTTCTCGCACGTGGACATCGATCCGGCGCACGTGCACATCCCCGACGGGTCGCTGCCGCGCGCCGACGTGGAGGCCGCGTGTGCCGCGTACGAACAGCGCATCGCCGACGTGGGCGGCATCGACTTTCAGCTGCTCGGCATCGGCAAGACCGGGCACATCGGCTTCAATGAGCCGGGCTCCGGCGAGCAGAGCCACACGCGCCTCGTGCACCTCGACAGCATCACGCGCCGTGATGCGGCCGCCGACTTCTTCGGCGAGGAGAATGTGCCGCGCGAGGCGATCACGATGGGCATTGCCACCATCATGGGGGCGCGCGAGATCGCGATCCTCGCGACCGGTGAGCACAAGGCCGGTATCGTGCGCCGTGCCGTGGAAGGCGAGATCGACCGGGCGGTGGCGGCGACGTTCCTGCAGCGCCATCCGAATACGACCTTCTACGTGGACGACTCGGCGGCGGCTGATCTGACGCGGGTGGCCACCCCCTGGCTGTTGGACGAAGTGCACTGGGGCGACGCCCTGATGTTGCGCGCCGTGACGTGGCTCGCGGCGAAGTGCGGCAAGGCCATCCTGAAGCTCACGCAGCAGGACTATGCCGACAATCACCTCACGTCCCTGGTGGCGCGGCACGGCTCACCGGGCGCCGTGAACGGCCTCGTGTTCAACATGCTGGGCGCCAAGATTCGCGGCAAAAGCAAGCTGCCGCGTGGCTTGCGGACGATCTGCTTCTCGCCGCATCCGGACGACGACGTGATCTCCATGGGGGGCATCCTCCGCAAGTTCGTGGAGAACGGCAACGACATGACGGTGGCGTACATGACGAGCGGCAACATCGCCGTGTTCGACCATGATGTCCGCCGGTATCTCGACTTCCTCGTGCGCCTCGACGCCGAGCGCATCGGCGGCGGTTCCTCGGTGCGGGCGCTGGCGGACACGGTGCACGCCTTTCTCGATCGCAAGCAGCCCGGTGAAGTGGACATTGCCGAGGTGCAGGACATCAAGCGCATCATCCGTGAGTCGGAGGCGGTGAGCGGCATCGAGGTGATGGGCCTGTCCAAGGCGCACGCGCGATTCCTCAACCTGCCGTTCTACCAGACCGGCAAGGTACGCAAGGACCCGATCGGGCCGGCCGACGTGGCGATCGTGGCCCAGCTGCTGCGCGAGATCCAGCCCGACCTCATTTTCGTGGCCGGTGACCTGTCGGACCCGCACGGGACGCATCGCATGTGCAAGGAAGCGATCGACCGCGCTGTGGCGGAGGTGTACACGGGCGCGCAAGCGGCTGCACGCCCGGAGATCTGGCTCTACCGAGGTGCCTGGCAGGAGTGGCCGGTGACGGAAGCCACGGTGCTGGTGCCGTTGTCGCAGGAGGAGCTGACGCTGAAGATTCAGGCGATCTTCAAGCATCAGTCGCAGAAGGACTCGGCGCCCTTCCCCGGGCAGGACGAGCGGGAGTTCTGGCAGCGCGTGGAACAGCGCAACAAGACGACGGCACGCCAGCTCGACCAACTCGGTCTGGCGGAGTACTTCGCCATGGAGGCGTATGTCATCGCGTAACGGCGCGATCGCTCGCCGTGCGTCCGGTACGGTGCGCGCATGAGCGGCGGCTTCACGCTCCTCGACTGGACGGTGCTGGTGGTGTATCTGCTGGGTACCACGGCGCTGGGCATGTGGCTGGGGCGCGACCAGAAGGATGCCCGCGACTATTTCGTGGCGAGCCAGCGCATTCCGTGGTGGGCGATCCTCTTCTCGGTCGTGGCCACCGAAACGAGTGCGCTGACGTTCATTTCGATTCCGGGACTCGCGTACGTGGGGAACCTGTCGTTCCTGCAGGTGGCCGCCGGCTACATCCTGGGGCGCATCGTCATCTCGTACACGCTGCTGCCGCGCTACTACCAGGGCGAGCTGGTCACGGCATATGCGCTGCTGGAGAAGCGGTTTGGTCTGGCGACGCGGCGATTCGCGTCGGTGGTGTTCATGGTGACCCGGTCGTTTGGCGACAGTGTCCGGGTGTTCGCCACGGCCATCCCGGTTGCCCTCATCATCGGCCCGGTCGTGCCGGCGCAGTATGTGGGGCCGTTGTCGATCCTCATTCTTGGCGCCTTCACGGTGCTGTACACCTACCACGGCGGGATGCGTGCCGTGGTCTGGACCGACGTGCTGCAGACCGGCGTGTATCTCATTGGCGGCGTGGCCGCCATGTGGTTGCTGGGGAACGGCGTGGACGGCGGATGGAGCGCCATTCTCGACGGCGCGGCGGCGCAGGGCAAGTTGCAGATCATCGACCGCTACACGGGCATCGACCGTCCGCACACCCTCTGGGCCGGGCTCATTGGCGGTGCGTTCCTGAGCATGGCATCGCACGGTGCCGATCAGATGATCGTCCAGCGACTGATGGCTTCCGGGAGCCTTTCCGACGCCCGCCGTTCGCTGATTGGCAGCGGCGTGGTGGTGCTGGGGCAGTTTCTCATGTTCCTGCTCATCGGCATCGGCCTGCACGCGTACTACGCGGGCGAAGTCTTCCCGCGCCCCGACGCCATCTTTCCGCGGTTCATCGTGGAGGTCATGCCGCCGGGGCTGACCGGGCTGGTGATTGCCGCCATTCTGGCGGCGGCCATGAGTACGGTCTCGGGCGCGCTCAATTCGCTGGCGGCCGCCACGTTGCATGATCTCTACCTGCCCCTCACCGGCAAGCGGCAGGACGACCCGGGGGTTCTGCGCACCAGCAAGCTGTTCACGCTGATCTGGGCGGCCGTGCTCATCGGCGGCGCCATGCTGTACCGCAACGAAGGCACCCCGGTGGTGACCATCGCGCTCTCCATCGCCTCGTTCACCTATGGCGGACTGCTCGGGGCGTTCTTCCTGGCGATGCTGGTGGCACGGGCCACCCAGCGTGACGCGATCGCCGGGATGGCCACGGGAATCGGCATCATGACCTTCGTGGTGTTCGCGAAGGCGATTTCGGGATGGGTCCCGGCCTTGGCACCGACGCTGGCGCCGTTCGTTCGCATCGCGTGGCCCTGGTACGTCCTGATCGGGACCTCGCTTACTTTCGTCACGGGTTGGTTGTTGTCGTTCACCCACGCGGCGCCCGCCGACTCGGCCGGAGCGTCGCTCGCCTCGAGGAGTGCAAGATGAGCGCCGGACCTCTTGACCCGACGCCATTGGTGGTGGGCGTGGATGGTGGTGGAAGCCACACGCGCGTGCTTCTGGCCGACGCCGCAGGCAGTGTGCTCGCCCGCGTGGAAGGCCCCGGGAGCGCGCTGCGCCCCGGTGCGGAGGGGGCGGCGGCGGACATCATCAAGGCGCTCATTCACGACGCGCTCGCCAAGGCGGAGCGTACGGAGACGCGACCGGCCGTGTGCGTGGTTGGCGTGGCGGGCGCCGGGCAGGAACGGGCAGCGCAGGCGCTCTGGTCGGTGCTCGCCAAGCATCGCGTCGCTGACGATGTGTCCGTGCAGGCGGACGCGGTGATTGCCATGGACGACGCGTTTGGCGATTCGGCCGGTGTGCTGCTGGTTGCGGGCACCGGTTCGGTGGCGTACTCCAAGGCGCCGGACGGGCGTCTCGAGCGCTGCGGGGGGTGGGGACCGAACGTCGGCGATGAGGGGAGCGCGCATTGGCTCGGGCGCCGTGCCCTGAGCGTCGTGACGGCCGCGTACGATGGCCGCGAGCCGGAAACGGCGTTGGGAGGCGCGGTGCTCACGGCCCTGGAGCTCGAAACGCTGGACGACCTGATTCCGTGGGCGGCGCACGCAACACCGGCCATGCTGGCGCAGTTGGCGCCGGTGGTGGCGCAGGTGGCGGGCACCGGAGACTTGCGGGCCAACGCGCTGATCTCGTTCTGTGTGGAGGAGTTGGCGTTGCATGTGCGCACCCTCGCCCGACGCTGCTTCACCGACGAGCGGGCCGCCATTCCGGTCGCTCTGGCGGGCGGGCTGCTCTCCCGCGGCTCGCTGGTGCGCAAGCGACTCGAGCAGCGTCTCAAGAGTGCGGTACCGGGCGCGACCGTGCGCAGCGACGACGTGGACGCCGCGCGCGGTGCGGTGCGTCGTGCGCGGCGCCTGCTGGGAGTCGAGGTCTAGCCACACGCCGCGCCTGGTGCGCGCGGGGCCCCCGTCCCGCGTGCATCGTGGCGCGTGACGCGTGACGCGTGGCGACGAAACGCAAACGGGCCGATCATGATGATCGGCCCGTTTCCCATGGTGGCCACCGGCAATCAGGCGGGCACGGGCTCGGTGACCGGGCCGTCCTTCAACTCGCCTTCCCACCGGGCCATCACGGCAGTGGCGAGGCAATTCCCGAGCAGGTTCACCGAGGTGCGCGCCATGTCCATGATGGCGTCAACCCCGAGAATGATGGCAATGCCTTCGAGCGGCAGGCCAAACTGCGCGAGCGCGCCGGAGAGGATCACGAGGCTTGCCCGCGGGACGGCGGCGACGCCCTTGGAGGTGAGCATGAGCGTGAGCATCATGAGCAGCTGGGTCCCGAGGGGCATGTCGATGCCGGCGGCCTGCGCCACGAACACCGAGGCGATGGCGAGATACAGCGTGCTGCCGTCGAGATTGAACGAGTAGCCGGTGGGGAGCACGAACGACACGATGCGCCGCGGCACGCCGAACTTCTCCATGGCCTGCATGGCCTGCGGGAAGGCGGCTTCGGACGAGGCCGTGGAGAACGCGATGAGCCAGGGTTCCTTGACCAGCGCCCAGAAGCGCTTGATGTCGATGCGGGCGAGCAGTGCGACCGGCAGCAGCACGAGGACGACGAACACGATGAGCGACACGTACAGCGTGCCCACGAGCTTCGCGAGGTTGAGCATGACGTCGAGGCCGCTCTTGCCCACCGTCACCCCGATGGCGGCCCCGATCCCGATGGGGGCGTAGGCCATGACGATGCCGACGAACTTGAACATGATGTCGCTGAGCGACTGCAGCCAATCGATCATGAACTTCTTCGACGGCCCCTCCACCTTGGCGAGCGCGACGGCGAAGATGATGGCGAAGAAGACGATCTGCAGCACCTCATTCTGCGCGGCCGCCTCGAAGAAGCTCTGCGGCACCGTGTGCTCGAGCACCGACGCAAAGGTGGGCGTCTTGGCGGCGAGTGCCTTGAACTCCTCGCTGTCGCCGGCCGCCGAGATGGCGAGACCGACGCCTGGTTTCGCCAGATTGACGGCGATCAGGCCGATCGCGAGGGCCAGCGTGGTCACCACCTCGAAGTAGATGATCGAGCGCAGCGCCAGCTTGCCGACCTTCTTCATGTCGTCGCCGTGACCGGCGATGCCCACCACCAGGGTGCTGAACAGCAGCGGCACGATCAGCGACTTGATCATGCGCAGGAAGATGTTGGCCAGCGGCTTGAGGTTCTGCGAGAAATCCGGGGCCAGCCACCCAATGAGGATGCCGACGATCATCGAGATGATGATCCAGCCGGTGAAGCCGATGCCAAGGAATCCCTTCTTGCCGGGGGCGGTGGCGGGTGTGTCGGCGGACAGATGTGCCATGGGACGGGAAGAAGGTGAGCCGGCGCTCAGCGATCCGTGGCGCCGGTGCGCAGCACGGAGTGGCGATAGCCGTAGACGAAGTACAGCCCGAGACCGACTGCCATCCATACGCCGAACGCGATCCACGCGCTGACGGGCAGTCCCTTCATGACGAAGACGCAGGCGCCGGCGCCGATGAGCGTGACGGCCCAGACGAACGGGACACGGAAGGGGCGCGGACGGTCGGGTTCGCGGATGCGCAGCACCAGCACGCCGATGCAGACCACCGCAAAGGCTGCCAGCGTGCCGATGTTGGTGAGGTCATAGGTCGCGGCATCGTCGGCCAGCAGCGCCCCCAGCGACACGAGCCCGCCGGTGATGAGGGTGGTGACCTTGGGGGTGCGCGTCTTGGGATCGAGCTTGGCGGCAAAGCGTGGCAGCAGGCCATCGCGCGCCATGGCGTAGAAGATGCGCGGCTGGCCGTACTGGAACACCAGCAGCACCGCGGACATGGACACCACGGCCCCGGCGGCCACGATCCAGCTGGCGGTCTCCAGGCCGGCGAGCGAAAGCGCCTTGGCCAGCGGGTCGGAGCTGCGGAGCTGATCGTACGGCACGAGGCCGGTGGCCACGAAGCCGACGATCACGTAGATGAGCGTGCAGATGGCGAGCCCGCCCAGGATGCCGCGCGGCAGGTTCCGCTGCGGGTCTTTGGTTTCCTCGGCGGCCGTGGAGATGGCGTCGAACCCGATGTACGCGAAGAAGACGATGGCGGCACCCTGATGGATGCCGGTGAATCCGTTGGGGGCGAAGGGCTTGTAGTTGGCCGGATCGATGTGCAACGCCCCCACGATGACGAACAGCCCCAGCACGATGAGCTTGATGATCACCATGATGTTGTTCGCCCGGGTGCTCTCCTTGACGCCGCGCATGAGCAGGGCGGTGATGGCGGCGACGATGCTGAAGGCGGGAAGGTTGATCAGGACGGGCACGCCGGCCACGCGCGGCGCGCTGTCGAGCAGTGCGCGAACGGCGGGATCGCTACTGGCCTTCACGTTCCAGTAGCCGTGGGTGAGCCACGCGGGGAGTTCGATGCCGAACCCGCTGAGCAAGGCGTTGAAGTACCCCCCCCAGCCGATCGCGACCGCCACGTTGCCGACGGCATACTCGAGAATGAGCGCCCAGCCTACGATCCAGGCGACGATTTCGCCGAGGGTGGCATACGAGTAGGCATAGGCGCTGCCGGCCTGGGGAATCATGGCGGCCAGCTCGGCGTAGCAGAGAGCCGCGAGTCCGCAGACGGCGCCGAGCAGCACAAAGGACAGCACCAGCGCGGGTCCTGCCCCGTAGCGCACGACCGTGCCATCGGCGAGGGTCTCGCCGGCGGCGGCCGTACCGAGGGAGGAGAAGATACCGGCCCCGATCACGGCGCCAATGGCCAGCATGACGAGATCGCCTGCGCCAAGCGTGCGGCGCATGCCGTGTTCACCGTCGTCGGCAGCGACGATCGGCTTACGAGCGAACAGCCCCATGACGTATCTGGGAGGTGGGGGGAGGCGAGCGCCTCGGGAGGGGAGTGTACGCGCGGTGCCGGCGAACTCACGCGCGGCCTGGAGCGCTAGCGCAAACTAGTACGCGGTACGGGTCACAGCGAGTAGGTAATCTCGGCGCGCGCGCGGACCGGGACGCCCTGTGCATTGACCGCCGGGCGGAAGCGGATGGCGACGAGTGCCTCACGCAATTTGCGATTGTAGGCCCCATCCTTGGTGGGGCTGAACTGCAGGTCGAGCACCTTTCCGGTGGAGTCGACGTCGAAGACCACGACGATCGTGCCCTTCGCCTTGTTGGGTACGGGGAGCGGCGGCAGGAAGAGCTCCGTGGGCGCCGGCGGATAGACCGTGCCAGGCCCGCCGCCGGTGCCGGCGCCGACTCCGCTGCCACGCCCGGTACCAACGCCCGAGCCCACGCCGCCTCCGCTGCCGGGCCCGGTGCCGCCACTGCCGTCATTCCCCGTGCCCACCCCCGTGCCTGCCCCGGTGGCGGATGTTGTGGCCGCCGCCGGCGCCGCGGCGGCGGCCGGCACCGTAGTCGACTGGGGTGGCGGCGTCTCCGGAGGCGTGACCTTGGGTTTTTCCACCGGCGGCGGCGTAATGGGAGGCAGCACCTGCGGCCGCGGCGGTAGCGGCACGGGTGGCGCCGGCGCCGGCGTGGGGGCAATGCGCACATACTGCAGCCGCTCCTCGATCATGCGGCCACCGGCGCCCTTGTTACCGCCGCCACCTCCCCCCGCCGGACCGAGCCCCCCGGCGCCCATGACGGTGCGGAGGAGTTCCGGCGACGTGAATGGGACGATGAGCAGCAGGACGATGGCCACATGCAGGAGCACGGCCAACACCAGACTGCGCGTGCGCCGCGGCGAGTCGACAGGGATCCCGATGGGCGGCCGATACTTGGGCCTCGCCGGGGGATCGGGGGGCGTGAGGGTGAACGGTTCGATTGGCGGACGTCCGGCCATGCGGCAGAGGCGAAGGTACGACGCAACGACGGGGTGGCCGGCCGGGTTGCCGACCACGGGCTCGTCGAATGTACTACGGCGGGCGACCCCGAATGGGTTCGCCCGCCGTATTGAACACCGGAGCACCGTGCGAGGTGCCCTTGGCCCGCCCCTTACTTGGGTGCCACGCCGATGACCTTGACCCCGGCGCCACGCGCCTGGTCCATGGCCCACACCACATTGGCGTAGGTGGTCATGGTGTCACCCTTGACGAAGATGATCTTATCCGGGCGCGGATCATAGATCGACTTGAGGCGCTCGAACAGCTTGGCCTTGTCGACCGGTTCCTTGTTGATCGCGTACTTGTCGTCCGGCAGCACCTCGAGCACGATCTGATCCGGGTTCGCATTCGGCTGCGCCTGCTGCGGGTTCGGGTCAGGGAGCTGCGTATCGATGGCCTTGCGGCTCATCGGCACGATGATCATGAAGATCACGAGGAGCACGAGGAGCACGTCGATCATGGGCGTCACGTTGATCTCGTTGGTGAGACCGCCGCCGCCGCCACCACCTGCGGACATGCCCATCGTCAGTTGCCTCCCGGCCGCAGGCGGTCGCTCTCCACGAGCGACTCGGTGCCCGGTGCCTGTTCAGTGATGAGCGCCGCCACCCGCACCCCATTGCGCGAGAGCTTGTCCATGGCGTCGATGACCTTGAGGTACTGGAGGTCCTTGTGGGCCTTCACGTACATGATGTAGTCATCACGCCCTTCCACCCCGTAGATCTCACGCACGAGCGTTTCGAGATCTTCGTTGCGGACCGGCTTCTTGTTCAGGTAATACTGACCCTGATCGTCGATGCCGAGCACCTGGTCTCCGTCTTCCTCGGGGTGCGGCTTGAGGTTCTGGCCCTCGGGCGGCACCGCGGTAAAGCCCGCATTGATCTGCGGAATGGTGATCATGAAGATGATCAGGAGCACCAGCATCACGTCGATCATGGGAGTGACGTTCGGATCGGCCTTGACGCTGCCGCCGCCACCAGCACTCATGCCCATGCGTTACTCCTTGCGTGGAGCCCGGCTGACGCGCGCCCCGCTCTGGGGGCGCGCCACCGGACCGACGGTGATTAGTGCGAGATCGGGGTCTGGCCGGCCGTGTTGAACTCACGCGTGAAGCGCGAGCGGCCGAACTCACCCGACACCCCCTTGATGAGGTAGTCGATCATTTCCTTCGACGTGTACGTCATCTCGGCCGTGAGATTGTCGATCTTCGTCTGGAAGTAGTTGAACGCCCACACCGCCGGAATGGCCACGCCGATACCGATGGCCGTGGTGATGAGGGCTTCGGCGATACCGGCCGCCATGGAGGAGATACCGCCGGCACCCGACGTGGACATGGCCGTGAACGAGTTCACGATACCCATGGTCGTACCGACGAGACCGACGAACGGCGCCGTGGCACCGACCGTGGCGAGCACGCCGAGGCCGCGCTTGAGGTCGACGACCGTCATGAGCATTTCACGCTCGACGGCACGCTCGGCCGAGTTGATATCGGCCACGGTGACCGAGCCGTCCTGGATGAGGGGACGGATTTCGCCGAGGGCTCCACCGAGCACGCGCGCCACGTGCGACTTCTTGTAGCCTTCCGCCAGCTTGATGGCCTCGTTGAGGTTGTCCTCTTCGAGGAACTGCGAGAACTCCGGGGCGAACTTGCGGGTCTCGCCCTGCGCCTTCCGCATCTGCCACCACTTCTGGATGATGATACCGGTCGAGTAGGCCGACATGATCAGCAGCGTCCAAACGATACCCTTGGCAAACCAACCCATCTCGTGCCAAAGGTCCATGATATCCATACCCATCGTGCTTTCTCCTGGGAAACGGTGGTGGCTTAGCGATTGAGCGAGAACTGGAACGGCTGCTGCACGAGCTGCTTGACCTTGCGTCCGCCCACTTCAGCAGGCAGGAAGCGCATACGCTGCAGCGCGTTCCGGACGGCGGTCGTGAAGAGGTCGTTGTCGGACTTGAGCGCCTTGAAGGTGTTCATTTCCGCGCGGCCGGTCGTATCGACCACGAACTGGGCGAGCACCTGGCCCTCGATGCCCGCGCTGCGGAGCATGTCGGGATAGGCCGGTCCCTGCGCGCCGGGCGCCATGACGACCGGCTTTTCGACCTGGAAGTCGAAGTAGGGCTGATCGCCCTGTGGCACCACGGCCTTCCCGCCCTCGACGCCCTTGGCGATACCACCAGCGACGCCCTTGCCGGAGAAGTCGGCCTCGTCCGTCACCTTCTTGGACAGGTCGATCTCGGGGATGACGTTGGGGATTTCGACTGGAGCCGAAAGCAACTGGAAGCCCTTCGGTGGCGGCGGTGCGGCGACCACGTCAGGCGGTGGCGGTGGCTTTTCCGGCTCGGGCGGCTTGGGCTCGTCTTTCTTGACCTCGACGAAGTCCAACTTCTCGACCTTCTCTTCCTCGATGGCCGCACCGGCACCCTTCGTCACCGCAATGAGCGCGGCCACGATGGCGGTGTGAACGACCAAGGACATGAAGGACCCGCCGGCGCGTTTCTGCTTCTTTGCCTGAGACTCGATCAGGTTATTGAACATCTCGCTGGTCCGGGGTACGGGCTGCCAACGTCGGCCCACGGAGCGCCCGTGGGTGACTGGCCGATTCTACCGCCCGGAGATGATCCGGCAATGATTGCCAGATTAGGATCCGATTAATCCGCAGTTAGCATTCCGTTCATGTCGATCGGCCCCTCGGTGCTATTGACAATGGACTGGTACTCCCCCGTCATGCCGGAGCCGGGAGCGCCCGCGAGCGGCAGGGTCACGGTGAAGGTGCTCCCCCGCCCCAGACGCGACTGCACCTCGAGCGAGCCGCCGTGCGCCTGCGCAATCCACTGTGAAATGGCGAGTCCGAGACCGAAGCCGCCGCGTTCGCTGGCGCGTGACCGGACGCGATCGGCGCGCCAGAAGCGCTCGAACACATACGGCAGGTCGGCGGCGGCGATGCCGATGCCGGTATCGCGCACCGCAAAGCGCACCACTTCCTCGTCCCGCTGCAGGGAAATCTCCACGGTCCCCCCGCGCGGCGTGTACTTGATGGCGTTCGTCACCAGATTCAGGAAGAGCTGCCGCAGTCGCGTGAGGTCGCCCAACACTTCGGCATTCTCGAAATGCTCCGCCAGAATGACCAGCCCGGCGTCTTCGCCGAGCAGTCGCGCCGTTTCCACCACCTCGCGAGCCAGCGGGGCCAGCTCCACCGGTTCGCGATACAGGTCGAACCGCCCCTCGTCGGCGCGCGCCAGCGTGAGCAGCGAGTCAACGAGGTCGGCCATGCGGGTCACCTGCTGCAGCGCCTCCTCCAGGGCCACGGCCTGATCGGTCTCGCTGGAGCTGGGCGACATGGCGCGCTCCACGTCGGCGCGCATGACGGCCAGTGGCGTCTTGAGCTCATGGCTGGCGTCGGCGGTGAAGCGCCGCAGTGCGCCGAACGAGGTTTCGATGCGCTCGATGAAGGCGTTGAGCGTGGCGGACAGTCGCGCGAGCTCCTCGCCGGCCGCGCCGATGGCCAGGCGGCGGTGCAACGACCGCCCGTCGGTGATGGCCTCGACCTGGTCGATGATGCGATCGATGGGACGGAAGGCCCGTCCGGCAATGACCCACGCGAAGAGCATGGACACGATGACGAGGATGGGGGACACCACGAACATCGTGTTGGCGATGCTGTCGAGCGACTCGTCGATCTCCCGCGTGCTGAGCGCGGCGTACACCCGGTACTTCGCATCGTCGCTGAGCGGGACGTCGCGCGCCGCCAGCAGCACTTCGTCGTTGAACAGACGCACGCGCTGCATGCCGTTGCCCACCCGGGACTCGCGGGCCGAACGGCTGAACCGGTCACGATCGGACACCGACAGCGTGCTCACCTGCGGCGAGGCATAGATGTCGTAGCCGGTGCTGTCCTGCACCAGCACGTAGCCGTCGAGCAAGGACAGGAAGGCGCCCATGCGCTGCCCGACCGAGCGGGCCGCCAGCGGGTCTTCCTTGACGAGCATGGGCTCGGTGCCCGTGGTGCGCGCGAGCTCGATGGCCTTGACGATGTGCTGGGCCTCGTTCTGGACGCGCTCCTCGAGCTGTTGAAAGAGGATCTCGCGACGGACGGCCAGCAACGCCACCGAAAACACGAGCAGCGACCCGATGGAGGCCGCCGTCCACGCCCACGTCAGGCGCGCGCGGATGGAGCGCATGGCCATGCCGACGGCGCTACGCGCGAATCATGTAACCGACCCCGCGGACGGTCGTGATGAGCTTCTTCTCGTGTTTCGCGTCGATCTTCTTGCGCAGGTGATTGATGACCACGTCGACGATGTTCGTCCCGGGATCGAAGTGATACCCCCAGGCGTACTCGGTAATGAGCGTGCGGCTCATGACCCGGCCGGCGTGGCGCATGAGGTACTCGAGCACGGCGAACTCCTTGGGGGTGAGTTCGATCAGCTCCCCACCGCGGCGCACCTCGCGTGTCCCCTGATCGAGGTCGAGATCGCCGACGGCCAGCTGCGGACTCGCCAGGGCCCGAGGCCGACGCAGCAGCGCCTCGGCACGCGCCAGCAATTCCTCGAAGGCGAAGGGCTTGGTGACGTAGTCGTCGGCTCCGGCGCGCAAGGTCTCGACCTTGGCGTCCACCGCGTCCTGGGCCGTGAGCACCAACACCGGACGCTCGAACCCCTTCGCGCGCAGCGAGCGCAGCACGTCGAGCCCGTTCCGTCCCGGGAGGCGCATGTCGAGGATGATGAGATCATACGGCTGCGCGGTGGCGAGCCGCTCGCCCTCGAGGCCGTTGCTGCACAAGTCCGCGTGCCAGCGTTGTTCCTCGAGGCCACGACGCACGAACTCGCCCACGGTGGGATCGTCTTCGATGACCAGGATCTTCATGGGTTGCGCCCCGATGGCCGCTTGAAGCCGTACTCGCGAATCTTCCGGTAGAGCGTCTTGGGAGAGATGCCCAGCTGCTCCGCGGCGCGTCCCTGATGCCATCCCGTACGCTCGAGCGCCTCGGCAATGTGCCGGCGTTCGAGTTCGTCGAGCGACGCTCCGGCCCCGGCGGACACGTCCGACCCGGCGCTGGCGCTCGCCCCCGCCAACGCCAGATCGCTGACCTGCACCACGGCGCCGGTTGCCACCAGCGCCGCGCGCTGCATGGTGAGTTGCAGCTCGCGCACATTGCCCGGCCACGAGTGTCGCTCCAGGGCCGCCGCAGCGTCGTCGCTGATCCGCACCCCACGCCCGCGAGACGCCGTCGCAAGGAAGTGCTGGGCCAGCAGCAGCACATCAACCGGTCGGTCGCGCAAGGCCGGCAGGACGACCCGCATGCTGGCCACACGATGCAGGAAGCCTTCGTGCACCGTCCCCCTGGCCACCCCTTCCGACAGCTCGTGCGCGGTGGACGCCACCAGCCGTGCCGCGAGGGGGACGCGCCGCTCGCCCCGACGCGGCACGAACGCACCGTCGTCGAGGATGTCACACAGCGCCACCTGCGCCGCCATGGGCAGGGCGTGCACATGCTCGAGATAGAGCGTGCCTCCGGCCGCCAGCTCGAGGGCGCCCACGGCACGGTCGGCGGTCTCGTCCGCCGTGGCCTGCGCGTCGGACGGGGTCCCGAGCAGTTCATCGAAGACCGTGGCCGCCGTAAGGGCCGCGCAGTCCACGCGAATGAACGGGGCGTGCGGGCGCCCGCCCTCGTCGTGCAGCACCCGGGCGAGCAGCCGCTTGCCGGTGCCCGCTTCGCCGGTCACGAGCACGGGAAGCAGACTGGCGGCGAACTGGTGCACCATGGCCAGCACGGCCCGCAACGGGGCGTACTGCGTAAGGAACACGGCGGGCTCCTCCGCCCGGTGCAGTCGGGCCACCAGATGCCGATTGCGTCGTACCAGCAGGCGCTTCTCCCAGGCTCGCCGCACCAACGCCTCGATTTCGGCCATGCGATACGGCTTGGACAGGCAATCGTACGCCCCCATCTTGAGCGCGGCCATGGCCGTCTCGATGGTCCCGTTGCCGGTGATGACGATGACCTCGGGGGGCATGAGCTCTTCGCGCACGAGACGCAGGACCTCGAGCCCGTCGAGCTCCGGCATGACCACGTCGAGCAGGGCCACGTCGAAGAGTTCGCGGCGCAGCAGCTCGAGCGCCGAGCGACCGTCACGCACCATGCGCACCTGAAATCCCCGGGCCGTCATGAACTGCTCGAGGATGGCCCCCAGGTGCGCCTCATCCTCGGCGATGAGCACCCGAATGGGTGACTCGCCCGCCAGCACCGCGCTCCCCGTTACCGGCGTGGTCATGGCTGCTCCGCCGCGTTGAGCGCCGCGAGGGTACCGAGCGCATCACGGGCCGCGTTGCCGGCGGCACCGAGCACGGGCAGGGACACGCGGAAGTTGGCGCCCGGCCCGCCTGGGGACACGAGCTCCAACGTGCCGCCGTGGTCTGCCACGATGCCGTAGCAGATGGCCAGTCCGAGGCCGGTTCCCTGCCCCGGGGCCTTGGTGGTGAAGAACGGCTCGAACACCTTGGCCTGCAGCGTGCGCGGAATCCCGGGCCCGTTGTCTTCCACTTCGAACACCGCCGGCAGCAGTCCGTCGGCGGGGGCGAACCGCGTGCGGATGACGACACGCCCTTGCTCGGGGGATGCGTCGAACGCGTTCATCGCGAGGGCAATGAGTACCTGCACCAGCTGGTCGGCGTCGCCCTCCACCATGAGCAGGCCGTTGGCTTCGAGTTCGGTGTCGACCTTGACCCGCTTGAAGCGCGGATGGTGCTGCAGCAGAAAGAGCCCCTGTTGCACCACGGTGTTCAAATCGAACGCGTCACGGCCCTGCGCCTTGGGTCGCGAGAAATCGAGCAGGCCGTTCACGATCTTCTTGCAGCGCTGCACCTCGAGGTCGATGATGTGCAGCAGCTCGGCCGGTGGAGCGCCCGTTCCGGTCTCCGCCTGCATCGCCATGGACTCCGCGCAGGCGGCGATCGTGGCCAGCGGATTGTTGATCTCGTGCATGACACCCGCGGCCAGTTGCCCCAGCGCCGCCAGCTTCTCGGCCTGGGCGGTGCGGTCGAGCGCCGCCCGCCAGTCGGTGATGTCCTCCCCAATGGTGATGACGTGGGTGACGTCGCGCCCGCCCATGCGCATGGGGATCTTGGAGATGCGGAAGGTCCGCGTAGTGCCGAACGCGTTGCTCTCCATCTGAAACTGCTGCAGGCGGCCGGAGGCGAACACCTCGTCGAACTCCTTCTTGAGCAGGGCCGCGGGTTGCCGGTTCAGCACCTCGAAGATGGATCGCCCCACGGCATCGGCGCGCGCCACGCCCTGGAGGCCGGTTTCGCGCTTGTGATTCCAGGCCTGAATGCGGTATTGCCGGTCCACCACGTACAGGCCGAGGGGGAGCGAATCGACGATGCACTCGATGAACGCGCGCTGATCGGCGACCTCGCGTACGCGGGCGGTGAGCTCCTGCTCGAGGTCATGCAGGTAGGCGTCACGGCTGATGGCCACCGCGAGTAGTGCGGCCACATCCCCCACGAGGGCCGCGGCGTGGGGCAGCAGCGCCGTCGTGCCATGCACGACGAGGGTACCGACCCGGGTTTCGCCCGCCATGACGGGTACGCGCACGGGCCGGGCATCAGCGCGCTCGCCCGTCCCCGGTGCCGCACCGGAGGCGGCGTCGCCGTTCTCCGTCTCGAGCGTGAGCCGTGCGACGCCGAGCGCCGGGGCGAGTTGCTCGAGCACGGTGGCGATCCCGTGCGCCGCGTCGTCGGCCGCCGCCAGCAGGCGCACGAAATCCGGGAGGGTCGCTGACGAAGGTGTGGAAGTCACGGCATCGGGCGCGGGGGAGGCGCGGCCCCGCCGCCCGCGCCGCTTCGCGCGGGAGGCCAGGGACCACCTCCGCAAGGTAGGCCTGCCCGGAACGTCGGACAAGCTGACCGAACCGATCCGCCTCAAATCACAGACTTGATCTTTTCAAGGATTTCCTCATTCTCGCGGCGCAGGCCGGGGTGCTGCTCGATGTGCGCCCACTGCACCACGCCAGCCCGGTCGATCAGGAAGTACGCCCGATTGGCAATGAGACCGTCGGTCCACATGGCCCCGAACTGCCGGGCAACGGCACCACCGACGTCGGAGAGGAGCTGCACGCGCATACCGTGCGCATCGCGAAATTGCTGCAGCACTTCAACCGTATCCACCGAAATGGGAAGGACTTCCACATCCAGCTCCGCAAATGCGTCGAAGTCGTCGCTGAAGGCACACAATTCGCTGGTGCATACGCTGGTGAATGCCTTGGGGAAAAAGGCCAGCAGGACCGATTTGTGTGATCGGACGGTGGACAGAGAGACGATCGTGTTGTTCGTGGACGGCAGGGAGAAATCAGGCGCCTGCGTTCCCGCGGTCACTGCGGACGGGGCTTCGGAAGACATGTACAACTCCTCAAGAGGATTTTGTGATGAGGCGAGCATGACCGCGCCGGTACCGTCTTTGGCAGGCCGGCTGGCGGGGCGCGCCCCCCTGCGCGTACTCCTGGTGGAGAACGACCCGGCCGCCGCCCGACGTTCCGAAGCGTCGCTCGTGCTGCATCGGGAGTTCGCGGTGCGTGTTGAGTGTGTCCCGTCGCTCTCCGGTGCCATCCGGCAGTTGCTGGAGCACCCGTACGACGCGGTGGTGCTGGAGCTCGACGTGGATGATGCGTCGGGACTGGCCACCCTGGCGGGGATCCGCGGCGCCGCCCCCACCGTGCCCGTGGTCGTGTATGCCCGGTCGCTCGATGACGTGCTGGCCGTGCGCGCCCTCCGGGCAGGAGCGCACGAGTGTCACGACAAGCAGCACCTGCCACCGGTCCACCTCGGGCGGTCGCTGAGCTTTGCCATCGAGCGGCAGCGGCGGCTGGCCGCGCTTGAAGCGGCGCGTGTGGACGCGTCCCACCGCGCCACGCACGATCCCCTGACCGGCCTCGCCAACCGGGCGCTCTTCCTCGATCAGTTGGAACGTGCACTGGCTTTCGGTGCGCGATACCACCGCAAGACGGGGGTGCTCTTCATCGACCTCGACAACTTCAAGGAAGTGAACGACCGGCACGGACATGCATTGGGCGATCGGCTGCTGTGCGAGGTGGCAGATCGGTTGATCGAGTGCGTGCGACGCTCCGATGCGGTCGCCCGTCTGGGGGGCGACGAGTTCGTGGTGCTGCTCCCCAATGTCCGGAGCCGGCGCGACCTCGCCCACGTCAAGGAGTCCATCGAGGCGTCGCTCCACCGTCCGTTTGAGCACGAGGGGCGCGCCGTGGTGCCGATTGCCGCCAGCATCGGCGGCGCAATGTCTCCGGTGGACGGGGTCAGTGCTCCCGAACTGCTGGCCATGGCCGACGCCGACATGTACCGCGAGAAGGTGCAGCGCGCGGATTGCAGCGCCGTCCAGGCGTAGCGGCGGGCCGCCCCGCTGCTTCAGTCAGTCTGACCGCGTGCCGACACTTCCGGCATGCACCGTTTGGCCATGTCTTCCGACCCTGAGCAGGACCTCGGTCCGGGCGACGTCGTACAGTTCGAGTTTGCTGGTGCACCGGTGCGCGGCACCATCCGTCGAGTGGACGAAAAGGCGCTGGTCCCGTCGCCTTTCGGCCTGCCGTACCTCGTGACCGTCACGAACGCCCACCCGGCCAGCGGGTATCGGGCCGGCCGCGACTACACCCTGCGCGCGGCGAGCCTCGTCCGCATTGGCGAACCGGCCCCGCGAGCGGCGCACTCGGTGCCTCGCCGTCCGGGGAGCGCCCCTGCCCATCCCTGTTTCCTCGTCGGCTACCGGCGGGAGGGGGGGCAATTGCCCGTGCAGGGGACGCTGCTGGTGCAGGCCCCCTCGCTCGATGCCGCGAATGCGCTGGCGACTGACACGCTGCGGGCCGCACTGGCCACGGATATTGCGGAGGGGCGGGAAACCGAGGGCGCATCCGTGATGCTGGTCAATGCCGCCGAGGTCAGCACGACGGCGAGCGCGGGTGCCGCCGTGCTGGCCCAGGTGAGCTGGTAGTCGGCGACTACCTCGGCGCCGCAAACACCGCCGACGCGACGCGCGCGGTTTCGGCGAGGACCGCCGCTCCCACGAACACACTGCCGTCGGCGGCAAAGAACTGCGGAGTGTGCGCCGGTGTGGGGTCGCCGTGCGGCTCGCGTGCCCCGATGCGCAGAAAGGCCCCGGGGATGCGCTCCATGTAGTAGGCGAAGTCCTCGCCCCCCATGTTGGTGATGCCCAGTGGCACCACCGCGTCGTGCCCCAGCAGCCGCACCGCCGCCTCGCGAGCCCACCCGGCCGCCTGTTCGGGATTCACGATGGGCGGAGGTCCGAGTTCGACGTGCACGTCTGCCGTGAGGTTGTGAGCCGCCGCGATCCCATGCGCCACCCGCCGGAGTTCGTCGGCGAGCAGGGCCCGCGTCACCGGGTCGGTGGCGCGCAGGGTGCCTCCTATGGACGCGCTTTCCGGAATGATGTTCGGGGCGGTGCCCGCCTGCATCGTGGCAACGGTGAGCACGGCCGGCACCGAGGGGTTCACGCGGCGCGCGACCACGCCCTGCAGGGCCGCGATGAGCATGCCGGCGCCCAGCACCGGGTCGGCCGACTCGTGGGGGCGGGCGCCATGCGCCCCCCGTCCGTGCAGGACAATGGAGAAGGTGTCGGCGGCAGCAGCGAGCGAGCCGGCCTGGGCGACCACCTGTCCCACGGGAAACCGCCGATCCACATGCGCCCCGAAGATGGCGACCACCTCGTCGAGCACGCCGGCGGCCAGGATGGCGGCGGCTCCCTCTCCGGTTTCCTCGGCAGGCTGCAGCACGACGAGGACGTCGCCCGCGGCCGGTTGCTGCGCCAGCAACCACGCCGCGCCGATGGCCCAGGTCGCGTGCACATCGTGCCCACAGGCGTGCATCACCCCGGCATGCTGCGATGCATAGGGCAGCCCGGTGGCCTCGTGAATGGGCAAGGCGTCGATATCGCCACGCACGGCCACCACCGGGGCCCGGGGATCGCGCCCGCGGATGCGGGCCACCAGCCCCGTGCCGGCAACGTGCTGCACACGGACCGGATTGGCCTGGGCGAGCGCCCGCTCGAGCACGGCACTCGTGCGGGACTCCTGAAACGCGAGTTCCGGGTGCGCGTGCAGATCACGGCGCAGGTCGAGCAATCCGTTGCGCTGCGCCTCGGAGAACAGGGCCAGCACGCTGGCCGGGACGGTGGTGAGGTCGGAGATGTCGCAGGTCATAAGGGAGTGCGGGAATGGGACGCGCCGGGGCCGCGCAGCAGCTGACCAGGGGTTACCTCGGTGTGTCGCCCCTGGTCGATGACGTCTCGAGTCATCGTCATGGTGGACACGCTCGTGCTGGCGATGTATACCACACGGTGCCGAGACCATCGGCATCGCCTCTCCCGGCCGTGCTGCGCCAACGTATCCATCGTTCGCACGGACGGCCAGCGGAGTGCCGCGGGGCCATCCCCATGCGGGTCCGCGCACGCTTACCCCTTTCCTTCATGTCCGATTCTCCCCGCGCCCTCCCCCACCCGGCCGACTCCGTGGTTGCCTTCGCCGACGGTGTGTCGATCCGCGAACTGACTACCCAGGACGACTACCGCGAGTGTGTGGCCATCCAGGACGAGATCTGGGGGCCGGGTTTCGCCGAAGTGGTTCCGCCGGCCATTCTCATGGTCAGCCAGAAGATGGGGGGCGTGTGTGCGGGGGCGTTCGACCCGAGCAGCCGCCTGCTGGGGTTCGTGTTCGGCGTGACCGGAGTGCGGCACGGTGCGATAGCGCACTGGTCGGACATGCTGGCCGTCCGCCCGGAGGCGCGTGGCGGGCGGGTGGGCGAACGGCTCAAGCAGTACCAGCGCGAGCGCTGCCTGCAGGTGGGGGCGCGCACGATGTACTGGACCTTCGACCCGCTGGTGGCGCGCAATGCCCACCTGAATCTCATGCGTCTGGGGGCGCGCGCGGCCGAGTACGCGGTGAATCTGTACGGCAGCAATACCGGGAGCCCGTTGCACGGGGCGTTGGAGACGGACCGCTGGATTGCCGCGTGGGACCTCACCACGGCCGCCCCGTCGGTACCGGCCGTGCGGACCTCGGGGACGTTCGTGCTGCGCGTAGCGGCCGACGGAGTGCTTCCCGAAACGCCGGGGTTCCCGGATGCGGAGGTCGTGCGCGTGGCCGTGCCGGTGGATCATACCCGCCTCACGCACGAGCAGCGCGTGGCGTGGCGGATGGCCACGCGGGCGGCGTTTCTTCACTACCTCGACCGTGGATACACCGTGCAGGCGTTCCAGCGGGGCGACGGTGACGCCCCGCCCTTTTACGAGCTGGCCCGCAGCTGAGCGTCGGCCGGTGCTGCCCGCTTCCCTTCCCTCTCCTTCCGAATCCCGTGCTCATGGCTCCGCTTGAACAGATCACCCTGCGTGAAATCCGCCTGCCCTTGCGCGAACCTTTTCGCATTTCGTCGGGGGCGACGTCGGAACGTCGCATCACGCTGCTGGAACTGCGTGATGGCGACGGCGTGAGCGCCTGGGGTGAATGCGTCGCCCCCGAGGAACCCAACTATCGCGAAGAGGCCATCGATACGGCGTGGATTGCCATTGCACAGTGGGTCGCCCCGCGGGTGCTCGGACGCCTGTTCGCCCATCCACGCGACATCCACGCGGCGCTCGAGCAGGACTTCCGCGGCAACTTCATGGCCAAGGCGGCGGTGGAAATGGGCATGTGGGTGCTGGAAGCCACGCGTCAGGGGGTGCCGCTGGCGCAGCTGCTGGGGGGCACGCGACGGGAAATCGCGACGGGGATCTCGTTGGGCATTCAGTCGTCGCCCGAGGCACTGGTGGAGAAGGCGCGGGCCGCCATCGCGGAGGGTTACCGCAAGGTGAAGATCAAGATCGCCCCCGGTCAGGATGTGGCGTACGTGCGCGCCGTGCGCGAGGCGCTTGGCCCTGACGCCCCACTCATGGCCGACGCGAACAATGCCTATCAGCTGTCGGACGCCGACCTGCTGGCGCAGCTCGACGATCTCGACCTCATGATGATCGAGCAGCCGTTGGCGTGGGATGACATCGTGCAGCATGCCACGCTGCAGCGGCGGCTGCGCACGCCGTTGTGCCTCGACGAGTCGATCACGTCGGTGGACCGTGCGCGCGACATGGTCACGCTCGACTCGGGGCGCATCATCAACATCAAGCCGGGGCGGGTGGGGGGCTTCACCAGTTCACTGGCCATTCACGACTACTGCGTGAGTGCGGGGATCCCGGTGTGGTGCGGCGGGATGCTGGAGAGCGGCATCGGGCGCGCGTGCAACGTGGCGCTGGCGTCGCTGCCGGGGTTCACGAAGCCGGGCGACCTGTCGCCGAGTGCGCGCTACTGGGCGCGCGACATCGTCACGCCGGAGTGGACCATGAGCGCCGACGGCATGGTGCCCGTGCCGTGGGATACGCCGGGGCTCGGGGTCGAGGTTGACGTGGACCGGATTGACGATCTCACGGTGCGGCAGGTGGTGCTGCGCTGATGTGGGCCGCGGCGACCGCGCCGCCGCGACGCGCGAAGGGCCGCGACCTGAGGAGGTGGCGGCCCTTCGTCTGTACGGCAGTGGAGCGTATCGGGATCGAACCGATGACCCCCTGCTTGCAAAGCACCCTGTCCGCAGGCCATCAGCGCAAGGCGCGATAGGCTTCAGAGGGAGAACGGCGATCTGCAGGTAAGCGGCGCAAGCCGCGGTTCGCGCGGCGGCAGCGGAGCAAAGCCAGCGCGGCGCGGCCTTGTTGACCGACGTCGGCCGTAGCCCACAGATAGAGGCGCCGGAGATGACTACGGCCGCCGCTGACACGTTGGCGCCCGGCGAGCGTGCGGTGTCCACGAAGTACGTGCCGCCCGCCGTTGGTACGGTGATCGCCGTGATTTCACGCGGGTATTGGGCCCTGCTCGCCCCCGTTCGCGGCATCAAGCGCGCGGTGCTTCGTGCGGCAGATGAGGGCGGTCTCGACGGGATCGCCGAGTGCATCGCTCCCGTGATCTGGACGCGCTTCACCGGGGAGCACGCGAGCAACAGTGCTCCCGATCTCGTCAGCGTCGTCCGGAAGGCGATTCAGCCGAAGCCTGTCGTCGAGGAAGTCGCG
>NZ_JAJTHI010000074.1 GCF_021298855.1 Gemmatimonas sp.
CCGCTGCCGTTCCCCGCGCCAAGACCCCAACCCAGACCCCGACCCGACCCGGGCCCCGCCACGACCCCGACCGCGGGTCGGCCCCCGACCGCCGTGGCAGGGCCCCGACTGCCGTGGCAGTACCCCGACCGCCGTGGCAGTACCCCGACCCCAACCACCCCCGACCGCAGTTCGCCAGCGGCCGCCGCTAGATTGACGCGCATGCCGCGTTTCTACCTGACCACCGCCATCGACTACGCGAATGGCGATCCACACCTCGGCCATGCGCTCGAGAAGATTGGTGCCGATGTGATTGCCCGGTACCGCCGCCGTTGTGGCGACGACGTGCATTTGCTGATCGGCATGGACGAGCACGGACAGAAAGTGCAGCAGACCGCCGCGAAGGCCGGGGTGCCTCCCCAGGCGTTCACCGACGAGATCGCGGCCCGCTTCCAGTCCATGTGGGCCAAGCTCGGCATCAGTTACGATCAGTTCATCCGCACCACCGAAGCGCATCACAAGGCCGGCGTCGCCGCGCTCATTCGCCGCATCGCCGCACACAACCCCGACGACTTCTACGAGCGCTCCTACACCGGCAGATACTGCGTCGGGTGTGAAGCGTTCAAGCAGGACGCCGACATCGACGCCGACGGCAAGTGCGTGCTGCACCCCACCCGCGTGCTCGAGGAAGTGGAAGAGCGCAACTGGTTCTTCCGGCTGTCCAAGTACCAGGACTTCCTGCGCGACCTGCTCACCACCAACCCGTCGTTCTGCGAGCCTGAGAGCCGTCGCAACGAGATCCTCGGCCTGCTCAATCAGGGGCTCGAAGACGTCTCGGCGTCGCGCGCGCGCCTCGACTGGGCAGTGCCCTTTCCCCTGCCGTTGTCGAACGGGGAGACGCAGGGGACCTACGTCTGGTTCGACGCCTTGCCGAACTATCTCACGGCCACCGGATTCCCGGAGGACGGGTTCGAGCAGCGGTGGCCGGCCGACCTGCACATCATCGGCAAGGACATCACGCGCTTCCACGCCGTGATCTGGCCGGCCATGCTGCACGCCGCCGGGCTGCCGCTGCCGCGGCAGGTATGGGCGCACGGCTTCGTGCAACTGGGCGGCGAGCGCTTCTCCAAGAGCGCCGGCGTGAAGCTCGATCTGGGCGAGGCCATTGATCGCTTTGGTGCCGATGCATTCCGCTATGTCCTGCTGCGCGAGGTGCCGTTCGACGGCGACGGCAACTTCTCGTGGGAACGCTTCGAGGAGCGTTACACCAGCGACCTCGCCAATGCCTTCGGCAACCTCGCCAGCCGCGCCATGGCGATGGTCGAGAGATACTGCGACGGCGTCGTGCCGCGTGCCGCGCGCCCCGACGAAGAGGCGGCCGACGAGGCCGACCTGGCCGCCTATCATGCGGCCATGCACGGCGAGCACGGCTGGCTGCTGCACGACGGACTGACTGCCGTGTACCGCATGACGCAGCGCGCGAACGAGTATACGGCAGCGACCGCACCGTGGACCGTGGCCAAGGATCCGGCCCGGCGCGCCGAGTTGGAGGTTATCCTGGCGTCGCTCATTCGCCGCATTGCGCGGCAGACGCTGTTGCTCGCCCCGTTCATGCCAACCAAGACCGCACAGGTCTGGGCCCAGCTCGGGGGGCCGGCCGACTTCGAGGCGCAGCGCTACGACGCGCTGCCGTCACTCGATGCCGGTGGCTGGACGGTGACCAAGGGCGACCCGCTCTTCCCGCGCCCGGCCTGACCAACCACCCGAGGTCTGGGCGGCCCGGCGCGAGCCGGGCCTTACCGCTTCTCGAAATCCACCGTGGGTACGGCGCGCGCCGCCGCATCCGTCACTTCGAAGTACTCACGGGCCTTGGCGCCCGTGGCCTTGGCCGTGAGGACCGCGGGGAACTTGCGGATGTACTCGTTGTACTGCCGCACCGCATTGTTGTAGTCGGTCCGCGATACGGCAATGCGGTTCTCCGTCCCCGTGAGCTCATCCTGCAGGCGCAGGAAGTTCTCGTTGGACTTGAGTTCCGGGTACGCCTCGATCGCCACCGTCAGGCGGCCCAAGGCGCCCGTGAGCTGCGCGTTGGCGTTGGCCAGCTCCGCCGGATCGGACCCGCCCGGCTTCTGCAGGGCCCCCACCAACCCCGCGCGGGCCTGCGTCACCTCGGTAAGCACCTTCTCCTCCTGCGCGGCAAACCCCTTCACGGTGTTCACCAGATTGGGAATGAGATCGGCGCGCCGCTGCAGCTGGGCATCGATGTTCTGCTTGGCCTGGGCGGCCGTTTCATCGTACGCCTGAATGCTGTTGTACCCACACGCCCCGAAGGCGAGCGGCATGGTGAGCGCGACGATCAGCGCGCGACGACGGGTCTGATGCAAAAACGCCACGGAACACTCCTGGATGATGACGTTGAGGATGCGATGGAAAGCTACTGCGGAGGCAGGCCGGCCATGTCGCCCTGCCCCGGCAACTGGAAGCGATTGAGATAGGCCACGAGAGCCGTCATCCCCGCTACATACCCCTCCAGCACGCGTTCGGTGTCGCCGGACGGCATCGCCGAACCGCGCTTGTAGGCCAGCACCTGTTCAAAGGGTGCCGCCGGAAAGCCGCACCGGGCGCTCACGGTGGCAATGACCTGGGCACTGTCGCGCGGCGGCACGTCACCCTGCAGGCGCATGACGCCGCGGAAGATGACCAGCAGCGTGCTGAGGCTCGCGCGCAGCAGCTCCTGCTGTCGGGCGTTGTCGGTCCCGGCCAGCATGACGCCCCGGCGCAGCCGCAGCAGCTTGCCCATGGCCTCCTGCTCCACCTGCAACCGCAAGTCGGAGAGCGAGACCGTGACCCCCTCCAGCGGCAACGAGCCGGCCAGTACGCGATGGCGCTCGAGAATGTCCGCGTACTCCATGGGGAACACGTCGGCCGACGACACCCACTCGGCCGTGGTCAGTTCGAGCACGGGAGGGTTCCCCGCCTCCTGCCAGGCGCGCATCGTCTGGCCGAGCGCCCGGAGTGAGGCGAGCGACATGGTGTGCACGATGGCCAACACGTTGAGGTCCGAGCGGCCGGCAATGTCCTCGCCACTCGCGGCCGAGCCGTACAGCACGACGGCCTGCAAGGCCTCGCCGTGCACGCGCGTCAGCTGCGCGACCAGTTCATCGAGCGTCATCGTCTTCGCTGCCATGTTCATGCCTTACCAGTCAGAGCCACCGCCACCACCGCTGAACCCGCCACCGCCGCCGAATCCACCGAACCCGCCGCCACCGCCTCCCCCGAAGCCGCCGCCGCCCCACCCGTGCGACCCGCCCGTGTAGATCACCGGCCCCGGGACAGGAATGGGGAGGCACCCCACGCATCCCCGTCGCCGTCGCCCGCCAAACGAGCTGAGCACGAACAGGATGATGATGATGACCAGGACCGCCGGAAAACCGTCGCCATCGGGACGACTGCGTGAGGAGCGCCGTGGCTCCCGCGGCTGCCCGTCGAGCGTGACGTTGAATGCCGCGGCATAGCGATCGGCCACCTCGAACGCGATGGCCTCGATGGCACCGCCGTAATCCTGGGCGCGAAACCGCTCACCCTGCTCGCGGCAGAGCGCCCCGGCCGTGGCGTCGGTGAGAAACCCCTCCGCGCCCTGCCCCGTCTCGATCCGGCAACGACCGCGGCCATCCTGCGCCGTCTCCTTGGGAACAATGAGAATGACCACGCCGGCGTTGCGGGCCGCGTCGCCGATCTGCGCGTCCGCGCCGATCTTCCACTCGCGTCCCAACCGCAGGGCCGTCTCTTCTACCGGACGTCCCGCCAGATCCGGGAGCGTCACGACCACCATGTCGCCGCGCGTTGCGGCGTTGAGCCGCTCCGCCAACGCCGTCAGGCGCCGTTCCGCCTCGTCGGGAATGACGTTGGCGAAGTCGTTGACATAGCCCACCGGTTGCGGCAACGCCGGCGGTTGCGCCCCCAGCGGTGCCGCCGCGCCCATGATGGCGAGGAGCCACACCAGCCACGATGGTCGTCCCTTGGGTCGGTTCATGTGCACAGGGGAACTATACTCCCGCGCCATGGCCAAAGTGCCAGCCCGCGCCCGGCTCAACTCGCCCCCGGACCGTGCGCGCTGCGGCTCGGGGCGCTAGGCTTCTGGCATGGCCCGTACATCCCCCGTTCTGCGCGCTGCGGCGCTCCTTCTCTGGCTGGGCGCCACGGCCGCCTGCGGGCGGGCCGATGCCGCCGCCCGCCAGCGCTCCGGTGGCGCCGACTCGACGGCGACCGCGGCGCGACCGGCGTCGGCCACGGCCGCCCAACCGGTCATCGCGGGGGGCGACTCGCTGGCGGATATGGCCTTGATGCAGAAGGCCGATCGCAGCCGCCTCATGGGACCGGAAAGTGCCATGTGGGTCGTCATGATCAGCGACTTCCAGTGCCCCTACTGCAAGCAGTGGCACGATTCGTCGATGGCACGGCTCAAGCGGGACTACATCGATCCGGGGAAGATCCGCTTCGCGTACCTCCACCTGCCCCTCGAAAGCATTCACCCGCACGCGCGCGCGCAGGCGCAGGCGTCGCTGTGCGCCGGGGCGCAGGGGAAGTTCTGGGAGTACGCCGACGGCATCTTCGACAACTTCGCCACGGCGCGCGGCATGAGTGATGTGTCGCCGCTCCTCTCCCGGCTCGCCCGCGATCTGTCGCTCGATGTGCCGGCGTTCGACAAGTGCCGCGTGTCGGCGCCCATCGCGAACCTCGTGAACAACGACATCGCGCAGGCCACGCAGGCCGGCGTGCAGTCCACGCCATCGTTCATCATTGGCAATTTCCTGGTGAAGGGCGCGCTCCCGTATCAGGACTTCCGTCAGGCCATCGATACGGCGCTGGTCATGGCGCGGTCGGCCAAGGGTCGCCCCGGCCGCTGAGTCGGCGCGCAACCATTCGTCGCTCATGCATTCGGCGTTGCGTCCTTGGTACCAGGCAGCAACCGGCATGGCGAATGTGCTGGCCTCCATGGCCCCCAGTGCATCGGGCAAGGTCTGGCGCTCGCTGCGGGCACGACGCGGGCTGCTCGACCGGTGGGCCGCGCAGACGGCACGCGCGCGTGACCGTGCGCGACCGCTCGTGTGGTGGCACGCCCCGTCGGTAGGAGAGGGGCTGCAGGCGCGCCCCGTCGCCGAGGCGTGGCGCACGGCGCACCCAGGTATGCAGCAGGCGTATTCGTTTTTCTCGCCCAGCGCCGAGCAGTTCGCCCGCTCGGTCCACGCCGATTTCACCGAGTACCTGCCGTTCGATACCGTGCGCGGGGCGGAGCGCCTGCTCGACCTGCTGCAGCCTCGTCTGCTGGTGTTCGTGAAGCTCGATGTGTGGCCGGTACTGGTGGAGCGCGCGGTGGCCCGTGGCGTACCCGTGGCCCTGCTCAGCGCCACGCTGGCCGAAGGATCGGGGCGACGTTCGTTCCTGTCGCGGGCGCTGCTGCGCGATGCGTATGCCGCCCTCTCGCTGGTGGGGGCCATCGATGCGGCGAACGCCGAGCGCCTCATCGAGCTTGGCGTGCCGCGCAGCCGCGTGCGGGTGACCGGCGATACGCGCTTCGATCAGGTGTGGCGGCGCGCCACGGCGGTGGATCGGACGTCGCGCCATGTGCGCAGCACCGCCAGCGATCGGCCAACACTGGTGGCCGGCTCCACCTGGCCCAGCGATGAGGCGGTGCTCATGGCGGCGTGGGAGTCCCTGCGCCGTGCGCTGCCGTCGGCGCGGCTCATCGTGGCCCCGCACGAACCCACCGCGGCGCATCTGGCGCCGTTGCTTACCTGGGGACGCACGCGCGGCATGCGCACGGTCACCCTGGGCGAGCTGGAGCGCGGGGAGGCCGACCCCAACGCCGATCTGATCGTGGTGGATCGCGTGGGGGTGCTGGGCGATCTGTATGCGCAGGCCACGGCGGCGTACGTGGGCGGGGGCTTTCATCGCGCCGGCCTGCACTCGGCCATCGAACCGGCAGCCTTCGGCGCCCCCGTACTCTTCGGCCCGCGACATGGTGGGAGCCGCGAGGCAGGGCTGCTGCTGGCGGCGGGCGGAGCCACCGCGGTGAACGGTACGGCGGAGCTGGAGAATGCCCTGGGGCGGTGGCTCGGCCATCCCGGGGCGTGCGGCACCGCCGGTCACGCGGCCCGCGCCGTGGTGGAGGCCGAACGTGGTGCCACCGACCGCAGTGTGGCGCTCGTCTCCGAGTTGCTCGCGTAGCCGTTCGCCATCGTGGCCACCGGACCGTACGATTCACGTATGTCCGTTCCCTGCCCGGTGACCGGCGCATGACGCGCATGACGCGCATGACGCGCATGCGCGCGGTACTCGCGCTGCTGGGTTCGCTGGCGCTGGCGGCCGCGTGTACCCCAGGCGCTCGCGCGCCTGCCTCGGCATGGGATGCCACCGGCAGCACGCTGGTTCAGCCCCCCGGGCTCACCGGGCGCACCACGCTGCGTGGTGTGCTCATCGATTCGCTGGTCACCAACGACACGCTGCGCGGCGCCCTCGTGTCCGTCGAAGGGCGCGAGGGCGCCGTGCTCACCGATGCGCACGGCGCGTTCGCACTCGACAGCGTGGCCCGAGGCGCGCAGCGGTTGCTGGTTCGGCATCCGGTGCTCGACTCCATCGGCGTCACGACGCTCCCGGTCCCGCTCGTCGTGACCGACAGTGCACCACGATTCGTGGGGCTGCCCACGCCGGAGCTGTTTCTCAGCGCCCTGTGCAAACCCACGCGGCAGGGCGGCACCGGGGCGCTGCTGGGCACGGTGCGCCGCGCCAGCGATGACACGCCGCTTCCTGGCGTCGAGGTGATCGGCGCGTGGCGCTCGAGCGATTCGAGCTTCGCGGGATCCGGGAGCCGACCGCGCGCGCGGGTGCGTACCGACGCCGACGGGCATTTCGTGCTGTGTGGTGTTCCGCGCTTTTCTCCGGTGGAGCTGTGGAGTGCCGCCCATGCGGACGACGCGGCGCATCTGCGCGTGCAGCTGGGCGCGCGCGTGCTGGCGGGCTACGATCTGTCGGTGGATCCCGTGGCCCCCGCACGGGACAGCGTGCCGAGGGCGGTGGCACCGCGTACGGTCGCCCCTCGCGCCGAGGTCCGGCCGGCGCGCGTGGCGGGGCGTATTCTCACCCTGGCAGGCGACGGCCTCCCCAACGTGACGGTGAGCATCGACCGCCCCGGGCGCCGCACGGTGTCCGACGCGGCCGGTCGTTTTGTCATCGACAGTGTGCCGGCGGGCATTCGCACGCTGGAAGTCCGGGCGATCGGCTTTCAGCCACAGCGCCTGGGGGTGAACGTGCGCCCCGGCGAGCAGGTGGATCGCGACATCACCATCGATCGCAATCTCGCCGTGCTGGGCACCTTCGTGGTGCGCGCATCACGTACCGCCGCGTGGGACTCCGCCGGCTTCGAGGAACGCCGCAAGAAGGGCACCGGGTACTTTTTCGAGCGCGAACAGCTGGCGGGGGTCAACGACCTGTCCACCGCCCTGCGCATGGTTCCCGGCATTCGCGGGCGCTCCAGCGACCGCAGCCAGCGCCTGGTGGCGGGCCGTGGTACGGGGTGCTTTCCCGCGTTCGTGGTGAACCGGGTGCGCTTCGATGCCGGGGGCGCCATTGGCCCCGAGGCCATGATTCGCGCCCAGGACATCCGGGCCATGGAGGTGTACACCAGCCGATTGTCCACACCGCCCGAGCACCAGCGCTACGGCGACTGCGCGGTGATCGTCATCTGGCTGCGCGATCCGCAAGCGGAGATCGAGTCGCGGAAGAAATGACGCGCGGAGCGGCGGCGTGTGCGCGCCTCAGCGCGTCCAGACGATCACCGCGCCACAGTCGGTCTCCGGGCGCGCAAACACGCCGGGCACCGCGGTGCCGCTGTTGTACACCTCGATGGCCGCCACCATGTCGATGGGCACGAAATTGTCCATGCGCCCGCCGTTGGTGTTGATGAGCGTGCCGTCGAGGATGAGCGCGAGCGGGCAGTAGCCGGTGCTGATGCTCAGGCGCGACCCGAAGATCTGCGTATCGCCCACGCCGTTGCGCTGCACGGTGATGTTGCCCCGACCGCGCAGCAGGTCGCTGAGCAGCTGCGGCTTGCGCATGGCCACTTCTTGGCGGTCGATGAAGAGCCCGCGAATGGTGGCGCGGCGCTCCTCGAACCCCTTGAGCCGGCGACTCATACGGTCGTATTCCGCCGTGACCCGCATGGTATCGAGGCGGGTGGTGTTCACACCCAGCAGCGGCGTGAGCCGCACGGCGGCTTCGATGGAGTCGATGGCCGCGAGGGTGGCGGTGAACACCACCGGCTCGAACCCGACCTTGCGCGCGCGCACGAAATACGGACCGGGCGCCAGGTCGCGAAAGAAGAACCGGCCCGTGGAGTCGGTGAGCGTAAAGAAGTTGGTCCCCATGGCCTGGATCTGCGCGCGCGCCACGGGTTCACCGGAGGGGGAGAGCACACGACCGGTGAGAAGGTTGGACGGCGCGCCCGGGCGGCGCGGCCCCGCTGGCGTCGTGGACGCCGGCAATGCGGCGGTGATGACCTGGCTGAAGGTCACGTCGGTGGTGCCGGTGGCCCGTGCACTGTCGGCGGTCAGTCCCGCTGGCGCTGCGAGCAGCGGGGCGCCGCTGCGGCCGCGCACGGCGGCGGCGGCAATGCTGTCCTCACGCGCCAGGGAGTCCGCTGCGCGCTTGGCCAGCTGCCACACTTCGTCTTCCACCAGACGCAGGCGGACTTCCGCCACCACGCCGTTGGCGATCTGCAGGTCGAAGCCGGCCGGTTCGTAGGCATCGCGCAGCACTTCGAGGCGCAGCGTGCCCGCCGCAATACCCTCAATGCGGAAGCGGCCCACGGAGTCGGAGCGCGCTTCCCATTTGCGCGCATTCGCGCCGCGCTTGCCGGCCTCGCGCACGGTCAGCTGCGCATCGCGAATGGTGCGTCCGGCACTGTCCACCACCACGCCGGCAATGCCGGTCACGGGCGCCGCGGCGGCGCCGGACTGCGCCGCCAGCTGCCCCATGGGCATGGTCAGGACCGCGCAACCGGCGGCAAGGAACGCCGCGCGCCGGGCGCGCCGCGGGAAGAGCGAGGACATGATCGTGGTGTGGGTCGTCAGCGGGGGGTCGCGTTGAGGCGGGTGCGCAGATCGCCGGCAATGCGCGCCTCGAGGGCGCCGGTGGAGGAACAGCTCACACCGGAACCGGGGTAATTGGGGTTCTCCGCACTCGCCACGACGACCGTGGTGAGCTTCGTGCTCCCCGTCCCCGCGTCGGCCACATTGGTCAGCACCGACATCTTGATGGTGTAGGTCTCGGCGTTGGGCATGCCGGAGCTCCCGCCGCAGTCGAACAGCTTGCGAGAGGGCATGTCGCCAAGCTTGCGGCGAAACTTGTACCCTTCGTTGCCGATGGTACCGGCTGCCGCGTCACGGACCGTGAGTGGCAGCGGAAGCCCGGCAAACACCGCCTCGAGTGCCGTGAACACGGCAGCCCGCGAGGCGGCCACAGTGGTCTCCACGCCATCGGTACGCTTCGTGACCTCCAAGCCGAAGCCGCGCGTTCCGCCGCCCGTTCCCATAGGCACACTGGAGACCGGAGCGGCCGCCACATCGGGCGCCTTGCCGGCCTGGCAGGCGGTGAGCAGCGAAGCCGCGGCAAGGGCGACGCAACGCATGAGCGGAGCTCTGGTGGCGAAAGACATGACGCCTCCGGACGAAGTGAGGGTTGTGTGACGGCCGGTGGTACCGCTCCCGCAAGATACCCGAAGCGGTGGGCCAAAGTTCGAAGCCGCCGCCTCCCGAGGGAAGCGGCGGCTTCGGTCCCACCAGGGCCGCCGAGGTTACTGCTCGGTCGTATCGAGATGACGATCGGGCAGGAAGCGCATGCCGACGTTGGCGAACTCGCCACCCTGCGGCGCACGCGAACCGACCACCGACGGCGCAAACACGATGGCCGTGATGATGCTGCGACCCACCTGGAAGCCGACGAGCGGATTCTGCGCCGCCGTGCCCACCTGCCCGGGCAGGCCGCTGCTCGGCGACATGGTCACGGGCGTCGTGGTGCCGGTAGGCGCCACGTCCCAGCGGTACAGCAGCGAGCCCACCGGGCGCGCCGCGAGGGTGAGATACGCCGTGGCCGCGAGCGGCGCGACGTTGGACGCCGTGGGGGCGCCCGTCACCCCGGCCGCCGCTTCACTCGGCTGCACCCACACATCCACGTTGCCCACGCCCGCGGCCGCATGAATGGTGCGCACGCCAACCGCCGTGGCGGCGAGCGTGGTGGGGAGCACATCCTCGGTGATCACGAGGCGGTGACGCGGCGTGGACCCGGCGCGGGAGAAGCCGAACGACATGATCGTGTAACGCTTCCCCGCCTCGAAGTTGAACGTCGTGTCGATGTGCTGCTGCTGCGCCACCGAGATGAGGTTGCCGTACTGCTGCGGGTTGGTGAAGATGCGCATGCGGCGGGTGCCGGCACGGGCGCGCTGGTACGGGGTGAACTGACGGAAGGTCATGCCGGCGAACTGCGGCGAGCCTTCAACGTCCCCATCGACGAAGCGGAAGTCGAGCGCACTGGTGTCGCCGACCGCGTTCACGTAACGCACGGACGCGGCCGGAGCGAGTTGAGTGGCAACCCCGCTCACTTCGTCGGTGCTGCACGCCGACAGAGCGGCGGCCGCAGCGATCAGGGAGGAGAGATGACGGAAACGCATCTAGTGACTCCGGAATGGAAACGACACGGGAATGCGGACCGAAGCTGGCCCGGGACCCGTAGGCGGTTTGGAGGGATCGGTTTCGACGCTGGTATTGCCGTCGAGGAAGCTGCGTGTGGCAATGAAGGCGACGACGGCCGCGGCCGCGCCGCCGGCCACCAGCCAGCTGCGAGACCGCGAGAGTTCTCTCCGGCGCACCGTCCCTACGAAGGCCGACGCGACGCTCAGCGACTCGCCAGCCCAGGTGGAGGTGGTACGACGGAGGGTGACCGTCTGCTTCATGGCCAGCGTGTAGCTGCTGTCGGTCTTGCGCACGAGCGTTCCGCGGAGCTCATCGATTTCCGGTTCGAGCCGCTCGTTGAGCGCGACCCGGCCGCGATCGGTGACCACGAGCGCGATCTCCTGCCCCGGCACCGGCGTACCGGTGACGGGGACATAGGAGTAGCAGGCACTGGAGACCAGTACCAGCGCAGTGGGCAGGATCGCAGCCGCTCGACGCATCGGTGTCTGGCGAGGCCTTAGAAGCCGTAGGTGCCGCGCTGCGAGCCACCGGGCTGGCCAACGCCACCCATGTTGTTGAACGGCTGCACACGCACGTCACGCTCCTGCCACGGCACCGGGAAGTGAATCGGCGTGCCTTCCGGCAGATCGCCCCAGCCACGCATGTCGAAGTACCAGGCGCCGTAGGCGATGTACGCCATCTCCATGCGCTTTTCCCACTTCATGGCTTCGAGGATGTTGCCGCAGCGCGTCGTGAAGTTGCCACCGCTGAACACCGGGATGCGCGGCACGCAGCTGCTGCCGCCCGCCACCGGCGTGTTGAGATCGGTGATGCCATCCACACCCGGCAGACCACCGCGGCTCACGCGGGTGTTGTTGATCATCGTCGCCGCGAGGGTGAAGTTGCCGGTGCGAATGGCGCCTTCCGCGATCAGCCCCCACATCTCGGGCATGACCATGTGCGGGAACGTGCCAATACGCGCGGCGTTCTGGAACGCCTGGAAGCGGCCGTGGTCGTACCACGAGAAGCCCCAGGTGCCGTCGGCGGCAGCGCCGTCGTTGGCGATCACGCGATTCCGGAAGTACACGCCCGTGGGCAGCACCGCCCCCTGCCCGCCACCGTTCGACGACGCCTGCTGCGCCGCACGGTCGTTGCCGGCCGGGAAGCGCCGATCCGGCGTGCGGATGAGGAACGGCTGCCGGTTGAGCAGCGGCTGGTTGAGCCACGCCTGATACTGCGCGCCGGTGCTGTCCGCCATGCCGATGATCATCGGCGTCATCACGTGCCAGTTGGTGCCCGTGTAGTGCTGCACCACCCACGCCTGCGTCCAGCCGGTGGCGGGGTTCATGCTGATGTTCAGGTCAGCCGTGATGCCGTTCTGCGCATCGCTGATGACCTGCCCCCAATTCACCGCCTGCCGCTCGGCCGGCGTACGCGCCACCTCGGCGCGGAAGCGGGCGCGATACGAGCGGATGATGCGCTGGAAGAGATCAGCCGAGACGCTACCGGTCGACAGGTTGAGCCACGACGCGGGGAGCGGGAACCCACCGGCTCCAGCCGCGGCCGTGTTGCTGGCATCGGCGAGGGCGTCATCGAGCTGCTTGATGGCCGCCTTCATGACCGAGTCGTAGGACACCAGCGCCGGCACCGCTTCGCCGCCCGGCACCACGACGGCTGCCGAGTCGTACGCCAGGGCCAGATTGCCGAGCGCGAGGCCGAGGATGAAGCGGCCATAGGCGCGGGCGCGCAGGTCCTGCGCCGGCGTACCAAGGGTGAAGCCCGTAGTGCCCAACCGCTCGAGGGCGATGGTGGTGGAGCGCGCCAGTCGCGACAGACCGTTGAAGTCGTTCGAGACCGAGGCGCTGCCCGGGTTGTTGGGGAAGTTCAGGATGGGCGTGCGCGGCAGGCCGGCGCGCGGTCCCATGTTGAAGTTGGCGAGTCCCGTGTAGTTCTCGTGGGACATCACCTGGAACGAGTTGTTCAGGTTGTCGTTGCTGCCACCGGTCGTGTTGTTCACCACCTGGTTGAAGCCACCAGCCAACAGGTTTTCGACGTCACTCGGCCGGGCCAGCGCGCGCGTGATGTCGGCGTTATTGGGGTTGGTGACCGCCAGATCAGTTGAGCACGCCGCGAGCGACAGCGTCGCCACGCCTGCGAACAGAACGGAACGGAAATGGAGTCGCATCAAATCTCTCGGAAAGGTGGGAGCGGTGGCGCGCCGCCACTGCGGGCGCGCGCCACCCCCCCGCGTGGTCAGAACGTGGTGCCGATCGACAGCGTGACCGTGCGGATGTTCGGGAACGTGAAGTTGTCGAAGGCGTTGAGCACGCCCGACCCGGCCTGACCGGAGTTGCCGGACACGCCGACTTCAGGATCGAACCCGCGGTAGCTCGTCCACGTGTAGAGGTTGCGGCCGATGAGGCTCACGCTCCAGTCACCCACGTTGCGCACCTTGCCCACGCGGTACGAGATGAGCATTTCCCGCAGACGCGCGAAGGTGGCCTTTTCCACGTTGAAGTCGTTCGGACCGAGCACGTCGTAGAGCCCGCCAATGCCCGCCGCGTTGTCCGGCGGACCGGCGCGGTAGTAGTACGACATGGGACGCGCGGTGGCCGTGGTCTGGCCAGCCTGGTCGGAGCCGCCCCACATGAAGTCGAGCAGCGACCACGCCAACCCCTGGTTCTGCACCGCGCGACCCACGGTCGCGTCGATGAGGCCGTTCACCGTGAGACGCTTGTACGTCAGCGTCTGCGAGGTGGACCAGCGGAAGGTGGGCAGCGCCTGACCGATGGCGCTCACGCGGCCCGGGTTGTTCGTGGCCAGCGTGGTGTCACGCACGATCATGGGGTGGCCCCACGCCGTCGCCACACCGAAGGGCGCCGCGGTAGCCGGCAGGGTGGCCTGCCACAGGTTGCGCGCAATGCCATCCTGCAGCGAGTTGCCCTGGCCAACCCACACGATGTAGCCGTCGGAGTTGCGCTGGAACGCGCTCCCCTCGCCGCCACACTGCGACTGGAAGGCGCCCGGCAGCTGGCCGCAGCTGCGCACGAACGAGCGGCCGTACATCGTGCCGTAGGGCACGCCCGCTTCGATGCGGAAAAGACCGCCCGAGTTGGTCACGTTGGCGTTGCCGAAATTGTAGGCCGGCACGTTGAGCTCGGTGACTTCCGAACGGATGCGGTCGTACGTCAGGCGCGCCGTGTAGTTCAGGTTGCGGCGGCTGATGATGGGCATGTTGAGCGACACTTCGAACGCGCTGTTCTGCAGCGTGCCGGCGTTCACCCACTGGCTGGTGAAGCCCGAGGCGGCCGGGAGGGGCGGCTGCAGGATCTGGTCGCTCACGCGCGTCCGCGCGTAGGTGATGTTGCCGCCGAGGCGGTTGAAGAGCTCGAAGTCGGCGCCCACTTCCGTTTCGCGCGCGATTTCCGGACGCAGGTTGGCGTTGCCGAGCACGCCCGGCACGGCCACACCGGCGGCGTTGAGCGAGAACGTCTCGTACTGGGCGGCGAAGCTCGGACGGCCACCGGCCGTACCGTACGACGCGCGCAGCTTGAGTTCGTTCATCTGCGGCAGGAACCACCACCCTTCTTCCGTCACGCGCCACGCCAGCGAGCCGCGGCCGAACGTCTGCCAGCGCTGCTCGGAACCGAAGAGCGACGAGCCGTCACGACGCAGCAGGGCGTCCACGATGTAGCGGTCCTTGTACTCGGCGTTCACCGAGCCGAAGTACCCGATGCCGCGAATGGTCTGCTGGAACGACGACCCGGTACGCGTGGTGGCCAGCGTGTTGCCGATCTGCGGCACGCCCTGCAGCTGCAGCTGCGTACCCTGCGACACGACCTGGTTGAACTGCTGCTCTTCCGCGATGTAGCGGAGGGTGTAGCGCGTGCGCAGGTTTTCCATGGGCTCCCAACGCGCCGTGGCGTTGAGGCTGGCGTTGTACGACTGCGAATTGGTGTTGAAGCGGAACACGTTGCCGTTGTTCGTGGCCGGGTTGTTCGCCGTGGTACGGAACCCCTTGTCCGTGTTCTGGAAGCCGATCGCGCGGCTGTTGTCGAACGAGTAGTTGGCTTCCAGGTCGAGCCACGTGAACGGCGTGTAGCGCGCCGTGGAGCCGATCAGGAAGCGGTCGTTCTGGTCGAGGCGATCGATGTTCTGCAGCGCATACAGCGGGTTTTCGTTCTGCAGCCCCGCGCCCTGGAGGTTGGGGCGGATGAACAGGCGGCCACGGCTGTCGGTACGCGTGAGGTCCACGAGGGGCGGCACGCGCGTGAGGCGGAAGAACACGCTGCCACCGCCGTTCTCTTCGTTCTGACCGTCCTGCTGCGAGCGGCTGAAGAAGGTGTTGGCCGAGAACGAGAACTTGTCGGTCACCTGCTGGTCGACGTTCAGGCGCATCGAGTTGCGCTGGAAGCCCTGCAGGAACCGCACATTGCCCTGCTGGTCGAGACGGTTGACCGAGCCGAAGAAGGTGGTCTTCCCGTAGCGGCCGGTCACGTCAAGGTTGTTGATCGTGGTGGGCTGCGGACGGAACAGCTGGTTCACCGCGTCGAACGTCTGCACCGGCCACTGGTTGGCCTGGTAGATGTTGCGCAGCTGTGCGCCCTGCGAACCGGCGCCCGGGTCGATCGGGAAGCCGACCGGCGTGTTGGCGAAGTCCGTGACCGTTTCGTTCACGGCCAGCGCTTCGCGGGCGTAGTCGACGCTGCGGTAGCAGCCGAACGACATGCCCGGCACCGACGGCGCCGAGGTCGTGCAGAGGCGCGTGCCCGTTTCGTCGGTGAAGAGGCCGTGCCGCTGCGCGATACCGATCTGACGCTCGAGGTCGCCCGTGCCGATTTCCGAGCGGAAGCCGAACTTGATCGAGTTCTGCGACGAGGTCTTGCCCGTCTTGGTCGTGATCTGGATGACGCCGTTACCGGCACGCGCGCCGTACAGCGACGCGGCGGCAGCGCCCTTCACGACTTCCACCGACTCGATGTCTTCGGGGTTCAGGTCGGGGAGGCCGCCGTTGATGATGATGCCGTCAACGACGTACAGCGGTTCCTGCGTACGGCCCGACGCGTTGATGGACGTAGGCGCGCGCAGGATGACGCTGGGCTGCGCACCCGGGCGACCCGACGCCGCCACGATCTGCGCACCGGCCACCTTGCCCTGCAGCTGCGTGAGCGGGTTGGTGGCGGGCACCGGCATCTGGTCGGAGGTCACGCGCGCCACCGTGAAGGGCGTCTTCGTCTGCTCCGTGGCGCCGGTCACACCGGTCACGACCAGTTCGGTCAGCCGGTTGACGTCCTTCTGCAGCGCGAAATCGAACGTCTGATTGCCGCGGCTCACCGTGAGCGGACGGGCGATTGACCGGTAGCCGATCGCACGGGCGCGCAGCTGGACCAGCTGGTTCCGCGCCCGCTCGGCCGGAATGGTGATGGTGTAGCGACCCTGCGCGTTCGTGCCGACGGAGATCGCCAGCTCCACGATGTACACGTTCGCGTTCTCGAGCGGATCACCAAACTCGCTCTTCACGGTACCGGTGATCACCGCCGGTCCCTGCTGTGCCTGCGCCGCCAACGGCGACAGGGACAGTGCCAGGGCCAGAGGCGCCCGGTACAGCCACCGCATCAATCTCGACATGCTCAGCCCTCGGCCTTGAAAAAGCCGGAAACGGGGGAGAGGAACTGTCGGTTGCGGCACGTGGACCACGGAGCCGCAACCATGCGAAGAGCCGTCCGGCACCGTGGGGGGTGCGAATGGACGGCGTTGCCGACCCCGGAGGCGGGGCCGGCTCGCGCACGCCCCCGCTGGGCTGGGGGCGATTGCAAAAGCCGAAGTCACGGCAGTAACCCAGGCAGCGTGACGTACCGCTGATGGGTTCCATACCGAGCCTCGGCTATGTGAACAGCAATGGTATCGGATTCGTCACTGAAATCAATCCTGTCCGTCCCAACGGGCCGAATCGTCGGGGCCGCCGCGTTTCTTTACGTGTTTCCCTCTCAAAACCGGACCGTTCCCCTTGACCTCGGCGGCGAAATGCGTAAAGCACGGTACGGCTTGTCCCGGGAATGAAACCGGCGACGGCCCCCCACCGTCTTCGGCGGGTTGGGCCGGCGCCTGTCCCCGCGCGGCGGATCAGCGCCGGACCAGCCCCGCCGGCGTCCAATTGAAGCCGATGGCCACGGTCTCATCGGTCCCCACGAGATCGGAGCCGCTGAAGCTGGCGGCCACCCGCACCCCGAACTGGCGGTTCACCTGCCAGTGCCCGCCAATGTCGAAGTTGGCGCTCAGCGTAGACCGGGAATCGTTGCGTGGACCACAGCGGCCGCAGGCGTCCACCGACAGCCGCGGGTGCACGAACGGGGTGAGGGACATGCCCTGGTCGAGGTCGAACGTGTGCCCCACGCTCACCCCCAGTGGCACACGAAATTTCGTGGCATTGCCACCGAAGGCCGCCCCCACGGCGGCAGTGAAGAGCACATCCAGCGGCTGATCGGCGCTGGCGCGGGTCAGCTCCTTGCCGAGGCCGCCGCCGAAGAACACCAGGGGATCGACCTGACCTTTGGGGTCGGCAAAGCCGGCGTCGAGCTGCCAGTGCAGCCCCGCTCCCGCGCCCTCACGCCACTGAAACAGGAACGAGGTGCCAGCCCCGCCCACGATCCCGCCGGTATAGTCGCGCGTACTCGCCCGCGGGGTCTGCATGGCGGGATAATTGAACGCCTGGGCGCCGACCGCCTCGAGCGGAACCACCGCGGCACTCGCCGCCAGCACCATCGCTGCCACACTGACTTGGCTCAGACGCTGCCACGCAGAACACACCATGCCACGCTCTCCTGGTCGAAGGGGAAGGTCAGGCTGCACGTTAGCCTGAAGCCATCGCGGCTTGTACCTCCCGCGCACGGCCGTGATCCGTGCGGCGGCGCGTTGTGTGATTCAGCGCACGCGGGACCGGTAGGTGCGCGACAGGCGCAGCGTGGTGCCATCCCCCAGCACCAGCAGGCCGTCTCCGCCCGGCAGCGGGGTCATCTCCCGCACCCGATCCATGTTGACCACCACGCGCCGGTGAATGCGCACGAACTGCCGCGGATCGAGGGCCGCGTCAATGGCGGTGATCGTCCCGCGCGTGCGGTATCGCTCCCCCGCCGTGTGCACGCGGATGTAGTTGCCGTCGGCCTCGAACCAGTCGACATCGGCGAGGGGCACGAAACGCGTCCGCCGCCCTTCCCGCACGAGCACGCGCAACGGCCGCGCCGCGGAGGTGGACCGACCACCATCCTCCTGCGACAGGTCCAGGACCGCCTCGTCGCTCGCCTCGCGCGGCCCTGCCGCTCGTCCGTCGGCGGCCTTGCCCGGCCCGCGCCACGGCGACGAGGCCACCAGCGTCCCCGTGTTGGCGGCGCCGACCGCGCGTCGGGCACGGGCCGCGTCGCCGCCGGTACCGGTCGCGGCCCCCGCTGGGGCCGGCATCACGCCACGGGTGCGGAAGAGGGCGGCGAGGTCCATGCCGCTGGTGGCGCCGGCTTCGGCCAACAGCCGTTGCAGTTCGTCGGCGGTGCGCAGCAAGGCCAGCTGGAGCGCCTGCTGCCTGGCGCGCCCCACCGCCTCCTCGAGCCGCCCCGCCGCCGTGGGCCACAGGACGAAGTCGGTGGCCTGCAGCTCGAAGGCCGACACCGCCTCCTCGTCGCTGGTGCCCACGAAAATGAGCCCAGCGGGACGATGCGCCGGCGCCAGCGACCGGATCAGCGCAAACCCGGAGCCATCGGTCAATCTGGTGGCGACGATGGCAAGATCGGGACGCTGGGTGTCCAGCACGGCCGTCGCGGCGCGTGTATCGGGCGCCTGCCCGAGCAGAACGAGGTCGAGCGCCGAGGCCACCTCGGCCAGCTGCGCATGCAGCGTGCCGGAGAACTGGCCCAGTACCGCAACACGGAGGGACATGGAAAGCGGGGGAGTGACGCGAAGAGCACCGCGGCCACGTGCCTCAGGTACGCGGCCGCACCGCACGACGGCGAGTGTCTCTTTCCTACGCCGCACACGCGATGACCGTTGTACCACCAACGCACAACGCCAGCCGAGGCGCCGGCTGGCGTGTGTGTTCGTACTGTACGCTCATGCTGTTCGGTCGTCGCGGTGGCTCGTCGGGCACCGCTCTGCACGACGAGCCCCGCGGCGACACCCGCGCCTCACATGGGGCGCGCTCCTCCCTCCCTACCAATACTCAGACGGCGCTGGCCTGTTCCGTGACGACCCGCACGGCATCGTCCACGACCTGCAGAAACCCACCGTCCACCTGAAAACGCTGCTCGCCACCGGCCGTGTCCACGCGCAGCACGCCGCGCCCCAACAGGGTCATCAGCGGCGCGTGCATCGGCAGAATGCCGACTTCCCCATCGAACGCCGGGGCGATCACCCCGCGCGCGGCGCCTTCGTACAGCACCCGCTCCGGGGAGATCACCGACACCTTGAGCTCGGCCACGGATCAGCCCTGGAGCTTCTTCGCGTTGGCCACCACGTCTTCCACACCGCCGGCCATGAAGAACGCCTGCTCAGGGAGGTTGTCGAACTCCCCGGCGCAGATGCGCTCGAAGCTGGAAATGGTCTCCTCGAGCTTCACGTACTTGCCGGGGATGCCGGTGAACTGTTCGGCCACGGCGAACGGCTGCGACATGAAGCGCTGCAGGCGACGGGCCCGGCCGACGATCTTCTTGTCGTCTTCCGAGAGTTCGTCCATGCCCAGAATGGCGATGATGTCCTGGAGCTCCTTGTAGCGCTGCAGGATGCGCTGCGTGGTGGTCGCCGCGGTGTAGTGGCGCTCGCCCACGTACTGCGCATCGAGAATGCGCGACGTCGAGTCGAGCGGGTCCACCGCGGGGTAGATGCCCAGCTCGGTGATCTTGCGGTTGAGCACGACCGTGGCGTCGAGGTGCGCGAAGGCCGTGGCCGGCGCCGGGTCGGTGAGGTCGTCGGCGGGCACGTAGATGGCCTGCACCGACGTGATGGAGCCGTTGCGCGTGGAGGTGATGCGCTCCTGCAGTTCACCCATTTCCGTGGCCAGCGTGGGCTGGTAGCCCACGGCGCTGGGCATGCGCCCGAGCAGCGCCGACACTTCGGAACCGGCCTGCGTGAAGCGGAAGATGTTGTCGACGAAGACGAGCACGTCGGCGTTCTCCATGTCGCGGAAGTACTCGGCGACCGTGAGACCGGCAAGGGCCACGCGCAGACGCGCCCCCGGTGGCTCGTTCATCTGCCCGTAGATCAGCGCGACCTTGTCGAGAATGCCCGCTTCCTGGAACTCGAGGTACAGGTCATTCCCTTCGCGCGTGCGCTCACCCACGCCGCAGAACACGGACTTGCCGCCGTGTCCCTTCGCGACGTTGTTGATGAGCTCCTGGATGATGACGGTCTTGCCCACGCCGGCGCCGCCGAAGAGCCCGATCTTGCCACCCTTCACGAACGGGGCGACGAGGTCGACCACCTTGATGCCCGTCTCGAAGACTTCCGTCTTGGGCTCGAGGTTGACGAAATCGGGGCGCTTGCGGTGGATCGGCCAACGCTCGGCATCGGCCGGAATCGGCGCGCCATCGTCCACCGGGTCGCCCAGCACGTTGAGAATGCGGCCGAGGGCCGGCGCGCCCACGGGAACCGTGATGGCGCTGCCGGTGTCGACCACATCCATGCCGCGCGTGATGCCGTCGGTCGACGACATGGCGACGGCGCGCACCTGGTTGCGGCCGATGTGCTGCTGGACCTCGGCGGTCACTTTGATGGTCTGGCCGTCGGGCGTGATCGCCGAGACGGTGACGGCGTTGTAGAGCTCGGGCAGGTGATCGTTCTCGAAGGCCACGTCGATGACGGGACCGATGACCTGAACGATCTTGCCGACTGCGGTCGGTGCGGCAGTGGTAGCCATGAGTGCGTACTGGATATGGTGAAACGTCAGCCCTGCAGTGCCGATGCACCGCCGACGATTTCGGCGATTTCCTGCGTGATTTGCGCCTGACGCGCCGAGTTGTAGGTGCGCTTGAGCAGCTGCAGCATCTCGGTGGCGTTGTCGGTGGCGTTCTTCATGGCCGTTCGACGGGCGCCCTGCTCACCGGCCGCCGTTTCCACGAGGGCGCGGTAGATGGTGTTGCGCACATAGAGCGGCAACAACGCTTCGAGGATGTCGTCGGCCGAGGGGGCGAGGATGAACTCGCGCGCCACGGCCGCGCCTCCGGTCGCCGACGGCGCCACGACCGGCAGCACCTGTTCGGTGGCCGGCGGCGTGGAGAGCGCCGACTTGTACTTGGCGTAGGTGATGAACACGGCGTCGAGATCGCCCGCCGCGTACCGCGTCATCAGGTCGTCGATGAGCGAGGCGGCGTCGGCCGAGGTGGGCCGATCGCCGATGTCCGCCCGCGCCCCGGCGAGCGTCCGCCCGAGGTACTTGTAGAAGCCGATCCCCTTGCGCCCGACCACATGGAGCTCGACGGACACGCCCTGTCCTTCCCACTCCGCCAGTCGTGCACGCGACTCCCGCAGCAGGTTGGTGTTGAACGCGCCGCAGAGTCCACGGTTGGCGGTGAGCACGACGAGCGCGGCCCGCCGGATCTGCGTGGGCCGCCGCAGCAGCGGGAACTGCTCCGCCAGCTCCGGGGTGTACACGTGCGACAGCACGTCGCCGAGTGCCAGCGCGTACGGCCGCGCGGCACTCACGCGGTCCGCCGCGCGCTTCATCTTGGACGTGGCCACCATTTCCATCGTGCGCGTGATCTTGCGCGTGTTCTCGACGGACTTGATGCGCCCCTTCAGTTCGCGGCCCTTGGCCATGAGTCAGTTACCCGGGGCTCAGGCCGCGAACGACTTCGTGTACTGCTCGATGGCGCGCTTGAGCTCGGCCTCGGCGTCCTTGGCCAGCGCCTTGGTGTTGCGCATGCCGTCGAGGATCTGCGGGAACTGCGCCCGCAGGTACTCGAGGAAGCCCTTCTCCCACGCGCGCACCTTGCCGGTGTCGATGGTGTCGAGGAAGCCGTTGGTCACCGCATAGATGACGGCCACCTGCTCCTCGAAGGGCAACGGCGAGTACTGGCCCTGCTTGAGGATTTCCACGGTGCGCGCCCCGCGCTCGAGCTGCCGCTTCGTGGCCGCATCGAGGTCCGACGCGAAGGCGGCAAAGGCTTCGAGCTCGCGGAACTGCGCCAGATCGAGACGGAGACGGCCGGCCACGCTCTTCATGGCCTTGGTCTGCGCCGAGCCGCCGACGCGCGACACCGAGATGCCGACGTTCACGGCCGGGCGGATGCCGGCGTTGAACAGGTCGGTCTCGAGGAAGATCTGGCCGTCGGTGATGGAAATGACGTTGGTCGGGATGTACGCCGACACGTCGCCGGCCTGCGTTTCGATGATGGGAAGCGCGGTCAGCGACCCGCCCGGCTTGAGGATGTTCGTGCCGTCGACCACCGCATCGTCTTCGCGCAGCTTCGCGGCGCGCTCGAGCAGGCGGCTGTGCAGATAGAAGACGTCACCGGGGTAGGCTTCGCGGCCCGGCGGACGACGGAGCACGAGCGACAGCTGCCGATACGCGGCGGCCTGCTTGGAGAGGTCGTCGTACACGCACAGCGTGGGCTTGCCCTCGTTGTACATGAAGTACTCGGCCATCGAGCAGCCCGAGTAGGGCGCGATGTAGAGCATCGGCGCCGGATCGGAGGCCGAGGCGGCGACGATGATGGTGTACTCGAGCGCGCCGGACTGGCGCAGCTTCTCGACCACGGAGGCGATGGTGGACGCCTTCTGGCCGATGGCGACGTACACGCAGATGACGCCCTGGCCCTTCTGGTTGATGATGGTGTCGATCGCGACGGCGGTCTTGCCGGTCGAACGGTCGCCGATGATGAGCTCGCGCTGGCCGCGGCCGATCGGGATCATGCTGTCGATGGCCTTGATGCCGGTCTGCAGCGGCTCCTTCACGGGCTGGCGCACGATGATGCCGGGGGCCGGCGATTCGACCTTGCGGAAATGGGTGGCGCGGATCTCGCCGAGACCGTCGATGGGACGGCCCAGGGGATCGACGACGCGCCCGATGAGCTCGGGGCCGACCGGCACTTCGAGCACGCGCGCGGTGCGGCGGACTTCGTCGCCTTCCTTGAGCTGGAGGTAGTCACCCAGGATGACGGCGCCGATGTTGTCCTCTTCGAGGTTCAGCGCCATGCCGGTGATGACCTGCTTGGTCTCCGACGACGTGAACTCGAGCATCTCGCCGGCCATGCACTTGCCGAGGCCGTAGATGCGGGCGATGCCGTCCTTCACTTCGAGGACGCTGCCGACTTCCTCGACGTTGAGATCGGCGAGGTCGGCGGCCTCGATCTCACGGAGGAGGATGTCCTTGATTTCGCCGGGACGCAGGGCGGTCTGGGTGGCCATGATGCGAGGCGTGTATTTTCTGTGGAAACGCGCGGAGGAACGCGTACGAAACGCGTGCGATGCGAATTCGGAAACCGCTGTGGGTGATCGCTGCGAGAGCGATTCGGGTATAGCTTGTGAAAATTATCACAAGCGAGTGGCGAGAGCAACCCGCGTGTGCCCGACACGCTGCTGGGCGCGTCGAGTTGAAGGCGGCGATGGCGGAACGGCGGCGGAACGGCGGCGGTCGGGGGTGGTTGGGGTCGGGGCACGGCCACGGCGGTCGGGGTACTGCCACGGCAGTCGGGGCCCTGCCACGGCGGTCGGGGGCCGACCCGCAGTCGGGGTCGTGGCGGGGCCCGGGTTGGGTCGGGGTCGGGGTTGGGGTCTGGGCGCGGGGAACGGCAGCGGGGGCCGGGGTC
>NZ_JAJTHI010000073.1 GCF_021298855.1 Gemmatimonas sp.
CACGCGATGCGTCCCGGCGGGGACGCCGCGGAGCGTGAACCCCCCGTTGGCGTCGCTGCGGGCCTCGAGGTCAAGCTCGGCGATCGTGACCCGGACGTCCGGGATCGGCCGCTGCGAGACGCGGTCGACGACGCGACCGCTCACCGTACCGGTCCGCCTCGACTCGGCAACGGACGGCGGCGGGGTTGGGGCCTGCGCACCGGCCCGGACCGCGGCCGACGGGAGGGCGGTGACGAGGAGGGCGAGCGGGCACGCGCGGACGAGGGATCGCATGGTCCTCTGGGTGGGGGGCGGTGCGCTTGCCCGACCCCGGGGTTGCGCGCCGCCCGACACCGGCAATATTTGCGAGCAATTACTCGCGTACTACTCGCATTCTCCGGCCATGCGCGGTCGCCGCAACGCTCCCCCCATCCTCCCTCGGAAAGCCCCACGTCAGGACCGCTCGCGCGAGCTGGTCGAGTGGATCCTCGAGGCCGCGACTCGCATTCTCGCGGCCGACGGACTTGCCGGGCTCACCACCAACCGCGTCGCGGCGGTGGCCGGCATCAGCGTCGGGTCGCTGTACCAGTACTTTCCCAACAAGGACGCGATCGTGGTCGCGCTCATCGAGCGCACCCAGCGCGGCGTGGCCGAGGCGGTCGAGGCGGTCGCGGCGCAGGTGCGCGACGCACCGCTGCCCACAGCGATCGCGGCGTTCGTGGATCTGGCGCTGCACGCCCAGTACGACCGCAGCACCCTCGCCGTCGCGCTCGACCACGAGGAGCAGCGGCTCGCGCTGCACATCGAATTCGCGGCGGAGCAGCGGCGCATCCGCCGGTCGGTGGCGGACACCATCCGGCCGTCCCTGCGCGGGCTCGCCCCCGAGGCGGTAGACGAGGCGGCCGACGACCTCCACCTGCTGGTCCGGTCCATGGTGGATCACGCCGGGGCCACTGGTGTTCCGCGCGAGCGCATCCGGCCGCGCGTGCTCCGCGCCGCCCTCGGTTACCTCGAGGCGTGCCGGGCGGAGGTGCGATCGTGCCCGCGGTGACGTCGCGTCGCGCGTTCGTGCGATCGTCACTGGCGGCGGCAGCGGGGCTCGCCGCAGGGGCGTCGCCACTGCCGGCGCTGGGCGACCTGCTGCAGCCGCCACCCGACCCGATGACGTTCGACCTGCACCTGCATCCTGGGCAGCTGTTCGCGCGCGGCACGGCAGGGTATCCGGGCGACGAGGCGGTGCTGCGCACGCTGCGCGAGATGCGCGCGGGCGGCGTGAGCGCCGGCTTCGTGAGTCTCGTTGCCGACGCCCCGCTGCTGACGATCGGTCGCGAGGGCGTGTCCGTCACCGGCGCCTTCGCCCCAGGCGAGGCCGACGCCGAGTTCCGGCGTCAACTCGCGGCGGCGCGTGACGTGCTGCCCCGCGCCGAGGCGCGCATCGTCTCGTCCATGGCCGAGTGGCACGCGGCGCGGCGTCAGGGCCAGACGGCCGCGTGGCTCGCCTGCGAGGGGAGCGAATTCCTCGACGGCGACCCCGGTCGCGTGGACGTGCTCTGGGAGGCGGGGATCCGCTCGATCCAGCTCGTGCACTACGCCCCGAATGCCGCCGGCGACCTGCAGACGCACGCGCCGCAGCACGGCGGCCTGTCGGCCTTCGGCGCGGCGGTGGTGCGCCGCATGACGGCACGCCGCATGCTGGTGGACGTCGCGCACGCCACGTTCGAGACGGTGCGCGACGTCTCGCGCCTCGAGCCGGGACCGCTGCTCCTGAGCCACACGCTGCTCCGGCTCGACGCGGCGCGCCCGCTGGCCGCGCGGACGATCAGCCCCGCGCACGCGCGGCTGGTGGCAGCAACGGGCGGGGTCGTGGGCGCCTGGCCCAGCGCCACGAACGCGAGCTTCGCGGAGTTCGTCGAGAACACCAAGCGGCTTGCCGACGTGGTCGGCGTGGCGCACGTCGGGCTTGGCACGGACATGGACGCCAACCTGCGCCCGGTGCTGTCGCGCTACGCGCAGGTCCGCGACTGGACGGCCGGCCTGACGGCATCCGGCTTCTCGGCCGCCGAGGTCGCGCAGATGGCCGGCGGAAACATGGCGCGCGTGCTGGCGCAGGTGGTGGGCTAGGGCCGGTGCGCCGCGGCCGGTCAGCGCCGCGCGGCGGCGGGTAGCCAGTTCCGCAACGCCTCGATCTGCCGTGCAAACTCGTCGCGGAGGCAGGCGGCAACGTCGGCGGCGGCACCGCACCGCTCGTCGCGGCGCTGACGCCACGCGTCGTGGAACGCGACGAGCTCGCGACGCGCGTCCTGCGTGGAATGTGCACGCCGGACCTCCTCCGCCTGCCGCCAGGTCCGCAGGTCGAGCTCGCTGAGCACCGGGTCGGCGCACGTCGCCCGTGCGACCGGTGCCGTCTCCGCAGCACAGTCGAACGACGGACCACCTGGCGGGGGGCGGAACCGGCGCTCGGGCGGGAAGGCCGACGCGGGAAGCCGCGTGCGGGTCCCGCGCGGACCGGTGAAGCGCACCACCGACGGCTCGGCCCCGAGTTCGGCGAGCCACACCGCAAGTGCCGCGCGCGCAGGCCCGGGCACGACGCCGGGCACGAAGGTGCGTGAGCCGAGTCGCAGGGTCCGCCCGTCGAGGATCGCCCCGATGCCCCGCCCGTTCGCCGCGTCGAGCCAGAGGAACCCCTTCACGTGGCACGCGCGGGGCATGCAGGCCGACATCGACACATGGCGCCCGTCGGTGACGAGCAGCGGATCCGGCGGGCCGCCGAGGGCGGCGAGTAACTCGGGCCCAAGCGCGCTCGGCACTGCGCGCGAGACTGCATCCCTCAGGCGACGGTCGTGCACCACCGCGTTCGTGGAGGCGCCGTCGAAGGCGAGCAGCCAGCGGTCCCGTCCCGCGGGGGCCGACTGCGCGCCGGCCACCGAGGCGCCCGGAGCCCACGTCCACGCCAGCACGAGCAGGGCGACGGTCGCGACGTGATGCATGCGGAAGGGACGATTCGGGAAGGCGATACGGCGAGGGCGAGTCAGAAACGACCCAGCGGTCAGTCCAGCGGACACGGACAAGCTACCGCGCCCGCTCGGCGCCAGGCAGGGTCGCTTCCCGCGCTGGCGATGCCTGTGGCACAGCGGAGCGAACAGCCAGGCGCACGGCGTTGGCTGGACCATGGAGGCCGCAACGAAGTCCTGCACCAGACCCTCGCCCACCGCCGCGTCCGCGCCGCCCGTCTCCCGTATAGCGGGCCGGACGGCATATTCCCCGGTATGACGACGCGCTCCGCCGCCCCGATCACAGGCGCCTTCCGCGGTAGCGATCGCCCGATCGCGCGAGCGGAAGCGCCGGCGCATGTGGACGTCCTCATCGTGGGGGCCGGCCTGTCGGGCATCAGCGCCGCGTGGCATCTGCAGCGCGCGATGCCCGACCAGTCGTATGCCATCGTGGAGGCGCGGGCGGCCATGGGCGGCACCTGGGACCTGTTCCGGTATCCCGGCATCCGCTCCGACTCCGACATGTACACGCTGGGCTATCGCTTCCGGCCGTGGCGCGAGGCCAAGGCGATTGCCGACGGCCCCAGCATCAAGCGCTACATCGAGGAAACGGCCCGCGACGCGGGGATCGACCGGCGCATCCGCTTCCAGCACCGGCTGGTGCGCGCCGAGTGGTCGTCGACGGCGGCGCGCTGGACGGTGACGCTGGCTGTGGGGCCTGACGCACACGAAGAGGTGATGACGTGCGGCTTCGTCTTCAACTGCAGCGGGTACTATGACTACCGCGCCGGCTACACGCCCACCTGGGAGGGCATGGAGCGGTATCGTGGGCGCGTCGTGCATCCGCAGCAGTGGCCGGCGGATCTCGATTACGCAGGGAAGCGGGTGCTGGTGATTGGCAGTGGTGCGACGGCGGTGACGCTGGTGCCGGCCATGGCCAGCGGCCCTGGTGCCGCTGCCACGGTGACCATGCTGCAGCGTTCGCCCACGTACATCGCCTCGCTCCCCACCGAGGATTGGCTGGCGAATGGGGTGCATCGCGTGCTGCCGGCGCGGGTGGCGCACCCGCTCATCCGCTGGAAGAACATCAGCCGCAGCATGTTCTACTTCTGGCTGGCGCGCACCTACCCGGGGGTGTTCAAGCGTGGGCTGCGCACCGAGGCGGTGCGGGAGCTGGGTCCATCGTATCCGGTGGACGAACACTTCTCGCCCCACTACAACCCGTGGGACGAGCGGCTGTGCATCGTGCCCGACGGGAACCTGTTCCACGTGCTGCGCGATGGTCGGGCCAAGATCGTGACCGACACCATCGCACGCTTCACCGAAACCGGGGTGGAGCTGGCCTCGGGGGCGCGGATCGAGGCCGACGTGATCGTCACCGCCACCGGGCTGCGGATGTCCATCCTCACCGGCGTCGAACTCGTGGTGGATGGCGAGCCGGTGGAGCTGAGCCGGCAGTTCGTGTACAAGGGGCTCATGCTCAGCAGCCTCCCCAACTTCGCGATGGCGGTGGGCTACACGAACGCCTCGTGGACGCTCAAGAGCGATCTCATTGCCCAGTATGTATGCCGGCTGCTGCGCTACATGCGCGCGCAGGGCTATGCGCAGGTGACGCCGCGGGCCGAGCCGGGAATGCCGGCCCGGTCGGTGTTCGACTTCACCTCGGGCTATGTGCGCCGGGCCGAGTCGATGCTCCCCAAGCAGGGGCCAGCGCGCCCGTGGCGCATTTACCAGAACTACGTGAAGGACCTGCTGGTGCTCCGGTACGGTTCACTGGCCGATCCGGCGCTCGAATTCCGCCCGAGGGAGATGGCATGAACCCGCTGTGGCTGGGTGTCTTGATGGCCCTGCTGGCGGTGTACGCCGGGCTCGTGTGGTTTGCGTTCAGCACGGCCCGCAAGGTGGAGCGGCTGGTACCGCCCCTCGGCCAATTCGTGGAGGTGCAGGGGGTGCGCCTGCACTACGTCGAGCACGGCAGCGGGCCGGTGACGGTGCTCTGCATTCACGGGCTGGCCGGCAACGCGCGGCATTTCGCGGCGCGGGTGCTGGAGCCGTTGAGTCGCCACTTCCGTGTGGTGGCCCTCGACCGGCCGGGCGCCGGCTACTCGGCGCCGCTCGGTGACACCCCCACCCCGCAGGCGCAGGCGGCCCTGATGGCGGCCTTCATTGACGCGCTGGGTCTCGGGCAGCCGGTCGTGGTGGGGCACTCCCTCGGGGGCGCCGTGGCGCTCGCGCTCGCCAGCGGTCACCCCGAGCGGGTAGGTGCGCTGGCGCTGCTCGCGCCCCTCACGCAGCACCCCAAGTCGGTGCCGCCGGTGTTCGCGGCGCTGGCCATCCGCAGTCCGCTCGTGCGCACGATGATCGGGTGGACGCTGGCCGTGCCACTGTCCATCGCCCGGCGCGATGCGGTGCTCAGTGTGGTGTTCGGCCCCGAGCCGGTGCCCGACGATTTCGGTCTCGCCGCCGGCGGCCTGCTCGGGATGCGCCCGTCGGCCTTCACCTCGGCGTCCACCGACCTCGCCGCGGCCGACGTGGGGATGAGCACGCTGGTCGAGCGCCACGCCACCGTGCAGGCGCCAGTGGGCATCCTGTACGGTACGCACGACCGCATCCTGCAGCCCGCGATGCATGGCAACGGCCTGCTGGCGCAGATCCCGCACGCCACGCTCGAGCTGGTGGAGCGCGCTGGCCACATGCTGCCGCTCACGGCGCCGGAGCGGGTGGTCGCCTTTGTGCACGAGGTGGCGGGGCGTCGCACCACTGCCGCATCGGTGTAGGTCACCGCGAGGTCCAGCGCGGCCGCCCCACCAGCGCGGCCGACGGGTCTCCGCCGGCCTTGGCCACCCCACGGTGACCGCCGTGCGCACGAGGCGCAGGGTGCCCGAGCGAGACGGCGGGCACGCCCCGCCCGTTACGCGACGATGGCAAGGGTGACGAACGCACCGTATGCTCTGCGGACCGTCGACTCCCCCGAACGCCGTTCCCGTCCCCCACCTCGGATCGCCATGACCCGGAGTCGTGCACTCGCCCTCGGCGCCCTCGCGCTCGTTTGTGCATCGACACTCGCGGCCCAGGGGGCCACGCCGCCGTCGATCGATCAACTCCAGTCGGTGGTGTCCCCGATCGGTGCCGGCGAACCTGCGGTCTGGTCCGTCGATGGCACTCGCCTGATCTACGTCGGCGGCGATGGCCTCCTCGCGTCGGTGGGGGTGGACGGTGGCGCGCCCATGCGGTACGCGCCGGCGCTGCAGGACGAGCGTCAGATGGAGCGGATGCTGCATGCGCCGTCGCTGGGCGGGGCCTCGCAACTGCGGCGATCACCTGACGGACGGATGGTGACGTATGTGAAGGGGGTGGCCGGAGGGAACGACATCTTCGGCTTCGACATCGCCGCCGGTACCGAACGGCGCATCACGCGCCTCTCCGGCCATGTGCGATCGTACGCCTTCTCGCCCACGGGCGACCGCATCGCCCTCGCGAATGACCGCAACGGCAGCGAAGACGTGTACGTGGTGGAAGTCGCGACCGGCGTGGCCACGCGCCTGACGTCGTCGCCGCTGTACGAGGGTTTCCCCTCGTTCACGCCGGATGGCAACCGCGTGATCTACACGCGCCTCGATTCGCGCTGGGTCGATCACGAGGTCTTCTCCATCCCTGCCGAGGGCGGGGTGGCGCGCCTCGTGCTCACCGACCGGGACTATTTCGACTATCGGCAGGGGGCGGCGTTCGGCGTGGCGCGCGTCTCGCCCGACGGGAAGACGATGCTGTTCCGTTCACAGCGGAACGGGTGGGCCAACTATTGGCTGGCGCCACTGGCCGGAGGGCCGCCGCGCCCGCTGGCGGCAGAGCGGGCCGACCAGAGCGAGGCGCGCTGGTCGCCCGACGGAAGCCAGGTGCTTTTTCTCTCGATCACGAACGGGACGCAGTCACTGAAGGTGGCTCCGGCCGCCGGGGGTGCAGCCCGTACCGTGGTGGCTCCGACGGTGGGGATGGTGTCACGGGCCGAGTGGTCGCCAAATGGTCAGATGATCTCCTACGCCTTCGGCACCCCGACGCGGGCGCCCGATCTGTTCGTCGTGCCCGCCAGCGGTGGGGTGCCGCGCCGGCTCACTGACGCCGACCCCGGAGGCACCATCGCCTCGCAGCTCATCGAGCCGGAGAAAGTCGCCTGGACCAACGAGGGATTCACGATCAACGCCTACCTCTACAAGCCGAGGGGGCTGCGCGCCGGTGACAAGGCGCCGGTGATCATGTTGCTGCACGGCGGCCCCACGTCGCAGTTCTCGGACAACTACCAGCTGCAGCCGCAGTTCTTCGCCAGCCGCGGCTATGTCGTGATCGCGCCCAACGTGCGTGGCAGCTCGGGCTACGGCAAGCGGTTCGAGGACGCCAACAACCGCGACTGGGGCCATGGTGACCTGCGCGACGTGCTCGCGGGCGTGACGTGGGCCAAGCAGCAGGCGTACGTGAATCCGGAGAAGATCGGGGTCACGGGGATCAGCTACGGCGGGATGCTCACGATGTACGCCACCTCGTTCGCTCCCGGCGTGTTTCAGGCCGCGATCTCGGGCTCGGGCTACGGCGACGTGACCGACTTCCACACGGTGGTGCCGGTACTGCAGCACAGCCAGTTGCTCCACTACGAGCTTGGGCGCTGGCCCTCCACGCGGGCTGTGGATTCGATCTATCGGCGCAGCTCGGCGATCCACAGGGCGAAGGACGCCACCGCGCCCACGATGCTCATTCATGGCTACGGCCTCGACGTGCTCGACACCGAGTACGCGGCGTGGAAGTACGCGCGTGAACTGGCCAAGCACTCGAAGATGGTGGAGTACCGGAAGTACCCCAACGAGACCTACTACGTGTACGGCCGCGAGAACACGAAGAACATGCTGGAGGAGATGCTCGCCTTCTTCGATCGCTACCTGAAGGACGGCTCGGTGGACCGCAGCGCGCGGTAGCGACCCGCACCGGAGGCTCCGGGCGATCGCTTCGTTGCGAACGACCGATCGCGGGCCGGCCGCCCGCCGTGCTCGCTCACCAGCTCCATCGGCGGGGGCGCGCCGACAAATCGCGCAACCGGCTAGCCCGCGCGCGCGACATACACATGGGCGGCAGCGCCGATGATGAGACAGACGAGAGCGATGATGTCGGCGGTGAAGACACGGCCGAGCTGGGCGTTGTAGGCACCAATGGACCAGGCCAGACCGAGAAAGGAGACCACGCTCACGAAGCCGGCGACCAACGCGGCAACCTGGTAGGCGGGCCGGATGGCGGCAAACAGGAGAAACGCGCCAAGCAGACCGAACAGGACCGCTCGGTGCCGCATGAGGATCAGGAGGTTCGGCTCATTGAACGGGATGCCATAGAGGGCGGTCAGCTGCGCCGCGCCGAGGACGCCCGCCAGCGGCAACAAGTGAATGACCGCGACCACCACGAGCATCGCAGACACGAGGTAGTGCATCGGCTCCTCCTGCGAGGGCGAAAGAAGGGTTCTGCACGCGCACAATTCTGGCGGCCGAAGGGCGTGCGGCGTTGCGTGCACTCGAAGGAATTGTGCGTGGCACGGGCGCCCGTCAACCGTCGAGGAACATCGGCAACTGGGCGAGCGTCGCTTCAGTGAGCGCATCGAACGCCGTCCATCCGGCACCCCCGTTCAGGCTTTGCCCAGCCGCAGCCGGCGTGTCGGGCAGCAGGGCCAGCCGCACGGCGTCGAACTCGCCGGCGTCGAGCCAAAAGCGGGTGGGTGCACATCGCCGCCCCCGCCGGTAGCTTCGCGGGGTGTCTCCCACCCTCCGCCTTCTCCTCGCCCTCGTGGGCGGCCTTGCTCTGGGCACCATCATCGAGGGAAGCGGCAGCGCCGCCGGCCGGGCGCTGGTCCCGTGGATCGAGCCTCTGGGGACGCTGTTTGTGAACGGCATCCGCATGACCATCATCCCCCTGGTGGTTACCAGCCTGGTCGTCGGCATCACCTCCGCCCCCGACACCCGCACCATCGGCCGCCTGGGAGGGCGTGCGCTGGGATTCATGGTGGTGACCATCAGCTTCGCCGCCATGCTGGGAATCGTCGCCGCGGGGCCGCTGTTCGGACTGCTCTCCATTGACCCGGTGGCCGCCGAGTCGCTGCGCGCCAGCGCGGCCGGCGCGGAGCGTACGGCGGCGGAGAGCGCCAAGGGGCTCCCCTCCATGGGGCAGTGGCTGACCGATCTGGTACCGGCCAACCCCATCAAGTCGGCCACCGACGGCGCCATGCTCCCGCTCATCATCTTCGCCATCACCTTCGGCGTGGCGCTCACGCGCGTGGACGCGGTGCGACGCGAGGCGGTGGGGCGCGTGTTCGAGGGGATCCAGGATGCCTGCATCCAGGTGGTGCGCTGGGTGCTGGTGCTGGCGCCGCTGGGCGTCTTCGGGCTGGCCGTGCCGTTGGCCGCCAAGCTGGGGTTGGGCGCCGCCGGCGCGCTGGCCGCCTACATCGGCGTGGTGGTGCTGCTGTCCACGCTGCTCATGGCGCTCACCTACCCGGTGGTGGCGTTGCTGGGGGGCGGTACGTCGCTGGCCGCCTACGCGCGCGCGACGCTCCCCCCGCAGGCCATGGCGTTCAGCGGGCGCTCGTCGCTGGCGGCGCTGCCGGCCATGATCACCGCCACGCGCGACGTGCTGCGGTTGCCGCCGCAAATCCCGGGGTTCCTCGTGCCCCTCTGCACCGCCACCTACCGGCTGGGCGCCGGCGTGGGGCAGACGGTCCCCATCCTCTTCATCGCACACCTGTACGGCGTCACGCTCCCCCCCGCGCAGCTGGCCGTCGTGGCGGTCACCTCCGTCATTGCCTCCTTCTCCATCCCCGGCATCCCCGGCGGCACCATCGTGGGAATGATCCCCGTGCTCATGGCCGCGGGGCTTCCGGTAGAGGGGGCCGGGCTGCTGCTCGCCGTGGACACCATCCCCGACATGTTCCGCACCACCACCAACGTCACCGGCGACATGATGGCGGCAGTGATCCTGGGGGAGCGGGAGCGACGGGAAGGGGAGGCCAGTGACCAGCAGGGGCACTCCCTTCTCGGCGGTGAGCCGGATCTCGAGCCCCGAGACGATGGAGAGACTCCACCGCCCGGGGTACCGCGACGGAAGTGATCGGCGTCCCGCGCCCAGCGAGGTGGCGACGAGCTGGAACGTGCTCGATCGCCGACAGCAGGCGCAGCGGCTCAAGGGGCACCTGCTCGGCATCATGGGCGGGCTGGACGACAACGTACCGCCAGGTTCCGTGCGGCACGTGATGGATGCGCTGATGAAGGTGGCCAAGGACGTTGATTTCATTGGCCTGCCGAACCCCCCGCACAGCCTGCGGGCGTTCGCGCCGTACGTGAACCGTCGGCGTTGGGACGCCGACGATGCCGCGTCAGAGGTTCTTTCACGCCTTCCTCGAGACGCCAAGCCGCCGATGCATTTTGCGCGTCAGCCTGGTGAGGCGCCGGCGGAGGCGTGTCGCCGTGCCGCACTCCGGATTCCCCCTGCTAAAGCCGCAAAGGTCTTGCCCGCCAGTATGGCGCATGGCGTGTCTGCATGGAATGATTGGCGGACGGATGCGTGCAACGATTGGCGGAACGATCTCCGGTACGCCTCGTCGCCAGGTCCAGGCGCCCACGTCCACGACCTCACATGTCAAACACGCTCGAACGAACTCTGGGGGTCCGCGACCTGACGTTGCTCGTCGTCGGCAACGTCATTGGGTCCGGGATCTTTCTCGTGCCGGCCGCCGTGCTGGCGCAGAGTGGAGAGTCCGTGCCGGTGGCGATCTCCGTCTGGCTGGTGGGTGGACTGCTCTCGCTGCTGGGCGCCTTGTCGTACGCCGAGTTGGGCGGCATGGACCCGGGTGCGGGTGGCCTCTATGCCTACATCCGCGACGCATTCGGTCCCTTCCCGGCGTTCCTCTATGGATGGACGCTCTTCTTCGTGATTGGGTCCGGAACGATCGCCACGCTGTGTGTGGCCGCGGGCGACTATTTCACGCAGTTCACTCCGCTTTCGCCGATGGCGAAGCGCATCTTCGCGCTCTCCCTCATTGTGCTCATGGCCGTGATCAATGTGCGCGGCACGCGTGAAAGTGCCGCGGTACAGAACGTGGCCACCGGCTTCAAGGTGCTCGCGATTCTCAGCATGAGCGCGATCATGTTCGCGCTGGGCCACGGCAGCACTCTCCCGCCCGTATCGCACGTGGCGCAGCCGCTCACCGCCTCGGGTGTTGGTCTCTCGATCATCTCGGTGTTGTGGGCGTACGAAGGGTGGCAGTACGTGACCTTCGTGGCTGGCGAGGCGAAGGATCCGCAGCGATCCATTCCGCGCGCGATCGTCTGGGGCACGGTCGCCCTGATCCTCATCTACGTGATTGCCAACTTCGGCTATCTCGCCGCGCTTGGCGTGTCACGCATGGCGGCGTCCGATCGCGTCGCCGGCGAGGCGATCGCGCAGGTGATGGGATCCGCCGCGGGCTACCTCGTTGCGGCGGCGATCATCGTGTCGATGTACAGCGCGGCGCATTCGGCCGTGATCACGGTCCCGCGGGTGTACTTCGCGATGGCCAAGGACGGCGTGTTCTTTCCGCAGATGACGCGCATTCATCCCACCTTCGGCACGCCCGCATTCGCCATCATCACCAGCTGTGCGTGGGCGGCCATCCTCGCGCTGAGCGGGACGTTCGAACAGTTGCTCACGTACGTGGTGTTCATCGGGTGGATCTTCTACGGGCTGGGAGCGGCGGCGGTCATCGCGTTGCGCATCAAGCGGCCGGATGCGGTCCGGCCGTTTCGCGTGCCGGG
>NZ_JAJTHI010000071.1 GCF_021298855.1 Gemmatimonas sp.
AACCCCGCGCGTCCTCAGGTGGGCGGGGGGCCGAGCTGCCCGCGAATCTCGCCCGCCGGGAACTGCGACGAATGGACGTTCACGTAGCCCTGGCCATTGCGGAGCAACGACGACAGGGAGTCGAGGGAAATGGCTGGCTGACCGCCGATGCTGCGGATGTTCGCCGCCGTGAACGATCCCTCGACATCCGTACAGCCGCTGGTGCGGCGGGTCCGGTCAGTCGAACTGCCGCTCGCCGGATCCCATGAGGACGTAGACCACGGCCCCCACCACCGAGATGGCCGCCGTGACGAGGAAGGGGGCCGTATAGGCACCGGTCTGCTCCACCAGCCATCCGGTGACATACACGCCGACGATTCCGGGGATCGTCCCCGCCGTGTTGCTGATCCCCCAGATCACGTCGGCGTAGCGCGGGGCGATGTCCAGGCCATTGGCACCGAACCCCGCCATGCAGCAGGCCAACGCCCCCGCGGCGCCGCACATGAGCACCGTGGCGATCGCCGCCGATGGAGCCAGCGGAATGAGCGACAGGAAGGTGGCACCGCCGAGCAAACCAAGGCACTGGAGGCGCCGGCGCACGCGAGTGGCGGACATCCCGGCGGTGAGCATGCGGTCGGCCCACGCCCCGGCCGCATTGGCCATCGCGAACGAGCAGAGCCAGGGTGCCGCCGACAGCAGTCCGGCGCTGGCCAGCGACACATCGAACGTGGACTTGAAGTACGACGGCAGCCACGCCAGCAGCACGTACAGCGACCAGTTGTGGCAGAAGTGATTGATGATGATGGCCCACACGGCCGGGGCGCGCAGGAGGCGCCCCCAGGGAACGGTACGGGGGGCCGCGTCGGCGGGGTCCGTCATGGCCGGGTCGCGCCCCTCGCGGACGAGCGGGTACCACCCCATGGCCCACAGAAAGCCGAGCGCGCCGAAGGCATAGAACGCCATGGGCCATCCGAAGTCCCGGATGATCCACCCGGTTACCGGGAGTGCAATGACCGTTCCCATGGCCACGCCGCTGCTGACGAGCGCCACGGCGCGGGTCCGATGCTCGAGGCGAACCCACCGCGCCAGCATGTTGAAGGAACCCGGAAACACCGCGGCCTCGCCGATGCCCAAGGCAATGCGCGCGGCCAGCAGCGCGGGGAGCGAATAGCGCGCCGCCAGCGGGGTCAGCAGGGTGAAGAGCGACCACCAGAGCACCGCCGCTCCCAGCACGCGCCGTCCGCCGTACCGGTTGGTGAGCCAGCCGCTCCCGACCTGCAGCAGCAGGTAGCCGACGAAGAACGATGACAACACCAGCCCCTTCACCGACTCGGTCCATCCCAACTCCTGCTGCATGGGGATGGCCGCCACCGACAGGTTGCTGCGGTCGAGGTAGGAGATGAAGACCGCCGCGAAACAGAGCAGAACCACCGTCCGGGATGCCGGCCAGCGAGTGGTGAGGGCGGCAGTCCTGTCCGTCATGTCGGGTGCAAGCGGCGCGGGGGGGGATGGTGGCCGTCGGTTCATCCGACTCAGCTCAGTAATGGAGTCCAGATCTGTCGGTAAGTGTACCGCACGAATCGCGATGGCGATACGCGGCGGCGTACCTCAGGGCCGTGGGTGGTCCACGGGAGAGTGGGGTGGGGGCGTTGGGGCTGTTGCCACGCGTGATGGACCGTCCATGGATGCTATCCCCTCCACGCCAAGGGAGAGAAATGCCTCCACCTCCGCGAGGAACCGGTCCGGCAGTTCGGCGAACGGCGCATGGCCGCAGGGGAGCGCCACAAACCTGGCTCCGGGAACCGTGCGCGCCGCGACGGCGCCGTCGCGCGCGGCCGGAATCGTTGGATCGCGCGTGCCGAAGAGCAGCAGCGTCGGGGTCGAGCATGCACGCGCCGCCTCGCGCAGGTCGCTCTCGGGGAGCACGAAGCGCCGCCAGAGGGCGCGGTTGAGCGCGCGGCGCGTGGGCGTCGACTGGATGGTGGCGGCCCGGTCCAGCATCGCCCGCACGGTAGGGGTACGACGATGCAGATACAGGCGCGCGAAGAGCGCCGGGGGTAACGACCAGCGACTCCCCTGCCACGCGCAGAAACGCCGCGTCAGCCACGTGTGCGGCGTGAACCCGCCAGGCGCCACGAGCACCAGCGCCTGCACCCGTTCGGGGGACGCGAGCGCGAGTCGCGCCGCGACGGTGCCACCGATGGAGTTGCCCACGAGAATCACGGACGAGAGCGCCAGCGCATCGAGGAACTCCCGGAGCACCTCCACCAGCCACGGGATGGAGACCGCCTCCACGTCTGCCGGCGCCATCGACTCCCCATACCCCGGCCAATCCAGCGCCATCACGCGGAACCGCTCGGCCAGCGTCGGGATCACCGCGTCATAGTCGCGGCGGTCGCCGGGGTTGGCGTGCAGCAGCACGAGCGGGGGGCCCGCCCCCTGCTCCACGTAGGCAAGGGGGCCGGTCGACAGGGCGACCGTGCGCATCGTCCGTTCCATGGGTCGGCATTTGGGGTGATCGTGGTGATCTCGAACAGGTACCGTACTGGCCGCCACGGCAAGTTGCACACCGAAGGGCGTGGACGTGATGCGCCGAATCGCCGCCGTCGCCACTTGCTCCACTGCCCCTGCCAGCTTAAGCTCAAGATTCCGTTCCGTGCCGTCGTCCGTAGCTGCACCTCGGGCAACGATCCACGTAGAAGTCGGAGTACGAACTCCCCGTCGGCCGACCAGCCGTCGGGCCACTAACATCTGATGCCTACGATCAACCAGCTGGTCCGCCGCGCCCGAAAGGACGTGGTGGAGAAGTCCAAGGCGCCCGCGCTCAAGAGTAATCCGTTCAAGCGTGGCGTGTGCACCCGCGTCTACACCACGACGCCCAAGAAGCCCAACTCGGCGCTGCGCAAGGTTGCGCGTGTTCGTCTCACGAACCAGCTCGAAGTCACGGCCTACATCCCCGGCGAAGGCCACAACCTTCAGGAGCACTCCATCGTGCTCGTGCGCGGCGGTCGTGTGAAGGACCTGCCGGGTGTGCGGTACCACATCGTGCGTGGTACGCTCGACGCATCGGGCGTCAACGGCCGTAACCAGAGCCGCTCCAAGTACGGCACCAAGCGTCCCAAGAAGGGTGCGGCGGCTGCCGCCGCCGGAGGTAAGAAGAAGTGAGCCGTCGCAAGAGTGCCGTGAAGCGTACCGTGCTGCCGGATGCACGCTACGACAGCCAGACCGTTTCGAAGTTCATCAACAACCTGATGATCCAGGGCAAGAAGAGCACTGCCGAAGGCATCTTCTATTCGGCCATGGACATCGTCGAGGCGAAGACCAGCCAGCCGGGGGTCGGGGTGTTCAAGCAGGCGCTGAACAACCTCAAGCCGGTGGTCGAGGTGAAGAGCCGCCGCGTCGGTGGTGCCACCTATCAGGTGCCGGTCGAAGTCCGTCAGGACCGGCGGACTGCGCTCGCCATGCGCTGGCTCATCTCGTATTCGCGCGATCGCAACGAGAAGAGCATGCCGGAGAAGCTGGCGGCCGAAGTGCTGGCTGCCGCGCGCGGCGAAGGCAACGCCGTGAAGAAGAAGGAAGACACGCACCGCATGGCCGAAGCCAACAAGGCGTTCGCCCACTATCGCTGGTAAGCGGTCGCGCACTGCGACCACACGCCGGCCGGTCAACCGGTCTCAACGCCCCGGATGCGCACGCATCCGGGGCGTTTGCGTGGGGGGACGGGCCGAAGGGCCGTGTCACATCCTCGGCACCACCGTAACGCCCTCGGTGCACATTCCACCGGCGGCAGCGTTTCATTCCCGGCACTCGTCACGGCGTGGGACGGATCGTTTCGGCGGCGGCCTGCGGCGTTGCGCCCCCGACGCGCTCGCGTCACTTTCCTGAGAGCACGCGGCACCCCCTCGAGGGGCTCGCGAAACGGCAAACCCGGCGAAAGTCGGGGACGCAAAGCTACAGGGCTTCCATGCACCGCAGGTGCATTGCCGGCTGGGCTACCGAACGACCATCAGGAGGCGCGCAGGCGATGCGTACAACGTGGCGGCTGGTAACGAGTCGAGGCAGACGGCGCATGGGCGTGACTGCCACCAGCGGTGCCCTGATGCTGCTCGCCTCCTGTCGGCCCGCTGCGGCATCGCTGGAACTCGGACCGGGCGCGGGGGCGGCCACGACCGCCAACGCCATTCTCGCCACCTCCGTGCGCTCGGATGCCGCGAGCCGCGTGCAGCTGCTGCGCACCGTCAACCGGTTGCCCAAGGTCGCCTTTCCCCGCCTGCGTCCGGATTGCCTGGCTCAGGGGGAAGACTTCGGTGCGTGGACGGTGCGCTTCGACGGCTACGGCTGCGTAACCGTGACCGGCACTGGTGATCAGGGGGCGCTGGCCATGGGCCCCAAGGTCGCCGCCAAGGACTGGCATACGCACGCCCCGCTGGTGCTGGGCCCTGCCTACGCCAGGCATCTGCTGCTGCACGCCCGCGTGGAAACCACGGCGCAGCTGCGTGAGGGCGCACCCAACCCCTGGGAGGTCGCCTGGGTGATCTGGCAGTACGAAGACGACACCCGCTTCTACTACTTCATCCCCAAGCCCAACGGGTGGGAGCTGGGCAAGCGGGATCCGGCTTACCCGGGGGGCCAGCGCTTCCTCGCCTCGGGCACGACGGAGCGGTTTCCCATTGGCCGGGTGCACGATGTGACCGTCGTGCAGGATGACGACCGCATCGCCGTGTTCGTGGACGGGCGGGAAATCGTGCGTACCCGCGACGCCGAAAAGCCCTATCGTCAGGGGCGCATCGGCATCTACGCAGAGGATGCCGTCATCAAGGTGCACGCGGTGCGGGCCCTCTAGCGCGGGGCGTGCCGGCGGCGCCGCGCCGTTTTCCGTCGAGCGGTCTCGATCACACGCCACCCGGGCCTCGCCACGGGTGGCGTTGTGCATCCGGTACTGCGCTGGCACACCGGTGACCGGGGGCCCCGTCACGGCGTCTATCGCGAGAGTCACACCCCCGGTAAGCTTCACTTCGCCAGCGGTTGCTCTCGGGGGCGCCACCAGGACGTGCGTGGTGCCCGAGGCCGGCCACCGCTTCCCTCACCCGTCACCGTGCTGCTCATCCTTCGCAATCCGCTGCGCCGTCTGTGGCCGCCGCCCCGCCGTGCGCTTTTCGTGCTGACGGTTGGCCTGCTGCTCCCGGCGGCCGCGCGTGCGCAGAATACCGAGCGGCATGCCAGTGCCATGAATGTGGCGTACGCGGCCAAGGAGCGGGGCGACACCGCGGCGGCCCGCGCGTACTTCCAGCGCGCCATCGATGCCGACAGCGCGGCGCCAACCCCGTACATCGAGTTGGGCTATCTCGACCTCGCCGGGGGCAACAAGGCGTCGGCGGCGCGCTGGTTCGCGCTGGGGGCAGGGCGCGCACCACAGAACGCCGACGTGCGACGGCAGCTGGGCTACGTCCTGATCGACCTGCGCCGCACCAACGAGGCCATTGCCGCCCTGGAGAGCATCGCCACGACGCCGTCGGGCTTCGTGGACCGCGATCGCCTTGCCCTCGCCTACCTCTACGACGGGGCTGCGCGCAACCGTGATGCCATGACGGCGTTCCGGGCTGCCGCCGCCAGCCGCGACACCGGGGTGGCCAACCCCGCGCGCCGTGCGCTGCGCATCAAGGGCAACGTGGGGACGGTGCTCTTCTCGGAAGGCTACCTCGCCCCGTTCTACCAGTCGCGCTTCGAGAATACCATCGGCTTCGGCTTCATCAGACAGGGAATCGAGAGCGGCAGTGCCTGGGCGCCGGCCGCCTACACGTCGCTGCGCGTCACCCGCGATTCGCGGTCGAGTGGCGCGCAGTCGCGCGTCCTCTCCGACAACGCCGCCATTGCGGCCGGTGGTGTGCGTCTCCGCCCGTGGCACGGCCCCGTGTGGTTGTACGCGGAAGCTGGCGGCGCCTACTCGTTGCTTCCCGACGACTCGGTGGCGTGGCGGCGGGATGTGCGGACCGGTGCATATCTCATTGCCCAGGACGACCGGCGGCTCACCCCGACGGCACCGTGGACGCTGCTCACCGATGTCGTGGCCGACGTGAGCTGGTACGAGCGGTTCGACCGGAACGTCATCGGATATGCGCAGCTCCGTGAAGGCATTCGCGTGGGCACGCCCGGCAAGCTGGCCCTCGACCTCTTCGGGCGCGGGTGGCTGGGTTACGACAGCCGTGGCGACTTCTTCAATCGCGCCGCCGAAATCGGTGGCGGTGTGGCGGTACGGATCGGCCCGAACTTCGTGCTCTTCGGTGAAGGCATCCAGGGGCGCTTCCTGCCGGTGCCGCCGCGGGGCGTTGACCGACAGTACCAGGATTGGCGCGTCACCGCCGTGTGGGGGTGGCGTGCGCTCAAGCCCGTGCGGGCGGAGGACCGGCCATGACGTCACTCGAGATGGGCGTGGTCGTCATTGCCGCGCTGTACCTCGTCTTTGCCATCGACGACCTGCTCTTCGACGTCACCTTCTGGCTCGGGGCGATCTTCGGTTGGTGGAAGCGCCCGGTCGTGACCCTGCGCGAGCTGCAGGAGGTGAGCGAGTGGCGCATCGCCATCGTCACGCCGGCGTGGAAGGAAGAAGACGTGATTGCGCGCATGCTGCTCTACAACCTGCCGCGCCTCGACTACCAGCGGTACGACTACTGGATCGGCACCTACCGGAACGATCCGGACACGCGGCGCGAGGTGGACAAGGTGCGCGCCGTGTATCCGAACGTGCGCAAGGTGACCACCGACCACGACGGCCCCACGTCCAAGGCCGACTGCGTGAACACGGTGCTCCAGGCCATCGTGGAGCACGAGCAGCGCGCCGGGCTGCGCTACGACCTCATCGTCTTCCACGACGTCGAGGACCTCGTGCATCCGCAGGAGCTGCGGTTGCTGAACTGGTACTTCCGCGGCGACAACGTGGACTTCGTGCAGCTGCCGGTGCTCAGCACGCCGCCGTTCTGGTACGACTTCGTGGCCGGCACGTACATCGACGAATTCGCCGAGCAGTACACGAAGAACATGTTCGTGCGCGAGAAGATCTGGGGGTTCGTGCCCTCGGCGGGCGTGGCAACGTGCGTGCGGCGTTCGGTCATCGACCAGCTGATGGAAGAGCGCAACGGGACGCCCTTCGCCACCAACTCGCTCACCGAGGATTACGACCTGGGACTCGGCCTCACCGTGCAGGGGCGTCCGACGCGGTACCTGCACCAGTACGTCCAGCTCGACGAGAATGACCGCAACAGCGAGGAACTGGTCGCCACCTGGGCGCCGTTCCCGCAGACGTTCCGTACGGCGGTGCGTCAGCGCACGCGCTGGATGGCGGGCATCGTGTTTCAGGGATGGGAGCACTGGGGGTGGCCGAAGGGGCTGGCCTGGCTGCTGGCGCACGACCGCCGCGGCCCGTTGGGCTACCTCGTGGTGCTCGCGGGGTATCTGTTGCTGCTCTACTTCGTGATGTACGAGTGGGTGCGCGTCTTCTACGATCGCTCGCTTCCGGCCGTGCTCGAGGAGCCCTGGTTCGTGTGGCTCTTCTGGATTGGCCTGTTCTTCATGATCAATCGCCTGCTGCAGCGCGCCATCAGTACCGGCAAGCTGTACGGCTTCGGTCAGGCGCTGCTCGCGATCTTCCGGACGCCGTTCTCCAACCTCGTGAACATGGTGGCCACCTTTCGCGCCGCGAACCAGTATTTCGCGTCACGTCGTGCCGGCATTCCCATGAGTTGGGACAAGACCGAGCATTCGTTGCCGCCCCAGGTGGGGGCCCAGATGCGTCTGGGTGAACGGCTGATCGAGGAGAAGAAGCTCACCACGCAGCAGCTGGTGCTCGCCCTCAAGGAACAGCGCGAGAAGGGGGGCCAGCTGGGCGCCATTCTGGTGAAACAGGGAGCCGTCTCGCGTGATGATGTGGAGACGGTCGTGGGGAATACCCGCGCATGAGCCATACCCGTTGGTTGACGCCGCTGCGCGGCGCGCCGGTGGTGCCGGGGGCACCGGCGGTGGCGGTGGTGGTCGGTACCCGTCCGGAGGTCATCAAGATGGCGCCGGTGGTGCGGGCCCTGCGCACCGCCGAGAGCCGCGTCGCGTGTACGGTGGTGAGTACCGGACAGCATCGCGACCTGCTGGCCCGCGCCTTCCATGATGTGGGGCTGACTCCCGACATCGAACTGGGGCTGATGACCCACGATCAATCGCCCAGTGGTTTCGTGGCGCGGTGCATCACCGTGCTCGACGAGCTCTTTGCGCAGCGCCCACCCCACGCGGTGCTGGTGCAGGGCGATACCAGCAGCGCCTGTGCGGGCGCGATGGCGGCCACCTGGCGCGCGATTCCCGTCGGGCATGTGGAAGCCGGCTTGCGTTCCTTCAACTTCCAGGAACCATTCCCCGAGGAGTTCCACCGGCGCGTGGTGGGGGTGGCGGCCCAATGGCACTTCGCGCCGACGCCGGAGAGCCGTGACAACCTGCTGCGGGAGGGGGTGCCGATGCACCGCATCTTCGTGACGGGCAATACGATCGTGGACGCGGTTCGGCAGATGGACCTGTCGTGCGCGTTCGAGAACGGGGCGCTCGATCGGGTTCCCCCGGGGCGTCTGGTGCTGGTCACGGCGCACCGGCGCGAGAACCAGGGCGAATCGATGCGTGGCATCGCACGCGCGGTGAAGCGTCTGGTGGCGGCGGTGGCCGACCTGCAGGTGGTACTGCCGCTGCACCCGAATCCCAACGTGCGTGGTCTCTTCGAGCGGGAACTCGGGGGGGTGGAGCGCGTGCACCTGCTGGAGCCGCTGAGCTACCCCGACCTGCTCAAGGTGCTGCACGCCAGTACGCTCATTCTCTCCGACAGTGGTGGTCTGCAGGAGGAAGCGCCGAGTGTGGGTCGCCCCATCCTCATCCTCCGGGACCGCACCGAGCGGCCGGAGGTGGTGCAGGTGGGGGCGGGCATTCTTGTGGGCACGGATCCCGACCTGATCGTGAAGGAAGCGCTGGCCATCCTGTGCGACCCCGTGGTTTACGAACGCATGGTGACCGTCCCCAACCCGTTCGGCGACGGGCGCGCCTCCATGCGGATCGCGGAGATTCTGGCCAGCTCTCTGGTGGACGATGTGGAGTCGCCTACGGTGTCGATGGTGTTGTAGCGCACGTGCCACCATCTGGGTGGTGGTGAGGGGTCCGTGCCTGTTGCATGAATGCAGCACCCTGTTGCATAATGTCGGTGTCATGCGCCACAGCACATGATTTCTGCATCCGAATACGGGCTCTTGCGGCCCGTTCCGGCTATTCCGGTCCCGGCGGCGGGGCGAGCCGTTGGCACGGCACGTGCTGCTGGATGTGTCAGGAGCAGGAATCACCACTTCCCGGAAACGACAATGCTTCCCTTCGTCACTCGCGCCGCCCTGACCGTGGCCCTGGTTGGCAGTACGGCGTCTGTTGGCGCCGCGCAGACCTTCACGGATCTGGCGTACAACAGCCCGACCAACCCGAACTTCCCGACGCAGTGGAACTCCCACCTCTGCCAGTGGGGGGGGCAGGCCATCGGACCGAACTACGCCGGGTCGACGTGGACCGGTTTTTCGGCGCTCGACCTCCGCGACTACCTCTTTTCCGGGGGGCAGAGCACGCAGGGGCGCTGCTTCGTGGGTGGTCGCAGTTCGGCGACGGGCTTCTACCAGGGCGTTTCGGCGGCCGAGTCGCTGACGGGGTATCAGCAGCAGTATGCGGCCTACGATCCGAACGCCACGAATGTGGTGGCGGTGGGGTCCGGCACGGCCTCGATTCAGCGGTCGACGTCGTTTACCCTCGAGTCGATGCTGGTGGGCGCCGGCTGGGGCAACGTGGCCAATCTGAACATCACCGGGTGGCGGAGTGGCACGCAGGTGTGGTTCCGTGATTTCAGCTTCCTGGGGACCGGCGGCATGACGCAGGCCTTCGGTATGGCGGGGCTGATCGACGAGATCCGGTTCGCGGCGACGTACAGCACCGGCGCTTTCGTCGATCCGTACGATACCGTGAGCGAGCAGATCGGCTACGGAATCGCCAGTCCCACGCCGTACCGGACGTTCTTCATCGACAATGTCGCGGTGGCGGTGCCGGAGCCGGCGTCGCTCTCGCTGATGGCGGTGGGGCTGGCGGGGGTCGCGGGCGTGGTCCGTCGCCGTCGCCGGGTTCGCTGAGCGGCTCGCTGAGCGGCTCGCCGGCGGGGCGCGGGTTCGTCCGCCGAGTCGAGGCGGCGGCGAGGTCGTAAGCGTTCGCGGGACAACAATTTTGGCGGCTCGGTCCGGGTTGACTTACAGGACCGAGCCGTTCATGTTATGGGTCTGTCGGAAAACGGCACCGAAGGCATGGGTCAGGCTGGTTCGATCCCGTGGCCCGGTGTCGCCTCCCGGATGGCCAACTCAACGTCGTGTCTGGAGTCAGCAGTTCTCTGGATGTGGCGCGCCAGGGTCCCCACTCGCGCAGCAGCGGCGAGCGTACCCGGCGACAGCGGATGGATACCGCTCCCCACTGGGAGGTCTGGTCCAGCCGTTTTTTTGCTGGTTCACTTTGTACACTCACTGCGTCGCTCTGCGGCGCTGCCCGAGAACTATGCCGCGTACGACCCCGCTCGAGCATTACCGCAACATCGGCATCATGGCGCACATCGATGCCGGCAAGACGACGACCACCGAGCGCATCCTCTATTACACGGGGAAGTCGCACAAGATCGGTGAAGTCCACGACGGCGCCGCCACGATGGACTGGATGGAGCAGGAGCAGGAGCGCGGCATCACGATCACGTCGGCCGCGACGACCTGTTTCTGGATGCGTCACGGCCAGTCGCACGAGAAGGGCAACGGCCCCGAGTTCCGCATCAACATCATCGACACGCCGGGCCACGTGGACTTCACCGTCGAGGTGGAGCGTTCGCTCCGCGTGCTCGACGGGGCGGTGACGCTGCTCGACTCGGTGGCGGGTGTGGAGCCGCAGACGGAGACGGTGTGGCGTCAGGCCGACCGCTACCGTGTGCCGCGCATGATCTTCTCGAACAAGATGGATCGCGTGGGAGCGAACTTCGACCGCTGCCTCGCCATGATCCGTGACCGCCTGAGCAAGCGCGCGTTTCCGCTGCAGCTGCCGGTCGGTTCGGGCGAGACGTTCACGGGACACATCGACGTGCTCGAGCGCAAGCAGTACATCTTCCACGACGAGACGATGGGGAAGACGTTCTCGGTGGTCGATGTGCCGGCGGAGTTCCGGGATGCGTGCGAAGCGGCCCGTCACGAGGCCATCGAGGCGGCCGTCGAGCATGACGAAGCGCTGATGGAGAAGTATCTCGCGGGTGAGGAGCTCTCCATGGACGAGATCCGTCGCGCGATCCGTCAGGCGACGATCGCGATGGAGTTCGTGCCGGTGCTCTGTGGGGCGTCGTTCAAGAACAAGGGTGTGCAGGCGCTGCTCGACGCGGTGATCGACTATCTGCCGGCGCCGATCGACGTGCCGGCGATCCAGGGGCACCTGCCGCATCATGACGAGACGTTCATCGATGCGCCGATCAAGGACGAGGCGCCGTTCGCGGCGTTGGCGTTCAAGATCGCGACCGACCCGTTCGTAGGGAAGCTGACCTTCTTCCGCGTGTACTCGGGCGTGCTCAATTCGGGCAGCTACGTGTACAACAGCACGAAGGACAAGCGCGAGCGCGTGGGTCGTCTGCTGCAGATGCACGCCAACAAGCGTGAGGAAATCGAAGAGGTGCGTGCCGGCGACATTGCCGCGGCGATCGGTCTGAAGGACACGCGCACCGGTGACACGCTCTGCACGGAAGACAACCCGCTCATCCTCGAGGCCATGAAGTTCCCGGCCCCGGTGATCGACGTGGCGATCGAGCCGAAGACGAAGGCCGACCAGGACAAGCTGGCCATCGCGCTGCAGAAGCTGGCCGAAGAAGATCCGACGTTCCGCGTGCGTTCCGACGCCGAGACGGGGCAGACGATCATCGCCGGCATGGGCGAGCTGCACCTCGAGATCATCGTCGATCGCATGATGCGCGAGTTCAAGGTCGACGCGAACGTGGGGCGCCCGCAGGTGGCCTACCGCGAGACGATCAAGAAGCGCGTCGAGAAGATCGAAGGCAAGTTCATCCGTCAGTCGGGTGGTAAGGGTCAGTTCGGCCACGTGGTCATCAACATGGAGCCGTCCGAGCAGGGGCAGGGCTTCGTGTTCGAGGACAAGATCGTGGGCGGTGTCATTCCGCGCGAATACATCGGCCCGGTGGAAGCGGGCATCAAGGAGGCGCTGGAGAACGGTGTGCTGGCCGGCTACCCGGTCGTGGACATCAAGGTGCAGCTGACCTTCGGCTCGTACCACGAAGTCGACTCGTCGGAAATGGCGTTCAAGATTGCCGGCTCGATGGCGTTCAAGGAGGCGGCCCGTCAGGCCAGCCCCTGCCTGCTGGAGCCGGTGATGAAGGTCGAGGTCGTGAGCCCGGAAGCGTACATGGGCGACGTCCTCGGCGACCTCTCCTCGCGTCGCGGCAAGATCGGCGGCATGACGCAGCGTGGTGAGGCGCAGGTCATCTCGGCCACGGTGCCGCTGGCGGAGATGTTCGGCTACTCGACGCGCCTGCGCAGCATGTCGCAGGGGCGCGCGGTCTACTCGATGGAGTTCTCGCACTACGAAGAAGTGCCGAAGTCGAAGGCCGAAGAGATCATCAGCAAGGTGAAGGCGTAAGCCTCACCCCTCATTCACTACCCAAGCACAGACAGAACCATGGGCAAGGCAAAGTTCGAGCGGAACAAGCCGCACGTGAACGTGGGTACGATCGGCCACGTCGACCACGGCAAGACGACCACGACCGCGGCGCTCACGAAGATCTCGGCGGACAAGGGCTACGGCACCAAGTACGTCGCGTACGACGAAGTCGCCAAGGCGTCGGAGTCGCAGGGTCGTCGTGACAGCACGAAGATCCTCACGATCGCCACGTCGCACGTCGAGTACGAGACGGCGAACCGTCACTACGCGCACGTCGACTGCCCGGGGCACGCCGACTACGTGAAGAACATGATCACGGGTGCCGCGCAGATGGACGGCGCGATCCTGGTGGTCTCGGCGGTGGACGGCCCGATGCCGCAGACGCGTGAGCACATCCTGCTGGCGCGCCAGGTGAACGTGCCCAAGGTCGTGGTGTTCCTCAACAAGTGCGACCTCGTGGAAGACGAAGAGCTCCTCGACCTCGTCGAGCTCGAAGTGCGCGAGCTGCTCTCCAAGTACAACTACGACGGTGACGATGCCCCGGTGATCCGCGGCGCGGCCTACCCGGCGATCCAGGGTGAGCAGAAGTGGATCGACAAGATGCAGGAGCTGTACGACGCGCTCGACAGCTACATCCCGGAGCCGGTGCGCGAAGTCGACAAGCCGTTCCTCCTCCCGGTCGAAGACGTGTTCTCGATCACGGGTCGCGGGACGGTGGCGACGGGTCGTATCGAGCGCGGCATCATCAAGGTGGGCGAAGAAGTCCAGGTGGTCGGCTACAACAGCGAGAAGAAGACGACCGTCACGGGCGTCGAAATGTTCCGCAAGCTGCTCGACGAAGGGCAGGCCGGTGACAACGTCGGTCTCCTCCTGCGCGGCATCGCGAAGGAAGACATCGAGCGCGGCATGGTGCTCGCCAAGCCGAACTCGATCAAGCCGCACACGAAGTTCACGGCCGAGGTGTACGTCCTCACGAAGGAAGAGGGTGGCCGCCACACGCCGTTCTTCAAGGGCTACCGCCCGCAGTTCTACTTCCGCACGACGGACGTGACGGGCAACATCGAGCTCCCCGAGGGGATGGAGATGGTGATGCCGGGCGACAACGTGACGATGACGATCGATCTCATCATCCCGATCGCCATGGAAGAGCAGCTGCGCTTCGCCATCCGTGAGGGTGGCCGCACGGTCGGCGCCGGCGTCGTTACCAAGATCCTCGCCTAATCACGACTGGTGGTGGGCGGTGAGGGCTCCGGTCCTCACCGCCTGCTGCACAGGCTCCCAGGAACAGAGATGGCTGGCCGCATTCGCATTCGCCTCAAGGCATTTGACCACGCCGTGATCGACCAGGCCTCGGCGGACATCGTCCGCACGGCCGAGAAGACCGGCGCGTCGGTATCGGGCCCGATCCCGCTCCCGACCAAGACGCAGCGTTGGACGGTGCTCCGTTCGCCGCACGTCGACAAGAAGTCGCGTGAGCAGTTCGAGCTGAAGACGCACAAGCGCGTGATCGACATCCTCGATTCGCGGGCTGGCACGGTGGACGCGCTGACGAAGCTCGACCTGCCGGCGGGCGTGGACGTCGAGATCAAGGTCGAGTAGTCGACCGGCAGGGCGCAGGACGCAGGATGCTGGGCGCAGGACAACGGAAGTTCACGTCGCGGCAGGCCGCCAGCGGGCGAGGCGACGCGTACTGATGGTGCTGCACAGGGCGGCACCATCCACAGTCCAACGGTGATCCATGGGGGATCACCGCGACTCGTACGGAGTGAGTTCATTCATGATCGGCATCATCGGCAAGAAGCTGGGGATGACCCAGCTGTTCAACGAGCAGGGGCAGCAAGTGCCCTGCACCGTGGTGGAGGCCACGCCCAACCCCGTCACGAAGGTCATGACGGCGTCGGCGGCGGGCTTCGCCGCCGTGGAGCTCGGATATGGCGCGCAGCGGACGGCGCGCCCCAACAAGAAGGGTGAGCGCACGCCCAAGGGCGATCGCGCCACGAAGGCGGAGCTTGGCCACGCGAAGAAGGCCGGCCTCGAGGCCGCGCCGGCCGTGCTCAAGAGCTTCCGCCTCGACGACGCGCCGGCCAACGGCGACGTGCCCGCGTACAGCGTGGGCGACGTGATCAAGGTGGACATCTTCACGCCCGGTGAGCGCGTGAAGGTCACCGGTACGTCGAAGGGTCGTGGGTTCCAGGGTGTCGTGAAGCGCCACGGTTTCGGTGGCGGTCCGAACACGCACGGCAACACCAAGCACCGCAAGCCCGGCTCCATCGGCGCGGGCACCGACCCGTCGCGCGTCATCAAGGGCAAGAAGATGCCCGGCCAGTACGGCAACAAGCAGCACACGGCGATCAGCATCCGCGTGGAGAAGGTGGATGCCGAGCGTAACCTCATTTATCTGCGCGGCAGCGTGGCGGGGCCGACGAACGGCATCGTCTTCGTGCGGAAGCAGGGCTGATCATGACGACGGAAACCAAGACCTTCGAAGCGCCGGTGTACTCGGCGCAGGGGAAGCAGGGCGGCATGCGCCAGCTCCCCGAGGGCACGTTCGACGGCATCGTGAACGTGCCGGTCATGCACCAGGCGGTGAAGGCGTACCTCGCCAACCAGCGCCAGGGCACGGCCAAGACCAAGACGCGCGGGGAAGTCACCGGCGGCAACCAGAAGCCGTGGAAGCAGAAGGGCACCGGTCGCGCCCGTCAGGGCTCGACGCGCGCGCCGAACTGGCCGGGCGGTGGTACGGTGTTCGGCCCGCAGCCGCGCAGCTACACGCAGATCGTCCCGAAGCAGGTGCGCCAGCTGGCGCGCAAGAGCGCGCTGAACGCCCGCGCCCGTGAGCAGGCCGTGCTCCTCGTCGACGCGCTGTCGTTCAGCGCGCCGAAGACCAAGGCCATGACGCAGCTGCTGGCGTCGCTCGGGGTGGCCGAGAAGAAGGTGCTGCTCCTCACCGAGGGCGTGAAGCCGAACGTGTACCTGAGCGCCCGCAACCTCGGTCGCGTGATGGTGCTGCCGTACTCCGACGCCAGCACGTATCACATTCTCTGGTCGGATGTGGTCGTGATCGAGTCGGCCGCGCTCACCACCAACTCCGCGGAGGGCTAAGCGATGAGTCTCTATCGTACCATCGTGCGCCCGATCGTCACGGAGCGCACCTCGGCCGCGTACCAGGATCGCGGCGAGTACACGTTCGAAGTGGCGCCGAGCGCCACGAAGCACGCCATCAAGGCGGCCGTCGAGCAGCTGTTCGGCGTGAAGGTCACTGGCGTGTGGACGTCGAATGCGCGCGGGAAGGCGCGCCGCGTCGGCCAGTCGATCGGTCGCCGCCCCCACACCAAGAAGGCGATCGTGAAGCTGCGTGACGGCGACACCATCGCGATCTTCGAGGGCTGAGACCAATGGGTATCCGTCAGTTCAAGCCGGTCACGAAGGGCACGCGCTTCCGCTCGGTCTCCGATTTTGCCGAGATCACGCGCAGCACGCCCGAGAAGTCGCTGGTCGAGCCGCTCAAGAAGTCGGGCGGGCGCGACAACCATGGCCACATCTCGATGCGGCGCATCGGTGGCGGCCACAAGCGCATGTATCGTGTCATCGATTTCAAGCGCGACAAGCACGGAGTGCCGGCAACGGTCGCGCACATCGAATACGATCCGAACCGCTCGGCGCGCATCGCGCTGCTCGAGTACGCGGATGGCGAGAAGCGCTACATCCTGCACCCGAAGGGGCTGAAGCAGGGCGACACGGTGGTGTCGGGTCCGGGCAGCGACGTGCGCACGGGCAACACGATGCCGCTCAAGGAAGTGCCGCTGGGCACGTCGGTGCACAACATCGAGCTGAAGATCGGCAAGGGCGGCCAGATGGCGCGCTCGGCCGGCACCTTCGCGCAGGTCGTGGCGAAGGAAGGGGAATACGTCACGCTGCGCCTGGCTTCCACGGAGATGCGCCTGGTGCACGGCAACTGCGCGGCGACGATCGGCGAAGTGGGCAACGCCGAACACGAGCTGCAGTCGCACGGCAAGGCGGGCAAGAGCCGTTGGCTCGGCAAGCGCCCGAAGGTGCGTGGTGAAGTCATGAACCCGGTGGACCACCCGCACGGTGGCCGCACGCGCGGCGGCCGGAACGTGGTGAGCCCGTGGGGCAAGAAGGAAGGCGTCAAGACGCGCAACAAGAAGAAGGCGTCGACGCGTCTCATCGTGCGCGGCCGCAAGCGCGGCCGGGCCACGCAGTAACCGCCAGGCGAGACGAGAACCGATATGTCGAGAAGCATCAAGAAGGGTCCGTTCGTCAGCGAGCGCCTGGAGGCGAAGGTGGTTGCGATGAACGCCAAGAGCGAGAAGAAGGTCGTCAAGACCTGGTCGCGCGCGAGCACGATTCTGCCGGAGTTCGTGGGGCACACGTTCGCGGTGCACAACGGGAACAAGTTCATCCCGGTGTACGTGACGGAAAACATGGTGGGCCACAAGTTGGGCGAATTTTCGCCGACGCGTCTGTTCCGCGGTCACGCGGGGCAGAAGACGGACGCGAAGAAGTCCGGCAAGGGAGGCAAGTAAGCCATGGCCAAGACCATGAAGGCCGGCATCGAGGCGCGGGCCATCCAGCGCACCACGCGGCAGTCGCCGTACAAGATGCGCCTGGTGATCGACCAGATCCGGGGTCAGCGCGTGAACGACGCGCTGGCGCTGCTGAAGTTTTCGAAGAAGCACGCGGCTGAGCAGATCGAGAAGACGCTCAACAGTGCCGTGGCGAACGCGGAACAAGCGGCCCGTGCCGCCAACACGTCGCTCGATGTCGACGCGCTGGTGATCACGAAGGCCATCGTGAACGAGGGGCCGAAGCTCAAGCGTTGGACGCCGGCGGCCATGGGCCGTGCGACGCCGATGCTGAAGCGGACGAGCCACGTGGAGATCGTCGTGACGGAGGCGGTGCGCTAATGGGACAAAAGACCAATCCGATCGGCTTCCGCCTGGGCGTCACGAAGAACTGGCGTTCGACGTGGTATGCCAAGAAGGAGATGCCGGCGCTGTTGAAGGAAGACGCGCTGCTGCGCAAGTACCTGAAGGCGCGTCTGGACAACGCGGCGATTGCCGACGTGACGATCGAGCGCAAGCCGGGGAAGGTCGTGGTGACCGTCCACACGGGGCGTCCGGGCGTGGTGATCGGCAAGAAGGGCGCGGAAGTCGACAAGCTGCGTGACGAACTCGCGCAGCTGACGGGGAAGGAAGTCGGCATCAACGTCGAGGAGATCAAGCGCCCCGAGGTGGAGGCGCAGCTGGTCGCCGACAACATCGCCGCGCAGCTGTCGCAGCGCATTTCGTTCCGCCGCGCCCTGAAGCGGGCGGTACAGAGCGCCATGCGCATGGGTGCGCTGGGGATCAAGGTGAAGGCCGGCGGCCGCCTGGGTGGCGCCGAGATCGCGCGCGTGGAAGGGTACATGGAGGGCCGGGTGCCCCTTCACACGCTGCGCGCCGACATCGACTACGCGACGAGCACCGCGAAGACCACCTACGGCACCATCGGTGTGAAGGTGTGGATCTTCAAGGGCGAGATCGTGGAAGATCGTCGCGGCAAGACCTACTCGACCGGCAACTGAGGAACT
>NZ_JAJTHI010000025.1 GCF_021298855.1 Gemmatimonas sp.
CACGCTGTCGGCGAAGGTGCGCGCAAACTCCTGCGTACGGGGCCCGGTGGTGATCCAGTCCGACTGCAGGGCGGCGACCACCTCGGCAATCTCTTCCGGGCCGACCGACGGCGGGGAGAAGGGGAGGAAGGTGGGGCGGACCGGAGCTTCCAGCGGGGGCATGAGAGCACTCACAAATGAGAACGGCGCACGGACGGGCCTCAGCGTGACCACCGGAAATCTGTCCGCACACACGCAGGGCGACCAGAGGGTTGGGGTGCGCGCCGAACTGGCGCGTCTCGCCAAGGTACTGCCCCCGGGACGCAAGCGGCTGTGGGGGATGCTGGCGCTGCTCGTGGTGCGCAGCGCCTTCGAGCTGGTGGGTGTTGGCGCGGTCGCACCGTTTCTCAAGGTGGCCACCGACCCGGCGGTCATTCAGGAGGTGGGTGCGCTGGCGTGGCTCTATCGCGCTGGCGGGTTCACGTCGGCCATGGCTTTCACCACCGCGCTGGGGGTGTGCGTGGTCGGTTCACTGGCGCTGGGCAACGTGCTGGCCGTGCTCGCGGCGCGACAGTCCACCGCCTACAGCTGGGACGTGGTGCTGCACCTCTCGCGGTGCCTGCTGCGCGGCTATCTCGCCAGACCGTACGCCTATCACACCACCGTCCATTCGGCGCAGGTGCACCGCACCGTCATGCAGGAGAGCCAGCAGGTGGGGGCCGGCGTGGTGGGGCCGTTGCTCACGCTCGCCGGTCAGTCGCTCGTGGTAATCGCGGTGGTAACGCTGCTGCTGGCCAGCAACCTGCTCGTGTCCAGCATCCTGCTTACCGTCATTGGGGGCGTCTTTGCCGTTACGCACGCGGCCGCCAAGCGACGCACCGCCGTGTCCGGCGAAGAACGCCTCAAGGCCAATCGCGTGCGCAACAAGGTGGCCAGCGAGGCGCTTTCCGGCATTCGTGAGCTCAAGGTGCTGCAGCAGGAGGAGCTCCCGTTGGCGCGCTTCAGCGAGTTAGATGGCGTTATCCGTAGTGGCGTCGTGCTGTCGAACTCCCTGCCGCTGGTGCCGCGCTATCTGGTGGAGGTGCTGCTGGTTGGCAGCATGATCGTGGCGCTGCTGGTGGTGCGGTCGGGTGGCCAGGCACCGGCGTCGCTGCTCCCTACGCTCAGCCTGTACCTCTTTGCCGGCATACGCCTGCTGCCGGCCATGCAGAACGTATTCGGCGCCGTCACCGCGTACCGCACCAATCGTTCGACCATCGACGAAGTGCTTGCCGCGCTTGAGGAGGGCGCCGAGGCGCAGCAGCACGAACAGGAACCGCCGGAGGCACTGCCATTTGAACGCGAAGTGGCGGTACGCGATCTGTGCTTCCGGTACGACGGGCAGCAGAAGCCGGCGTTGGATGGCGTGACCTTCCGCATTCCCAGGGGAACCTCGCTGGGGGTGATCGGTTCATCTGGGTCAGGGAAAAGCACGCTGGCCGATGTGCTGCTTGGCCTGCAATGGCCGGAGCGCGGCGTGGTGAGCGTGGACGACCAACCGTTGGGGCTACACAACATCAGAGCTTGGCGCCCGCAGGTGGGATACGTATCGCAGGCGGTGTTTCTGTCCGACGAATCCCTGCTGGCCAACATTGCCTTTGGTGAGCCACCACACGTTGCCGACCGTGCTCGCGCCCTCGAGGTGTCCAGGCTGGCGCAGTTGCAGGAGCTGCTGAACACGCTACCACAGGGGTTGGACACGATCGTGGGCGAACGTGGCGTGCGCCTGAGTGGCGGCCAGCGGCAGCGCATTGGCATTGCGCGGGCCCTGTACCGGCACCCGCCACTGCTCATTCTCGATGAAGCGACCAGCGCTCTCGATGGCGTGACCGAACAGCTGGTAATGGCCGCCATTCAGCAGCAACGGCGTGACCAGACGCTGCTGGTCATTGCCCACAGGCTGGCCACCATTCGGCACTGCGACCAGCTCTTGCTGCTTAACGAGGGGCGCGTGGCGGAGATTGGCACCTGGGAGGAGCTGGAGCAGCGCAGTACCCTGTTTCGGCAACTCACCACCGCCGCCGCCATGTCGGCAGCGCCGCAGTCGGTTGGCGAACTGGATGGAGCACCCGTCGCCAGCGAGGCCGGCTCGTGAAGGTGGCCATTGTCGATGTCCGGTACCCTCCGGAGACCTTTCTCGACCGCAAGTTCACGCGGCTCGCCAGAGAAGGTTTCGTATTGATGGTTTATTCGCGCAGCGTAAATCGTGCTTTTCGCCGAGATGGCGTGGAGTGGCGGCCGCTCCTGTCGGCAACGCGAGGTGATGTGCGGCGGCGTGGTCTGGCGTATGTACGCGCGCTGGCAGGCAGGGCCACGGTGGTGCGTTCGGATCACCTGTCTGGTACTCGCAAGTTGGTCGCACAATGGTGCACGAGGCGCGCACTCGCGGGGGTGAGTGTTGTGCACTTCGAATGGGTGCTGAGTGCCAGCGACTTTCGATCTTTGTGGAGCATACCCCGCGCGGTCATGACGGTGAGCTTGCGCGGATCGCAGGTCAAGATCGCAACCAAGGATCCACGCCGGCCATCGTTGGCGGAGCCGCTGGCCACCACGCTTGCGGCCGCACGGCTCGTACACGGTGTTTCGGCGGACATCGTTCGGGCGGCGACGGCGTTCGGTCTCGATACTTCGAAGGCACGAGTCATCCGGCCAGCTGTCGATCCGGAAGGGTACACATCGCGCGATCAGCTGCCGCGCAACGATACGCTTCGCCTGATATCCGTGGGCGCTTTGCGATGGCACAAGGGTCATGAGTTCTCCATCACGGCCGTCGCGCAGGCGGTTCGGGCTGGGGTGGATGTGCGGTACGTCATCGTGGGAGACGGCGACGAACGCGAACGGTTGGAGTTCGCCATTCGCGAATTCGGATTGGACGCGGTCGTTACGCTGGTGGGTGCAAAGTCGCCCACTGAGGTGGCGGCAATGCTTTCCCGCAGTGACGCCCTGCTCCTGCCCAGCATCGACGAAGGCATTGCGAACGCTGTGCTGGAAGGCATGGCCAGCGGCCTGCCCGTGATCGTGACCGAGGCCGGCGGCATGCGTGAAGCCGTGACCGATGGGGTCGAGGGGTTGGTGGTGCCTGTGCGCGACGCGTCGGCCATGGCACAGGCCATCGTGCGCCTGGCGGGCGACCGCGCACTTGCTGGTCGCATGGGCAAGGCCGCACGGGAGCGTGTCGAGCGGGAGTTCTCGCTGGCTCAGCAGGCGAAGAGCTGGATGCGCTTCTACGAAGAAGCGGCGGCAACACGGTGAGTCGGCTCGTGCTGGTAGTGCCCGCGTTTCCGCAGCTCTCCGAGACGTTCATTGCCTCGAAGGTGGCGGGGCTGCTGGAGCGTGGGTGGGATGTGCATGTGGTCTGCCGCGACTTGCTGCCGGCAAATACCTCCCCCTTCGGCCCGGCCATTCAGCGCATGTTTGCGGAGGGGCGCGTGCATGCCGAGCCGCGGCTCGAACGCTCGCCCGTGGGGGCCCTGCGCGCCGCCTCTGCGGTAGCCGGCGCGGCGGTCGCATCGCCGTGGCGCACGGCCAGTCATTGGCGTCGGGCACTGCGGACAGCGAGGCCGGGTGCGCCCACGAGCTGCATTCTCGACAGTCCGCTGGTGCAACTTGCGCCCTCGCTCGTGCACTTCGAGTTCGGCACCCTGGCCCTTGGGCGCACGCACACGCTGGTGGCCAACGATATGCCGTACTCGCTCAGCTTTCGCGGCTACGACGTGAACTTCCATCGGTTGCGCGACGGGGCCATTTACGGCGACGCATGCCGTGATGCACAGGGTGTGCACGTGCTTGGCGAAGATCTCAAGAGGCGCGCCATCGCCCGCGGCTGCCCCCTCAATGCGCGCTTTGCCGTCATCCCGCCCGCCATCGACGTCGACTTCTTTTGCCCGGGCAATGAAGTGCGCCCGGTGAATGGAGGCGCGCGTCGGCTGCGCATTCTGTCCGTGGGGCGCCTCGAGTGGAAGAAAGGCTACGAGCATGCCATTGAAGCGGTTCGCCAGTTGGTCGCACGCGGCTGCGATGTGGAGTATCGCATTGTTGGAGACGGCGGCCACGTGCTCGCCATCAACGTGGCGGTGGATCAGGCCGGGCTGGCCGACCGGGTCACGTTGCTGGGCAAGCGTGACCGCGAAGCAGTACGCGAGGAACTCCGCGCCGCCGATCTCTTTCTGCACGCGGCGGTGTCGGAGGGGTTCTGCAATGCGGTCCTCGAGGCGCAGGCGGTGGGGTGCCCCGTGGTAGTGACAAACGCCGACGGTCTGGCTGAGAACGTGGCGCACGGGGAGACCGGGCTGGTGGTGCCCACGTACAGCGCGCCTGCCCTGGCCGACGCCATGGAGGAACTGCTGCGTGATGCCCCCCGTCGCAGCCGCATGGGCCAACAGGGAAGGGAACGCGTCGCCGGCACCTTCCGTATCGAGCAACAGATCGACCGGTGGGAGCAGTTTTATGGCGAGCTTGGCCTCTCCCCGTTGGCGCGCTGAGGGTGGCGACGGTATGCAGCAGATGGAGCCCACCAATGCCACCATGGCCGTGCGTCTCATGCAGGAGTCCGACCTGGAGGCCGTAGCACAGCTGCACATCAGCGCCTTCCCCGAGCAGCTGATGAGCCGCCTGGGTGTTGACGTGGTGCGTGCCTACTACGCGTGGCAGCTGCGCTGCGGGGCCACGGCCCGTGCCTTTCGGGCGGCTGTGGTGGGCAACGGGAATGGGCTGGCCGGATTCGTGATTGGCGGGCGCTATCACGGCGCTACCTCCGGCTTTGTGAAGGCGTATGCCGGTACCCTGTTGCTGGCGCTCGCCAGGAACCCGCAACTGCTGGGCGATCGGCGGGTGCTGGCAAAGCTGCGTGCCGTCACGCGCGCCGTTTTCAGTGTCTGGTTTCGACGCGCGGCTCCCTCCCAAACGGGGCCGGTGGCTGAACCCAGCTTCGGCGTGCTCGCCCTTGCCGTCGCACCACAAAG
>NZ_JAJTHI010000082.1 GCF_021298855.1 Gemmatimonas sp.
ACAGAATGAAGCGCGCCGTTATCGGCGCCACCGGCCTCATGGGCGGACTCGCACGCGAATAGCAGGGTGCCGAGAAAGGCGGTGTTCATCGAGCAAACCGGTGCGGTTGTCGAGCGTGTCGGCGGGTTCGCGGCGATCACGAGCGAGATGAGAGGCCTCGCGGCCTCGGTTCGGCGGCTGTCGCGGCGCGTTCGGGGCGCGGGAAGCAGCCTCCGGCCCGGGGGCAGGCCGGGAGGCAGCGCCGCAGAAGGGCATCCGGCCGGATCCGCGAGGCCCCCGCGTGCGACGCCCCTTCAGGGAGAACCGGGCCTTACGCGGCCACCAACGAACCGGGGGACCAGGCACGTTGCCTGATCCCCCGCTCCCAAATCGTTGACCTGTCGGAACTTTCCAAGCTCCCCGAACAGGACTCGATTACCACGCGTTACTACGGCTGGTATGCCAACCGTCCGCGTGGGATGCGACGGCAGGCTGAGCCCGCCGCAGTCGACGCACCGCCAATGATCATCCCCGCGCCACGAGTCGCGCCGACCGAGGCCACTCGCCGATGGGCGGTCCTCCTGCAGCAGATTTTCGAGGTCGACCCGCTCGCCGCCGCCCCGACTCCCCCCTGAGGATGCGCCTCCCCAACGCCCCCCGACCACGCGGGGACGTTCGGCGTGCGCGGCGGTCCCACCGCAGCGACCCCACGGTCCCCACCGGCTCCCGCCGGCCCCGGGTCACCCGTCCGGACCGCAGGCCGAACAGCCCGCGAAGCGCACCGGCGCGGTGGCGGTCGCGCCGAAGCCCGCTCCCCGCTGCTCGCGAGGCAGCGGACCGAGCCTATACTCCAGCCACCCCGATTGAGTTTCCTATCGAAATGCGGCCGGGCCATCGTCTCACCAGCAGGCGCACTGCTTCTCCCCAGCGCGGCGGCCCCCCAGTCGGTCTCCTCAGGGCCATCGCCAGCGCCGACTCCGGGGCGCCTGGTCTGGCCATCGAACGCGGCGCCTCCTCGCGTTGCTTGCGACGCGTCCCACGCCTTGGCCGGGTGGTCGAAAAGGGGAGCCGAAGGCACCATCGGGCATTATCGTGAGGGCGGAGGCGCACGCTGCGCGCCTCCTGATCGTGCCGCTTCGACGGACTTCGGCGTACCTCGCTCCCCATGGCCTCCGACCTGATCGCCTCCGAACTCGTAGTGCCCGCTGCCGACGGCTATCCGCTCGGGGTGACCCACGTCGCCCCGTCCGGGCCGGCACAGGGGCGTCTGATCGTCGCCGGCGCGACGGGTGTGCCGCAGCGCTTCTACGCGCGCTTCGCCCGGTTCGCCGCCGCGCAGGGGATCGCGGTGTGGATGTTGGACTATCGTGGCGTTGGCGCCTCGCGCCCCGCGTCGCTGCGCGACTTCCGCATGGACTACCTCGATTGGGCCCGTCTCGATCTGGCGGCCCTGCTGGACCATGTCGACGGGCGCGGTGATGGTCCACTCTGGATGGTGGGGCATTCCTTCGGCGGCCACGCGATCGGGCTGCTGCCCGGGCACGAGCGGATCCAGCGGGTGGTCACGTTCGCCACCGGCGCCGGGTGGCACGGCTGGATGCCGCCACTGGAGCGACTGCGCGTGCAGTTCCTGTGGCGCGTGATGGGACCATTGCTGGTGAGCGCCACCGGGTATCTGGCGTGGAGTCGGCTGGGGCTCGGCGAAGATCTGCCACGCGATCTCTTCCATCAGTGGCGCCGATGGTGCCGGTGGCCGCGCTACTTCTTCGAGGACCCGGAGCTCCCCGGACTGGCCGAGCAGTTCGCGGAGGTCCGCATGCCCATTCGCGCGGTGAACGCCCTCGACGACCACTGGGCACCCCCCGCCTCACGGGATGCCTTCATGGCCCAGTACCGGAATGCTCCGGTCGACGCGGTCACGCTCGATCCGCGCAAGCTCGGCCTCCGCAACATCGGCCACATGGGCTACTTCCGTCCGCAGGCCTTGGCACTGTGGGAGGACACGCTGGCGTGGCTGCGCGGCCTCGGCACGGACGCGACGTCCGCAGTCACACGTCCATAAGGTCAGGTGACCGGCACGCCCGCGTCACGCGGGTGGCCGATCGATGCGGGACCAGCAGTACGGATGCTGGTCCCGCTGCCCCTCGTGATCGAGCACCGCGTCGGTCTTCTCGGCCGCCGTGCGTGACCGGTGATTGTCGCGCCCGATGTGGAACCACACCACATCCACCTGCGTGTCGGCGTGCGCCAGCATCAGCGCCTTGCGTTCCCCATGGGTCGCGCTGCCACACGCCTCGAAAACGGACGCCGCGAGTGGGCGCACGTGCAGCGTGGGGCCATCGAGCGTGGGCTGCCGGCCGGGATCGCGTGCCGTGCAATACGCGGCGTCCCAGCTCCGGAGCCCGTTGATGGGCGGGAGTGCCGATTGGCCGAGCATGGTGATGGCGTAGTCCTCGCGCGGCGGAACAGCCGCGTGCACGCCGGCGCTGGTCCTCCGACACACGACTTACCTGCCGGGAAGTCTATGTCGAAAAGGTGCGTACTGTCGCGGGAAATCCAATCGGCGTAGGCTTGCCATGACAGCAGCCGAGGTCCGGAGCGACCGCGGCGCGGCGAGCCATCGAGGCGCCCGGTCGGACACTCGCGGGCCTGGCGCGTACCCAGCAGGAGGGACTCATGAAGATCGCGATCATCGGTGCCGGCCGCGTGGGCACCACACTCGGCGCGCAGTTCCAGCGCGCCGGTCACCATGTCGTCTACGGTGCGCGCACGCCGGATAGTCCCAAGTACGCCGGGATCGGCACCGTGGCCACCATCAGCGACGCGGCGGCCGCGGCGGACGTCGTCGTGCTCACCACGCCCTGGGCTGGGGCGCAGGAGGCGCTCGAGGGCGCCGGCGATCTCACGGGGAAGGTCCTCGTGGATGCCACCAATCCCATCGGGCCAGGGATGGTGCTCACGCACGGCACCACCGACTCCGGCGCGGAGCAGGTGGCGCGGTGGGCGCCGGGGGCACGGGTCGTGAAGGCGTTCAATTCCATCGGCATGGAGGTGATGGCGAACCCCGTCTTTGCCAACGGCCGATCGGTACTCTGGATGAGCGGAGACGATGCCGACGCGTGCGCACAGGTGGCCGAGCTGGCGACGAGCATCGGCTTCGAGCCGGTGCGCCTCGGGCCGCTGGCCCGGGCGCGTTTTCAGGAGCCGGCGGCGCTCGTGTGGATCACCGCCAGCGCGACCCTCGGGCGGGAGTTCTCGTGGGGAATCCTGCGACGATAGGCGCGCGGGCCCTACGGCAGCCGCGCCTTGAAGAACGCCCACACCACCTCGGCGAACTCCACATCCCGATTCTGCGTGCCGGTGGCCGGGTTGCTGGCCGAGAACACGGTGCGACTGGGTACCGCGTGCCCTGCCCCATCGAGGCGCCACCACTGCACGGGGGTCGCGCCGGCATAATCGAACCGATTGGCGGGGCCGGTGTCGGCGGTGCTTGAATCGATCACGGCGGTCGTGGGCGTGGCGGCGGCGAGCCCGTTGATGGCGAGCCAGCGGTCGCGCGTGGCGATCGCGGAGATCACGCGTCCCCGATTGCAGGCGCCGCCGATGTCGGCCACGCAGCCGCCATTCCACGGCATCTGCGGGTCACCGCTCCCGTGCAGCAGCAGGATGGGGAGGGGGCGCGTGGGGCCGGTGGTGCAGCGGCCCGGCTTCGGGGTCACGGGCAGACTGCCGGCGCCGGTGGCGACGGCGCCCACGAGATCGGCACGCTGGAACGCGAACGCGTGCGTCATCTGGGCGCCGTTCGATCCGCCGCTCATGAACATGCGTGATGTGGTCAGCCCGTACTCGCCGCGCACCCGTTCCACGAGCGCCGCCAGGAAGCCGATGTCGTCGGCATTGCTCTCGACCGTGTTGTCGGCCCGGCAGTCGACCCACCCCGGCAGGCGCTGGGCATCGTTCGCGGGCAGGCCTCCGGGGTACACCACCACGAATCCTTCACGGTCCGCCACGGTGCGGAAGACCGAGAGCGGGTGCCGGCCGAGGATCGCCACATCGAGCCCTTCGCCCCCGCCGCCATGCAGGACGAACACGACCGCCTTCGGGGTCGTGAGCCCCGCCGGCACATGCACGCGATACTGGCGCGTCACCCCACCGACCACGAGGGTCTGGTCGGTCATTTGCCCCACAGGATACGGCGGCGTTGATGGCGTGGGGCGGGTTGCGTCGGGCTCGGTGGCCGCACTGGAGCAGGCGGACAGGATGGTGCCGAGGAGGAGGGCAGAGACGATTGGTTTCATGGCCGGGAATTGATTGAGGGTAGCACACCGTGGCGGCATCAATCGGTTGGACGACGGACCGGCGGGTACGTTAGGGGGGCGACTCGTGCGCGCCGGGGCTGGCGGCACAGGGGTACGGGGGCTATTTCCGTCGCGACGCAACAACGGCGGCGTGCCCGTGCCGCCCCCGCGTCCCCGTCACGCGTGGCGCGTGTCAGCGCGTTGCGGCGGGCCTTCCCGAGACCTCATGAGCACCATGCGACCTGCTCTTGTGTGCGGCCTCACCCGCGTGGCCCTGACGCTGGGCCTTGGCGCCTGCACGCCCGCTCCCTTCGATGTCCTGCTGCGCGGGGGGCGCGTCCTCGATGGCAGCGGGGCGCCGGCCACGGTTGCGGATGTCGGCATCCGCGATGGGCGCATCGTCGAGATCGGGGATCTCGGGACTCGCACGGCCGCGGACACCGTGGACGTGACCGGCCACGTGGTGGCGCCGGGCTTCATCGACCCACACACGCACGGGCGCGAGCGGCTGCGCGACATCCCCACCGCCGACAACCTGATCCGGCAGGGCATCACCACCATCGTCGATGGCAATGATGGCAGCTCCCCGCTGCCGCTGGGGCCGTTCCTCGATTCGCTCGCGCAGTGGGACGTGGCACCGAACGTGGCACTCTTCGTGGGGCACGGCAGCGTGCGCCGGCAAGTCATGGGTACCGCCAACCGGTCAGCAACCCCCGACGAACTGGCCGCCATGGAAGCACTGGTGCGGCAGGCCATGGCCGACGGCGCCGTGGGGCTCTCCTCGGGGTTGTTCTACGTGCCGGGGAGCTTCGCCCCCACCGAAGAGCTGGTGGCGCTGGCCCGCGTGGCCCACGCCGCCGGGGGGATCTACAGCTCGCACATGCGCAACGAGGACGACAGCGTGCTGGCGGCGGTGACGGAAACCCTCCGCATTGGCCGCGAGACCGGGATCCCGGTGCTGATGTCCCACCACAAGGTGGGGGGG
>NZ_JAJTHI010000050.1 GCF_021298855.1 Gemmatimonas sp.
CACCGACCTCGGCTCGGCCAAGCGCATCGTGATCGACAAGGACAACACCACGATCATCGACGGCGCTGGCGACCAGAAGGACATCGAAGGCCGCGTGAAGGAAATCCGCGCTGCCATCGACAAGAGCACCTCGGACTACGACCGGGAGAAGCTGCAGGAGCGTCTCGCGAAGCTCGCCGGTGGCGTCGCCGTCATCAACGTCGGCGCGGCGACCGAAGCCGAAATGAAGGAGAAGAAGGCCCGCGTCGAAGACGCGCTGCACGCGACGCGTGCCGCCGTCGAGGAGGGCATCGTCCCGGGCGGTGGCGTGGCGCTGGTGCGCGCGCAGCACGTCCTCAAGGACGTGAAGGTCGCCGAGCGCGACGAGCAGATCGGTGTCGACATCATCCGTCGCGCCATCGAGGAGCCGCTCCGCATGATCGTGCAGAACGCCGGCGGGGAAGGCTCGATCGTGATCGAGAAGATCCGCACGGCCAAGGAGACGAGCTTCGGCTACAACGCCCTCACGGACGTGTACGAGGATCTGGTCCAGGCTGGCGTCATCGACCCCACCAAGGTCACCCGGACGGCGCTCCAGAACGCGGCGTCGATCGCCGGTCTGCTCCTCACGACCGAAGCGCTCATCGTCGAGAAGAAGGAAGACAAGCCGGCCGCGCCGGCCGGCGGCCCGGGCATGGGCGGCATGTACTGAGCCTCGCGCTCAGGACACGCGTCCACGCACGATGCACGACGGGCACCTCACACGAGGTGCCCGTTCGTGTGTGTGCCGCGTGCGGCGACGCATGGACCGGACACGGTGAATGCCATGGGCAAGCCGCAGTGCACCCCTGCACGATCTTCCCCCAGCCTCACGCCCGCCGGCTGCGCCGTGAACTACGGTCTTGGCGACAACGGCTAGAGGCCCAGCGCCAACTGCGTCGCCACCAGCCGCCCGACGCCACCGTCGGCGCGCACCGGCGTCAGGGGCACACGCTGCGGCGCGGTCGACACCCCGTCGCGCTTCCAGCCGGCGCCGCGGAGCGCCGCGTGTGCGCTCGCCAACGCGAGGGCGGGAGTGTTGTTCGTTTCGCTGAGATGGGCCAGCACCACGTGGCGCAACCCGCGGTGCGCACAGGCGGCGGCCAGCGTCGACGCCTGTCGGTTCGAAAGATGTCCGCGCCCGCCGCCAATGCGCGCCTTGAGCGGCTGCGGATAGGGACCATTCGCCAGCAGGTCCGGGTCATGGTTCGACTCCACCACCAGCAGATCCAGGCGGTCGAGAAACGCCGGCAGCGTCTCGGGGACGTGACCGGCATCGAGCACGATGCCCAATCGCGCGCCGCTCGCGCGATCGGTCAGCACCAATGCGCGGCAATCGCTGGCATCGTGCGGCAGCGGTGCGTGTTCGATGGTGAATCCGCACAACACCTGATCACCGCTCGGGGCAAAGGGCTGGACGTCGGAGGGAGCTCCACTGGCCACGAGCGACAGGGCCGCGAGGGTGGGAGCCGATGCGTGCACGCGCCACGACCACCGGTCGCAGGCCGCCGCCGCCCCGCACGCGTGATCCACATGCTCATGCGTGAGCAGGACTGCCCCCACGTCGCCGGGACGCCGCTGCACCGCCTCGAAGCGCTTGGCCAGGGTACGCACGCCGAAACCGGCGTCCACCAGCACGGTGCCATCGCTGCCATCCACCAGGATCGCGTTGCCTCGGCTCCCGGAGCCGAGCATGGTCACGGCAATCACGTGTGGCCCGTCACCCGCGCGGCCAGCGGGTATCGGCGCTCGCGACGGCATGCACACGGCGCCACCAGCCGCGGGCCGAGGCGGACATGACGACGTGCCGGCGCGCCATCATGCGCTCCGCGGTGTTGACGAACTGCTCCTCGGCGAAGCGGCCGTACGGCGGCGCACCACCCCACGAAAATGGAGCCACCGCCTTGGGCGGCATCGCATCGAACACGTTGGCTCCGGCGCCAACGACACACCCGGTCGTGAGCCGCAGGCCAATGCCGGTCTTGGCATGATCGCCGAACAGCGTGCCGAGAAACTGCAACTTGGTGTCCTGCACACCATCCGGAGTCCACAGCGACACCGTGCCGTACGTGTTCTTGAGGTTGCTCGTCGTGGTGCCGGCGCCCAGGTTGACCCACCGTCCCAGTACCGAATGGCCCACGAACCCGTCGTGTCCCTTGTTGCTGTGCCCGACCAGAATGGACGCCGACAGCTCGCCGTGCACCCGGCAGACGTCACCGATGGCGCACCCCGCCACGCGGCCGCCCAGTACCGACGCCTCACGCCCCACGTAGCAGGGGCCGGCGACGCGCGAAAAGGCCTGCACGACCGCCCCCCGACGAAGCAGGACCGGGCCAAGGGTGGTGTCGAACACCACCTGTGGTTCGATGGTCGCATCGGCTTCCACGAAGACGCCGTGGCTCCCCAGAATCGTCGCGATACCGTCTGCCAGGGGAACGGCCTCGGTCCGTTGCGTCACCGCCGGGATGTCCGCCTGCAACACGGTCTGGAGATGCGCGACCAGGTCCCACACGTTTTCGAGCCACACGCCCGGGATGTTCGCCATCGAACCGGTACTCGGCAGGACATCCTCGAGCGCGAACATCACGTCCTGCAGCTGCTCGCGCGAAACGGCCGCGGCAAGCTTGACGGCCGCCACCTGGTGATCGATCGCCAGCACCGTGGCCGTGCTGCGCACGGTGTCCAGCAAGGGGACGGCGCGGGTGTTCACCAGCCAGGTACCGGCGGGGACATCCCCCACATGAGCAGGGGGCGCATCGAACTCGGCAAACCCTTCGAGATGCGGTGACGACACGAATCCGCGCGGCGCCGCGTGCAGCACTTCCTGCCATCGTTCGCGCTGGAGCAGCGCCCCCATGCGCATTTCCGCCAGCGGGAGCGTGGTGGCAAAGGGCTCAAACCGACGCGCTCGGGCGTCATCGTAGAAAATGATCATCGATCGCGAAGGTCTGGGGGAAGCGTGTCCAGCAGGGTCTTGAGGTCGGCGGCACGCTCACGGGTTGTGACCATGACCAGCCCCGCACGCGCCACCACCACGAGGTCGTGTACGCCGTAGAGAACCACCTGTGTACCGTCGGCATGGACGACGTTGCCGGTGGACTGGCAGGCATGGCTCGGACCAAGCATGGCATTGTCCTGCCCGTCATGCGCGCGCACCCGATGCAACGCGGCCCAGGTGCCGACATCGTCCCAGCCGAACTGCCCGGGGAGCACCAGAACACGGGGGGAACGCTCGAGCACACCCACATCGATGGCAATCGAGTGCACGGCCGCGAAGAACCGTTCGAGATCGTCACCTGACGCCGCCAGCGCCGGCTGGACTTCCGGCGTGTGTTCGCGGATTTCATCGAGCAGGTCGCCCACACACCAGGCGAAAATGCCGGAGTTCCAGAGGTACCCCTCGGCGACCATCCGCGACGCCGTCGCGGTGTCGGGTTTCTCCGCGAAGCGCGCCACCCGCCGGACATCATCGCGGACTACCTCCCCAGGTTGGATGTAGCCGAAGCCAGGGTCGGGTCGTGACGGCACGATCCCCACCGTCACCAGAGCACGGCTCGTCAGCGCCACTTGCGCGGCACGGTCCAGCGTGTGGCGGAACGCCTCCACATCGCCAATGGCCCAGTCCGCATGGGTGCACACCATGACCGCCTCATCGCCATCGCGAGCGGCGATGAGCTTGGCTGCCCACGCCAGCGCGGCGCAGGTGCCCGCCGGGCGGGGTTCGGCGATCACGTTGTCGGCCGGCAGTGTCGGATCCAGCGCCAGCACGGCGTCGCGCAACGAGGCGTTGGTCAGCACGAGCGTGCGCTCGGGCGGCGCCGAGGGGCGCAGCCGGTCGAGGGTGTCGCACAGCATGGGCGCATCCGTGACCAGCGGCAGCAACTGCTTCGGGCGCGTTGGCGTCGACAACGGCCAGAAGCGCGAGCCAATGCCACCGGCCAGCACCACATTCCAGCGGATCATGCGGTCGTCGAGCGGGGGGAAGGACGGGTCACTGCGAACTCGAGTCATCGGTGGACGCGCGCGGCCCCCGCATATGGTGACGCACGCGGGCAAGCAACCGGCGGGGGCTGAAGGGCTTCGACATGACCTCGGCGACGCCGAGCGCCTCGGCTTCCTGCCAGTGCGCCTCCTGACCAGCGGCCGTCAAGACGATGCAGGGCAGGTCACTCCAGCGAATGTCGTCGCGAAGGACCCGCAAGATATCGATCCCCGACATGCCGGGCAGCATGAGATCCAGCACGATCAGCCCAACGTCCGGTTCACGGTGCAGCTGATCCAGCGCCTCGACCCCGCTTTCGGCGAGCAGGACCCGAACGCCGTCCTGCTCGAGGCGCGTGCGGATAATGCGGCCAATATGCGGTTCGTCGTCGACGACCAGAATCGGCAGCGCCGGCGTCGGGCTGTCGGTTACCGCCTCGGTCACTGGCTCAGACCAGCGCCGAGATCTGGGAGCGGTGACGTCGCAGTTCGTACAGCAGGGCGCCGAGATTGGCCGTGGGCTGCAGCAGGATCAGGAGAAAGGCGTCATGCGACAGCGCCGTGACGACCGCATGGCCCTCGGCGTATTCCAGCACCATGATGCCGAAATCGCCGCGTTGCGCCGCCAGGCCCAGATCGGCGGCGGCCAGCGCCATCGGGGGCACGAACGCCGCGAGCCCGTCGGGGTCGAGAGGCGACGCGCTGTTCCCGTCAATGAGCAGGCCGTCGCGACCGAGAACGATGGCCGCGTCCACGCCGTCGCGGCGCCGCAGCGCGCTGACCAGATCTCGAATGGTGGGCATGGCGGAACGCTGTCCCGGCCGGCGTGCGAAGTCAAGCGATCATTGCGTGGCCGAACCGCTTGCCCGTGCACGAGTTGGGCGGTAACCTCCGAGGCGGAACGTTCGCCGGCCTGACGGCCGGATCACCTCGGAAATCGCCATGCGCTTCACCCTGAACGACCGTCGGAACGGCGCGCCTCGCCTGGCTCGGCGCGCCCTGTCATTTTGTGCCCTCGCCCTGATGGCAGGGATGGGGGCCGCATGCAGCGACAACAACCCGTTCCTGTCGCCGCCCACGAGTGAAAACACCGTGCGCACCTTCAGCGTGTGGGCGTTGTCCGGAACCAATGCGGCCCTCCCAGCCAGTGTGCTCTTCAGCAACCTCTCCGTCGAACGCCCGCAGTTGCTCAGCAACGGCACGGTGAACTTCGAGGTCGCCTTCGACATCACCGCCGACGGCAAAGTCCGCTTCCTGCCGGCGCGGGCGCTCGTCCCCCAGGCGCCGGCTGGGGCGCCCAGCATCGGGCTCGCGCGCAGCACGTCGGCATTCGATGCCATCACGCGGGCACCCGATCGTGGCTACACCGACGATTCCACCCTGGTGGTGGCGGTGAACGAGGTGGTGCTGATCAGGCTCACCAGTTCGCGGTGTATCCTCCAGGATCCGTTCTACGGCAAGGTCGCCGTAGACAGCGTCATCCTCGCCGAACGGCGCCTCGTGCTGCGGACGCTCGTGAACCGCAATTGCGGGTATCGTGCGCTCACGCCGGGCCTCCCCTCGACCTGAACCTGCTACTGGCATGCACGATATTCGGCTGCTGCGCGATCAACTCGACCATCTGCGTGAAGGCATGCGGCGCCGCGGCAAGCTCGCCGAACTGCAGCCGCTGCTCGATCGGGCCGAGGCGCTTGAACGTGAGCGTCGGGCGGCCATCACCGAGGTGGAGGCGCAGCAGGCGCGTCGCAACAAGGTCACCCAGGAAGTGGCCGCCCGCCGCAAGGCGGGAGAGGACGCGACCGCCCTGATCGCCGAGGGACGCGCCATCGGTGATGCCATCGGTGCGCTCGAGGCGCGGCGCAACGAGGCGGACGCGGCCGTGCAGGCCATGCTGTACGAACTGCCCAACATTCCGCTCGCCGACGTGCCCGAGGGCGACGAGTCGGCGAACACCGTCGTCTCGTCCTGGGGCGCGCCGCGAGACGATGGCGCGACGCTCACGCCGCACTGGGACAAGGGCGCCGAACTCGGGGTGCTCGACCTTGCTCGCGGGGCGAAGATCAGCGGCTCGGGGTTCATCGTCTACCGGGGCGCCGGCGCGCGGCTTGTGCGCTCGCTCATGAACCTGATGCTCGACATCCACACCACCGAACACGGGTACGAGGAAACGTGGGTGCCGTTCGTGGTGAATCGGGCCTCGATGACCGGCACGGGCAACTTCCCGAAGTTCGAGGAGGATGCGTACGCCGTCACCGCGGACGAGCTCTTCCTGATTCCCACCGCCGAAGTGCCCGTTACCAATCTCTATCGGGATGAGATCCTCGAGCTGAGCGACCTGCCGAAGACCTTCTGTGCGTACAGCGCCTGCTTTCGCCGCGAGGCCGGCGCCGCTGGCAAGGATACGCGCGGGCTGCTCCGGGTCCACCAGTTCGACAAGGTGGAGCTGGTGCGGTACGCCACGCCGGAGACATCACGCCAGGAGCTCGAGCTCCTGACCAGTCAGGCGGAAACCATCCTCCAGCGCCTCGAACTGCCGTATCGTCGGGTGCTGCTGGCGGCAGGCGACACCGGGTTCTCGAGCGCAATGACCTATGATCTCGAGGTGTTCGCTCCCGCGGTGGGCAAGTGGCTCGAGGTGTCGAGTTGCAGCGTGTTCGCCGACTTTCAGGCCCGACGCGCCAACATCCGCTATCGCCCCGCGCCCGGGGAGAAGCCGCGCTTCGTCCACACGCTCAACGGGTCGGCGCTCGCGTTTTCGCGTATCATTGCCTGCCTGCTCGAACACCATCAGCAGGCCGACGGCTCCGTGCGCATTCCGGAGGCCCTGCAGCCGTGGCTGGGCCGGGCTGTCCTGCGCTGAGCCTGCCAAGGCGCCCACGGTTCTCTCTCGCCCCCTCCCACATGCGCCGTCGTCGCTGGCCCCTCGTTGCGATGGTGCTCGGGGTGATCGCCCTGCTGGTCTGGTACGTGGCCTACACGCAGCATGTGGTCACCCAGCTTCGGGCGGCCGGTGCTGGCCAGGGGCGCATGTACGCGCGCATTTACGAAGCGCTGCAGGACACCAGCGTCAACGCCGATCCCACCATCGCCCTGCTCGATCTCTCCCGGCAGATCAGGGAGTCGGGGCTGCCGCTGGTCCTCACCGACAACGATGGCCGCGTGTCGGCCACCGCCAATCTCCCCGACGGCATGGATCCGTCCGATACGGTGCGCTTCCGCCGGTATGTCGCCGAGCTGGACCGGCAGAATCCGCCCATCGTGGAACCGGCGGTGGGCGCCGTGCATCTGGGCGACAGCGCCATCGTGAACGGATTGCGCTTCATTCCCCTGCTGCAGGCTCTGGGGATCACGCTGCTCGTGGGGCTGGGGGTGTACGCGCTTGTCGAACGCGGGCGGGCCGAGCGGGAAAAGGTCTGGGCCGGCATGGCCCGCGAGGCCGCCCACCAGCTGGGCACGCCCCTCTCCGCGCTCACCGGGTGGATCGAACTGCTGGCCGATACCGTCACCGGAGGGACGGGCGCGCGCGCCGTCGAGGCCATGGCGCAGGACGTGCAACGGCTCGAACGCGTCTCGCATCGCTTCGAGCGCATCGGCCGGCCGCCGCGCGACGAAACGCTCGACGCAACGGCACTCGTGCGGCGGTTGGCGGAGTATTTCGCGGCGCGCGCGCCCACGCTCGCGCGCACGGTGACCATTCGCAGCGACGACCCCGGTGGACCGGTCATGGTGCGTGGCGATGTCGTGCTGCTGGAGTGGGTGCTGGAAGTGCTCATCAAGAACGCCATGGATGCCCTCGGTGGCCGCAACGGCGAGGTCGTCGTGTCGGTCACCCCGATCCCGGAGGGAGGCGCTCGCATCCGGGTACAGGACGACGGGCCGGGAGTCCCGCGCGCACTGCGGAAGCGCATCTTCGACGCCGGGTTCACCACCAAGGATCGCGGCTGGGGCATCGGCCTGTCGTTGGCGCGTCGCATTGTGGAGGAAAATCATCACGGGCGATTGGTCCTCGCCGAAACCGACCGGGGAGCCGCGTTCGACGTTATCTTGAACGGATGACAACGACGGGTTGGACCGGTTCCCTTTTCGACGCGGTGCCTTCAGCGCCTGGCGTCGACCTCGATGCCCTCACGCGCGGGCTCAATCCCGGCCAGCGTGACGCCGTCTTTCATGACGACGGCCCCGCGCTCGTCCTGGCGGGTGCCGGCTCGGGCAAGACACGGGTGCTCACTACCCGCATCGCACGCCTCATCGGCACGCGCCACGTGGCCCCGCACGAGATTCTCGCGGTCACCTTCACCAACAAGGCCGCTGGCGAGATGCGGGAGCGCATCGCCAAGTTCCTCGGGCACGAACCCAAGGGCATGTGGTGTGGCACCTTCCATGCGCTGGGCGCGCGTCTGCTGCGCGGCGTCGCCCCCCTCGTCGGTCGCGAGCAGAACTTCACGATCTACGACGAGGACGACACCATCGGCGCGGTGAAGCGCGTCATGGAACGGCGCAAGCTCAGCCCCACCCAGTTCGCGCCAAAGGCCATCCTCGGCGCCATCTCCAGCGCCAAGAACGCGCTCGTATCGCCCGGGGAATACGCACGCACCGCACGCGACACCTTCACCACCGCGGTGGCCGGTGTCTATACCGATCTCGAAGCGGCGCTGCAGCAGGCAAATGCGGTCACGTTCGACGATCTCCTCGTGCTTCCGGTGCGTGCCCTCGAGATGGACGAGGCGTTGCGGGCGCACTACCAGCGACGGTTCCGCTACCTGCTGGTGGACGAATATCAGGATACGAACGCGGCGCAGTATCGGTTCGTGCAGCTGGTGGGCGGCCTGCACCGCAACGTCATGGTGGTCGGTGACGACGACCAGTCCATCTACGGGTGGCGCGGCGCGGACATCCGCAACATCCTCGACTTCGAGCGCGATTTTCCGGGCGCCCACGTGGTGCGCCTCGAGGAGAACTACCGCTCCACGCCCAACGTCCTCGCACTCGCGAATGCGGTGATCGCGGAGAACACGGAGCGCCGCGGCAAGACGCTGCGCGCGACGCGTCCGGCCGGTGAACCGGTGACCCTCATCGAGTGTCTCGACGAACGCGACGAAGCGGATTTCATCGCCGACACGATTCTCACGCGGCTGGCGGCCTCCGATCTGTCGCGCCGGGACTGCGCCGTGCTCTACCGCACGAATGCGCAGTCACGCGCCGTCGAAGACGCCTTCCGGCGGCGGAACATTCCCTATCGGCTCGTGGGCGCCGTGCGCTTCTACGACCGGCGGGAAATCCGCGACCTCATGGCCTATCTCAAGCTCATTGCCAACCCCGCCGACAATGAGGCCTTCCTCCGGGCGGCGAACGTGCCCAAGCGCGGCCTGGGTGATGCCAGCATGGCGCTGCTCGCCGAGCGGGCGGCGCTCGACGGCAAGCCGTTGCTGGAGATCGCCACCCACCCCGATGTCGTGGCGTCGCTGCGCCCGGCCGCACGCGCGGCGATCGCCGACTTCGTGGGCGTGGTGCAGCGTCTGCGCGTCGCCGCCGTGGAGGCGGCCGTTGATGAACTCCTGCGGGATCTCGTACAGGCCATCCGCTACGCCGAACACCTGCGGGCCGAGGGACCCGAAGGGCTCGAACGCATCGACAACGTGCGCGAACTCATCGCCGGTGCGGCTGAGGTGGTGGCCGATGAGGGTGGCGAAGTGGGCCTCACGCCGCTCGATCACTTCCTCCAGTCGTCGACACTGGTGGCCGGCGTCGATAAGCTCGATCCCCACGCCGACGCCGTGGTGTGCATGACCATGCACAATGCCAAGGGATTGGAGTTCCCTCTGGTGTTCGTGTGCGGCCTCGAAGACGGACTCTTCCCGCTCGCGCGCGCTGCCGAGGACCCGTCGTCGCTCGAGGAAGAGCGCCGGCTGTTCTACGTGGGAATCACCCGGGCCGAGGAGAAGCTCTACCTCACGTGCGCCGAGCAGCGCCGGCGCAACGGGGAACTCATGATTTCCATGCCCTCACGCTTCCTCAAGGCCGTCACGCCGTCCTTGGCGGAGCGTGGCAAGACGGGGCGCGCCAAGGCCGAAGGGCGTGCCGGCGCGGCTGGACTCGGCGGGGGCTACGGCAGCCGTCGGGATGGCGACCAGAGCTGGGGGCGCAGTGGGTCGGCCAGTGGGTTCGCTGCCGGCGCCCCTCGCCGGGCCAGCGGCCCGTACGGCTCCAACGCCTATGGCGATCGCGCGCCCAACGTCCCCTTTGCCACGCGACCGGCCGGTGGCTTCAGCACCCCCAACCGGCGTGATGTCCCGCAACCCGAGGACGAATCGCAGGATGCGCCGGCGTATCGGCCGGGCGAACGGGTGAAGCATGCGCGCTTCGGCAGTGGCACCATTGCGGAAATCACGGGCAGCGGGCGCGACACCAAGGTGCGCATCGATTTCGATGACGAAGAAATCGGGCGCAAGACGCTCGTGCTCGCCCAGGCCAGGCTCGAAAAGGAGTGGGACTGATGTCGGTCACGTCGGACGATGTACGCCATGTGGCCCGGTTGGCCCGCGTTGGACTCGAGGCCGAACGGGTACCAGCGCTGGTGGCTGAATTGAACGGCATTCTCGCGCACATGGATGTGCTGCAGCAGGTGGATGTAAGCGGTGTCCTCCACTCTCCGGACACCCCGGGGGCACCACTGCGTGACGATACGCTGCCGCCCGACCCGCTCACTCGTCCGCGCGAGGCCTTCGCGCCGTCGGCGCGTGACGGATTCTTCCTGGTGCCCCGGTTGGCCTCCCACGGCGCACTCGGTGCCAGTGCCGAGGAGGCGTCGTGAGCGACCACCCCGCACTCGGCACGCTGCGTGCACACCGCGTGGCGGATGCGTGGGCCGCATTCGATGCGGTGTGTGCCGGCGCCGACGGGCTCAATGCCTTTCTCGCCGTGGATCGCGAGGCCACGGGCCTCGACGTCGGACCACTCGCCGGGGTGCCGGTCGCCATCAAGGACAATCTGGCCACGCACGAACTGCCCACGACGTGCGGCTCACGTGTCCTCGAGGGGTACATGAGCCCCTTCGAAGCCACCGCCGTTCGCAGGCTGCGCGACGCGGGCGCGGCCATCCTTGGCAAGACCAACATGGACGAATTCGCGATGGGTTCGTCGAACGAGAACAGCGCCTTTGGGCCGGTGCGGAATCCGCTCGACCGCACCCGGGTACCCGGGGGAAGCTCCGGCGGGTCGGCCGCCGCCGTGGCCGCCGGGGTGGTTCGCCTCGCCCTTGGCTCGGAAACCGGCGGCTCCGTTCGGCAGCCTGCCGCGTTCTGCGGCATTGTGGGCGTCAAGCCGACGTACGGGCGCGTCAGTCGGTATGGGCTCGTGGCCTACGCCTCGTCGCTGGATCATGTCGGGGTCTTTGGTCGCACCGTGGGTGACGCTGCGGCCGGACTGCAGATCATCGCCGGCCACGACCGCTTCGATGCCACCAGCGCGCCGCACGCGGTGCCCGAGTTCCTGCCACCAACCGTCGACGGCGCGTCCGCCGACCCCCGGCCACTCGCGGGGCTCGTGATCGGGCGACCGGTCGAGTACTTCCCGGCGTCCCTCGATGCACGCATCGCGGCGCACTGTCGGCACGCACTGACCGTGCTGGAGAGTCTGGGAGCCGAAATCCGTGACGTGTCGCTCCCCAGTACCGATCTCGCGATTCCGGTGTACTACATCATCGCGCCCGCCGAAGCGTCGAGCAATCTCGCCCGCTACGACGGGGTGCGGTATGGCCGACGCGCCATGGCAGACGACCTCGGCGCCATGTACGAACGCACCCGATCCGAGGGATTCGGCGCCGAAGTGACGCGCCGCATCCTGCTCGGCACGTATGTGCTCAGCGCCGGCTACTACGACGCCTACTATCGGCGGGCACAGGCGGTCCGCGAACTCATCCGCCAGGAGTTCTCACAGGTGTTCGCGTCCGGCGTGCACCTGCTGTTCACTCCCACGGCGCCGACCCCGGCGTTCCGCATTGGGGAGGTGTCCGATCCGTACGAGATGTACCTGAGCGACATCTTCACGGTGACGGCCAATCTGGTGGGCATTCCCGCCATGTCGCAGCCCATTGGCCGGGTGGATGGACTCCCCATTGGCGGACAGTTCATGGCACCGCACTTCACGGAGCCCACCATGCTCCGGGCAGCGGCGGCGCTCGAACGGGCGCTCGGAGCGGAGGCACACCAGTGACCGGGGCGCGCGACATGTCGGGAGGAGGCAGCGAGTGGGAACTCGTCATTGGCCTCGAGGTGCACTGCCAGCTCAAGACGCAGAGCAAGATCTTCTGCGGCTGCCGCACGTCGTTCGGAGACGCGCCGAACAGCAACACCTGTCCGGTCTGCCTCGGGCTTCCCGGTGCACTCCCTGTGCTCAACGCCCACGCGGTGGCCCTCGCCACCCGGGCCTCGCTGGCCCTGGGCTGCACCGTGCACGAGGAGTCGGTGTTCGCGCGCAAGAATTATTTCTACCCGGACCTGCCCAAAGGCTACCAGATCTCGCAGTTCGATCGCCCGCTGGCCACCAACGGCGCAATCGTCGTGGGCGCCAACGCCGATGCGACGCCGCGTGTCATTCGGGTGCACCGCGTGCACATGGAGGAAGACGCTGGCAAGTCGGTCCACGATCGCTTTGCCGATGCCACGGCCATCGACCTCAACCGGGCCGGTACGCCGCTGGTCGAAATCGTCTCCGAGCCGGACATCCGTTCCGCGGCCGACGCCGCGGCCTACGCCAAACGGCTCAAGCAGATCCTCGAGTATGCCCAGGTGTCCGATGCCAACATGGAAGAGGGGTCGCTCCGCGTCGATGTGAACATCTCGGTCCGGCGAATCGGTGACACGGCGCTGGGCACCAAGACCGAGATCAAGAACCTCAATTCGTTTTCGGCTATCGAACGCGCGGCTGAGATCGAGTTCGCGCGGCAGCGTACGGTGTTGGCCGCCGGGGGGCGCATCGAGCAGCAGACCATGCTCTACGATGACAAGCGCAACGAGGTGCGCCCCTCGCGCAGCAAGGAGGGAAGCCACGACTACCGGTACTTCCCCGAGCCGGACCTGCCGCCGCTGCAGCTCGCACCCGCCTATATCGCCGACCAGCAAGCCGCACTGCCGGAGTTGCCGCCGGCGCGCCGTGCGCGCTTCGCCGCGCAGTATGCGCTGGCCGATGCCGAGATCGAGCAGCTGCTCGCCACACGGGAGCTGGCCGATCGCTTCGAGGACGTTGCGGCAGCGGCCGGTGACGCCAAACGGGCCGCCAATTGGATGCTTGGACAGGTGCTCGCCTCGGTCAACGCCTCCGGAACACCGCTCGCTCACCATCCCGTGTCGCCAGAGCGGCTGGGAGCCCTCATCGCGCTCGAAGTGTCGGGGCAACTCTCCAATACGGCGGCGCGTCAGCTCTTCACCATCCTCGAACAGGACGGGGGATCGCCGCTCGATGTGGCCCGCGCGGCCGGCTTGCTCCAGGTGCGTGACGACGAGGCCCTGGTGAGATGGATCGACGAGGTCTTCGCCGAACATGCCGCAGAGGCGGCGCGCTTCACGAGTGGCGAGAAGAAGCTGCAGGGAGTGCTGGTGGGCCTCGTGATGAAGAAGTCGAACGGGTCGGCCGATCCCCGCAAGGTCAACCAGCTGCTGGCCGCTCGCGGGGGCTGAACAGCGGGGCTGGAAGATCGAGGGCGTGGCGCAACGGGGTGACCGGCATGCCGAACATGCGGTCGGCCTCGAGCGCCGCGCGCATATCGCCGCCCTCCCGTCGCGCCTGCCGCCGTACCCGCTTGGCTTCGCGGAGCGGTTTGTCACCCGATGGATCGAAGGCGAACGGCTCACTGCGGTCCCAATGATTCAGCAGGTCCACGATGTAATCGAAGGCGCGGGCCAGATAGCGGCCGACGTCGGCGTCGGCCAGATCCCAGCGACTGTTCTCGGACACGAGCTGAAAGATCCGCTGCCACGATTCGGTATCGGTTACGTACACCATGCCGCGGAAGATCCGGCGATTGGTGGGCGTACCAAACAGTGTGGGGCTGAGGATGCGATCGAGGTGCTGGTCGGCCGGTGAATGATCGAGCCGCAGCAGCTCTCGGGCCCGGCGGGGCCAGAGTTCGCCAAGGTGGGTATCGATGCGGCTTTCCCAGTAGCTGTGCCCCAGGGCGCTCGTACTCGAAGTCACCGCCAGCTGGCGTGGCACGAAGAAGTTGTGTGCCACCACGTCAGCGGCCAGGTGCGCCAGATAGCCGAGCGCGAAGGCGCGCAGGGCCGGAGGGTCCGCTTCTTCGTGGATCTCCATGCCCACATGCCACGAGTGGCAATGCCGGCCAACCTCGGCGTACTTCTTGGCGATGCTTGTATCGGCCGCAATCGACCCGTACAGAAAGTCCGCCGGGTACGCGGCAAGCAGGGCACCGATGTGAGGCGGGACCAACGAGAGATGACGAAGCAGCGCGTCGCCGAGAAAGACGTGCGTGCCCGGCGTCCACGCCCAGGCCTCGGTCGGTGTCGCGGCCAGGACGAGCAGCGCCAGCAGCAGGCACGCCGCCCACGGCACTCTGGCGCGTGGGCGCTCGCTCACCCCTCGTTGTCCCGATCCGTCGTGGGCGGACGCCGTCGCGTGCGCCCCTTGCCCGGGAAGCGCGACGCCAGCGCGTGGGCGCCCAGGCGCACGCCACGGACGGCGGCGATGGCCGTAATCGCGGTTTCCTCGAGCTCGTCCTGTACCACGTCGAGCACGGCATTCACTTCATCGACCCGGCGCGCGGTCACCTCGGCGGCATCGAGGATGGTGTCCCCAATGGCGGCGGCCGCATCGGTTACCACGGCCACATCCCGCTTCACCGTTGCCACCGTGTCGCGTGCATCGCGGACGATGGCGCTCGCGTCCGCCAGCATCGGGCGGGTGTCGGCAGCCAGCCGGTCCAGCGTGCCATTGAGCTTCAGCACCCCATCGCGGACGGCACGGAGCAGCAGGATCAGGGCGACAAGGGCCCCCACGGCCAGCAGCAGCACCAGAATCTGCAGGAGGCCGCTGGTCCATTCCAGGACACCGCGATCCGGAATGGTGCGGGTCACGATCGTATCGGGCAGGCTGCTCACCTGCAGGAGGGACCAGGTCACGAGCCGAGGCAAAGCGAGTGCGAAGGCCATGCTTCTGATCTAAAGGCTGCCAAGGCTCGTGTCCATGGCGGCGCGTGACTAACCTTGAAAGGTCCGGTTCCCCGAACTCCCGCGTCCCGCTCCCGACTCATGTCTGCGGTCCAATACATCGTTGAAGGTGGTCAGCGCCTCCAGGGGGCGATTCGTCCCGCAGGCAACAAGAATGCCGCGCTCCCGATCGTGGCCGCCGCACTCATTACCGACCAGCCGGTGCAGTTGCACAACGTGCCGCGCATCCGCGACATCGAAACGCTGGTGGAGCTCATTCGTACCACTGGTGCCACCTGCGAATGGACCGGCGAGAACTCCCTGCGCATCCATGCCCACACGGTGCGCGCGGCCGATCTCGACCCCGCCATGTGCGCCCGCATTCGGGCGTCCATCCTGCTCGCGGCGCCGCTGCTGGCGCGCTGTGGCACCGTCACGCTGTCGCCACCGGGGGGCGACGTCATCGGCCGCCGGCGTCTCGACACGCACTTCCATGTGCTGCAGGCGCTGGGGGCCACGTATGAGCTCGGTGCGCGCTTCCGCTTCGACACCGCCGGGCTGATCGGCGCCGATGTCTTTCTCGATGAGCCCAGCGTCACGGCCACGGAAAACGCACTGGTGGCGGCCGTGGCGGCCCGGGGGCGCACGACGTTGCGCAATGCCGCGAGTGAGCCGCACGTGCAGGATCTGGCGCGCTTTCTCGTGGCGCTGGGCGCGCGCATCGAGGGGATCGGGTCGAACGTGTATACCATCGAGGGCGGGTTGCCGCTGGGCGGCGCGACGCACGAGATCGGCCCGGATCATATCGAAGTGGGGTCGTTCATCGGTCTCGCGGCGGTCACGCGCTCCGCGCTGCGCATCGAGCGGGCAGGGGTGGAGCATCTGCGCAGCACCTTGCTGGGATTCGAGAAACTCGGCATCCGCTGCGAGGTGGAGGGCGACGATCTCCTCGTCCCGGCGGAACAGTCGCGACGCATGCAGACGGATCTTGGCGGGCATGTGGCCAAGCTCGAGGACCAGCCGTGGCCGGCGTTTCCGGCGGACACCATGTCCATCGCCATCGTTGCCGCCACCCAGTGCGAAGGCATGATCCTCTTTCACGAGAAGATGTTCGAATCACGTCTCTACTTCACCGACAAGCTGGTGGGCATGGGCGCGCGCATCGTGCTGTGCGATCCGCACCGCGCCATCGTGTCGGGGCCCACGCAGCTGCGCGGGGGGACCGTGGAATCGCCCGACATCCGCGCGGGCATGGCGATGCTGCTGGCCGCGCTCTGTGCCGATGGGACGAGCATCATCAACAACGCACAGCAGATCGAGCGGGGGTATGAGCGCATCGAGTCGCGGCTCGGCGCCTTGGGGGCCCGCATCAAGCGGGTCGAGTTGAGCGCCCACTGACGTCGGCCGGCCGCGCATGACGCCGCGCACGCTCCATCTTGCCGAGCCAGTCGACGGTTTGCCCACCGGTATCCGCGGCTGGACCACGACCAAGGCCAACGGGTCGTTCGGCCTGGGGAACGGCGAACCGGTCGGTGCCGTCATGGGGCGGTGGGGGGCGTTGTTGGCGGACCTCGGCGACCTCGGGATAGAGCGGCTTGCGACCGCACACCAGGTGCACGGCGCCGAGGTGATGACGCATGGGGCTGGGTGGCGCGGGTGGCTTCGGGGGATGGACGCCGACGGCCACGTGACCGTTGCTCACGGCACCGCGCTCGCGGTCACGGTGGCCGACTGCACACCGGTCTTGCTCTGGCATCCGGGTGGCGCGATTGCTGCCCTGCATGCCGGATGGCGCGGGACCGCCGCCAGCATTCTCGACCGTGGGTTCGACGCGCTCGCGGCGCTCGGTTTCCCTGAAGAGGAATGCGGGGTCTGGCTCGGTCCGTCCATCTGTGGCCGGTGCTATGAGGTGGGGCCCGAGGTTCTGCAGGCTGTGCATGGCGGGGCGCATCACGGCAAGGGGTTGCTCGATGTCCGAGCGGTCCTCGCCAAACAGGCGGCCCGACGCCATGTCGCCACAGTCCGTACGGCCGCAGGGTGTTCGCGTTGTCACCAGGACCGCTACTTCTCGCACCGCGGCGGCGATGCGGGTCGCATGCTGGGCATCATTGCTCTGTCCTGACGGGATGGGTGCGCGGGGCGCGTCGTCCGGAGCGTCCGAAAAGGGGACAGGGCACGCCTGTCATCTTGACCCGGCCACACCCGGTCCCTAGCTTGCGAATCTGAGACGGAACCTCTTCGTGATATCGCTCGCTCACCGCGGGCGGAAGAAGTGTGGGGATGGCCCCCACACTTTTTTGTTCTCTGGGGGTTCCGCACGTTCATGGTGCAGGAAGCGGTCCGCGGTCGGCCGGAGGTCAGCAGGTGAGCGAGTCCATCGAACCCATTGTCGCGCAAGAACTTGACACGTTGGGCTTCGACCTGGTCGAGCTACGGCGGGGTGGGTCCAGGGCCCGTCCTGTGCTGGAAATCCGAATTGATCGGCGAGACGGGGAAAAGATTACGATCGACGATTGTGCGCGGGCGTCCCGAGCTCTCGAAGCCCGACTGGAGGCCGACGCGCTGGTTGCCGAGCAGTATGTGTTGGAGGTGTCGTCACCCGGAGCGGATCGTCCGCTCCGGAACGCCGCGGAATGGCGCCGGTTTATCGGGCGTCGGGCCACGGTGACGAGCCCTTTGCTGGCAGGTGGAAAACAGGAAGTCGAGATCCTCGCGCTCGATGGCGAGGCAGGCGCTGAAGTCGCGGTGGTGCGGGATCCGAAGGGGCGGGAGGTGCACGTGCCGCTTCGTGAGATCACGCAGGCGCGATTGGCGTTTCACTGGAAACGATAGGGGAGACGGATGGCCGGATCGGCGGAAATTCTCACAGCGTTACGTGAGCTGTCGAACCTCAAGCAGATCACGCGCGAGGAGCTTCACGGGCTTCTCCAGGACGGCATTCTTGCCGCTCTGGCCAAGAAGCACGGGGCCAACGTCCAGGCGGAAATCGACATCGACGAAGCCAAGGGCGCCATTCGCATCGTGCTGCTCAAGACGGTCGTGGAAGAGGTCACCGACGAGTCGCGTGAGGTGACCGTCGAGGAAGCGCGCTTCATGGACCCGGAATTCCAGGTCGGCGACGTCATGGAAATCCCGGTCGACTTCATGGAGTTCGGGCGCACGGCGGTCCAGGCGGCGAAGCAGCGCATCATCCAGCGGGTTCGCGAAGGCGAGCGCACGCGTATCCGCGACGAGTTCGCGGGGCGAGTCGGTGACCTGCTGTCGGGCGAAGTCCAGCAGATCGAGCGCGGCAAGCTGGTGGTCATGCTCAACAAGTTCCGGGAGGCCGAGGCCATCATCCCGTACCGCGAGCAGAATCACCGGGAGCACTACCATCAGGGCGAGCCGGTGCGCGCCGTGCTCAAGCGGGTTGAGGATACGCCCAAGGGGCCGCGCCTCATTCTGAGCCGCTCCGACGCCCTGTTCGTGCAGGCGCTGTTCAAGCTCGAGGTGCCGGAAATCCAGCAGGGGATCGTCGAGATCAAGGCCGCGGCACGCGAGGTTGGCAGCCGCACCAAGATTGCGGTCACCTCGCGCGACGAAGCGGTCGACCCGGTCGGGGCGTGCGTGGGCCTCAAAGGGGCGCGCGTGCAGGCGGTCGTGAATGAACTGGGCGGCGAGCGCATTGACATCGTACCCTGGTCTCCCGACCCTGAACGGTTCGCCAAGCTGGCGCTGGCCCCTGCACGGGTAGCGCGGGTGTTCAGCGATGCGGTCTCGCGCACCATCCAGGCCGTCGTCGACGAGGACCAGCTGTCGCTGGCAATCGGTCGCAACGGGCAGAACGTGCGACTGGCGTCCGAACTGACGGGGTGGAAGATCGATCTGTACTCGAGCCGGGAGTGGATGGAAAAGGGCGGGGAATCGCCCCTCTTCGCGCCACTGCCGGATGACGCCGAAGCCGACGTGCCGCTCAACGAAATCGAGGGACTCGAAACGGCCACGGTCGCGGTGCTGGCCGAAGCGGGATACCGTACCCTCAACGACATCCTCGATCTCGATCGGGATGATCTGCTGCGGTTGCCTGGCATTGCGCCCGAGGAGGCCGATCGCATCATGGCCATCATCGACGAACTCACCACCGAGGACGACGAGGGCGGTCGCGAGGCGTGAGTGCATCCGACGGCGGGTCGTCCGCGCTGACCGACACGGTGCGCCGCAAGGTGCTCGGGCTGGTGGGCTTGGGGGCGAGAGGCCGGTTGGTGGTGGTGGGCGCAGAGCAGGTCCGGCTCGCCGCACAGAAGGGCAGTGTGCAGTTGGTGCTGGTGGCGCGCGACGTGTCCCGGCATTCGCTCGACAAGGTGATCCCGGTCCTGCGGGCCCGGGGGGTGGAGATGGTGGAGTGGCCGAGTGCGGCCGAGTTGGGAGGCGCTGTGGGACGGGATATCACGGCGGCCATAGGGATCGTAGATCAGGCGCTGGCGCGCGGAATCCGTGGCGCCGTAGCCGGGGCAGCCCCGGCAGGCGACGCGACGCGCGTTTCGCGGTAGGAGGACGGGTTGAGCAAGCTTCGTGTGCATGACATGGCGGGTGAGTTCGGCATCTCGGCGGACGAGGTGATCGCACTGCTGCGCCAGATGGATGTCCCGGTTCGCAGCCATTTGTCGCTGCTGACCGATGATCAGGTCTCGCGAATTCGCGCCCGCTGGGAGCGCGAGAAACGGCTGCGCGCCGAGAAGGCGCAGCCGGCGCCTGCGGCCGCCCCGCGCCGTCGTCGCACGACGGCCGCAGAGGCCGTTGCCACTCCCGAGCCCGAAGCGGCGTCGCCAACGCCGGCCGTGCGCCGTCGTCGCGCCGCCGATGTGGCCGAGCACCACGAAGCCGAGGTTGCGGCTGCCGAATCGGCCGCCGCTCCCGTGCCGGCCGCTCCTGAGCCTGAGCCGGCTCCCGATATCGCGCCTGTCCCGGCGCGGAAGGCCGAGCGCCCCGCGGTCGAAGCGGCCGCGCCCGTCGAGACGCCGGCGGCACATACCGCCGCATCGGCGCCTGTCGCATCCGCCGCGCCGGCGGTGGACACGCGGCCACCCGCGGCGGAGCCGCCCGCAATCGTCCCCGCGCCCGCTCAACCCCCGCAGAAGCCGGAGACGCCCGCGCCGGTCACGGCCGTCGCACCTGAGCCGCCCGCTGCGGCCGCGGCAACACCGGCAACGACGAGTGCCGCGCCGGTGCCGGCTGCCGGCCCGGAGCCGGTGGTGGCCGCCCCGGCGGCCCCATCGGCCCCGAGCTTGCCGGCAGACCGCCCGCGCCCGCGGCCGGTCGTGCCCGGTGCGCCGCGTCCGCGGCCAGTTGCCAGCGCCAGCCCCAACTTCGGTTCGGCGCGTCCCATTGCCTCCGCTGCACCTGGCGGTGGGCTGTCACAGGGGCAGCGCCGCGACGATCGTCGCCCCGGCGGGGCACCGCCGCAGCATGGCGGGGGACAGCACGCCGGGAGCAGTGCCGGTGGGCAGCCGCAGGGGGGCGGCATGGCCCAACCCGGCGGCCAGAACCAGCAGCGGCGCGGGAAGAAGGGCAAGCGCGGCGCGGTCGATCAGGAAGCGGTGTCGGCCAACATCACCAAGACCATGACCGCCATGCGCGGCGCGCCCACGCGTGGCCGCCCAGGGCGTCGCTTCGGTGCCGAAATGCGCGCCGAGGCCGAGGAACAGCGGCAGGCGGCGGCGGAGCGCGAGCGCAAGACGGTGCGCGTGAACGAGTTCATTACGGTCTCCGAACTCGCGCAAATCCTGGGCATTTCCGCCACGCAGATCGTGGGCTTCGCCTTCAAGTCGCTCGGGCTGATGGTCACCATCAACCAGCGACTCGACTTCGACCAGATCGAGCTCATCGCTGGCGAGTTCGGCTTCCAGGCCGTCAAGGAATCCGACTACGCCGCCGATGTCCCCGATCAGGGGGAAGAGGACCGCGAAGAGGATCTCCGTCCGCGCCCGCCGGTGGTCACCATTATGGGGCACGTCGACCACGGCAAGACATCGCTGCTCGACTACATCCGCAAGGCGAACGTCGTGGCCGGCGAAGCCGGCGGCATCACGCAGCACATCGGTGCGTATCACGTGGAGGTCGCCGGCAAGCGCCTCATCACCTTCCTCGATACCCCGGGTCACGAAGCGTTCACCGCCATGCGTGCCCGCGGTGCACAGGTCACCGACATCGTCGTCATCGTCATTGCCGCCGATGACCAGGTCATGCCGCAGACCATCGAGGCGATCTCCCACGCCAAGAGTGCCGGCGTCCCCATCATCATCGCGATCAACAAGGTCGATCTGCCGACCGCGAACATCGAGAAGGTGAAGCAGGACCTCCTGCAGCACGAAGTCGTGCTCGAAGACTTCGGTGGCACGGTCCTGCACTCGGAAATCTCGGCCAAGAAGGGCACCGGGGTGGCGGAACTGCTCGATCAGATCCTGCTGCAGGCGGATATCCTCGAGCTCAAGGCCAATCCCAACCGCCGGGCCGTCGGCTCCGTGGTGGAAGCCCAGCTCGACCAGGGCAAGGGACCCGTGGCCACGGTGCTCGTGCAGAATGGCACGCTCAAGGTCGGGGACGACTACATCTGTGGCATCCACTCCGGCCGCGTGCGCGCCATGCTCGACGAGCGTGGCAAGCAGGTGAAGCAGGCCGGGCCGGCCATTCCGGTGCAGATCCTCGGTCTCACCGGCGTGCCCATGGCTGGCGATCAGCTGCTCGTGGTGGACGATGCCACCGCGGCGCGCGAGATCGCGCAGCGTCGTGAGCGGCTCGATCGGGAGGCCAAGAGCCGTCGCACCACGCGCGGCGTGGTGTCACTCGAGGATTTCATGTCCCAGGCCTCGGCTGGCCAGAAGCGCCAGCTGCGGCTCGTCATCAAGGCCGACCAGGGCGGGCCGGCGGAAGCACTGGCCGACGCGCTGCAGCAGCTGTCCAACAGCGAAGTCCAGGTGGAAATCATCCACCGCGCGGTCGGTGCCATCGCGGAAAGCGACATCCTGCTCGCCAAGGCGGCCGGCGCGATCATCATCGGCTTCCATGTGCGGCCGGACAACAACGCACGCAACGCGGCGGAACGCGAGGGCGTCGACATCAAGCTCTACCGCATCATCTACGAGGCGGTCGCCGATGTGAAGGCGGCGCTCGAAGGGATGCTGCGTCCGGAAGAGCGTGAAGTGGTCTTCGGTGAGGCCGAAGTCCGCGAAACGTTCAAGGTGGCCCGCGTCGGGACGATCGCCGGTACCATCGTGCGCTCGGGGATCATCAACCGGAAGGGACGCATCCGCGTCATCCGCGATGGGATCGAGATCTACGACGGGGCCATCGCCTCGCTGCGTCGCTTCAAGGACGACGTCAACGAGGTCAAGGAAGGCTACGAGTGCGGTATCGGCATCGAGAACTTCAACGACCTCAAGATCGGGGACGTCTTCGAGTGCTACCGGACCGAGGAAGTAGCGCGCACGCTCGATCAGGCCTCCAGGGCCTGAGGAGGCATCATGGGCGAACCGCGGCGTCCCGACCGCGTCGCCGAAGCGATTCGTGAACAGGTCGCGACCTTCCTGGCGGAAGGCGCGAAGGACCCACGCATCAAGGCGTTCGTCACCGTGACCGCGGTGGATGTGACGCGCGATCTTCGGCACGCGACGGTCTTCGTCAGCCTCATGGGTGACGAAGCCGACAAGAAGTCCACAACGGAGGGGCTGGCCAGCGTGGCTGGCCACCTGCGTTCGGTGCTTGGCAAGACGCTCCGGCTGCGATCGGCTCCGGAGATCCACTTCCGTACCGACGAGAGCGTGGCGCGCGCGTCGCGCATCGAGAGTCTGCTCGCGCAGATTCGCGATGAGCGCGATCAGCGCGAGCAGGAACCACCGGGCGGCGACGCCACCGCCGCCCCGGGCGCGCCGGAATCCTGACCGTCGACGCGCCCGTGCCGGTGGGGCCGCCGTCACCGCCCGCGCCGCTCACTTCCGGCTTGCTGTACGTGGACAAGCCGGCCGGCCTTTCGTCGCATGATATCGTAAGCGTTGTGCGCCGTGCAGCGCGCAGCCGGCGGGTCGGCCATGCCGGCACGCTCGATCCGTTCGCGACCGGCCTGCTGGTACTCGCGATCGGCCCCTGCACGCGCCTGCTGCCGTACCTCGTGGGAGAACCCAAGGTGTACGAGGCCGTCATCCGCTTCGGCCACGAAACGGACAGCGACGACGCCACGGGAGAGCCCACGCGTACCGTGGCGCCACCGCCCGTCGAGCAGCTTACCGAGAGTGGCAACGCCGTGCGCCTTGCTGCCGAGGCCGGCCTCACGGGGCGCATCGCCCAGATCCCACCGGCATTCTCCGCCAAGCATGTCGACGGTGTGCGCGCATACGCGCTGGCCAGAAAGGGCAGGCACGTCCACCTGCCGCCTGTCGACATCGAGGTGTTCGGTTGGGAGTGGCTGCATGGCAGCGCCGACCGCCTCCACACCCGCATCCGCTGCGGAAGCGGGACGTACATTCGCGCCCTCGCCCGTGACCTGGGACGTGCGCTGGGCTCCGCGGCCCACTGCGAATCCTTGCGCCGGGTGGCGAGTGGGCCAGCGCACGTGGCCGATGCGGTCGCGTGGAGCATGCTGGGGCCCGGTGCCATCGCCGACGGCGCCGTCACGTTGCGGTCACCACTGGCCGCGCTGGGCGCGGTGGCGCACCAGCCACTCGACGCCGAACAACTGCGCGATCTGCGTCATGGGCGGCCACTGCGGGCCACCGTTGGTGGGGAGCGGGCCGCGCTGTTGCGTGACGGCCAGGTGGTGGCCATGGCCGTCCGCTCGGGCTCCGACCGTTGGCAGCCGCGGGTGGTCCTGTTGGGGGACGACGCGTCATGAGCCCCCGCGGCGAACCGATCGGCCTGCCGCTGGAGCATGGCGCCGTGGTCACCGTGGGGACCTTCGACGGCGTGCATCGGGGCCATCAGGATGTGCTGGCCACCCTCGTGCGCCGGGCGGCGGAGCAGTCGTTGCCCAGCGTGGTCGTGACCTTCGATCCGCATCCCCTCGAGGTGGTCAACCCGGCCGCCGCGCCGCCGCTGCTCACCCTCACCAACGAGAAGCTGGCGATGTTCGCTCAGTCGGGGGTCTCGTATGTGGCGGTCCTTCCCTTCACGCCGCGCCTCGCGGCGCTCGAGGCCGAGCAGTTCGTCGACGATGTGCTGCTGGGCCGTTTCGCCCTGCGCGAACTGCTGGTGGGGCACGACCACGGCTTCGGTCGCGGACGCCTGGGGGACATCGAGGTGCTCCGGCAGTTGGGCCACCGACGGGGCTTTCAGGTCACCGTGCTCCCCCCGGTGCATACACCCGACGGGCACGCCATCAGCTCGACGGCCATCCGGCGCGCCGTCGCTGGCGGCGATCTGGCGCGCGCCGCTGCGGGGCTCGGACGTCCGTACAGCATTTCCGGGCGTATCGTCCGCGGCGACCAGCGGGGGCGCACCATCGGCTATCCCACGCTCAACCTCGAACCCCTCCCCGAGCGCAAGCTGCTGCCCCCCGACGGGGTGTATGCCGTGCGGGTCCAGCTACCGGCCGGCGAGTACGGCGGCATGCTCAACCTCGGGCCACGTCCCACGGTAGGGGACTTCCAGCGGCGCATCGAAACGCACGTGTTCGATGCCAGCGGCGACTGGTACGGTGCCCACGTGCGCCTCGATTTCGTGGGGCGCTTGCGCGGGACCCGCCCTTTCCCGGGGCTGGAGGCCCTCAAGGCGCAGCTGGCCGAGGATGAAGCGCAGGCGCGGGTGGCACTGGCTACCGCACGACCCACTGCGCCCCTAAGTTAAGGGGCTTGGCGCACTTCGCGCCGTTTTCCCGCGCCTTGCCCCAGGGCGCGCCGACATTCCCTTTGGCCACCGGCATCGATGGCGAACCTGAAGTACCGCGTCCTGCTCATCGTGGGACTCTTCGCGGCCTCTGCATGGGCCCTCTTTCCGCGCACCGTCGTTGAACGGGTGAAGCGCGATGGCGTGTTCGTGTACGACACCGTACGGCGCGTGCCGCTCAAGCGCGGGCTTGATCTGCAGGGCGGCATGCACCTCACCCTCGAGGTGGACGAGTCCAAGCAGGCGGTGGCCAACAAGTCGGAAGCGCTCGATCGGGCGCTGAAGGTCGTGCGGCAGCGCATCGACGAATTCGGCGTCTCCGAGCCGGTCGTGCAGAAGGTGGGCAATGACCGCATCATCGTCGAACTGCCGGGCATCGACGATCCCGAGCGTGCGCAGGATGTGGTGCAGAAGTCGGCCTTCCTCGAGTTTCAGATCACCGACGAAACCGGCGCCCTCGAGAAGGCCACGCCGCGGTTCGATGAAATCGCTCGTGCGGCAGGGATTGCGGTCGGGTCGCAGGCCGCCGGGACTCCGGCTGCGGGCGATTCCGCCAAGTCCACCTCGGTGACGTCGCTGCTCACGCAGAAGAGCGACAGCGCCCCCAAGGACAGTGCCGCCGTTGCCGGAACGACCGGCACCGACAGCGCCGCCGCCAAGCCGGTCGCCGGCGGCCTCTTCGCCAACAACGTGCAGCCCGGGCAGATCCCGGGGCAGTACATCGTTTCCGAAACGGCCTTCCCGGCCATCGATCGCGCGCTGCAACTGCCGGCCATCCAGGCGGCCATGCCGCCGGGCAAGGTGATTCGCTGGGGCGTGGTGGACACGGTCGAAACGGGAGCGCAGCGGTTCCGCGCGCTGTACGTGCTCGATGCGCGGCCCATCATCACCGGCGAAGTGCTGACCGATGCCCGTCCCAACACCGACCCGGTTGAGGGCAACGTGGTGCAGTTCACCCTCAACAACGAGGGCGCCCGCCGCTTCAAGGTGGAAACGGGTAAGCACATTCGCGACAACATGGCCATCGTGCTCGACCAGAAGGTCATCACGGCGCCCACGCTGCAGAGCGCGATCGGCCGCAACGGCCAGATCACGTTGGGTGGCGGCACGCTGCAGGCGGCCCAGGACCTTGCCCTCGTGCTGCGCGCCGGCGCCCTGCCCGTGCCGCTCAAGGTGGCCGAAGTGCGCCAGATCGGCGCCAGTCTGGGCAACGACTCGGTCAACAAGGGCATCTTCGCCCTCATCGTGGCCTTCGGCCTCGTGCTCGCGATCATGATCGCGTACTACAAGCTCTCCGGCGCCCTGGCCGTGGCCGCGCTCGTGCTGTACATGGTCTACACCATGGCCATGCTCGCCGGCTTCAATGCCGTGCTCACACTCCCCGGCCTCGCCGGCTTCGTGCTCTCCATCGGTATTGCCGTCGACGCCAACGTGCTCATTTTCGAGCGCATCCGTGAAGAGCTCGATCAGGGCAAGTCGGTTCGCTTGGCCATCGACGAGGGCTTCCGCCATGCCCTCAGCGCCATCGTCGATACCTCGGCGGCCACCATCCTTTCGGGCATGGTGCTGTATCAGTACGGCACGGGTCCCGTTCGCGGCTTCGCCGTCACGCTCGTGGCCGGCCTCGTCGCCTCGCTGTTCACGGCGATCTTCGTGAGCAAGACCTTCTTCCTGATCTGGTTGAACCGCTCGCGCGGCACCCAGACGCTGAGCATCTGAGGCCGTCATGCTGCGTATCTTCCACAACACCAAGTACGAATTCATCAAGCACTGGAAGCTGGCGGCCGGCCTCACCGTGGCGTTCATCGCGGCGGGGCTCGTGACCTTCGGCATCACCGGTGGCGTGAACTACAGCATCGAGTTCACGGGTGGCACCCTCATGCAGGTGCAGTTCAAGCAGGCACCCGATGTGGCCGTGGTGCGCGGGACGCTCGACAAGGCCGGCATCACCGGGGCCGAAATCCAGCAGTACGGCGGGCCGCTCGAGTACACCATCCGTGCTCGCGACGAAAAGCAGGTCGAGGCGCAGGCCGCGGGCGCCGAGGGCGTGTCCAAGCAGATCCAGGCGGCGCTCGATCAGCAATTCGGCGCCGGCAACGTGAACATCGTGCGCACCGAAGCGGTGGGGCCCAAGGTCGGAAGTGAACTGCGCTCCGGCGCCGCCACGGCCATGATCATCGCCTCGCTGTTCACGCTGGTCTATCTCGCCATCCGGTTCGACTGGCGCTTCGGCGCCGCTGCCGTGCTCGCCACCGCTCACGACATCCTCGTCACGTTCGCGTTCATCAAGCTCACGAACCTCGAAGTGTCGCTCACGGTGGTCGCGGCCATCCTCACGCTCCTCGGCTACTCGGCCAACGACACGATCATCATCTTCGATCGCGTGCGCGAGAACCTGCGCAAGCCGCACAAGGGCATGACGCTGGCGGCGCTGCTCGACAAGTCGATCAACGAGACGCTGCCGCGCTCCATCATGACGCACGCCACCACGCTCCTCGCGACGCTGGCGCTGCTGCTCCTTGCCGGTGAGGTCATTCGTCCGTTCGCGTGGGTCATGGCCTTCGGCGTCTTCGTCGCCACGTTCTCGTCGATTTATGTCGCCGGTCCGATCCTGCTCTGGATCGAGTCCAAGTATCCGCGCAACGACGACAGTGCCACCGCCATGGCGGCCAAGGCCGGCAAGGACCTGTCGCCCCCCAGCACCAAGGGCGGGCGCGGCACGGAGCGTCTCGCCGCGCGCTGACCGCGTGAGCAAATCCCCGGCGACCCTGCCCGTGACGTCGTTCGCCGACAGCCACGTGCACCTCGCCAGCACGGCGTTCACCGATGAGGTGGACGCCGTCATCGACCGGGCCCGCGCAGCAGGTGCGCGGGCCCTCGTCTGTATCGGTGAATCGCCGGAGGCCGCCGGGCGGGCACGAGCCATCGCGGCGCGGTTCCCCGGGCTCGTGCATCACACCTGCGGGCTGCATCCGCATGATGCCGCCCAGTGGGACCCGGCGGTGCACCCGGAGACCATTCGTGAGGCCGTACGGCTTGGGGCCGTGGCCGTGGGCGAATGCGGACTCGATTACCACTACGATCACGCACCGCGTGAGGTGCAGCGCCGCACGCTGGACGCGCAACTCGCGCTGGCGGCGGAGCTCGATCGCCCCATCGTGCTGCATACACGCGAGGCGGAAGACGATACGCGAGACATGCTGCGGGCGGCGGCCTCTGCCGGCGTGCGCGGCGTGCTGCACTGTTTCACCGGCAGTGCGTCCCTGGCCCGGGCCGGCCTCGACGCGGGCTGGTTCCTGTCGTTCAGTGGAATCATCACATTCCGCAACTGGCACGACGAGTCGCTGCTGGCATTGGTGCCCGACGACAGGCTGCTCGTGGAGTCCGACGCCCCGTATCTCGCGCCCATCCCCAACCGCGGCAAGCGCAACGAACCGGCCTGGGTGCCGCATACCATCCGGCGACTCGCCGCGGCGCGCGCTACCACAGCCGAAGCGCTCGCGGCACTCACCCTGCACAATACCCGGCGGTTCTTTCGGTTGCCCGCCGAGTGACCACCGCCGAACGCTCTCACCTACGCCACGCACACGTCATGAGCCTCGAAATCCTGCACACCGATGATGCCCCCAAGGCCATCGGCCCGTACGCTCAGGCCGTCAAGGCCAATGGCTTCCTCTTCACGGCCGGACAGATCCCGCTGCACCCCGTGCGCATGGAAATCGTGGACGGCGACGTGGCTGCCCAGACGGAGCAGGTGCTCGCCAATCTGTCGGCGGTGCTCGCCGCCGCCGGTGTCACCTGGGCGGATGTGGTGAAGACCACCTGCTTCCTGCGCACGATGGATGATTTCGCCGCCTTCAATGCGGTGTATGCGCGCGTCCTGGGCGAGGCGCGGCCCGCGCGGTCGACCGTGGCCGTAGCCGGTCTGCCTCGCAATGTCAGCGTCGAGGTGGAGCTCGTCGCGGCTCTTCCGGCGCGCTGAGGAGTACCACGCCGCATGGCTGACCGTCCCCCAACGCTCAGGCACCGCCACCGCGCGGGCATTGCAGGACTGCTGCTCCTGCTGGCGGTCAGCCCCGGGCGCGGTGGTGCGCAGGCCCGCGACAGCGTGCGCGCGTCGGCAGACTCCGGGCGCACCACGTTGACGCCGGCAGCCCCCACGCCGAGCGTCTCCGCTCCCTCCATCGGGACGCGGCCGCGGGGACAGTTCACGCCGCCGCTCACGCCGCGGCGCGCCTTCGTGTATTCCGCCATCCTGCCGGGGCTCGGCCAGTCCCGACTCGACCGCGGCTCGTCGGGTGCCCTGTTCGCTGCCGTCGAATTGGCCGCGCTCGTCATGGTGCGCCGGAGTTCGGCCGACCTGCGTGAGGCGCGCCGCTTCCTGGCCGATTCGCTGCCGCTGGAGTTCACCGTCTCGAATACGGGCACGGTCCAGCGCAGCGGCATTCTCAGCAGTCGCTACGATGACGACCTCATTCGGACACGTCGTCTGCACGTGGAGGACTGGCTGGCCACCGTGGCCTTCAACCACCTCTTTGCTGGCGCCGACGCCTTTGTGTCCGCGCAATTGTGGGATTTGCCGGTCCGGCTCTCCGCCGCCCCAACGGCCAACGGGCCGCTGTTCGTCGCGACGCTGCGCTTCTGAGGAGCGCTGCGTTCGCACAGTGTCAGCGCGGACGCTCCAACTGCACCACCGTGGAAGCCGTGCCGTCGTCATGCGTCTGCATACGGGCAATGCGGTCATCCTCGAGCCGCAGATACTGATGGTCGAGGTACCACGCGCCGGCGTTGGCATAAATGCCGTGGCCGGCGGGCACCAGCGTGGGGACGTGCGAGTGCCCGTGCACGGCCAGGCGAGGACCGCCGGCTGAGGAGAGCGCCGCAGTGCCGACCGCCAGCAACCCGGCCCCGCCATCCCGGGCGCGTCCTTTGCGACTCGTCTTCGAGCTGGCGTGTGCAAGACGCGTCGCAAAGTCCGGATGCAGCCACGAGTACGCGGCAATGGACCACGGGTGCCGCAACACGCGGCGCAGGCGGCGGTAGGGTGCGTCTTCGACCTCACGCAACCCATCGCCGTGCGTCAGAAGCGCATCCCACGGCCCGATCAGACCGCGCCACGGCTCCAGCGTATAGTGCGCCCCCGTCTCGGCCCGGAGCGCCTCGCCCCCCCAGCAATCGTGGTTCCCGCCGATCCACACCACCGGGATCTGCTGCTCCGCCAGATCCGCCAACGCTGCCAGGACGCGGAATCCCGTGCGTGGCATGACATGACGCCAGGCGAACCAGAAGTCGAACAGGTCACCCATGATGATGAGCGACCGCGCCTGGTCGGGAAGGGCGCGCAGGTGCCGGAGGAGCCGCCGTTCGGATTCCGCCGAGGCGACACCCAGATGCACATCACCGATGACATGACAGGGGGTAGGCAGCACGGAGGCAGTCTAACCCCTCGCCGCAGCACCGACAAACCTCGCAATGAGGGTGCGGGACGTCCTTCGGGCTGGCATTATCCTTCCATGGCTTTCGAAACCGTGTCTGAACTCCGGGTGCGCTACGCCGAGACCGACCAGATGGGCGTGGTGTACCATGCCAACTACCTCGTCTGGTGTGAGATCGGACGCACCGACTACATCCGTCGCGCGGGGCGCAGCTACGCCGACCTCGAACGAGATGGCGTGCTGCTCGCGGTGAGCGACGCCTCGCTCCGCTTTCGCGCCTCCGCCAGGTACGATGATCCCATCCGCGTCCATACCGCGCTCACGTCCGTCGGCTCACGGGGCATGACCTTCGCCTATCGCATCGTGCGGGCGGATGCCGATCAGCTGCTGGTCACCGCGAGCACATCACTGGTGAGCATCAATCGCGATGGCCGCCCCTGCACACTGCGTACGGATGTGCGAGCGTGGCTGGAGGCGGCGATGCGCGGCGACAAGGCGGACGACGCGCGTACGGCGATACCCTCATGAGGCCGGGAACCTGGTGGGAGAAGGGGGCCGCCGCCCTCGTGCTGCTGGGTCTGGCCGCGTGCGGGCGCCGCGGAGCCTCCACCGTCGCGCCGGCGACCGCTGCGGTCCCCGCCGCGGTCACCATCAGTGCCGATGCGCGATTGCTGGAGATGGTCGATCAGCGCCGTCCCGATACGGCACTCGTCGATCGCCTGCTCGCCGATTCCGATGCCACGCGACGGGCGCGCACGGCGCTGGCAATCGGGCAGGCGCGCATCCGCCTGCGCTACCCGCGCTTGCGCGCGCTGCTGGTCGACGGCGACACCGCCATCGCGGCCAATGCGGCGTATGCCATTGGCATAGCCCGTGATTACGAAGCGGTCCCGGCACTCGCCCGCGCCGTGATGGGGGCACCCGATGCGGTGGCGCGCGAAGCGGCATGGGCGCTGGGTGAAGTGGGCGAGATGGGACGTGACGCCCTCGTGCAGACGCTGGGTAACGGGGCGCCGAATGCGGTTTCGCGCAGTCCGGCTGCTGCGCGAGCGCCGGCGGTGCGCGCGGCGTTGGTGTTGGCCACCTTCAAGCTGCGCGAGGCGCCCATCGCCGTCGTGACGCCATGGCTTCAGGATCCCGCCCCCGAGGTGGTGCGCGCCGCGGCCTATGTCGTGGCGCGGTTGCGCGCTCCGGCGGGCGTGCGTGCGCTCTTCGCCGTGACGGCCCACGACGACGAGGAGGTGCGGCAGTACGCGGCGCGCGCCTTTGCGCGCTTGGCGGCCGGTGACTCGCTTGGCGGTCGCGCACGGGAAGCCCTGCGTGTACTCCTGCGTGACGAGAGCGAGCGCGTGCGCATCAACGCCGCGCAAAGCGCCGCCTCCTATGGCCCCCTCATGGCCAATGCCGTCGACTCGCTCTGGAAGGACCCCGCGCCGAATGTGCGCGTCGCCCTCGCGGAGGCCTATGCGGAAGCGGCCGGACGTGATGTGGCGCGATGGCAGCGGGCGTGGGATGCCGACACCTTGCTGGCCGTGCGTCGCGCCCTGTTGTCGCACCTGCGCCGTTCGCACCTGCCGCTGGTGGCTGGTGTGGAGGCGGAATGGGCCGGACGTGCCGACTGGCGCTATCGCGTGGCGGCGCTGGGCGGTGGAGACCCCGGCAGCATGCCCGACAGTGCACTGGCGCGTCGCCTGCTGGCCGATGCCGACCCCCGGGTCCGGCGAGAGGCACGGGCTCGGTTGGGGGAGCGCGACACGACGGTAGCGGCGCGGCCCCCGCGCAGCGGCGCGCCCGTGCCCCGGGCGCTGGAGGAGTACGAGCACCTGGTCGAGCAATACTGGCGCACTCCGACTCGCCCACGCGCCTTCATCGACACAGACCACGGGACCATCACCATCGAGCTGTTCACGCACGAGGCGCCACTCGTGGTCGAAGCGTTTACGCGCCTTGCCCGCGAAGGGAAGTATCGGAACACGATCTTCCATCGGGTGGTACCGAACTTCGTCGTGCAGGATGGCGACCTCGCCAGCGGTGACGGGGCACCCGAGCCGCCCTTCTCGCTGCGTGAGAGCTGGTCCCGCCGGCGGCACGGGCGTGGATGCCTCGGGCTGGCCACCGCTGGTCCGGATACCGGGGGCAGTCAGTACTACCTGTGCCACTCCACTCAGCCTCACCTGGACGGCGGCTACACCGTTTTTGGACAGGTGGTCGACGGCTTCGACGTGATGGACCGCATTGTACGAGGAGATCGGATGCTGCAGGTACGGGTGCCATGACGCCGGGGGTGGGCAGGCGTTGGGGAGGGCCGCTGGCGCTGGTGCTCGCGATCACGGGGGGCGGCTGTGCGCCGGCGGCGCGTCCCCTGGTGGGGGCGCCAACGCGCGCCGTATTGCCGCCTACCGTCATCTCGACGGTGCCCACGGTCCTGCGCTTCACCTGGCAGTACAAGGACGAGACCTTCGAGGCGAATGGTGACGGCGCGGTGCGCCGGCAGGGGCCGGACCGTGCCCGGCTCGATTTCTTCCTCAGCAATGGCATGGCAGGTGGCTACGCGATACTGGTCGGTGACACACTGACGGTCCCCGGCATCGACCTGGTCAAGCGCATGCTTCCACCGGTGCCGTTGCTCTGGGCGTCGCTCGGCCGACTCGCCGTCCCCCCCGCTCGCGATACGGTGGCGCGCATGGATGGCGATACGCTGCGCGCGGATCTGGGCCAGTTGCGTGGGCGTGATGCCTCCGGCGCCGACGGCCGTGCTTGGCGCCTGGCCTTTACGGGGACGGCACTCACGCGCGTCGAGCGTATTGAAGACGGCAAGGTGATCGAGTGGATGTCTCGGGTCCCGGGGGCCGACGGTACACTGCGGTTGCAGTATGTTCATGAGCGTGGCAAGCGACGACTTGCCATTGCCGTCTCCGACACCACGATTGTTGAGGCTTTTGATGACGCCATCTGGCGCCGCCGTTGACGCCCACCGCTGGCCCCTGACACGACGCGCCCTTCTCGTCCTCGGTGCCATCGCGTTGTGCGCCGGCTGTTACGGGTTCTCCGGTGGGGGCGGCTTGCCGCGCAATCTCAAGACCGTGGCCATTCAGCCTTTCGACAACCAGACGGCGGCTCCCGAGTTGCAGCGCGAGATCTTCGACCAACTGCGGACGGTGCTGCGCGACCGACTCAACCTGCGCGAGGCCCCCGAGGCGCGGGCCGATCTCGTGGTGCGTGGCACCATCGTGACGTACGACGTGGACTTGCCACTCGGCGCCACGGCCGACGCGCGCAATACCGCGTCGAATCGTCGCCGTCTGCAGCTGGTCATCGACATCGAGATCATCGAGTCGGCCACCAGCCGGGTGCTGCTGGCCCGCAAGGGACTGTCGCGCGAGGGGCAGTATGCGGAGGGGGGCGAGGCGAGCGGGCGCAAGAATGCCCTCGAAAGCATCATGGCGGACATCGTCGAAGGGGTGCAGTCGCAGTGGTAGGCCCATCAGCGCCGCGCACGCCTGCGTCCAAGGTCATGGATTGGGCGGCGGCGGCAGCGTGGCGTCAGGGCCTCGCCGGTCCCGTGGTCTTCACCAACGGCGTCTTCGATCTGCTGCACCCGGGACACATCGACGTGCTCGATGGCGCGCGGCGTCAGGGCACTGCGCTCATTGTCGGGCTCAACAGCGATGCCTCGGTGCGCCGCCTGAAGGGGCCGACGCGACCCGTGCGCTCGACGGCCGAGCGTGCGCTGGTGTTGGCAGGGCTGGAGTCGGTCGATGCGGTCGTGGTGTTCGAGGAGGACACGCCGCTGTCGCTGGTCCAACGGCTCCTGCCCGATGTGATCGTGAAGGGCGGCGACTACTCGCCGGATACGATCGTGGGCGCCGATATCGTCACCGCCCGGGGCGGACGGGTCGTCGTCATTCCGCTGGTCCCCGGGCAATCCACCACCTCCATCATCGAGAAGCTTCGTGGCTGAATCGTCAACGGCAATCGCTCTGCTGCGGCAGGGCCGTCTCAACACTGCGTTGCGCCCGGTGACGCTCGAGCGAGGCGCGGTAGCGTACGCCGAGGGCTCGTGTCTCGTGAGCTTCGGCGGCACCCGTGTGCTCTGTGCCGCGTCGGTGGAGAGTGGTGTGCCCGGGTGGAAGAAAGGCTCTGGCGAAGGATGGGTCACGGCGGAGTACGCCATGCTGCCACGAGCCACGCGCACGCGGGTGTCGCGCGAACGCTCGCAGGTCGGCGGCCGGACGCAGGAAATCCAGCGACTCATTGGCCGCAGCGTTCGGGCCATGCTGGACAGCTTCGCGTTCGGCGAGTTCACGGTGAAGGTCGACTGTGATGTGCTGCAGGCCGACGGGGGCACGCGCACGGCGGCCATTACGGGAGCGTGTATCGCGGTGCAGGACGCGTTCTCGTGGATGGTGGCCACGGGGCGGTTGCCCGCCTCCCCGGTTCGGCGCCGTGTGGCGGCCATCAGCGTGGGGCTGATCGACGGGGAGGCGCGTCTCGACCTCGACTACGAGGAGGATGTACGGGCCGGCGTCGACATGAACGTGGTCATGAGCAGCGAGGGGCGGTTCGTGGAAGTGCAGGGGACGGGCGAGCACGGCACCTTTGCCCGCGGTGAACTCGATGGGCTGCTCGATCTGGCGGTGCAGGGAATCGGGGAACTCGATGCGCTGCAGCAGCAGGTGCTCGCCGCGCCGCTCCCGATGCCGGTGTAACGGCGGTGTCGCTGGCGACCACGACGGAGGCGAGGGCCGGGGCCGCACCGCGCCAGATCGTGCTCGCGACGCGCAGTGCGGGCAAGCTTCGCGAGCTGGGTCCCCTGCTGGCAACGCACGGATGGGACGCGATCACGCTCGATGCGTTGGGCATCGTCGAGTCGGCCGACGAAGAGGGACTCGAGCAGTACGATCGCTTCGAGGAGAATGCCCTGGCCAAGGCACGGTATTTTGCCACGCGTACGGGTCGTCTGGTGCTCGCCGATGATTCGGGGCTTGCGGTGGAGGCCCTCGACGGGCGCCCGGGTGTGCACAGCAAACGGTGGTCGGGGAGTGCCTTGCAGGGGGCGGCACTCGATGCGTTCAACAACGCGTACCTGATGGAACGCCTGCGTGAGGCTGAGGCGGCCGGGCGTTCGTCTCGTGCCGCGGCCTACGAGTGTGCGGCGGCGTGTGCGTGGCCGGAGGGGGCCATTGTGGCGCACGGGCGCACGGCGGGGCAGGTGCTTTCGTCGCCGAGGGGGACGGGGGGATTCGGGTACGACCCGTACTTCTGGTCGGAGGAGCTACAGGCGACCTTTGCCGAGGTGGCACGCGATGCCAAGGCGGCGGTCAGCCATCGGGGGCGTGCGGTGCGCGCCGTGCTCGCCGCGCTGGCGGATTTTTTTCCGCTGCCAGTTGACCCGACGCCACGGCGGGGATAACATACCCCGCCGCTGGAAGGCGGTGCTGATGTGCGGGGCGTAGCGTAGCCCGGTATCGCGCCTGCTTTGGGAGCAGGAGGTCGCCGGTTCGAATCCGGCCGCCCCGACTCTGCCGTATCAGCGGTTGGTGAGTGGCAGTCAGGTGCCCGAGAGGGTGACCAAGCGTGTGCAGGCGCCAGTAGCTCAGATGGATAGAGCGGCAGCCTTCTAAGCTGTTGGTCGGGGGTTCGAATCCCTCCTGGCGCGTCCGCTTACCGTGCTCCACCCGAGGGTTCGGGTGCGCGCACCCTTAGCTCAATGGTAGAGCAGCTGACTCTTAATCAGTAGGTTCTAGGTTCGAGTCCTAGAGGGTGCACTTCGCGGCGGTCGCGAAAGCGGCCGCCGCGCTTTTTTCTCCTCGCGTGGCGAGCTCTGCAGTGCGCACGGCAGGCAGGAGGTGACAAGTCAGGCGGTCGGTCAGCGGCTGATTTGTCAAAGGATTTTCCAGACAGGGGTTGCGTTTCGCGGGATGGCAGGCGATTATAGCGACCCTTCGCCAAAACTGCCGCACGGCGGCGTTGGCAGGCCAGGTTCGCTGGGGTGCATGAAGCGCGGACGGTTGAGCGCGCGGCCAGCGAGAAAAGAAGTGAAACAGGCGGTTGACAAGTTCGCTTCAACTTGGTAAATAAAGAGGCTGCCGCCAGAACGGCGGCTGACGAAAAAGCAGGAACTTGTGTAGCCGCAAGCGGTTACGCGCAGGATGGCAGGACGCTATTTGACAACCGAGGAAGAGATCGATGGATGTGCGGGCGGTGTTTATGACCCAGGGCTGATCAGGGCTCTGGCGAGACATCAACCTGAAATTTTGTGATTCCGTGTCGATCGCCTGTGGGCGGATCGCATGGGAGAGCCTATCAAGGCTCCAAGGGGTAACCATTGGAGAGTTTGATCCTGGCTCAGGACGAACGCTGGCGGCGTGCTTAACACATGCAAGTCACGGGGGCCCGCAAGGGTAACCGGCGAACGGGTGCGTAACACGTGAGCAATCTGCCGTACACTGGGGGATAGCCGGCCCAACGGCCGGGTAATACCGCATACGCTCCTTTGGCGGCATCGCTGAGGGAGGAAACCTCCGGGGGTGTACGAGGAGCTCGCGGCCTATCAGGTAGTTGGTGGGGTCACGGCCTACCAAGCCATTGACGGGTAGCTGGTCTGAGAGGATGGCCAGCCACATTGGGACTGAGATACGGCCCAGACTCCTACGGGAGGCAGCAGTGGGGAATATTGCGCAATGGCCGCAAGGCTGACGCAGCGACGCCGCGTGGGGGATGACGCATTTCGGTGTGTAAACCCCTGTTGCCCGGGACGAACCGCTCGTTTCGACGAGTCTGACGGTACCGGGTGAGGAAGCACCGGCTAACTCCGTGCCAGCAGCCGCGGTAATACGGAGGGTGCGAGCGTTGTCCGGAATCACTGGGCGTAAAGGGCGCGTAGGCGGTCTGCTAAGCGTGTGGTGAAAGCTCGGGGCTCAACCCTGAGTCGGCCATGCGAACTGGTGGACTGGAGCACTGTAGAGGCAGGTGGAATTCCGGGTGTAGCGGTGGAATGCGTAGAGATCCGGAAGAACACCGGTGGCGAAGGCGGCCTGCTGGGCAGTAGCTGACGCTGAGGCGCGACAGCGTGGGGAGCAAACAGGATTAGATACCCTGGTAGTCCACGCCGTAAACGATGGGGACTAGGTGCTTGGGGGAACGACCCCCCGAGTGCCGGCGCTAACGCATTAAGTCCCCCGCCTGGGGAGTACGGCCGCAAGGCTGAAACTCAAAGGAATTGACGGGGGCCCGCACAAGCGGTGGAGCATGTGGTTTAATTCGACGCAACGCGAAGAACCTTACCCAGGCTTGACATGGATGGGCAAGCCTCTGGAAACAGGGGCCCCTCTTCAGAGCTCATTCACAGGTGCTGCATGGCTGTCGTCAGCTCGTGTCGTGAGATGTTGGGTTAAGTCCCGCAACGAGCGCAACCCTTGCCCTTAGTTACCAGCGGGTAAAGCCGGGGACTCTAGGGGGACTGCCGGTGCCAAACCGGAGGAAGGTGGGGACGACGTCAAGTCATCATGGTCCTTACGTCTGGGGCTACACACGTGCTACAATGGCCGGTACAATGGGTTGCGACCTGGCAACAGTGAGCCAATCCCCAAAGCCGGCCTCAGTTCGGATTGTCGTCTGCAACTCGACGGCATGAAGCTGGAATCGCTAGTAATCGTGGATCAGCGACGCCACGGTGAATACGTTCCCGGGCCTTGTACACACCGCCCGTCACGCCATGGAAGCTGTGAGCGCCCGAAGTCGGTGTCGGAACCCGCAAGGGGCCAAGCCGCCTAAGGCGAGCGCAGTGACTGGGGCGAAGTCGTAACAAGGTAGCCGTAGGGGAACCTGCGGCTGGATCACCTCCTTTCCGGAGCGA
>NZ_JAJTHI010000042.1 GCF_021298855.1 Gemmatimonas sp.
CCTCGCGCTGAGCGGGACGTTCGAACAGTTGCTCACGTACGTGGTGTTCATCGGGTGGATCTTCTACGGGCTGGGAGCGGCGGCGGTCATCGCGTTGCGCATCAAGCGGCCGGATGCGGTCCGGCCGTTTCGCGTGCCGGGGTATCCCATCACGCCGGTCGTGTTCATTCTCGCCGCGGCCGTCATCGTGCTCAACACCGTCATTTCGCGGCCCGGGCAGGCGGTGATTGGCATCGGGGCGGTACTGCTGGGCGCACCGGCCTACGTGCTCTGGCGCCGGCGCGCCCACCGGTAGCGGAACTGGCGGAGGCAACGGCGTCCCGCGTACGTCATGCGCGTATTCGATGCGGTGCGCGCGAAACAGGGCACCCGTGGTCCATGCTCAGCGCATCCCGATTGCGATACCGATCCCACGGAAACACCGACCGCCGTTCCAACCGTGATCACCATGACTGCCCGCCTCCGTCGACTCCATTGCCTCCGCCGCACCGGCCACGCGGCCGCCCTGCTTCCACTCCTTGCCGCCAGTGCCGCCGCGCAGCCCCGTGAGCCCTTTGCCGGCCTCGACGCCTCCATCACCAAGGCCCTCGCCGACTGGAAGGTCCCGGGACTCGGCCTCGCCATCGTGCGCAACGACTCGGTCCTCTACGCCAGGGGCTATGGCGTGCGCAACACCGCCACCAGCCGGCCGGTGGACGCAAGCACCCTCTTTGCCATTGGCAGCACCACCAAGGCCTTCACCACCGCCGCACTGGCCATGCTGGCCGACTCGGGGCGGCTGGCCTTTGATGCCCCAGTCACCACCTACCTGCCAAGCTTCCAGATGTCCGACCCCGCGGTCACCCGCGAGGTGACCGTGCGGGACATCGTCGCGCACCGCACCGGCCTCGCGCGCGGGGAACCCGTGTGGATGACGTCCGGCGTGCCCCCCGCCGAGATCGTCCGGCGCCTGCGGTACTTCCGCCCGTCGTGGAGCTTCCGGTCGCAGTTCGGCTACTCCAACATCATGTACATCGTGGCTGGTGAGGTGCTGGCCAGCGCCGCCGGCATGCGCTGGGAGGAGTTCATTGCCACGCGCCTCTTCGCGCCGCTGGGGATGACCGGCTCCAACACCACCGACCGCGACATGGAGCGGCACCCCAACGGGGCCACCCCCCACGCCGAGGTGAACGGCACGGTGCGCCCCATCCCGTGGACGCACATCGACAACGCCGGCCCCGCGGGCTCCATCCATTCCTCCGCCACCGACATGGCGCAATGGGTGCGCCTGCAACTGGGGCAGGGGACCGTGGGCGGGCGCGTACTGTACAGCCGCCGCATGGCCGAGGAGATGCACGCGCCGTCCACCATCATCCGGCTGGACTCCGCGGACCGCGCCTTCAACCCGCACACCCACTACGCGGCGTACGGGTTGGGGTGGTTCCTGGAGGACTACCGCGGGCGCGCCGTCGTCCGGCACGGCGGCAGCACCAGCGGCTTCACCGCCCACGTGGCCCTCCTCCCCGAAGAGCGCTTCGGCGTGGTGATCCTCACCAACAAGAACGGCACCGGACTCCCTGAGGCGCTGATGCGCACGCTGTTTGACCTCCAGCTCAAGGCGCCCCCGCGCGACTGGCTGGCCGACGCGCGGGCCCGCGAGCAGGCACGCGAGGCCCGCGCCCGCGAGGCGCAGCAGGGCGCCGCGGCAAACCGCCCCCCCGCCGGCTCCCCGTCGCTGCCACTGGCACGCTACGCCGGGCGCTACGTGGACAGCCTGTACGGCACGATCGAGGTGACCGAGGCGGAAGGTGCCCTGCGCATCACCCATGGCCCGCATCTGTCTGGCGCGCTGGAACACTGGAACGCCGACAACTTCCGGGGCACCTTCAACAACTCCCAGCGCCCCCCGTTCTTCGTGCGCTTCCGCGTGACCCCCGTCGGCACGGTGGACGAGCTGGTGGCAGAGCTGCTGGGAACCCCCGTCACCTTCACCCGCGTAGCGCCCCCGCGCTGACGATCGCCGGCGGGGGTAGCGTGACGCCGACCTCGCCCTGAACACCGTGGGTCCCCCCGCCCCCCGACCATGCCCAGACTCACCGCCCTCGTGCCGCTGCTGGCGGCGCTCGCGCTGCCCCCTGCTGCTGCCGCGCAGGGGGGCGCTCCGTTTGACGTGGTGCTGGCGCACGCCACGCTCGTTGATGGTACCGGCGCGCCGCGCCGCGCGGGTCATGTGGCCATCAAGGGCGGAAGAATCGCGGCGGTACAGGCGACGCCGTTCGCCGCGGGGAGTGCGCCCCGGACGATCGACGTGCGCGGCCAGGTGGTGGCGCCGGGGTTCATCGACCTGCACGCGCACCTCGAGCCGCTGCTGGAGCTCCCCGACGCCACGAGCGCCGCGCGTCAGGGCGTGACCCTGGCGCTGGGGGGGCCGGACGGCGGCGGGCCGTATCCGCTGGCGGCCACCATGGACTCGGCCGCCGCAATGGGCATAGGGATCAATGTGGGGTACCAGGTGGGACACAACACCGTCCGCCAGCAGGTGATGGGGACCGCCAACCGGGCGCCCACCGCGGAGGAGTTGGCC
>NZ_JAJTHI010000024.1 GCF_021298855.1 Gemmatimonas sp.
CCCAAGGGTCCGGCTGTTCGCCGGTTAAAGTGGCACATGAGCTGGGTTCAGAACGTCGTGAGACAGTTCGGTCTGTATCCGTCGTGGGCGTTGGAGAATTGAGGGGAGCGGACTTTAGTACGAGAGGACCGAGTCGGACGACCCGCTCGTGTCCCGGCTGTGACGCCAGTTGCAACGCCGGGTAGCGATGGTCGGTGGCGATAACCGCTGAACGCATCTAAGTGGGAAGCGCCCCCCAAGATGAATTCTCCCTGGAGCCCTGAGCTCCCTGAAGGGCCGGAGGAGACGACTCCGTCGATAGGCGGCACGTGGAAGCGTCGCGAGACGTTCCGAGCGCAGCCGTCCTAATCGCCCGTGCGGCTTGACTCCCCCAGGCTTCGGCCTGGACAGAATCGAGTATCACCGCAAAGCACCCGTATCGTCAGCGCCGTGCCGCCCGAAAGGCGCACCGGCGCCTCATGATCACTTCCCAAGCTGTCTGTCGAATGGTCTGCCCCCTCGGGGGCCCCCCATTCGCTGGCGACTAGAGCGTCAGGGCCACACCCGTTCCCATCCCGAACACGGTCGTTAAGCCTGATAGCGCCGATGGTACTCCGGGCGAGAGCTCGCGGGAGAGTAGGCCGTCGCCGGCACCCTTTGCAGCCCCCGCTGCGTGGATCTCGTATCCATGCAGCGGGGGCTGCGTCTTTTCCACAGGACGTTCATCATTCTGTAATCCCCAATCGCGTACCATTCTCCCGAAACGGCTGACAACCGACTGACACACCCGCCTATCCTCACCGCGTCGTGAACTGGGCCTCCGCCTGGCGCGGGCGAGCGAAGCGGGAGCAGATGATCGGGATCAATGAAGTGTGCCGCCCGCCGGCTGGAACCCGCCTGCCGGGCGAGCGTACGGACCCGCGCCAGGTTGTGGACCGTTCACGGCAGCATGCGGGTACATTCACGGCAGATCCATCCGGAGAACATCATGTCGGACAGCAGAAAGGTTCGTGCGTCCACCGCCACCCGGTTGGCGCTCGCTCTCGCCGCAGCAGGCGCAATCCACGCCGCACCCGTCGAGGCCCAGTCCCGTAGGGACTACATGCTCGGGCGCCCCTTGGCAACGATCACCCTCCGCGCCGGCGCTGCTCGCCCGAACGCGTCCGATGGGGTGTTCGCCTTTGCAGACAGCCTGCTCACCCTGAATCCGGACAGGTACACCGGACTCTCCCTGGGCGGCGATATCGGCGTCCCGCTCACGCAACGCCTCGAACTGCAGTTCTCGGCGTCCACAGTCACCCGGCGCGTCCAGTCGGAATACCGTGACTTCGTCGACAACCGCGATCTGCCCATCGAACAGGCCACGCGCCTGCGGCGCACACCGCTCAGCGTCGGCGTGCGCTACAACCTGACCCCCGCCGGACGGAGCGTCAGCCGCCTGGCCTGGGTGCCGGCGAAAATCGTGCCGTACGTCGCCGCTGGCGCCGGGGCCATGTACTACCGATTTCATCAGGAAGGAGATTTCGTCGACTTTCGGGCCGCGAATCTCAACGTCTTCTCCGCCACGCTCGAGGCCAAAGGGTGGGCGCCGCTCGCGTACGGGGCCACGGGGGTCACTTGGGCCTTCATGCCGGCGGTCGCCATCAACACCGAGTTGCGCTACGACCATTCGCGAGCCCCTCTGCAGGGTGACTTCACCGGCTTCGATCGCACGGCATTGTCGGGGATCGGCCTCACCTCCGGTCTGCAGTTCCGGTTCTGATGCGTACGTCCTTCCTGCCCACGCGCCGGCTGCGGCCGTCGCCTGAACGTTTCGCCAACGGAGACTCGCCCATGTTCCGCGTACCTCTCGCACGACGCCTTCGCGTGCCGATCACGGCGGCGGCCTTGCTGGTTTCCGCCTCCGGTGCGCACGCGCAGGGGACCAGCGCGCCGGTCGATGCGCGCTTCCAACCGTGGCTCGGCTGCTGGCGTCCGCTCGACACCGGACTCGGTCTCGAGGAACTCGACAGCGACAAGCAGCCGACGCGGGCCTGCGTGATGCCCAGCTCGACGGTCGCACGCTCGGTGGACATCGTTCTTTACCATCGCGATTCCGTCATGTCGCGAACGGCGTTGCCAGTCGCCGGCTCGGCGGTCCCGCGCCGCATCGACGAGTGCGAAGGAACAGAACGCGCCGAATGGTCACCCGATGACGCGCGTCTGGTGCTCAAGGCAGAGCTCTCCTGCGCCCGCGGCGTGAAGCGCGTGGAAACCGGCCTGATGACGATGAACGACGCCGGGCAGTGGGTGCAGCTGCAGCATCTCGCCGTCGGCAAGAACGAAGCGACCTCCGTGGCCCGCTTCCGCTTCGATGGCGACGGCGAGCAGGCCGCTGCCGGCGCCCCGCGCTCCTCACGTGCCTTGCGCGTGGCCACCGGTGGGGCGATGGGCATTGACGAGGTGATCGCCACCGCCAGTGTCGTTCCCGCAAGCCTGGCCGAAGCATGGCTCTCGGAGATCGGGCAGCGCCTTGCGCTCGACGCCAAGTCCCTCCTTCGGCTGGCGGACGGCGGAGTCCCGCCGCGGGTCATCGATGTGATGGTGGCCCTGGCCAATCCCGATCGTTTCCAGATCGGCCCGGCCATGACAACCGCATCGGGGGCATCCCAGGGCCCCGGGATCGTGGCCATGCGGAATGGGCGGACCGGTGGTGGCGGCATGGGAGGCGTCGGAATGGGTTCGCGCTGCCAGATGATGGACGATCTCTGCTACGGCCCCGGCGGGTTGGGCGCTTGGGGGTTCGGCTATCGCTTCGGGATGCTCGACCCCTGGGGCTTCGGGTACTTCAACCCCTATCGATTCGGGGGTGGCCCTTGGGGCTTCAACGCCTTCTCGCCGTGGGGCGGCGGGTGGGGTGGGGGGTGGGGCGGCGGTTGGGGGGGCGGGTTCGGGCCTGGCGTCTTCTGGGGCGGGGGCCCCGTCGTGATCGTCCCCAATGGCGGAAGTGGCGGTGACGCCAGTGGCCCGGTACGCGGTCGGGCGGTTCGTGGCGGTGGCTATACGCGTTCCACGCCGCAGTCCGGCAGCGGCTCGGGCATATACTCGCCGGCCTCGCCCAGTGGTGGGGGCGGAGGCGTTGGCGGCGGGTCCATGGGCGGTATGGGCGGTGGGGGGGCTTCGTCCGGATCCTCCGACGGCGGAGCGCGGACGGCCAAGCCGCGCGGCTCGGGCGGTCGCTGAACCGTTTTCCGCCTCGGTACGTCGAGGCTCAGATCCACTCGCAACGAGATGTACACAACGGGACGGCCATGGCGGTCGTCCCGTTCTGCATATCCGGCCCTGCACGGCGCGTCACACCGGTACGGCAGACGCGCCGGCGATCTCCCGCCCCAGGACAGCAATCTGCTGCACCAGATGGTCCATGTCGGCGTCGGTGGTGCGGTGATTCACATGGGCCACCCGTATCGCGAAGCGGCCATGGATGACCGTGCTCGACGGCATGGCGAGGCCGCGCTCCTGCAGACGCGCCAGCAACTCGCGGTTGAGGGGATCGAGTTCCGCGTCGGTGTACGCACCCATGGCCCCCCGCGGACGAAGCGGGACGTACCGGAAGCAGGCGATGTTGAGTGGCGCCGGCGCCAATCGCTCCAGCTCCGGATGCGCATCGATCGCCGCCACGAGGCGACGGAGTTGCCGCACGTTCTGCGAGATGATGCGCCCGAAGTGCTCGACGCCGTCAGCGTGCAACTGCATCCAGATCTTGAGCGCCTTGAACCCACGCGTGAGATCGAGTCCGCGCTCGTTGAAGTACATTCCGCCAGCCGTAGGGCCACGCTCGCTTGGCACGAGGTAGCTGGCGCGGTGGCGAAACGCCTCGTGATGCAGTTGGGAGTCACGCACGAGTACGCAGGCACACTCGAACGGCATCGATCCCCACTTGTGCAGATCGAACGCGAGGGAGTCGGCGCGCTCCATGCCGATGACCTGTTCACGGACGAGCGGGGAGAGTGCCGCCAGGGCGCCGAACGCCCCGTCGACATGGAACCACAGCTGGCGTCGGCGGCACAGGTCGGCGAGCGCGACGAGGTCGTCCGTGGCGCCCGTATTCACCGTGCCCGCCGTACCGATCACGCAGAACGGGATGAGGCCGTCCCGTTCGTCCGCCTCCAGCATGGATTCCAGCACGTCGAGGCGCATGCGGAAGTCGCTGTCCACCGGTACAGTCCGAAATGCCCGCGATCCCAACCCCAGCCACTCGGCGGCCTTGAATGCCCACGCATGCGTCTCGGTCGATCCGTAATACACCAGCGGCGCAACGGCGGGCTCCCCCGGCCACGATTGCACCCCATCACGCCGTACGTCGCGCCCAAGGCGACGTGCCGCGCCAATACGGGCACACGCCAGCGCGTGCACGTTCGCCATGGTTCCCCCCGTCACGAACAGCCCGCTCGCTCCCGGCATGCCGAGCCATTCGGCAAACCACGACACCACTTGGCGCTCGACGAGCGCTGGCGCCTGGTTGAAGCCGCCGAGGTGGGGGTTCAGGCCGGCGGCGATCATGTCGGCCAGCATGGCCAGCGGCGTACCATTGCCCTGCACCCAGCCGAAGAAGCGCGGGTGCCAATTGCCAAGGCCATAGGGCAGCACGCTGCGGCGTACCCGCTCGTAGGCGGCTTCGGGACCGATACCGTGGCGCGGCCCTGATTCCTCGAAGGAGGCGCGCAGGACGTCCGGAAGCGCCTGCCACACCGGCTGCTCCGGCAGCGCGCGCTGGGCTGCCAGCAGGTCGTCCAGCATGCGATGGCCCAGCCTCCGCAGCGATTCCCACTCGGCGTCGCTGGTGGGGTCGAACGTCGCGCGCTCGAAGGGGCCGGGCGGCGCGTCGGCGGCATTTGGCGACACGGGGAAATCGGGTGGCTGACTGGGAGGCATACGGCACAAGGTACGCGACGGCGCGCATCAGCGTTCAAAGGAGCCGGCGGTGGCATTTGTGGTACGTGGATCACGCGCGGCCCCCGGTACTGTATACGCTCGCGTTCGACAGTCCCTTGCTCGGAGACCCCGTGCCCCAGCCGACTAGCCAGCCCACCCAACCTCGCCTTAAGATCAAGGAGATGCCGTCGACGGAGCGGCCGCGGGAGCGTCTGCGCCTCCTTGGCGCTCAGGCGCTGAGCACCACCGAGTTGCTGGCCACGCTGCTTGGCTCGGGACATCGTGGGGGGTCGGCGCTGCAATGCGCGCAGCAGCTGTTCGCACAATCCGGTGGGTCGCTCGGTCGGCTGGCGGCGGTTCCCTTTGCCGCGTTGACCCGCACGCGTGGGGTTGGAACGGCGCGAGCGGCGGCGGTGCAGGCGGCGTTGGAGCTGGGTCGCCGGATGGCAGGAGAGGCACGGGAGGCGGGACAACCGCTGCGCGGGCCGCGTGATGTGGCGGCAGTGTATGCGCCGCGATTGCAGGATGCGCCGGTTGAGGAGTTCCACGTGGCCATCCTCGACGCGCAGCATCGGTTGGAGCGGGACGTGATGGTCACACGAGGGTTGCTCAATTCCTCCCTGGTGCACCCGCGTGAGGTGTTCCGGGAGGCGATCGCCGAGCGGGCGGCGGCGGTCATACTCGTGCACAACCATCCCAGCGGTGACCCGACGCCCAGTGCGGAGGATCGCGCGGTCACGGAGCAGTTGGTCGCGGCCGGGCGACTGCTGGACATCCCGGTGCACGACCATGTCATTGTGGGACGGGGCCGATACGTAAGCTTTGCGGAGGCAGGACTGTTGTGACGACGATCGCGCTGCACGAGATGATTCCGGGATTCGGACCAGGCGTCGATGGCGCCTACGATCGACTCGATCACGACCTGCTCGTGCGTGCGTACCGGTACTCCGACGTGGCCCATGCCGGCCAGGTGCGGCACTCGGGCGAGCCCTACGTCTCGCACTGTGTCGAGGTGGCGCGCATTCTGGCCGACCTGCAGCTCGACACCACCACCGTGGCCTGCGGCCTGCTCCACGACATCGTGGAGGACACCGACATCACCGTCGAGGACGTGGCCCGGGAGTTCGGCCCCGAAATTGCCCAGATCGTTGATGGCCTCACGAAGATCGCCAACCTGCCTTTGTCCTCGCGCGAGGAGCGGCAGGTGGAGAACTACCGCAAGCTGCTGCTGTCGATCGCCAAGGACGCCCGCGTCATTCTGATCAAGCTGGCCGACCGGCTCCACAACATGCGCACGCTCGACTGGCTCGCTCCGGAAAAGCGCCGGCGCGTTGCGCAGGAAACGCGTGATCTCTATGCCCCGCTGGCCCATCGCTTCGGTATGGCGAAGGTGCGCTGGGAGCTCGAGGACCTGGCGTTCAAGTATCTCGAGCCGGAAGCCTACAAGTCGCTGGCCAAGATGGTGGCGGCCAAGCGTGGGGAGCGCGAGGCGCTCATTGCGCAGATGAAGGAGCCGCTCGAGAAGCGCCTCACCGATGCGGGCATCGCCGACGTCGAGGTGACGGGCCGCCCCAAGCATCTGTGGTCCATCTACAAGAAGATGCAACAGCGTGATCGTCCGTATGAGGACATCTACGATCTGCTTGCCATCCGCGTGATCGTCCCCAACGTGCTGGAGTGCTACCACGCGCTGGGGGTGATTCACGATGGCTGGACGCCGGTGCAGGAGCGCATCAAGGACTACATCGCGCAGCCGAAGAGCAACGGGTACCAGTCGTTGCACACGACCGTATTCGGTCCGGGCCGCCAGCTCTTCGAGATCCAGATCCGCACGCGGGACATGCATCGCACGGCCGACTACGGCATTGCGGCGCACTGGCTGTACAAGGAGAGCGCCAAGAGCGCCGACGAGCTGGACAAGGCTCTGGCGTGGTTTCGGCAGGTGCTCGAGCTGCAGATGGATGCCGAGACGCCCGGGGAGTTTCTCGAGTTTCTCAAGCTGGACCTGTATCAGGACGAGATCTTCCTGTTCACGCCCACCGGCGACGTGATCCAGCTGCCCAAGGGGGCCACTCCGCTCGACTTCGCCTTTGCCGTCCACTCGCAGGTGGGGGCGCACTGTGCTGGGGCGAAGGTCAACGGCCGTATCGCGCCGCTGTCGCGCGAGCTCAAGAACTCCGAGACGGTCGAGATCCTCACCAATCCGAATGCGAAGCCCAGTCGCGACTGGCTCGCCCACGTGCGTACCGGCAAGGCGCGGCACAAGATCCGGCAGTTGCTGCGCCTCGAGGAGCGGTCGTCGGCGATGCGCCTGGGGCGGGAGATCCTCGAGCGAGAATTGCGTCGCCGCCGGTTGTCCAAGGCGGATGATGCCGAGCTGTATCCCATTGCCAAGCTGCTCAAGCTGAAGGATACGCCGCACCTCATTGCCAGCATTGGTGCCGGCGACGTGCACGTCCTGCAGGTGCTCAAGCTGCTCCACCCGCTGCTCGATACGAGTCCGCCGGAGCCGGCGAAGCCGAGCACGTTCGAGCGCATCGTCAACAAGGTGGTCGGCACCGGCAAGGGTATCCGCATTCAGGGTGCCGACGGGCTGCTGGTGCGGTATGCGCAATGCTGCCAGCCGGTTCCCGGCGATCGCGTGGTGGGGTATGTCACGCGTGGGCGTGGCGTGAGCATCCATCGCGGTGATTGTCCCAACCTGCTGCTCCTCGCGCACGAGCCTGAGCGACGCCTGGAGATCGACTGGCAGGAGATGGCCGGCGAGCGGTTCGTGGTGCGGCTGGCACTCGAAGGGAATGACCGCCGCGGGCTGTACGCGGATGTTGCAGCGGCCGTGAGCGCTACCGGCACCGACATCAAGAGCCTCGAGCTCAAGACCACGGATGGCAAGGTCACCGGCGCAGCCATGGTTGAAGTGGAGAACCTCGCGCACCTCGAACGCATCATCAAGGCGGCGCGCCGTGTGAAGGGTATTGCCGTGGTCAGCCGGCGCGAGAAGATCACGGCCGACGAGTAGCCGACTGGGCCGCGCGCCCCCGGCCGGTGGCGTGCAGCCGTGCCGGTGTCCTCAGCGTGCGCGTCGCATCGAGGGGCGCAGGCGCGGGGATGAGGTGCGGTTGGCGGCGCGCCAGACGGCGCGGGGGGCTGCGGGAATCCGTCACGGGGCTTGCCGACATGCGCCGTCCGCAGGGATAGGGCACGTCTCACCGATCGAGACTGACGGTTGTGCAGGTCACGAGCGTGAGCGGGGGCGGGTAGCGATCGGTACTGAATCGGTTCTACCGAAGAGACACCGAGAGTGCTAGCTTTCGCACAATGGAATACCCGTTCCGCCTGCAGTCGCCCTTCGATCCGGCTGGCGACCAGCCTCGCGCCATTGCCGAGTTGACCGCCGGACTCCGGCGCGGTGATCGCCACCAGACGCTGCTCGGCGTCACCGGCTCCGGCAAGACAATGACGATCGCCAATGTCGTCGCGCAGTGGGGGCGCCCCACGCTGGTGCTGTCGCACAACAAGACGCTGGCGGCGCAGCTGTATGGCGAGTTGAAGTCGTTCTTCCCCGCGAATGCGGTGGAGTATTTCATCTCGTACTACGACTACTACCAGCCGGAAGCGTACGTCCCCTCGAGTGACACCTACATCGAGAAGGACGCGAGCATCAACGAGGATATCGATCGCCTGCGCCTGCGCGCCACGAGTTCCCTCATGGAGCGCAACGATGTCGTGATCGTGTCCACGGTCTCGGCCATCTACGGCCTCGGCGACCCGGTGTCGTACCGTGAACGCATGGTGTCCCTGTCACGGGGACAGCAGATCCCGCGCGACGAAATCCTGCGCGCTTTGGTGGGCATCCAGTATCTGCGCAACGATGTCGCCTTCGATCGCGGCACCTTCCGCGTGCGTGGCGATACCGTGGAGATCTACCCGGCGTACGAGGAGCAGGCCGTGCGGCTCGAGTTGTGGGGGGATGAGATCGAGCGTATCAGCAAGATCGATCCGGTCACCGGTGACACGATCGTCACGCTCGACCGCATGGCCATCTATCCGGCGAAGCACTTCATCACCAATCGTCCAACGATCGAGCGCGCGTCGAAGGCCATTCGCGATGAGCTGGCGGAGCGACTTGCGGAGCTGCGGCTGCAGGGGAAGCTGCTCGAGGCACAGCGGCTGGAGCAACGCACCAACTTCGACCTCGAAATGCTGGCGGAAATCGGCACCTGCGCCGGCATCGAGAATTACTCTCGGCACATCAGTGGCCGCCTGGCGGGAGAACGTCCGGCGTGTCTGCTCGACTATTTCCCCGACGACTATCTCGTGGTCGTGGACGAGTCGCACGTGACGCTGCCCCAGGTGCGCGCCATGTACAATGGCGACCGTGCACGAAAGCTGACGCTCGTCGACTACGGATTCCGGCTCCCGAGTGCGCTCGACAACCGGCCGCTGGTCTTCGAGGAGTTCATGCACCTGGTCCCGCGGCTCATCAGCGTATCGGCCACGCCGGGCGAACTCGAATTGCAGCTCTCCGAGGGGATCGTGGTGGAGCAGGTCATTCGGCCAACGGGGCTGCTCGATCCGGTCCTCGAGGTGCGGCCGGTAAAGGGACAGGTGGACGATCTGCTCCACGAAATTCGGCAGCGCGAGCGCCGGGGGGAGCGGGTGCTGGTCACCACCCTCACCAAACGCATGTCGGAGGATCTCACGGACTATCTGCAGCAGATGGGCGTACGGGTGCGCTACATGCACTCCGACATTGACGCCATCGAACGCATGGAAATCGTGCGCGGCTTGCGGCTGGGAGAATTCGATGTGCTCGTGGGCATCAACCTGCTGCGCGAGGGACTCGACATGCCCGAGGTGTCGCTCGTCGCCATTCTCGATGCCGATCAGGAAGGCTTCCTGCGCAGCGATCGGTCGCTCATTCAGACCATCGGCCGGGCGGCACGCAATCTGCACGGCATGGCCATCCTCTATGCCGACCGGATCACGGGGTCCATGCAGCGCGCCATGGACGAGACCAACCGTCGGCGCACCATGCAGCACGAGCACAATGTCGCGCACGGGATTGTGCCGAAGGGGGTGAGCAAGAGTGTGGACGAGGTCCGGTTCATTACGCGGGTGGCCGACGCGCGCGTCGAGCGTGATGGTGAGGCCCCGGCGCCGAAGCGTCTGGCCAACGAGCAGGTGGCACGGTCACGGGAGGAGCTCGAACAGCTGGTGACCGAGCTAGAAGTGGCCATGCGTGAAGCCGCCACAGCGCTGGACTTCGAGGCGGCGGCCCGACTCCGCGATCAGCTGTTCGAGGTGCGAACGGCGCTGGGGCAGGCACCTGCGCAGGCCCGCGGCAACGCCCTCGCGCCAAAGCGACCGCCAGGGAGTGCCCCAGGGCGCCGTGCCGGAGGGAAGCGTGGCCGCTGACTCGACAGCCTCCGTGCTGTCGCACCTGCTCACGCGTGGCGCGCCGAGGGCGCCGGAGCGCGATTCCCTCGAAGCGTGGGGACGTGCGGTCGGAGCGGCGTTGCCCGTACCGGCCGTGGTAACCCTGGAGGGTGACCTCGGTTCCGGCAAGACGACCCTCGCCCGTGCCATCTGTGCCGGTCTTGGGGTATCGGCGCTCGGGGCGGTGACCAGTCCGACCTTCTCCCTCGTGCAGCAGTACGACTCGCCCCGCGGCCCCGTCGTCCACGTAGACCTGTATCGGCTGCGCCACGAGTCTGAACTCGAGGCACTCGGCTGGGACGAACTGGTCGCCACCGCGCCGGTGTTGCTGGTGGAGTGGCCCGAACGCGCACGGCACACCCTGCCACCGGAGACCATCCACATCACGCTGGCGCACGACCCGGCTCACGCGGGTCGGCGCGTACTGCGCGTGGCGCCGCAACGCCCGCGCTGAACGGTTCGACGTGCGGCGCGGGCTGGCCGTGCACGACGGCGCTGACGGAATGGGTCGGTACCCCAACCACAGGCCCCGACGATCGGGTCCGACACTCCGGCATCGTGTGCCCTCCCACGAGGTCCATCGTACCTCGGTACTGCGTTCGTGTCCCGATTCACGGCTTCGTCGTGAGCCTCGGTCAGCGCGCGTCCCGGCACGGTGCCGCTGGCAGACATCATCTGGGAACGGCGTCTGATCCAACGGGACGTGAGGATGGACCGTTGGGCTCGTTGGCGCAGGAGCAGGCAAACGGGTTCGAACAGCTGCCGACCGTCATGACCGGGGCGCCGCCCGAGCGGGGGGCGCCGCGCGTGGCCTGACGTCACTGGCGTGTCACGGGCGGGGTGTGATCGAAGGGGAGGCGGCGGTAAACTCCTTGTGTGACCGCCCTTTCCGAATCCGCCCCGACACTCGTCCTCGACGCCTCGACCAGCAATGGAACGGTGGCGCTGTTCGCCGGTGGCCGTCTGCTGGGCGCTCAGGGCGTGACCATGGGGGCAGGGAAGGAGGATCAGCTGTTCCCCACGCTGCAGCACATGCTGGGGTTGTCGGGCGTGTACCCGCGCGACGTGGGGGCGATCGTGTGCGGAGAGGGGCCAGGTGGCTTCACCTCGCTGCGTATCGCTGCCGCACTGGCAAAGGGGCTGGCCCATGGTGCCGGGTGCCCCCTCTACGCCGTGCCGTCGCTGCTCCTGGCCGCTGCATCGTTGCCGGACGTGCCAGCCGGCGAGTATGTCGTGCACGCCGAGGCGCTCCGTGGAGAGCGTTACGTACTCCCGGTCCGGCGATACGAGGGCGGGTTCTGGCGCCCGGCGGGAGCCGCCGTCCGCATGGCGGCGGCGATGCTGGAGTCGGCGGTGCCCGCGGGGCAGCGGCTGGCGGTGCTGTCGTCGCCGTTTGCCGAGGATCGTGCGCTGTGTATGCCAGCGGCCGAGTGCCTGCCGGCGGCTCGCGGGGAGTGGCGGGATCGCCCGATCGAGCTGAACGGGTGGGAGCCCCTGTACGGGCGCCTTGCCGAAGCTCAGGTGAAGTGGGAGGAGCGTTACGGCATCAGCTTGCCGGATGCGCCTGTCGTGCGGAGCTGACGACTCATGGCGCGCCTCCCGGTCACCATTCGGGACATGCACCTCGGCGATGTCGAGGCGGTGGCCGAGATCGAAGCCGAAGCCTTTGCCGACGCGTGGCCGCCGTCGGCCTTCCTCGACCTGCTCTCGCATGGGTATGCCCGCCTGCGGGTGGCGTGTGAGGGGTCGGGGGAAATCGCCGGTTACTGTGTGCTGTTGCGCGCGGCCGACGAGGGCGAGATTGCCAACATCTGCACCACGTTGGCACGTCGCGGTTGCGGTGTCGGTGCGCAGCTGCTCGACGACGCCCTGCATCTTGCCGACACCGCCGACGTGGCCGCCGTGTATCTCGAAGTGCGCACATCCAACGGTCCGGCGCGGGACCTGTACGGCAGCCGCGGTTTCGAGTTGGTGGGACGGCGACGCCAATACTACCAGCACCCCACCGAGGATGCCCTGGTGTTGCGACGGGTTCGTCCTGTCAGATCCCCCGCGTAGGATTGATGGTCCCGGCGTCGTGCCGGTTAACGCGTCCTGCCGAGTGTGCCGTATGTTCCCATCGTTCGATGCATCATCGGCGTTCAATTTCGATTCTGAGGAGGCAACGTGAGCCGCAGCCTGAACAAGGCCATTCTCATTGGCAACGTCGGGGGAGATCCCGAAGTCCGTACCGTCGGGACCGGCGGCCGAGTCGCGACGTTCTCACTCGCGACGGGCCGCCAGTGGACGGATCAGAGTGGCAACAAGCAGGAAAAGACGGAGTGGCATCGCTGCGTCGTGTGGAACAGCGGGCGCGGGACCGGCCTCGCCGATGTCGTCGAGAAGTACGTGCGCAAGGGCGAAAAGATCTACGTCGAGGGGGAGATCGAGTACCGCCAGTGGACGGACAAGGAGGGGCAGACCAAGTACACCACCGAGATCAAGGTCAAGGAACTCATGCTGCTTGGTGGTCGCGCTGGCGGTATGGGCGGTGGTGATGACATGGACGCGGCGCCGCGCCGGTCGGCCCCCTCATCACCCGCTGCCCCGCGCAAGGCGGCAACCCCGGCGGGTGCCGACGATTTCAATGATTTTCCTGGCGCCCTCAACGACGAAGACGACGACTTGCCGTTCTGACATCCGCGTGAGGGGCGTGGACCCTGGCGGCATTGGCGTCGCCAGGGAAATGCCCGCGGTGTGACAGGGAGCGCCGGGACCGACATGTCCCGCCGTTACCGTGGGCGCGGGCAGGCGTCTCTCGTGTGGGTACGCTGTGTGCAGCACCGGCACGGCACCTTCGGCATCCGCCCTTTTCGGACGCCCTGACTCTTCCCCTGTCGAGGTTCGCTGATGCGCGCTGCCAATCGGGCGCACGCCTCCACCGCCGTCACGGACAGCCCCGCGAGCAGCGTGCTGTCCCGTCTTCTCATCGCGGTTCTGGCCACCTTGGCCCTGCTGCTCGTCTGGCGTCCCGCCATGTTGCACGCGCAGGGCACGCCGTCGGCCGCGTCGCAGGCGTCCACCCGGGTTCATGTCGTGAAGCCGGGCGAAACCCTTTGGAGTCTCGCCGCGCGCTACTACGGCGATGGCCACCAGTGGCAAGCACTTGCGCGTACGAATGGACTCTCGGTTTCGGCCGAACCGCCGCTCCGCGTGGGTATGCGGTTGACGGTTCCGTCGCGTCCTACGGTCCGTGGGCCGAAGGCAGCCGAGGTCGCGGCCGCCCCTGCTGACAGCACGGTGCCCAAGGGGGCCCTCGCCAAGGCCGGCGAAGGCACGCTGCCGCCTGCCCCCGACGCCTCGCCAGCCAAGGCACCCGCCGGTTCTCTCGCCGCACAGACGGCCGGGAAGAAGAATGCGGGGCGGGCTGGGGCGCGCGTGGCCATGGCGGCATCTGCAGCACCCGCTTCTGCGCCGAGCTCGACCACTGCCAAGGTGGCAACGGCCGCCGACACCGGACGCGCTGATCTCAGCCCGAGCGTGGGCACGCTCATGGGCGAGCGCGGCGCGCGTCGTGTCGGACTGGTCGATCAGGAGGTGGCCATGGCGTCGCGCAAGCCGAATGAGGTCACGACCGTCTTTCATCGAGATCTTCCGGACGCCGCCGAGGCGGAGCGGCGTACACGGGCGGTGCTTCGGCCGAACACGCCGGCGCCGCGCGTTGCCGAGCTTCAGTCGGCGCCGTTCGTGGTGGCCGAGGCGGTGCTGGCCAAGGCGGGCCGCTTGGCCGGCCGCGTCGGATCGTCGCAATCCACTGGCGATGCGTATCCCCAGCGGGCCATTATGACCGATCAGGTGGAGCTGGCGGCTCCGGCGCTGCAGAGCTACAAGGTGGGCGACCGCCTCATCGCCTTTGGCCCCCCCTCGCTCCTGTTGCCTGGGCAGTTGCTGGTGCAACCGACCGGCGTGCTTGAAGTGGTAAAGGCGGAGGCGGGGAAGCCAGCGCTGGCGACGGTGCGACGGCAGTCCGGGCGCATCGAAGAAGGGCAGCACCTGCTCCCCGCTCCCGAGGGCGGTGCACCGTGGGTGAAGACCACGCGTCTGGATACCCCGGATGTATCCGCTACCGTTGCCTGGCTCGACCCCAACGAGGGGCAGCCGACCCTGCAGAGCTTCGTGCTGCTCTCGGCCGGGAGTGCCCGCGGACTGGCGGCCGGCGATGAGATGGCGATCTATCGCCGGATTGCGCAGGGCACGACCGAAGCGGTCGCGGCAACGGTGCGCGTGGTTCGGGCCGATCGTGATCATGCCACGGCCATCATCACCCAGCAGTACCAGACCGACATAGCGGTCGGCATGACGGTGCGTCGCTACGCGAAAGCGCCCTGAGGACATCCGGCGACGGCCGTGACCAACGGTAGTCGCCGGCACAGCAGCAGCGCACGGGTGGTGAGATCACATCGTGCGTCGCCGGAAGAATATCCACACGCGCCGGGTGCCCCGTGGCCCCCGGCGCGTGTTTACATTGACGGGATTCACGACAACATCACTCCGACGACGAGGCAGCGAGCGGCATGGCGAAATCAGTCCTGGTGACGGGAGGTGCCGGGTTCATCGGCTCACACGTGGCAGATCGCTTCGTGGCCGAAGGCTGGACCGTCACCGTTCTCGACAACCTGTCCAGCGGTCGCGAAGAGAACCTCCCGGCCGCCGCCCGGTTCGTGCGCGGGTGCATTACGTCGGCGGAGGCATCGGCGCTCGTCCGTGACGGACGCTTCGACGTGATCTGTCACCTGGCGGCGCAGATCGATGTGCGACGCAGCGTCGAAGATCCGGTGTATGATGCGACGCGCAATGTGCTCGGTACGCTCAACATCATGGAGGCGGTCCGCACCAGCGGGTATCCGACGCGCACGGTGTTCTCGTCCACGGGCGGTGCGCTGTATGGCGACTTCGATCCGCCACCAAGCACGGAAGCGTTCGCCAAGGATCCGGAGGCGCCGTACGGCATCGCGAAGCTGGCCGTCGAGTACTACCTCGCGTACTACGGCCGCGTCCATGGCCTCGAGACGGTCGCCCTGCGCTACGGGAATGTCTATGGACCACGGCAGGATCCGCATGGCGAAGCCGGGGTCGTGGCGATCTTCTGCAATCGGTTGCTCGATGGCCGCCCGCTCACGGTGTTCGGCGACGGTGAACAGACGCGCGATTACGTGTACGCCGGCGATGTGGCGCGCGCCAATTTTCTGGCGGCCACGCGCGAACTGCCACCCAGGGGGCGACTCGATGCGCGCGCCTTCAACATCGGCACCAGCATCGAGACGTCGGTCAACCTGCTCGCCGAGACGCTGCGCACGGTGTCCGGGGCAACGGCGCCCATCGAGTATGCGCCCGCCCGCGCGGGCGAGTTGGCCCGGTCGGCGCTGCAGACGGACAAGGCGCGTGCCGTGCTTGGCTGGGCGCCGGAGGTCTCCCTGGCCGACGGACTCGCCAACACCTATCGGTTCTTCGCTGATCGTCGCGCGCGGCTGGCCGCCGGGGCCACGGCGTGACGGGGGGAGGGGCGTTGTCCGGTGCCCTGCTGCTCCTGCAGCTGTCGACGCAGGGCGGCGGCACCACGCCGCGTTCGTTTGTGCAGCTGATTCTCACCAGCGATCCGGTGACCAAGGCGGTCCTCGGGTTGCTGGCGGTGCTGTCGTTGCTGTCGTGGGCCATCATGTTCGCGAAGTGGCGCACGTTCAGTAGCGCCGAGTCGGGCGGCAATGCCTTCGTGCGCGAGTTCGAACGGGCGCGCGGCATCGACGACGCCATGCTGCTGGCCCAGCGGTCGAAGCCCAGTCCGTTCACGGCCGTCTTTGCTCGTGCGGTGCAATTCCTCAACGATACCAAGCCCGCCTTGGGCGCCACCTCCGACCGCACGGCGAGGCTCTCCGGATCGCAGGTCGAGGCGCTCCGGCTGGTGCTCGATTCACAGACCGGGCGCGAGCGGGAAGAACTGGGCCGTTTCATTCCGTGGTTGGCGACGGTGGGGAGCGTGAGTCCGCTGATCGGACTGTTCGGCACCGTGCTCGGCGTGATCGAAGCATTCGAGGGCATCGCCACGAAGGGCTCGGGGAACATCGGGGCGGTGGCTCCGGGTATTGCCACGGCACTGATCGCCACGGCGGCGGCGCTCGCCGTCGCCATCCCCGCAGCCTTCGCCTACAACGTGTTCGCGGCCCGCCTCAATCGCCTTGACAACGAGCTCGAGGGCTTCGGGTCCGAACTCATCGCGCTCATGGTTCGCGAAGGGCGGATCTGACGCATGCGCCGCGGCCGTCGTGGTGAACGTCTCGGGGTGAATGCCGAAATCAACGTCGTCTCGCTCATCGACGTGATGATGCTGCTGATGATCATCTTCATGATCACGGCGCCGATGATGCAGGGCGGCGTCGACATCGCCCTGCCCACGGCGGAGGTCAAGCCGCTCGAGCCGAAGAACGGCCTGGTGGTCACCGTGGATCGCCGCGGTCAGATCTTCGTCGATGACACCAAGCTCACCTTTGAGGAGTTCGCCGGCAGCATCAAGGCGCTCTCCGATCGCAAGGGGGCGGGCGGCGTCTTCGTGCGGGCGGACGCCGGGGTGGACTACGGCACGGTCATCCGCGTGGTGGCCGCCATGAAGGCGCGCGGTATCACCGAGGTCGGGCTGGTCGCCGAGCCCGACGAGCCGCGCTGAGCATGGCGACGGTGGCGGCGGCTCGCGCACCGCGGGCAGGGCGGCGGTCCCTTGGGACCGGACTGGTGGCCTCGATGGCCGTCCATGGTGCGCTTCTGGCCTTCGTGCTGTGGGCCGGGACACGGCCGGCCGAATCCCGCCCACCAGTGTACCGGGTCGAGTTGATCGGGCAGGCCGGCCCTCGTCAGGCCGGTGTCGAGAAACCGACCACGGAGGCTACGGCGTCCACGCAGGACGTTGCCGGGGCGGAGCGTGTCGCGGAGGAGAAGACGATTCCCACCCCGACCAAGGCGAAGAAGGTCTTGCCGTCTCCCAAGGCCACCCCCTCCACGGACCGGACCAAGAAGGGGGGAGACCGCAACGCCCCGTCGCCCACGGCAACCAAGACCAACGCGGCGAAAAAGTCCGGCGCCGGTGCCACCGGCACGCGCGGGGCGGACGTGGCGAATGTGCGCACGGATGGGATCGCGTTCCCGTATCCCGGGTACCTGTCCAACATCGTGCGTCAGATTGCCCTCAACTGGTCCCCACGGCGCGTATCGGCGGCGCTGGTCACGGAGCTCAAGTTCATGATTCGCCGCGACGGCACCGTCGTTGGCATCGAGGTGGTGAAGCGCTCCGGTGACCGCCTGTATGACCTCGATGCCATGGGGGCGATCGAGGCGGTCGGGAGTACTCGCAGCTTCGGTGCGCTCCCCGCCGGGTGGGCCGACGATGTGCTGGTGGTCTATTTCACGTTCGATTACGCGCTGCGCCCGCAGTGACGTGCCAGGTCCGATGATTCCGTTTTCCCCGTCTCTGCCGATGGTGTCTGCGCGCGTGCGAGTCCCTCGCGTTGTCCGGTGGGCGCTGGCAAGCGCCCTTGTTGCCCTCGGTGCCTTGTTGTCGGCCCCGGTCCCCGCGCTCATGGCACAGCCGACCAAGGGCGTCAGTCTGGGGCTGCAATACCGTCCGGGAGAGAAGACCGCCCTGATCGTGCTCCCGGTTCGCGGGGCCAATGGGGATTCGCTGACTACCATCCTGAGCCGCGATTTCGATTTCAGCGACCGCTTTACCGTGGTCAGTTCGTCCGCGGCCCCTGCGGTGACGGGGGGCATCAACTGGGCGCTGTTTTCCAGGCTGGGCGTTGATGGCATCGTGCAGGTCTCGGTACTGCCCAGTGGCTGGGTCCGGGTGCTGCTGCACGACGTGGGACTCAAGAGCGTGCGCAACCAGAAGGACTTCCCGCTTCCCGCCGGTGCGCTCTCCCCCGCCTGGCGTCTGGCGGTGCATGGCGTGGCGGATGCAGTGGAGGAGTGGATCACGGGGCAGCGTGGCATCGCGCAGACGCGCATCGCATTTACTCGCGCCGGCCGGGTGTGGACAGTTGACAGCGATGGAGCAAATGTGATCCCGGTAACGCCAGGCGGGATGTCACCGCAGTGGCTGCCCAGCGGGCGCGGGATCGTGTACACGGTGCTCGATGGGGTGCGGAATCCGGTGATGTTCACTGATCTCGCCACCGGCGCCCAGCGCGTGCTGGCCAGTGCCCCCGGGATCGAGCATACCACGCCGGCCATCTCGCCCGATGGGCGGACGCTGCTCTATGCACGGGGCTCCGATTCCGGTACCGACCTGTTCGCCCAGCCATTCGAAGGCGGCGGCGCCCGGCGGGTCACGGTGGGACGCGGGCGCGCCAGCGCACAGCCCACCTTCAGCCCAGACGGTCAGCGTGTGGCGTTCATGTCGGATCGCTCCGGGCATCCGGAGGTTTATATTAGCGATCTCGATGGTACGAACGTGGAGCTGCTGACGGCGGCGGCGTTCGGTGACCGTGACTACCGCGCGGGACCGGATTGGTCGCCCGATGGACGGTTGGTCGCCTTTCAGTCCCGCAACGGTGGCACCTTTCAAATCATGACCATCAATCTGCGCGATCAGTCGGTACGGCAGGTGACCAACGATGGCCGCAATGACGATCCGTCGTGGGCGCCGGACTCGCGGCACCTCGTGCTCACCTCGAACCGTAGCGGCACGCGCCAGTTGTGGGTGGTCGACATCGAGACCGGGCGGGCGCGCCAGCTGACGCGTGGTCCGGAAACCCGTCTTGCCGCGTGGTCCCCGCGCCTGCAGGCCCAGTAAGCGCCTGCGGGCATACCCTCCTCCCTCCAATCCGGAGCCTTTCGACATGATGCGTTCCTCTCGTCTGCTGCTGGTCGTGGTATCCTCGTCGCTGATGCTGGGCGCCTGCAAGAAGAAGACGGTGGCCCCGGCCCCCACGCCGGCCCCCACGCCGACCGAGCGGGCGCCTGAGCGCACCACCCCTCGCGCCACTCCGGTCGACACCATGGCGGCGTACAACGAGAAGGTCGCGGCGGCGCGCATGCGTCTGCTCGAAACCATCTATTTCGAATATGACGCCGACGAGCTGCGTGATGATGCCCGCGAGGCACTCGATGCGAAGATCGCCATCCTGAACGTGAATCCCGGGCTGCGCATCCGCATCGCCGGCCATTGCGACGAACGGGGCAGTGACGAGTACAACATCGCGCTCGGTCGTCGCCGCGCCGAAGCGGCCAAGCGCTATCTCACCGATCGCGGGATCGACGCGTCGCGCATCGAAACGTCGTCGTTCGGTCGCGAGCGTCCGGCGGTGCAGGGAACGACCGAAGACGCCTGGTCCAAGAATCGTCGCGACGAGTTCGAGATCACGGCTGGTGGCGAGTCCCTGAAGCCGGCCAGCTGATTCCCGTGGCCACCTGCGAAGGCACCGACATGATGCCGATGCGTCTCCACCGAGTGTGGCGGCTGGTTCCCCTCGTGGCGCTTGTCGCCACGGGGGGCTGTTTCGCGACGCGCGGCGACATGCGTATCCTGCAGGGTGACATCGCCGCCATGCGCACGGAGCTGCTCAGAAATCAGGCAGACCAGAAGGAAGCCCTGCTGCAGACGCAGCGTCTCATTCAGGTGGCCAGCGATTCACTGGCGCGGGTCAGCGCCCGCACCGTGGGCATTCAGGGGGACGTGCGCGGCGAGATGCGCGCCGTGCGGGAGCAGCTGCTGCAGGTGCAAACGCTGCTTGGCCAGAGCCAGGCAACCATTGCGCGACTGCGCTCCGAGATGGAGGCGCGCAACGCCATGCTTCCAACGCCGGCGGTGCTCGTCGACCCGGCAGGGGGCACCACGCGCCCCGGCGGTACGCGGGCACCCGCCGCGGCGACCACGCAGCCCGACACATCGGCCAATGTGCTCGCGGGACCGAATCAGCTGTACACGACCGGGCGCGACCAGCTGCTGCGCGGCGCCACCGCCACGGCGCGCATGACCTTTCAGGAGCTGATCACCAACTATCCCCAGTCCGACTACGCGGCGGACGCGCAGTTCTGGATTGCGGAGTCCCTCGCGAAGGAATCCAATGTGGCCGCCGCAGACGCCGCCTACGCGGCCGTCGTGAGCGCGTATCCCACGTCGGCCAAGGCCCCCACGGCCCTCTACAAGCGCGCCCAGCTCATCCTCAAGCAGGGCAACACGGCACAGGCGCGTCAGCTGTTCGAGCAGGTCGTGGCGCGGTTCCCGCGTAGCGATGAGGCCGAACTGGCAGCGGAAACGCTGAAGACGCTGCGTTGATCGACCAGTACCCCAGGTAACGAGTCACCCATGTCGGGCAGCAATCCCGCGGAAATGCCGTTCCTCGAGCATCTCGAGGAGTTGCGCTGGCGCCTCTTCAAGATCGCCCTGGCGCTGGCCATTGGCATCGGTGTGTCGTTTGCCCTGATCTTCAGCAAGCAGATCGACGTGGTCGCGATCCTGTCCGAGCCAATCCGACCGTACATCACCGGCAAGCTGATCGTCACGCACCCCGGCGATCTCTTCGATATCGCCATGGATGCCGCGATCACCCTGGGTCTCATCGCCGCATCACCGGTGATCGTGTGGCAGATCTGGGGTTTTCTCTCTCCGGCCCTGTACACCCACGAGAAGAAGGTCGTCATCCCCTCGCTGGTCGGGGCGGCCCTGCTGTTTCTGATGGGCATGACCCTCGCGTTCAAGTATGTCATCCCGGTCACGCTCCAGTTCTTCGCGTCCTTTCAGAGCGGGGTCGTGGAGATCATGCCGACGGTCAAGGACTACATGGGGTTCGTCATTTCCATGTGTCTGGCGTTCGGGGCCGTCTTCGAACTGCCGGTGGTCATCGCGCTGCTGTCCGCCCTCGGCATCGTGCAGCCGCAATACCTGTCGAAGTTCCGCCGGCATGCGGCCGTGGGCTGTCTGGTCGCGGCGGCGATCATCACCCCGGGCAGTGACCCGACCTCGCTCCTGTTGTTGACGATCCCCTTGTACGGCCTGTACGAGGTCTCGATCAGCGTGTCGCGCCTGATTGCGCGGCGCCGAGAACGCAGCCTGGCTGCTGAGGTCGCGTGACCCTGCGAAACACCGCGTGCGGCTGGTGGCGCACCGGGTTGGCGCTGCTGGTGTGGTCGAGTGTGGCCGGAGCAGGCGTGGCGCAGGCCCAGGGGCAGCGCCCCGCCCGGCCCGCCCAGCCCCCGGCCGGACTGTCGCGCGGACAGCCGGGGCAGGACAGCACCCGGGAGTTGTCCAAGGACAAGGTGAAGTACGAATGGCAGGCACCGGATTCCGCCATGCGTGCCCTGCTCGACAAGGAAGGCTACTCCAAGGTGCAGTATCAGGGGGACACGGTGAAGTTCAACGCCGGAACCCGCCTGTTGACGCTCAAGGGCAAGCCCTCGGCGGTGCAGCGTGACGAAACCATGCTCATCGGCGACTCCATTCAGTACAACGACTCCACCAAGAGAGTTGTCGCCACCGGGGACACCGTGTTGCTGCGCGATCCGCAGGCGCAGGAGACCGATGACTTCATCGCCAACGGGATGATCGAGTATGACCTGGAGACCCGGCAGGGAACGACGGGCGCATTCTCCACCTCGGTCGTGAGCGGACAGCGCCTCTTTCTGACGGCCAAGCGCAGTACGATCCTGTCGGACACGCTGGTCAGTGGTCGTCATGTCGTCTTCGCGAAAAACGGATCGTTCACCTACTGCGACCACGCCGAGCCGCATTTTCACTTCACGACCCGGGACATGAAGTTCGTCTCGCAGAATGTCATGGTAGCGCGTCCCGGGGTGCTCTACATCGGCGAAGTGCCGGTGTTCTGGATTCCGTTCTTCTTCCAGGACGTGCGCAGCGGACGCCGTAGCGGCATGCTCACCCCCAATTTCGGCTTCGCCGAACTGATCCGGAACAGCCCCAACTACCGGCGCAGTGTGCAGAACATCGGCTACTTCTTTGCGCTGAACGACTACATGAACGCCGAACTGTCGATGGATTGGCGGTCGGGCGCGCGCAGTTCCGATGTGGACCCCGGCTTCCTGCGCAGCAACGCGGACATGCGCTATCGCTGGGTGGATCGGTTCATCACGGGGGAGTTTGCCGTGTCGTACATGGCGTTGCGCAACGGCACAACCAATGCATCGTGGACCTGGAATCACAATCAGGACTTCTCCAAGTCCACCAAGCTTACGGCGCGCCTCAACTGGGTGCAGAACACCCAGATTCAGCGCAATACCACCGTGAACCCCATGGCGGCGAACGCCACCATCCGCTCCCAGCTCAACTACCAGACGAAGATCGGGCCGGCGTCGATCAATGTCGGCGGATCCCGGGTGCAGTATCCGGGGCGTCCGCAGGTGGACATGGATTTCCCGCAGCTCAACGTGACCGCCGGGACGCTCGAAGCCGGCCCGGTCGCCTGGACCCCGTCACTGCGTCTGGCCGTCTCCGGGTCGAGCCGCATCGACCAGGGCATCCAGTTCCCCTTCGTGTACAACCCGCTCCCCGGCGGCGGCGTGGACAGTTCGCGCTTCAACGCCAGCCGTCGCAACATGCAGTTCGCCTTCGAGACCCCCATCAAGTTGTGGGACTTCCAATGGCAGAACTCGTTCTCCGTCACCGAACAGTTTCGCGACTACCCCGAGCAGCGTGAGATCGTGGGGGTGCGCGACACGTCCCTGCGTTCCATTCGCGTGTTCGCGCGCACCTTCGAGACGAACGTGGATTGGACGACCTCCTTCAATCTGCCGCGGTTCTTCCAGGGCACGTGGAACGTGTCACCCTCCATCAACGTGCAGAACGTGGATCAGGGGGGGCTGTTCGTGCGGACGGAGCGCAGCGGCGGACGCTGGGTGTCGCAGAGCAAGCGGCTCAGCTATGCCCTCACGGCGTCGCCAACGCTGTACGCCATGCTGCCCGGGCTGGGGCCCATTGCGCGGCTCCGGCACTCCATCAATCCGTCGATCAGCTACAGCTACTCCCCAACGGCATCGGTGAGCGACGAGTATCTCGCCGCCATCGGACGGTCCCGCGTGGGCTACCTTGGCGCGCTCATGCAGAACCGCGTGTCGCTCAACTTGGCCACCAACCTGGAGGCCAAGCTGCGCGCGCCGGTCGATTCCGAACCCGACCAGGGGCGCAAGATCAAGCTCCTGTCCGTCAACTTCTCGCCGCTCAGCTGGGACTTCGCGCGCGCTGACAGTACCGGTAACGGGTTCACCGAGCGTACCTTCGCCATCAGCGCCCGGACCGATCTGCTCCCTGGGCTCGACTTCCGCACCAGCTACGATCTCTTTCAGGGCGACCCGCTCTCCGACACGGCGACGTTCAGTCCGTACCGCACGGAGACGGGCATTACCTTCTCGATGAATGGGAAGAGTGCGGTCTTTGGCTTCATTGCGCGGTTGTTCGGACGCGCCGCCGATCTCTCCGATTCCGCATCGATTCGCCCGGCCCAGGCGGCGGCGCAGCAGAACCTCGCCCGCCAGACTCGGCAGATGAATGCCGCGGGTGGCGGCGCCATGCGCGGCATGCAGATGTCGCTGCCGGAGTCGGGCCAGGGATGGAACCTCAGTCTCCAGTACAATGCCGCGCGGCAGCGCGCCCCGCGCGGTAATGGTGTCATCATCGAGGCGGATCCCGCCAAGCTGTGCGAGGCGTTTCGCGCGCAGGGCATCGCGGCCTACGAACGCTGCTTCCTCAATGCGCAAACCAGCCCGCCCACGGGCCTCGGAACCGGGCAGAGTGCCATCGGGGCCCCGTTCGTTCGCCAGCCGCCCGTGCAGGGGGTGAATGCCAACATGTCGTTCGGCATCACCCGCAACTGGTCGGCGCAGTGGAGCACGCAGTACGATGTGGAGCGCGCACGGTTTGCCAGCCAGCAGATCGGCTTGCAGCGGCAGTTGCATGATTGGAACGCGATTTTCACGTTCTCGCAGACCCCCAGTGGAAACTTCGCCTTCAACTTCTTCATCGCGCTGAAGGCCCAACCCGACCTCAAGTTCAATTACGACCGTCAGACGTTCCGGTCGAGCAACTTCTGAGGCGCAGTTCCGCCCGCCGCGGGCGAAGGAGCGCAGGTGCTGCATCTCGACGGTCGGACCCTGCGCATGGCGGACGTGGTCGCCGTGGCAGACGAGCGAATGCCGGTCGCCCTGGCGGACGAGGCGCGCCGGCGCATGGAGCAGACCCGTCGGGTCGTCGATGCCGCGGTGGAGCGGGGCGTGCCCGTCTATGGCGTGAATACCGGCTTCGGCAAGCTGAGCGAGGTCACCATCGCGCCGCCGCAGCTGGCGGCGCTGCAGCGCAATCTCGTGCGCAGTCATGCTGCCGGCGTTGGCGAGGCGCTCCCGGAGCGGGAGGTACGCGCCATGATGCTGCTGCGCGCCAATGTGTTGGCCACGGGCTACGCGGGGGCGCGCGCGCAGCTCGTCGACACGCTCATCGGCATGTTGAACGCGGGGCTCTGGCCCCCCGTGCCTGAACAGGGGAGTGTGGGGGCGAGCGGCGATTTGGCGCCGCTCGCGCATCTGGCGCTCGCCGTGATGGGGGAGGGACGCCTGCGCGGTGACGGTGCCGAGGATGAGGCGAGCGTGCTCATGGCACGTGCCGGCGTCATGCCGGCCGAGCTGGCGGCCAAGGAAGGACTGGCCCTGATCAATGGGACGCAGGCCCACACGGCGGTGGCCACGCTGGCCTGCGCCGAGCTCACGCGACTGTGGCGCGCCGCGCATGTCGCCACGGCCATGAGCCTCGAAGCCCTGCTCGGCACCCCCGATGCCTTCGATCCCCGCATTCAGGATGCGCGCGGCCAGCTCGGCCAGCGGGAATCGGCGGCGCTGCTGCGGGCGTTGCTGCACGGCAGCGCGCTCCGGGAATCACACCGGCATGGTGATCCCCGTGTGCAGGACGCCTACGCGTTGCGCTGCGTGCCGCAGGTGCATGGTCCGGCGCTCGATGCCCTGCGCTTTGCACGCGGCCTCATCGAGCGCGAGCTGAATGCGGCCACCGACAACCCCCTGGTCCTGTCTTCCGGTGAGTTGCTGAGCGGGGGTAACTTCCACGGCCAGGCGGTCGGGATGGCCAGTGACATGCTGGCCATCGTCACCGCGAATCTGGCCGTCATCAGTGAACGACGCATAGATCGTCTCGTGCACCCCGACTTCAACCAGGGCCTACCGGCATTCCTGGCCGGGCAGCCGGGGGTCGAATCGGGACACATGATGTCACAGGTTACGGCAGCGGCGCTCGCCAGTGAGTGCAAGGCGCTGGCTCACCCGGCCAGTGTCGATTCCATTCCCACGGACGGCAACAAGGAAGATGTCGTGCCGATGGCCATGCATGCGGCGGTGAAGCTGCGGCGCGCCGTGCGCAACCTGCGACACGTCCTCGCCATCGAGTGCATCGCCGCCGCGGAGGCGCTGGAGCATCGCCGGCCGCTGCGCAGCAGCACGGCCGTCGAAACCGCCCATCAGCACATTCGCACGCTCGTGGCGCCGGCAACCGGTGACCGGTCCCCATCCCCCGACATCGTGCGGATGGGCGACGCGCTGGCGGCTGGTGTCTTTGACTCGCTGACCGACATGGTGACGATCTGATGACTCCGGGTTCACGTCCAGTCCGAGCGCCTCGTGGCGCCACGTTGCGGTGCCGCGGGTGGGAGCAGGAAGCGGCGCTGCGGATGCTGATGAACAACCTCGACGCCGAGGTCGCCGAGCGTCCGGACGACCTGGTGGTGTATGGTGGCACCGGGCGGGCTGCGCGCTCGTGGGAGGCGTTCGACGCGATCGTGCGCACGCTCGAGACACTCGACCACGACGAAACCTTGCTGGTCCAGAGCGGCAAGCCGGTGGCGGTCTTCCGCACGCATGTCGACGCACCGCGTGTGCTGCTGGCGAACGCCAACCTCGTGGGGCGATGGGCGACATGGCCGGAGTTCCGACGGCTGGAGACGCTCGGGCTGACGATGTACGGGCAGATGACGGCCGGCTCGTGGATCTACATCGGGTCGCAGGGCATCGTGCAGGGGACGTACGAGACCTTCGGCGCGGTCGCCATGCGCCACTTCGGCGGCTCGCTCGCCGGACGCCTGGTGGTGACGTCCGGCCTGGGGGGCATGGGCGGCGCACAGCCGCTGGCCGCCGCGATGCACGGCGCGGCGGTGCTGGCGGTGGAGGTGGACGCATCGCGCATCGACATGCGCCTGCGCACCCGCTACTGTGACCGACGTACGGCATCGCTGGATGAAGCGCTGGCCTGGTTGCGCGAGGCACAGGCGGCGGGCACCGGGTTGTCCGTGGCGCTGCTGGGCAATGCCGCGGAGGTCCTGCCCGAACTCGTGCGTCGCGACATCACCCCTGATGTGGTCACCGACCAGACGAGCGCACACGACATGCTGGTGGGCTATGTGCCGCTCGGGGTGAGCCTCGAAGAGGCCGCCCACCTCCGGCGCACAGACCCGCAGGCCTATGTCGAGCGCGCGACAGAGAGTGTGGTGCTGCATGTGCGGGCCATGCGGCAGTTGCAGGATCGCGGTGCCGTCGTGTTCGACTATGGCAACAACATCCGCACGGTCGCCTTCGATGCCGGGGTCGATGATGCGTTCCGCATTCCCGGCTTCGTGCCCGAGTACATTCGGCCCCAGTTCTGTGAGGGCCGCGGCCCGTTCCGGTGGGTGGCCCTCTCGGGAGATCCGGCGGACATCCTGCGCACCGACGCCCTGGCGCTGGAGCTGTTCCCCCACGATGTCCAGCTGCGTCGGTGGATCACGCTCGCGCAGGAGCGTATCGCGTTTCAGGGGTTGCCGGCGCGCATCTGCTGGCTGGGGCAGGGGGAACGGGCGCGGTTCGCGCTCGCTCTCAACGACCTCGTCGCGACCGGCGAGCTCAAGGCGCCGATCGTGATCGGACGTGATCATCTCGATACCGGCAGCGTGGCCTCGCCGTTCCGCGAAACCGAGGGAATGCGGGATGGCAGTGACGCCATTGCCGACTGGGCCATTTTGAATGCGCTGCTCAACGTGGCCAGCGGGGCCAGCTGGGTTTCCTTTCACCATGGCGGGGGCGTCGGAATCGGCAACTCCCTGCATGCCGGACAGGTGATCGTCGCCGACGGCACGGCGCGCATGCGGGCACGTTTGGAACGGGTACTCACCAACGACCCCGGTATTGGCGTGGCCCGGCACGCCGACGCCGGGTATCCCTTGGCCCTCGAGACGGCGCGACGCGAACGGATCCGTCTGCCCATGCTCGAAGGCTGAATCGCGGCGGCGTCGCGTTCTTCACGGAGTCCCATGCTGTCCAGTCGCTACAAGCCGTATCACGTGCCCATCTTTCTCGCCAAGTACGCCTGGTTGCGTGCACGGCGCCGGCCGGTGCTGCTCAACTTCGAAGTCACCATGCGCTGCAATGCGCGCTGCGGCTTCTGCGACTACTGGCAGACGCCCGCCAGCGAGAAGCAGCGCGAATGGGCGAACTTCGCCGAGATCGCCCGTCACTTCAGCCCCATGCTGGTCACCTTCACGGGCGGCGAGCCCACGCTGCGGCGGGATCTCGAGGATATCGTCCGCGCGGTGCGGCGCAGCGTGCGGTATACGTACGTGCAACTCATCACCCATGCCGGCATGCTGTCGCTGGAACGCGCGCAATCGCTCTGGGATGCCGGGGTGGATCAGTTCAATATTTCGCTCGACTACCTCGACGGTCGGCACGACGACGCGCGCGGGATCCCCGGGCTCACCGCGAAGATCCTCGACCTCGTACCACGCATGCGAAAGGCCGGCATTGGCGGGGTCCGATTCAACACCGTCATCAAGAACGACAACCTCGATCAGATCATGCCCATTGTCGAGCGGGCGGCGGCGCTGGGGGGCGGCGTGAACTTCTCGGTGTACACCGCGCTCAAGAACGGCAACGAGCGCCATCTGCTGCAGGGGGTCGATCCGGTGGCCGTGCAACAGGTTGTCGACCAGCTGCTCGCCTACAAGAAGCGTCGCGCGGGAGTCATTACCAACTCCGACTACTATCTCGAGCAGATTCCACGCTACGTGCGTGGCGAGATGACCGAGCCCTGTCGCAGCGGGTCCACGACCATCCACATTGATCCGCAGGGGCAGGTCCGGCGGTGTCCCGACTTCAAGCCTGACGGTCCCTGGGAGTCGTATCGCGGGTACGCCCCCATCGACTGCAACGCCTGTTACTACGCCTGCCGCGGTGAAGCGCAGGCGCCGCTCCGGCTGGCCTCCCGGGTTCGAGATGTCATGGCCACCGTTACCCCAACCGTCGCCTGAGCGAACGCCATGGGTGAGGCCGTGCCGACGACGCTGTTTCTGAACGCCGCGCAAACCGTCACGTGTGCCGGTCCCGGTCGGGCTCGGCGTGGGGCGGAAATGGCGGAGGCGGGGGTCGTGGCCGGCGCTGGCGTGGCCGTGCAGGGCGAGCGCATCGTTGCCGTGGCCCCTGACGATGCCCTGCGACGCGCCTACCCGAACGCCGCAGCGATCGATTGCGGGCGGCGCTTGCTGGCGCCCGGATTTGTGGATTCCCACACCCATGCAGTCTTCGGGGGGGCACGGTTCGCGGAGCAGGAACTGCGGGCGAGTGGTGTCCCCTACATGGACATTGCTCGCCGAGGCGGGGGGATTCACAGTTCGGTGCGTGATCTGCGTGCCCGCAGCGATGATGAGCTGCTCACCCTGACCGAGGCGCGGCTCGGCAAACTGGCAGCCGGGGGCGTCACCACGATCGAGGTGAAGAGCGGCTACGGCCTCAGCGTCCATGACGAGCTTCGGACCCTGCGGATCATCGCCCGGCTGGCAGGCGGGGGGCCGTGGCGACTGGTGGCCACCTGCCTTGGTGCGCACGAAATCCCGCTCGAGTACCGGCATCGGCCCGGTGGGCGCGAGGCCTGGATCGAGACCCTGTGCACCGAGCTGTACCCGCAGGTGGCGGCCGAGCAGCTGGCGGCCTTTGCCGACGTCTTCTGCGAGCCGGGCGTGTTTACCGTGGACGAAGCGCGGCGGCTCCTGACCGCCGCCAGAGGGTACGGCCTGCTCCCCAAGCTTCATGCCGACGAACTGCACGACGGCGGCGCTGCGCTCCTTGCGGCTGAACTGGGGGCTGCGAGCGCCGATCATCTGGCCGCCATTTCACCCGCGGGGATGAGCGCGCTGGCAGCCAGCGACACGGTGGCTACCCTGCTTCCAGCCACGATGCTGTTCCTCGGCACCGGGCGCCAGGCGCCTGCCCGCCAGCTGATCGAGGCGGGTGGGGCCGTAGCCCTGGCCAGTGATTTCAACCCCGGAACGTCCCCGTTACAGTCATTTCCACTCGTGCTCACCTTGGGGGTAAGCCAGCTCCGGATGTCGGCTGCCGAAGCGTGGATAGCGGGCACGGTCAACGGGGCGGCGGCGCTGGGGCTTGCCGCCGTCACCGGCCAGCTGGCGGTGGGGTACCGGGCCGACCTCGCGATTCATGACGTGGACGACTACCGGGAGTTGCCTTACTGGTTTGGCGAGCGTCTCTGCACGGGGTCGTGGATGGACGGCCGTGCTTGTCACGTGACGCCCTGAGCCGTAGATAGCTCAGGGCCGGAGCATCCCCACGGCACTGTTTCGTGACCTTTCCCGCTACCTGGAGATCCACTCGAACTCATGTCCAACGCCGCGAAGCACCGGAAGAAGGCGGCTGAGTTCGAGCAGCTCAAGCAGATCGACCGTGCCATCGCCGCCTATGCGAAGGCGATCGAGGAGAGCGAAGCTGCCGGGGAAGAGGTCGACGTCGCCCTGTACAACAAGGTCGGCGACCTGGCCCTGCGACAGGGACGGGTGCCCGACGCGGTGACGTATTACGAGCGCGCCGTTGAGCACTACGCCACGTCGGGGCTGTTCAACAACGCCATTGCGCTCTGCAACAAGATCCTCCGCAATGCGCCAGGCCGCGCCAACGTCTACTTCACGCTTGGCCGCATTTCGGCACGCAAGGGGCTGCGCGGCGACGCCACGCGCAACTTCCTCGAGTACGCGACGCGCATGCAGCAGGACGGCAGAATCGAGGACGGGATTCGCGCACTCGCCGAGGTGCTCGATCTCATGCCCGAGCTCAGTGACGTCCGCACGATGGTCGAGGAGCTTGCCTCGCGCTCGGAAATCGCCCTGCCAAGGCGCAAGACGCCGCTGCGAAATGACCGGGTCGCGACGCCCGTGTCGACACCCTCCGTACGGGAACAGAAGTCGCAGGATCTGGTCTTCCTCGACGTCGATTACAGTGCCCCGAAACGGACACCGGCGCGGGGGGTACGTGTACCCACACCGGCCTCCGCCGACGTGGTGCCACCGCCGTCGGCCACAGACGGCGTCCCGGCCGAGCCCCTCGATGCGCGAGGCCTGTCGCCGGCCCCCGGGCTCCCCTTGCTCGACACCAGCGAGCGCGTGCCCGCGCCGCCAGTCGTCGACGAACCGATCGAGACGCTCGAGGGGCTCGCGCCACCGGCCGAGAGTGCCCCGATGTTCGCCCCCCGCCTCACCGTGGAGCCGCCGGTGCTTGAGGGGGGCGAGGCCACTGCCGACGTCGCGCATCCCGCTGAGCTCCGGCTCCCCGATGACTTCACCGTGGATGACGCGCTGGCGCCGACCGGGTTCGAGGGTGCCCCCGAGATCGAGGTGGAGCCGCCCCTCGTGCTGGACTGGATCGTTCCTCCGGAGCCGGAATCCGAGGCGGCGCAGCTGGCCAGCGTGCTCAGCGAGGACCTTCGCGACGACGCGAACGACCCCGGGGCGGTCCACGCCCTCTCCACGGAGACCCCGCCGTTCGTGGAGACCGTGGTGCCCGAGGCGGATCCCACGCTACCGCCCCTCGCGGCGATTGAACTGGACGACATTCCCGAGCAGCTGCCTCCGGATCGTCCACCGTACCGCCTCGATCCGCACGACTTCATCCTCCCAGGGGAGCTGCCACCGCTCCGCCTCGATGACACGATCGTGGAGTCAGGACTCCACCGGGCGGGCTCGGCGTCACTCAACGGCGCCGTGTCGGCGCCGCTGGACGAGGAGATGGTGGCAACGGTGCCGGCGTCGCCCGCGGCCGATTTCGAGGTGGTTTTCCTCGACGTAGCACCGCTCGTGGCTGAGGTCCTGTCGTCGGACGAGTTGGAGGTCGCGGCCGATATCGAGCCCTCGACCGGGGAGGTACCCGCCCGGGAGCCGGCCGGCGCGATCGACACGGGGCCGGAGGGTGGGAAAGAGGCGGAGCGCCTGGGCGCCGGCCGTGGGGTAGGGGTGACCCCGTCGCTGCCCATTGCGGCGATCGCCGAAGCGGCGCACACCGTCGCCACCTCACGGCGTGACTCGTTGCGCGCGGCGGTCGTGCGCATGCCGAAGAACTGGCTGCTCCGGCGTCGGCTTGCCGAGGCGCTCTTCGAGTCCGGGGAGCGCGATGCGGCCCTGCACGAACTCGAGACCGCGCAGCAGGGATTGGTCCACGACGGGGAGTTGAGTGCGGCTTCGGATATCGCCGATGAACTCGTGCAGGTCAGTCCAGACCGGGTTGGGTACCACCAAAAGCGGGTCGAGCTGGCGGTGCGAAGTCACGACCAGCAGCGCCTGTGCATCGCGTATCTCGACTTGGCGGATGCCCTGGTGCGCTTGGGCGAGGAGGGACGGGCTCGCGCCGTGTATGTGCGCGTGCTCGAAATCGACCCCTCCGACGATCGGGCCCGCGCGGCTCTCGGTGCGGCGGCCCCTCCGCCCCCCACTCCGGTTCCGCAGCCAGACGAGCACTTCGTGGATCTCGCCGACTGGCTGAGCAATGACGAGGAGCCGGCCGACACCCGCATGCGGATGCGGGAGCCGGCGATCAGTGGTGACGAGCAGGCCGACTTCGATGCGCTGCTCAGGCACTTCAAGGAGGGGGTCTCGCGTTCTCTCGGAGAGGACGATTTCGAGAGTCACTACGACCTTGGTGTGGCCTACAAGGAAATGGGACTGCTCGACGATGCGATCGCGGAGTTTCAGAAGGCGCTCCGCAGTCGTGTGCACCGGTTGCCGGCATACGAGGCCCTCGGGCAGTGTTTCGTGGAGCAGGGCCGCTTTCAGGTGGCGGCTACGGTACTCTCCCGGGCGCTGCATGAGCCGGGGCTTCACGACGACCAGCGGGTGGGCGTCCTCTACCTGCTCGCATTTTCCTGCGAGGCACTGCAGCGCAACGACGAGGCCCGTAGTTATTTTCAACGCGTGTACGCGACCGATATCCACTTCCGTGACGTGGCCGCCCGTCTGGCGGCGCTCGAGCAGGCGCCCCGATGACGCTGACCACGCGGACCCCGTCCGCGCTGGCGGCGGCGCTGCGCGACATCCAGGCGCCCGTGCGCCCCGATCTCGAAGCCGTGGGGCAGGAGCTGTGGCGCATCGTCTCTGCCGACGTGCCGCTCGTGCAGAATGTGCAGGAACATCTCATGGGCATGAAGGGGAAACTCTTCCGCCCCACGCTGCTGCTGCTCTCCTCCAGTGTCGAGGGAGAATCGCCGCGGAGAGCCGTCACCTTCGCGGCCATCATCGAGCTCATTCACCTTGCTACGCTGGTGCACGACGATGCGGTCGATCACTCCGTCCTGCGGCGAGGCATGCCGACGCTGAACGCGCTGTTCAGCCACCAGGTCTCGGTGATCATGGGCGACTACCTGTACTTGCGTGCCCTGCGCGAACTCGTGACGATCGGCGACCTTGAGGCGATGCGGGCCATCACCTTTGCGTCCAACGAAATGACGCTCGGGGAGATCCGACAGCTGGCCCAGTACGATGCGTTGTCGTTCAGCGAAAGGGACTACGAGACGCTCATTCGTGCCAAGACGGCCGCCCTGTTCATGGCGGCATGCGATGTGGGAGCCCAATGCGGTGCCCCGCAGCATCGCGAGGCGCTGTCCCGGTTCGGCGAACGCCTCGGCATGGCGTTTCAGGTGGCCGACGACCTGCTCGATTACACAGAGCAGCAGGAGATGACCGGCAAGCCCAGCGGGCTCGACCTCAAGGAGCACAAGGTCACGTTGCCGCTCATCGCCGCCCTCCGCGAGATGCCCGCGTCGGCGCGCGCCCGCGTGGACGCCCTGTTTGCATCCGCCGAGCCAGAAGAGGAGGCCATCGCCGAGGTGGTGACCATCGTGCGGGAGCACGGTGGCCTCGAGTATGCGCGACGCCGTGCCGATCAATACTCGCGCGAGGCCGAGGAGGCCCTGGCGGATCTGCCCGAGGGCCCCTCCAAGTCCTCGCTGCTCGATGCTATCGGGTATGTCGTGGAGCGCCGCTGGTAATGGCCAAAGGACCGTCCAAGCACCGTCCGGTGTTCCACCTCATGGTGCTCGCCTCAGGCTTCGTCAGCGGCGGGCTGCTCACGCAGGTGGCCCGGCGCTTCCTCCCCGCCGGGGCCGTCAAGGAGTTCCTGACCACCGGGGTGACGCCAGCCGTCGGGCCGCTTCCCGTAGATCTGATTATATTGAAGTTCGCGGTTGGACCAGTCGCCCTGGATGTCTCCCTGTTGAGCCTCCTCGGGGTATTGATCGCTTACCTCATCGCGCGGTCCCTCTTCTAGGAGCGTTTCCCATGGGTCTACAGAATTTCGGTTTCATGGAGATCATGATCATTCTGGTGATCGTGCTCCTCCTCTTCGGAGCGAAGCGCATCCCGGAGATCGCCGGGTCGCTCGGCAAAGGGATCAACGAGTTCAAGCGTAACCTCAGCGACGCGCAGCGTCAGATTACCGAGCCACCGCGCGCGGAGCAGCAGATTGCCCCTGGCACGCCCGTGACGGCCGCGCGCGAGGAAGAGCGTCCGGAGCCCAAGCGCCTCCTGCAGTAAGACGCTCCTGATTCTGCCGTTCAGAAAGGGCACCGCCAGCGCGGTGCCCTTTCGCATTCGTGGCACGTAGGCGCCTCTCGGTGAGGAGCCCACCAGACACCGAAGGCCCCCCACGAGCGCAGCTCGCGGGGGGCCTTCGATCCGTCAACGGCGGTCAGCTGTCCGACTGCCGACGTAGCTGGGACAGCACCTCGGCACGACGATCATCCACCTTCACGCTCTCGCGCAGCCCGGTGAGGTACTCGTCAACCTTCTGCTGGCGAAGCGACTGCACGTATTGCTGGCGCTGCACACTCTTCTCCGCTTCGAAGGCCTGACGGTTGGCCGTCGTACGGGCATCGACGCGCAGGACCACCATGGCATCAGGCGCCACGAACGGTCCGGCAACTTGTCCGAGCGGGGCGGAAAACGCCGCGCCGACCGCCGCCGAGAACTGGCCGAGCCCCGGCACGGCATCCAGCCGCGTGAAGGGCGACGACTTTTCCACCGTCAAGTTGCGCTGGGCTGCGGCCGCATCCAGCGTCGAGCGCTTGGCGGCCTGCGCGAGCTGCTCGCCCACCGGCCGGAGCTTCTCAATCCGCTTGTCCCGGGCGAGGCGACGACGAATGTCCTCCTTCACGTCGGCCAGCGGCGCCTGGCCGCCCTTGGTAAGGGAATCGAGGCGCGCGAGGTAGTATGCCTCAGGCGAGTCGAACAGATCGCTCGTTTCGCCGGGACGTACCCCGGAGAAGGCCCAGGCGCTGACGCTCGGCACATACCGGCCGGCGAACGACAGCGGCTCCTTCTCCACCGCCACGACGCTGGCAGCGGTCAGTCCCAGCTGCTTGGCCGCCTCGTCGAACAGCTCGGGGTCCTCCTGGCTTCCGGCCTTGGCCGCCAGCGAGTCCGCCCGACGGTCGGTACGCGTGGCGCTCGCATCACTCTGCGCGATGTTGATGAGGATGTGCCGGAGGTCCAGCGTGTCTCCCTGCCGGGAGTCGACGCGGATGAGGTGCCAGCCGAAGGGCGTGAGCACCGGCTGCGAAAGCTCCCCGGGCTTGAGCGCGTAGGCCATTTCCTCGAACTTCGGCGTGAAGCGGCCCCGGCCCCCCTTGCCCAGCACGCCACCGACCGCGCCCGACCCCGAGTCGGCGGAAGAACGCTTGGCCACGTCCTCGAACTTCGCGCCCGCCACGATTTCGGCGCGCAACGCGTCGATGCGAGCCTTTGCATCGGCGGAATCGGCCGCCGTGATGGCGCGAGGTACGGTCAGCAGCGAGACCACGGCCCGCCCCGGGCGGTCGAAGCGCTTCTTGTTCCGCTCATAGAACGACGAGATTTCGGCATCCGTGACAGTAACGGCCGTGTCCGTGAGGCTGGCGGGGCTCAGCACGACATAACTCACGGTAGCGCTGTCATGACGGTCCTGATACACCTGCCACAGCCGCTCGTCGGAGATGTAGGCCCCGCTGGCGATCTGGTCGAACAGCTTCTGCTTCGGGATCTCATTGCGGTAGTACGCCTCGAGACCCGCCAGCGTCCCCGACTGGCGAGCCACGGGGCTCGACAGGAACCGCTGGTACTTCTGCATGTCGAAGCGGCCGTCCGTCTGCAGGTCCGGCGACTGCAGGACTTGCGGCGGGGGGGCAACTCGTGCCGCCTGAAGGATTTCGTCGTCAGTAACAGTGATGCCCCGACGCTTGTACTCCTGCTGCAGCAGCAGCTCCGTCACCAGTTCGTTGAACGCCCGCTCCTCGAGCTGCTGGCGTTCGTCGAGCGTGATGGTACCGCCAGTCTGCTGCTGCCGCTCCTGCTCGAGCGCCGTGACGGCGTTCTGCCACGTGGTGAGGAGGATCTCCTCGCCATTCACCGTGGCAATGGACGTGGTCGTGGTGACCGGTGCGCGACCAGCCAGCCCCGAGGTCTCGTACAGCAGGAAGCTGCCAACGAACGCCACGATGAGGATGATCCAGATGTACTTCGCGGCGCTCCGCATCGATTGCAGCACGGGGCGTGACTCCTTCGGTCGGGAAAAACGGGCAAACGGAAAGGCACACGCACCTCCCTGGAGACGGGCGTGTGCCGCAGAGTCCGGAAACCTAGCCAGCGCGTTCTCCTAAAGGCAAGACACGCCAGCACTTCCCGTCACCGTTTCGCGATTGACTTCCCAGGCCCCACGGGCGAAGAATTCCATCTTCGCCAACCTTGCGCAAAAGCACCGCGGCTGTGCCGCCGGTGTGACAGGGGGCAGGCCGCGGGAAACCACCTTGAGGGCACCGCACGGATGAGCACCGCCGCCCGGATCGAAGAACTCCGGAAGAAGTTCGAGGAAAACCCGCGTCGCTACTTCGCGCCGCTGGCCAACGAACTCCGGAAAGCCGGGGACCTGACGCAGGCCATCGCGCTGTGCCGCGAGCACCTGCCAAAGCAGCCCGGTCACATGAGTGGGTACATCGTCTTCGGTCAGGCCCTCTACGAAAGTGGCGCGCTCGACGAATCCGGCGTGGTCTTCGAACAGGCACTCGCACTCGACCCCGAGAACCTGATCGCGCTGCATCATCTCGGCCACATCGCCAGACAGCAGGGCGATACCGCCGCCGCTCGCCGTTGGTACGAGCGCTCACTCGAGACCGACCCGGGCAACGACGATATCGCGCTGCAGCTCGCGTCGCTGGCCACGCCGGTCCGATTCCAGCCGGCCGTGCCGACACCGGCTGTTGCCCCCCCGGCGGTAGTCGCCGAGCAGGAGCTGCCAGATGAAATGGAACTGGCCTTCCTGGACACGGGGTACGGACAGCCGCCTCGGATCCCGGGGGCCCTTCCCACGCAGCCGGTTGGCGAACCCGTCATCGATGCGCTGCCGCTGGCCCCCACCCCCCACGGCTCGATGCGGGCGGTGGATTTCGACATGGTCAACGCCAGTCTGCGCCGGCCGGAGACGTCAGAGCCCCTCGATCTCGCGGATGACGGGGAGGCCCCCGGGCCGGTCGTTCCCGAAGCGCCCCCGATGGTGCCAACGGCCTTGGACGATCCCTTCCGCTTCGGCGAGGCCAGCGCGGGCGAGCAGACGGTCGACAGCGGAGGGGTCGAACCGGTCGATCTGGAAGCCGCGTTCGAGGAGGGGCTGGTCGCAGCGGGGTGGCCCGATCCTCACACGCTCGCCCCACGGGTGCCCACGCCGCGTGCCACGGCGGCGGTGCCGATCGACGTGCCCGAGGCGGCGGCGGAGGCATTCGGTCGCGAAGTCGGGGATCGCGCACCGGTGGCCGTGCCGCAGCCGGAGCTTGATGTGTACCTCGGGGAAGCCGACCTGCAACCGTCGGCGGCCCCCGCCGCGGCGTTCGAACAGCCGGAGGTGGAAACCGTCATGAGCGAGACGCCGGCGGAGCCCGACTTCGCAGAGAGGATCGAGGTCGTCGCCGTGGTCCAGACGCTGGAGGTCGTGGAAACCGAGCTCGTCTGGGGGAGCGGCGACGCGCCAGCGGAAGCCAGCCCGGTGGAGGCCGTCGATGAGGACGATGCCGTGACGACCGAGGCGGATCAGCCCGCGGAGCTCCCGTGGCTCGCGGCGTCTCGCACGCCGGTGGCCGAGGTCTCGGCCATTGTGCAGGCGCTCGAAGATGATGCGCGTGCGAGCGGTGAGTCCGAGGACGTGTCGGTGTCGTTTTCGCGTCCCGCCGATTCGGCTCCCCAGCCCGTAGTGTCACAGCTCGGGAGCGCGGCGGAAACCAGTTTCGTGGACGTGAACCCGGATGCCGCAGGCGAGCGCGAGGAAGTGGTTCCGGACGCCGGACGGGCGCCGGTGGCCACGCCACCCGGTAGCGCCCCGGCGTTTGTGACGGAAACCATGGGGGAGCTGCTCGTCGCGCAGGGGTTCGTTGACCGCGCCGTCGCGGTCTACGAGGAGCTGGTGCGTCGCCGTCCGTATGACCCGGTGCTGTCGGCCCGGCTCGCGGAGCTGCGTGAGCAGGAAGCGAGGGCGTTGCCGTTGGCGCTGTACACGGCGCGTGATCGGTACGCGAAGCTTGCGACCCGCCGGGTGGTTCGACGCACGCCGGTACCGGCGCCTGTTGCCATTGCCTCGCCGGTCATGCCGCGACACACGCCATCGGCGGCCGAGCCCGCCATGCCGACCCCGCCGTCGGCGCCGGCGTTCGGCACTCCGCTGGCGTCCACTCCGGCCCAGCGCGCTGACGAGTCCCTCGCGTCGCTGTTCGGCACCCCGACGATGCTGGCCGATGATGACGCGGCGCAAACGCTGGCCAGCGCGTTCACGCCACCGCTCAAGGAGGTCGAGGCCCCGGTGGGGAGCCTGTTTGGCGGCAGCGACGCCTCACGCGCGGTAACGCCCGCGTACGGCGCGGCGCCTCCGATGGCCCCGGCACGGCCGGCCACGCCGCGGTCGACGGCACGCACCGACAGCGCGTCGTCCGATTTCAGCTTCGATCGGTTCTTCCCGGATCCTGCCCAGGCACGCGGGCACACCCACGACGGTGGCGCCGCCTCCGGTGGTGAGGGGACCAGCACGACCGCGGCCGCGCCCGGTGCCCCGGCCGCCGGCGATGATCTGGCCCAGTTCTCCCAGTGGATCAAGGGATTGGGGAATTCGTGATCATCGGCGTCCTGAACGGGCCCAATCTCAATCTGCTCGGCACTCGTGAACCGGCGGTCTACGGTACGACGACCCTCGACGAGATCGTCGCGCGGTGCGGTGCCGTGGCGGCCGAACTCGGCGCTGAGGTGCGGGCCTTTCAGTCGAATAGCGAAGGAGCGCTCATCGACCAGCTGCACACATGGCGCGGTGTTGCCTGCGGTATCGTGATCAATGCCGGTGCGTACACGCACACCAGCCTCGCCCTGCGCGATGCACTGGCGGCCACGAGTCTCCCGTTCGTCGAAGTGCACCTCTCGAACATTTATGCCCGCGAGCCGGAGCGACGGCACTCCGTGCTCGCGAGTGGGGCCATCGGCCTCGTCTGTGGCCTGGGTGCCAGCGGATACGAGTTCGCGTTGCGCGGACTTGTCCAAACGTTGCGAAGCCGCAGCTGACCCGATAGCATCGCGCGATGCGCGCTGATGCCGTTCCCCCCGTTGACCGCCGCCCGGCACGCGTGGCGGCCCTGCGTGATGCGCTAGGGCGCGCCGACCTCGACGCGCTGCTGATCACGACGCTGCCGAATATCCGCTACCTCACGGGGTTTGCAGGCAGCAGCGCGTTGCTGCTGGTGGCTCCCCTGGAGTGCGTGCTCTTCACCGATTTCCGCTATGCGGCACAGGTGGAGGAGGAAGTCGGGGATGCCGCGTCCGTGCGCATCGAGTCCTCCAGCCTGTGGTCCGGGCTCTGGCCGGCGATCGCTGGCAGTGCGGGCGTCCAGCGCATCGGATTCGAATCGTCGAATCTCCTGCATCGGGACTTCGCCCGTCTGCTGGAGCAGGGAGCCCGCTGGCACTGGCGCCCCACGACCGACTTGGTCGAAGCGCAGCGGGCGGTCAAGGATCGCGACGAAGTGACGGCCATTGTGCGGGCCGTGGAGGTCGCGGAACGGGCGCTGGAGCGGACCCTCGAGGTGCTGCGTCCCGGATTGAGCGAGTCGGCCGTTGCCGGTATCCTCGAACAGCATCTCCGGAATCTCGGCAGCGAGGCGTTTCCCTTCCCATCAATCGTGGCCTCCGGACCGCGCTCGGCACTGCCGCACGCGCGGGCCGGCGATCGGGTACTCGAGACGGGCGACTTGGTGCTGCTCGATTTTGGCGCCGTGTGCGACGGCTACTGCTCGGACATCACCCGTACTGTGGTCCTTGGCCCGGCCACCAGCGCACAGCGTGCGCTGTATGCGGTGGTGCAGGAGGCAAATGCGCGCGCTTCGGGCGCGATTCGGGCTGGAATGTCCGGGATGGCTGCAGATGCGATCGCGAGAGACTACATTGACGCCTGCGGACACGGTGAGGAGTTCGGGCACTCGCTGGGCCATGGCATCGGCCTCGACGTGCACGAAGCCCCGCGCCTGTCCAGGACCGCCGACGCACCGCTGGCCGCCGGCATGGTGGTGACCATCGAACCGGGCATCTATGTGCCGGGGTGGGGCGGGGTGCGTATCGAAGACGACGTTGTGTTGACGGAGGATGGCAGGGAGGTTCTCACGAGCTTTCCGCGCCACCTCATCGAAATCGCCTGATCGCTGTGCGGCGGCCCCGGGTCGCCGCGCATTCTCCAGCCTTTCCCGCTCATGATCGACCTGCGCTACGTGAAGAAGCTGATCGAGATGCTCGACGGCTCCACCGTGGATTCCATCGAGATCTCTTCGGACAAGGGGATGAAGCTCCGCATCTCGAAGAGTCCGCAGCAGCGTGCCGCGGTAGCCATGGCGCCGGCGCTCCCGGCCCCGGTCGCCGTTGCGGCCCCCGCCGTGTTGCCTGCTGCGGCAGCGGCGCGTCCTACCGAGGAGGGGGGAACGGCGGTGCCGAAGGCCGAGGCACCGAAGTCCGCGGCCCTCGAGATCAAGTCGCCCATGGTGGGGACGTTCTACGCGGCGCCCGAGCCGGGTGCGAAGCCGTACGTATCGGTCGGCGATCGCATCAGCAAGGGGCAGATCGTCTGCATCATTGAAGCGATGAAGATCATGAACGAGCTCGAGTCCGAATTCGACGGCGTCGTGCGTGAGATCGGTATCGCCGACACGCACGCCGTGGAGTACGGTCAGGTGCTCTTCCGCATCGATCCGACCGGCTGAGACATGATGACATGACGATGGTCTCCGGCGCGGCACCCGCCACCGCCACCCGTGCGGCCCCGGCCCCCGGGCTCGACCTGAAGGCCGCACTGCAGCGCATGGTTCGGGAGGGCGCGTCCGACTTGCATCTCAAGGTCGGTCGACCGCCCACGCTGCGGTTGCACGGAGACCTCGTTGCCCTGGAAATGCCGCCCATGCGGCCCGAGGAGTTGCGGGCCCTGGCCGAGCATCTGCTGCCGCCGGCCCAACTGCGCGAGTTCGTGGAATTTCGCGAGAGCGACTTCGCCATCAACGTGCCGGGGATCGGGCGCTTCCGGGTGAATGTGTATCAGCAGAAGGGCACGGTGGCGTTCGCCATGCGTGCCATCGCGCACGCCGCGTCGAGCGTTCGCGACCTCAACCTGCCGCCGGTGATCGAGCAGATCGCCATGCGCCCGCGAGGTCTGGTGCTCGTGACCGGCGTGACCGGGTCGGGCAAGAGCACCGCGCTCGCCGCCATGATCCAGTACATCAACGAGCGCCGCGGCGCCAACGTGATCACGATCGAGGACCCGATCGAGTTCGTGCATCGCGATGTGCGCTGCCACATCAACCAGCGTGAAGTCGGCACCGATACGGCCTCCTTCTCGCAGGCGCTCCGACGGGTGTTGCGACAGGACCCCGACGTCATCATGATCGGGGAAATCCGCGATCTGGAGACGCTCGAGGTGGCACTCAAGGCGGCCGGGACGGGCCATCTGGTGTTCTCCACGCTGCACACCACCGATGCGACGCTCACGATCAACCGGGTGCTCTCGTTCTACCCGCCGCACCAGCAGAATGAGGTGCGATTCGCGTTGGCGAATGCCCTGTCGGCGGTGGTGTCCCTCCGCCTCGTGCCGCGTGCCGACCAGCCCGGGCGCGTTCCAGCCTGCGAAATCCTCGTGAACACCGAGGCCGTGCGCGAGCAGATTCGCGACCTGTCGGCGACGCTCAATATCCCGGATCTGATCAGGGAAGGCAGCGTCGCCTACGGCATGCAGAGCTTCGACCAGTCGCTCATGAACTGGTACTCGCGCGGAATCATTTCCTACGAAGACGCGCTCTTCAATGCCACCAACCCCGCCGAGTTCGCGTTGCGGGTGCAGGGGGTCGATGGCGCCAGCGATACCTCCTTCTCGGGCTTCAAGCCGGGGAGCAACGCCGTCTGAGCGGCCTGGAACCCCCCCGAAGGTGCTGTACAGGGCTGGCGGCGGGGACGTGACCTCGCCACCATAGGGGATGTTCAAAAAGGTCCTGATCGCCAATCGCGGGGAAATCGCCCTCCGCGTCATCCGTGCGTGCCGTGAACTCGACATCCAGACGGTCGCCGTCTATTCGGAGGCTGACCGCGAATCGCTGCACGTGCGCTTTGCCGATGACGACGTGTGCATCGGTCCGCCGCCGGGGCGTGATTCGTACCTCAAGATCCCGCGCCTCATTGCCGCCGCGGAAATCACCGGCGCGGACGCCATTCATCCGGGGTATGGTTTCCTCGCCGAGAACGCCGAATTCGCGGAGACCTGCCGGGCCTCCGGCATCACGTTCATCGGTCCTACGCCGGACCAGATCCGTGTCATGGGCGACAAGGCCTCGGCGCGGCGCGCGATGCAGGAGGTCGGGGTGCCGATCGTCCCCGGTACGCCGGGACCGGTGGAGGATCCGGAGGAAGCGCTGGAGTTCGCGCGACAGATCGGCTTCCCCGTCATCATCAAGGCGGCGGCCGGCGGTGGGGGCAAGGGCATGCGCGTCGCTCGCGATCCCGATGACTTTCTCCGCTCGTTTCAGCTCGCCCGCTCCGAGGCGCTGTCGGCGTTCGGCAACGGGGACGTATACGTCGAGAAGTTCCTGGAGCGTCCGCGCCATGTGGAGTTCCAGGTGCTGGGCGATACGCACGGCAATGTCATTCACCTTGGAGAGCGGGATTGCTCGGTGCAGCGCCGGCACCAGAAGCTCATCGAGGAAGCGCCCTGCCCGGTGATGACGCCGGAGTTGCGCGAGCGCATGGGCGAGGCCGCGACCCGCGGAGCAAAGGCCATCAACTACGTGGGAGCCGGCACCATCGAGATGCTGCTCGACGAGGATGGCTCGTTCTACTTCATGGAGATGAACACGCGCATCCAGGTGGAGCATCCGGTGACGGAGCAACTCACCGGCGTCGATCTCGTGAAGGAACAGATTCGCGTGGCCGCCGGGCTTCCCCTGTCCGTGACGGAGCTGCCCCCGTTCCGCGGCCATGTGATCGAGTGCCGCGTGAACGCTGAAGATCCCTCGCGCAACTTCCAGCCATCGCCAGGGAAGCTGGAGGTGTTTCATCAGCCCGGTGGCCCGGGCGTTCGCATCGATACGCACGCGTATGCCGGCTACACCGTGCCGCCGTTCTACGACTCGATGATCGCCAAGCTCATCGTTCAGGGGGCGACTCGCGAGGAGGCGCTCAAGCGCATGCAGATCGCGCTCGAAAGCTTCGTGGTGGAAGGCGTGAAGACCACCATGCCATTCCTGGCCCGCGTGATGCAGCACCCCGACTTCCAGGCGGGGAAGGTGCACACCAAGTGGTTGGAGTTCGAGGGGGCCGACCTGCTCAAGGAGCCGGGCTGAGTGCGCATTGACGTGCTGCTCGGCGAGGCGCCGGTCACCTCCGCCGATGTGGCCGATCGCGTGGTCGCGGTCATCGACGTCCTGCGTGCGGCCACGACGGTCGCCACCGCGCTGCCCGACGGCCGTGGCAACGGGGATCGCGGTGACGGGGCGCGGGTGGCTGAACTCGTTGGGCGTCCCGTCGGGGGAGGCATCGCCAAGGGGGCTCATGAAGCGGTGCGTGCGCGCACGCTCATCGGCGCCGGTTTCGAGCCGGATGGACAGGCGGGCCTCACCCTCGAACACTTCGAGCGGGTCGGGCGGTATCATGACCGGCACCTGCAACTCGACGCGATGATCGCGCCGCGCTGACGCGCGGGCATCGGCGCACCACCGGAGAATCGATGGAACGACACCCTTTGCGGCGGGAACTTGGGGCGATCGGCCTCAGCCTGCTGGCGGTGTTCCTGGTGGGCGCTCTCGTCTTTCAGCGCAGTACCACCGCCGTTTGCTGGGACGCCGCCGGCCCCTTCGGCCCTGTCGGTACGGTCGCGCGCTGCACACTGGTGGCAGCCGTGGGCGTGCCGGGGATGGTACTCATTGCGCTCGGATGCCTCGTGGTGGCACTGGCCATGTTCGGGCGCATCAGGCGTGCCGACGACGCGAGTGACTGGACGGTCCTGTTCGCCGGAACGGTGACCCTGGTCCCCGTGGCCATCGGGCTGGCGCAGGGCGGCGATCCGCTGAGCAACGAGGCCGCGGGTCTCTGGGGAACCTTTGCCGCACACTACCTCCGCAAGGGGCTGGGAGCCGCCGGTGCGTGGATCGCCTTCCTGCTCGCCACCAGTGCGCTCACGGTGGCCACGTTGCGATGGAATCCCATTCGACTGCTCATTGGCCCGGCCGTGCCACGTGATGCGAGTTCGTCGCCCTCGGCAGTGAGGTATGCGCCAACGCTTGCCGAGCAGCTGGCGCCGGACCCGGAGGAGATGCCCGCCATTGACCCGGCGCTGGCGCGGGACGTGCTGTCGGCTACCCCGTCCCGGACAAAGAAGGGGGAAGGGGCCGCCGAGGCGTCGTTTGCCCCGCCGCCGGTCGAGGGGAAGGAGCGGCGGGGCCGGAAGGGGAAGGAAGCGCGGGACGAGATCGTCGAGGCGGCGCTGGAGCAGGGGGCAGAGCCGGCGCTCTTCAGCGAGGATCTTCCCGGAACCGATCTGCTGTCACCACCGCCACCGCGCAACGTCGATCTCGGTCGACGCGAACTGGATCTGGCGGGCGAGAAGCTCATGAACACCCTGCGCACGTTCAAGGTGGACGGCGAGTTGGTGGGGCGCACGACGGGGCCCACGGTCACGCAGTTCGAGATCGAGCCGGCCGCCGGCATCAAGGTCCGGCAGATCGCTGCTCTCGCCGATGATCTGGCGCTGGCCATGCGTGCCCCCAGCATTCGCATCGTGGCCCCGATCCCGGGGCGCGGCGCGGTCGGGGTGGAGGTGCCCAACCCGTCGCCGGAAATGGTGGTGCTGCGCGAAGTGCTGGAAGCACCGGAGTTCCGCTCGGCGCGAGCGGCACTGCCCATCGCCCTGGGCAAGGACCTCGAGGGCCGCCCCGTGCTTGCCGACCTGGCCAAGATGCCCCACCTGCTCATTGCCGGCGCCACCGGTTCGGGTAAGTCGGTGTGCGTGAACACGATCATCACGAGCCTCGTCTACCGGCATACCCCGCGCACGCTGCGCTTCCTGATGGTCGATCCCAAGATGGTCGAACTCAGCGTCTACAACGCCTTGCCGCATCTCCGGCACAAGGTCATCACCGACAACCGGGATGCCGCGGCCGTGCTCAAGTGGGCGGTCATGGAGATGCAGGATCGCTATCGCCTGCTGGAGGCCAACGCGTGCCGCAATCTCCAGGAGTTCAACAAGCGTGTCACGCAGCACGCAGCCGGCGAAGGGCCACCGGTACTCAAGCCGCGCAGTCCGGAAGTGGCGTTCGAGGACCGTACCTACGGCGGTGGCATCCTGCCGTACATCGTGGTGGTCATCGATGAAATGGCGGATCTCATGATGACCGTGCAGGGTGAGGTCGAGACACCGATCGCCATGCTGGCGCAGAAGGCGCGCGCCATCGGTATCCATCTCATCCTGGCCACCCAGCGTCCGAGCGTGAACGTCATCACGGGACTGATCAAGGCGAATTTCCCCTGCCGGATTGCCTTCCGGGTGGCCTCGCAGGTGGATAGTCGCACCATCATCGATGGGGCGGGCGCCGAGTCGTTGCTGGGAAACGGCGATATGCTGTTCATTCCGCCGGGCAAGTCCGAGGCCTCACGCCTGCAGGGAGCCTACCTGTCGAGCGAGGACACGGAAAGGCTGCTGCGGTGGTACGATGACGCGCGGCTGCGAATGGAGGCCGATGCGTCGGGGGGCGTGCCAGCGGAGCCCGACATCCTCGAAGCCGTACGGGCACAGGAAGCCAAGGCGGCGGGAGAAGGGGAGGACGATGACGGGGGGGGCTCGAACGAGCGAGACGCCCGATTCCGCGAGGCGGCGGAAGTGGTGATTCAGCATCGGCAGGGGTCCACGTCGCTGTTGCAGCGCCGGCTGAAGATCGGGTATGGCCGCGCGGCCCGCATCATCGACCAACTGGAAGCGGCTGGCGTGCTGGCCCCGTCGGAAGGTGCGGCGCGCCCGCGGGACGTGTTGGTGGGGCCGCAGGACCTCGACCGGATCTGTGGCGAGGGGTAGCGAAGGCCGCTAAATCGCCCCGCCGAGTATTGACGCAGCATGGTGCCTCACTCAACATAGGGACATTCCGTTTGTCCCTCGGCGCGTTCCACCCCGGACTCCCTCCCTTGCGCGTGATCCTACGCGCCCGCGCCGCCCCTCGTTGTCTTTCCTCCCTTACGAGGTACGAGATGTTCAAGCTGCTCCGACGTGGTCTGGCTGCGGCGGCACTGTCCGTAGCGGCCGCGGCCGTCGCGACCGCCCCCCTGGCAGCCCAAGGCGGTTCCATTTCCGGAAAAATCACCGACGCTTCCACCGGGCGGCCCATCGAGAACGTCGGCATCAGTGCCGAACTGGCCGCCGGCCAGCGCTATGGAGCCGTTTCCGGCGCCGATGGCAGCTATCGGATCAACAACCTGCCCAACGGTACCTACACGGTGTCGGCGCGCCTCATCGGGTACGAGCGCAAGTCCGTCACCAACGTCCGCCCCGGCCAGACCGTGGATTTCGCGTTGGCGCAGGCCACGACGACACTGTCGCAGACGGTGGTGACCGCCAGCCGTTCGCGTCCCGAGAAGGCCCTCGATGCGCCGGCGCAGATTTCGGTGATCTCGAGCGAGCGCATCGAGGAACGGCCGGCGGTTACGGTCGCCGATCACCTCATGGCGCAGCCCGGTGTGAACATCAACAAGGGTGGCATAGCGCAGGCCAACATCGTGTCGCGCGGTTTCAACAACGCCTTCAGCGGTTCGATGCTGATGCTGCAGGACTACCGCTTCGCCGGCGTCCCGTCGCTGCGCGTGAACGTGCCGTTCCTCTTCACGGGGACGAACGAGGACATCGACCGCATGGAGGTGCTGCTCGGCCCCGCGTCGGCGCTGTATGGCCCCAACAGCGGCAACGGTGTGCTTCACGTGATCACCAAGTCGCCCTTTGCCTCGCAGGGGACCACGGTGAGCCTCGACGGCGGCGAGCGCTCGGTGCTCCGGGCCGGCCTGCGTCATGCCAGCAAGCTGAATGACAAGATGGCGTTCAAGCTGTCCGGCGAGTACATGCGCGGCAACGATTGGGAATACAACGACCGGTCCGAACCCACCGTCTTCCCGACGACCGGGGTTCCTGCCAGTCGGGCCGGCCGGCCGAACGCCCGCGACTTCAGCCTCGAGAAGACCAGCGGTGAAGCCCGTCTGGACGTGCGGCCAGCGGATGGCGTCGAGGCCATTACCACGGTGGGCTACACCAGGGTCGGCAGCGCCATCGAAATGACCGGCGCCAACGGGTCCTCGCAGATCCGCAACTGGACGTATCTCAGCGCCCAACAGCGATTCAGCTGGAACCGGCTGTTCCTGCAGGCGTTCCTGAACTCCAGCAATGCGGGCAACGAGTCCGCGGCCGACGATCGCGGCACCTTCCTGCTCCGTTCGGGACAGCCCATCGTGGACCAGTCGCGCGTGATGGCGGCCCAGCTCCAGCATGGATTCGACGTCGGCAAGAAGCAGACGTTCACCTACGGCCTCGATTACATCTACACCAATCCGCGCACGGCGAACACGATCAACGGGCGCAACGAAGATGTGGACAACGTCACCGAGTACGGGGCCTACATCCAGTCGTCCACCAAGCCGATCAAGCAGGTCGAACTGCTGCTGGCCGCGCGCGGGGACGGCAACAACGTCATCGAGGGGCAGTTCTTCTCGCCGCGGGCAGCGCTCATCATCAAGCCCACCGAGTCGCAGAACATCCGCTTCACGTACAACCGGGCGTTCCAGACTCCGGCGAACTTCGCGTTCTTCCTCGATCTCGTGCAGGCCCGGAACATCGGTGGCTCTGGCTATGACGTGATCGCCCGCGGGAACCCGCCCAAGGAAGGGTGGCAGTTCAACCGCAGTTGCGGTTCGGCGAGCGCCTACAGCGGCTTCTGCATGAGGTCGGCTTTCGCCAACCAGGGGAACTTCGTCGGTGCATCGGCTGCGGCGGCGTTCCCGGGAGCGGTGCAAGCACTCAGCGCTCGCCTCGTCCCCGGCATCGCCCAGGCGCTGTCGGCCAATTTCCCTGCGGCCGTCGCACAGCAGCTGGCCGCTGGGGCCGTGCAGTTTCTCGGCACCCGGACACCCAGCAACGCCGACCTCGCGACCCGAGTGTCGTACCTGACCAGTGCCACGATCCCGGTCGATCCCGCCAGGTTGACGGACATTGCCCCCTTGGCCGCGGCCTTCAACAACACGTTCGAGGTGGGCTACAAGGCAATCATCAAGGACCGGGTCCGCCTCGACGCCACGTTCTGGTCGCAGGAGCGCGGCGACATCGGCACCCCCCCTTCCTTGGCGACGCCGAATGTCTTCTTTGGCAACCCGCAACAGCTGGGCGGCTACCTCGGCCAGCAGTTGGGCGCCTACTTCGCCCAGGCGCTCGCCGGCGTCGTCCCGGCAGCGCAGATTCCCGCGACGGCGGCGGCGTTGGCTTCGGGCGTGGCCTCCGCGCTCACGCCGAGCGTGGCGGCGGTGCCTCTGGGGGTCGTCACCTTCGCGAACGGCAACAGTGCCCCGAACGCCGTGTACGCCACCTATCTGCCCGCCGCCAGCGGCCGGTCCAGCGTCTGGGTGAACGGGCTGGATATGGCGGCTGATGTCGTGGCCTCCGATCTCCTGACCTTCGACTTCATGTACAGCTGGCAGAGCAGGACCATTTTCGACGGCATCAACGGGGGGAACAGCCTGCCGTTGATGTCCAACTCGCCAGGCTCGCGCGGCTCGATCGGTGCCCGCTACAACAACACGTCGAACGGCCTCGGGCTCGAACTCCGGACCCGTTACATGGAGTCCTACCAGGTCAACTCGGGCGTGTACGCGACCGGGTTTGCCTTTCCGATTGCCGCCGGTCAAACCGGGGCGACCCCGTCGGCCTCCGGTGGACCCGGACGGTGCTCGCCTGCTCCGGCCGGGACCTTCTGCTACGAGAACGTACCGGAGGCGTTCATGGTCGATGCCCAGCTCACCAAGCGATTCACCCTCGGGGACCAGAAGCTGATGTGGTCGCTCAGCGGGCAGAACGTCTTCAACAACCGCTTGCGCACGTTCCCGGGCGCGCCGGACATCGGTCGCATGCTCATGACGCGCATCCAGTACACCTTCTGATCCGGGCCCGTTGAGCCCGGAGCAGTGGGGGACGGGGTACGCGTCCCCTCACATCGCATCGGTGTGAGTTGCGACGGGGCGGGCCCAGGTGGGTCCGCCCCGTCTGCGTCGTGGTGTGCCGTCGTGGACGCGCACGCATTAACGTACGGCATGCTGTTGCTTGACCTCAGCGCCCGGCCAGTTATCGGGCATCGCGGCAATCGGGCGCACGTGCCGGAGAACACGCTGGAAAGTCTGCTTTCGGCCGTGGCGGTCGGGGCGGATGCGCTGGAGTTCGACGTGCAGGTTACGCGCGACGGCGAACTCGTACTCCTGCACGACCCCACCCTCGATCGCACGACCGATGCGTCAGGGGCGGTGGCCGGGTACACGGTGGCCGAGCTGCGCCGCGTCGATGCCGGTGCCCGCTTCACCACCGACGGTCGTCACTTCCCATGGCGAGGGCGGGGGCTGCGCATCCCCCGCTTCGACGACGTCATCGAGGCGCTGCCGCGCGACCTGCCTCTGATCATCGAGATCAAGACGCCAGAGGCGACGGTTGCTCTCGCCGCGGCGATCGAGCGACACGGACTGGCCGGGCGCGTGATTGTGGCGGGCTTCGACCCGGAGAGTACCAGGCCGCTGCGCGGTGCACCGTTGGCGCTGGGGGCGAGCACCCCCGACGTCGCGGCGCTCCTGATCCCGGCGCTGTTGCGTCGGCCCATCGCCCATCCCTGGTTCCACGCGCTGTGCATTCCGCCGTGGCACCGCGGGATCCCGGTGCCGGTGGCCATGCTCGCCAGAACGACCCGACCCTTCGGTGTGGCAACGCATGTCTGGACGGTCAATGACCCGGCTCAGGCGCGTCGTCTCTGGGCGAGCGGCGTGCAGGGCATCATCAGCGACGATCCTGCGCGTATGCTGGCGGTCCGCGGCGAACGCTGAACGGGCATCGTATACCCGTGCGCCGCAGACGGTGCGGTGCGTCGCGGGGGTAGGGGCGCCGCAGAAATGGTGCGGCAGTTGTCAGAGGGGCCTTGTACGATAGGGCATGACGAAAGCGCGGCAGGAACTCGGGCTGCTGGGTGAACGCATTGCGGCGCGATGGCTCGCTCGGTCGGGGTGGGAGCTGGTGGTGCATCGGTTCCGCAGCGGTCACCGGGACATCGATCTCATCATGCGCCAAGGGCAGGTGGTGGCATTCGTTGAGGTCAAGGCACGGCGCGGTCTGGCGTTCGGGTCACCCGTCGAGGCGGTACACCACCGCAAGCGGAATGAGCTGATTCGTTCGGCCACGGTCTGGGTGGACCGATTCGGGACATCTTCGCTCGAATACCGCTTCGACGTGGTTGGCGTGCTGTTGTTCGGTCGTTCTGTCCGTGTGTGCCACGTGCCGAACGCCTTCCAGCTGTCCTGAATCCGGTCGAATTCAGGAGTTGTCCACACTGCGTTTTCTTCGTACTTTATTCGGGTCTTGGTCCTGTTCGCGTTCACCCTAGATTCTCGCGAGCCAGGGCACGGCAGCTTCAACCCCTTACCACGGCGGTTCACATGGCGGGTTCGGTAATCACAGACGACAAGCGCAAGGCCCTGGCGCTCGCGGTGGCGCAGATCGAGAAGAGCTGCGGCAAAGGTTCCATCATGCGGCTGGGTACCGACGCCAAGGTGCGCGTCGAGTCCATTCCGACCGGCGCCATCAATCTCGATGCGGCCATCGGCGTGGGTGGGATCCCGCGGGGGCGCATCACCGAGATTTACGGCCCCGAGTCCAGCGGAAAGACAACGCTTTGTCTTCACGTCGTCGCCAATGCGCAGCGCAACGGTGGCGTTGCCGCCTACATCGACGCGGAGCACGCGCTGGACACGGAGTACGCGAAGAAGCTGGGTGTGGATGTCGAGAACATGCTCATCTCGCAGCCTGACACCGGCGAGCAGGCGCTCGAGATCTGTGAGATCCTCGTCCGTTCCGGTGCTGTCGACGTCATTGTGATCGACTCCGTGGCGGCGCTGGTTCCCAAGGCGGAAATCGAAGGCGATATGGGCGACTCGCACGTGGGTCTGCAGGCGCGGCTCATGAGCCAGGCGCTTCGCAAGCTGACGGGTGCGATTGCGCGTTCCAAGGTGTCGGTGGTGTTCATCAATCAGCTGCGCGAAAAGATTGGCGTGATGTTCGGCAACCCCGAAACCACGACCGGCGGCAAGGCGCTCAAGTTCTACGCGTCGCTGCGACTCGATATTCGCCGTATTGGCCCGGTGAAGGAGAAGGAAGATGTCATCGGTTCACATGTGCGAGTGAAGGTGGTGAAGAACAAGGTCGCGCCCCCATTCAAGCAGGCCGAGTTCGACATCATGTACGCCGAGGGGATCAGCCATACGTCGCTGTTGGTCGACATCGGTGTGGAAGCCGGCATCATCGACAAGTCCGGCGCCTGGTACAGCTATGGATCGCAGCGCATCGGTCAGGGACGTGAGAATGCCAAGTTGTTCCTCAAGGATAACCCGGTGCTCATGGCGGAAATCGAGGAAAAGGTCAAAGTGGTACTCGGTGTGAACGCGCCGGCGCCGACTGGCGGTGCTGACGAGGGAGAAGACTGACCGCGGTTCCCCGCGTGGCTGGATGCGCAGGGATGCGGGCCGAGGGGTCGCTCGCGGTGGGAAGTGGTGCCCGGATCACCACGGCTCATCGTGAGTAGCCCCTCGGCTCTTTTCTCCTTATGGAACAGTCTCCATTGCCGTCACCGCATGTCACCGCGCTCCGGGAATCGCCGAGGCGCCCAGGCCGATTCTTGCTCAGCCTCAGTGATGGGCAGCAGTTCGTGGTGCCAGCCGGGGTGCTCGCCGACACCGGCGCCGGGCGGATGGGGGTGGTCCTGGCGCCCGAGCTCCTGGGCCGCCTGCAGCACGAGCACGCCGTGACCTCGCTGGCCGATTGGGCGCTGGACGCGCTCGCTCGTGGTCGGCGCACCCGGCGTGAACTCGAGCTGCGTCTGCGTCGGCGGGATGGCACACCTGGACAGGTACAGGAAGCGCTCGCTCGGCTCGATGCGGCCGGTCTGCTCAACGACGAATCCGTTGCGCAGGCCGAGGCCGCGTCGCGACTTCGGCGGGGGGAGGCACCGGCGCGCATTCAGCAACGGCTGCGGCGAAAGGGTGTGGCCGCGCCGCAGGTGCAGGAGGCGATGGCCAGCGCCATGCACGACGATGCGTTCGATGAAGAGGCGGCATGCCGCGCTGCGGCCGAGAAGCGGGCCCGCTCGCTTGATGCGACCGATCCCGTTGCGGCGCGTCGCAAGCTGCAGGGCTTTCTGTTGCGTCGTGGCTTCGCCGCCGGCATTGCCGCGCGTGTGGCGCGCTCAGTTCTGGAGTCACGACGCGCAGAGTAAGGACGGGGCGTTTCAGTCGCACCCCAAGTCGGCTATATTGCAGGACTTATGCTCGCTGCCGATATCCGCGCCCGATTCCTGGCCTATTTCGCGAAGAATGGCCATGCCGTCCGCCCGAGCTCCGCGCTCGTGCCTGCCGACGATCCGACCCTGCTGTTCACCAACGCCGGCATGGTGCAGTTCAAGAAGGTCTTTCTCGGCATGGAAGAGGCGCCCGACGGGAAACGTCGGGCCACCACCTCGCAGAAGTGCGTCCGCGCCGGCGGCAAGCACAACGACCTCGAACAGGTCGGGCACACGGCGCGCCACCATACATTCTTCGAGATGCTGGGCAATTTCTCGTTTGGCGACTACTTCAAGCGAGAGGCCATTCGGTTCGCGTGGGAGTTCGTGACCGAGGATCTCAAGATTCCCCGTGAGCACCTGCGCGTCACCGTCTTCCACGAGGACGACGAAGCGCGGCAGCTCTGGAAGGAGGAAGCCGGCCTCCCGGACAACCGCATTTACGGTCTGGGCGCGAAGGACAACTTCTGGCAGATGGCCGACACCGGTCCCTGCGGTCCGTGCACCGAGATCTACGTCGACCTCGCGAAGATGGCCGCGGACTGGGCGTTCCCTGCCGATGCGTCCGGCGAATGGACCAACACCGACCTCGTGGAGTACTCCCTCGATGCCTTCGTCGAAGGCGCCGAGGCAGGGCGTTTCCTCGAGATCTGGAATCTCGTCTTCATGCAGTTCGACCGGCAGCCGGATGGGACGCTGGTGCCGCTGCCGCAGCCGTCCGTGGATACCGGCGCCGGGCTCGAGCGCATCGCTGCGGTGATGCAGGGCGTGACCAACAATTTTCACACCGATGGCTTCCGGCCGCTGATTACCAAGGTGGAGGAGATCGTCGGGATCAAGTACCCCTACCGCCCGGGGGTCGGGCTCGGCAAGGCACACGATGCGTCGGGCAAGGAAATCGATCCGGCCTCGTTCCGCGTGTTGGCCGACCATGCGCGTGCGGTTGGGTTTCTGCTTGCGGATGGGGTGTTCCCGAGCAACGATGGTCGCGGGTACGTGCTCCGTCGCATCCTGCGGCGTGCGGTGCGACATGCCTGGTTGCTGGGCCGTCGCGAGCCGACGCTGGTGCACGTGGTCGAGACGCTGATCGAGTCGATGCGCGACACGTACCCGGAGTTGCATGTGCGCCGCAAGCATATCCTCGAAACCACCAGGGCGGAGGAGGAGCGGTTCCTCGCGACCATCGATGCCGGGATGACGCGCTTCGAGGAGATGGCGCCGGAGAGCTCCACGCAGGGCTCGTCACGGCTCCGCGGCACGATCTCCGGCGAAGACGCGTTCCGGCTGTACGACACCTTCGGCTTCCCGATCGACCTGACCGAACTGATGGCGCGTGAGCGCGGTTATCTGGTCGACATCTCCGGCTTCGAGCAGGCACTGGCGGCGCAGCGAAAGCAGTCGCAGGAGGAGCGCAAGTCGAAGCAGTTGACCGTGAGCGCCGACGACTTTGCCGACCCGACGCAATGGACGCACGATCAGCAGCATGCCGAGGCGCTCGGGCGTTTCGTGGGATACGAGGTGATCGAGGTCGACTCGGTGGTCACGGCGGTGCGTCAGCTCACCGATGGGCGCGTGGCCGTCATGTTGCGCGAGACGCCATTTTACGCGGAGTCCGGTGGTCAGGTCTCCGATCAGGGGGAGATCCGCGGCGACGGGTGGTCGGTGTCGGTGACCGAAGTGCGCAAGATGGACGGTCGCATCGCGGCCATTGGCACGGCCACGGCGGAGGTGACCTTCGGGCGCGCGCACGCGTCCGTCCCGCGCGAACGGCGCAACGATACCGAGCGACACCACACGGCCACGCACCTGCTGCACGCGGCGCTGCGGAAGGTATTGGGGGAGCATGTGCATCAGGCGGGGTCGCTCGTGGCCCCCGATCGCCTGCGCTTCGACTTCACCCATCACGGTCCGGTAACCGCCGAGCAGTTGGCCGCCATCGAAGCCGATGTGAACGCCGGCGTGTGGGCCTCGGCGCCGGTCACCATTCAGGAAGAATCGTACACCGACGCCGTTGCCCGGGGCGCGATGGCGCTCTTCGGTGAGAAGTACGGCGACGTCGTGCGCGTGGTGGAGATTCCCAGGCTCTCCGTCGAATTGTGCGGCGGCACCCATGTGCGCAACACGTCGGAAATCGGACTCGTCCGCATCGTGAGCGAAAGTGGCGTCGCGGCGGGTGTCCGCCGTATCGAGGCGGTTGCCGGTCCGCGGGCGTTTCACTTCATGGCAGACCGGGAGCGTGCGCTGCTGCAGGTCGCGGCGCGCCTCAAGGTGCCCATGAGCGGAATGACGTCGGGGGGCGAACAAATCGAGAAGAAGCTCGATGGCTTGCTCGATGAGCGGAAGCAACTGGAGAAGCGGCTCGAGGAGGCCATGCGAGGCGGCGCGCAGGGCGGCGGGCTCGCGCAGCAACTCGCCGCCAAGGCGAACGACGTGGCCGGCACCCGGCTCGTGGCATCGCGCGTCGCGGTCCCTGATGCGAAGGCGCTGCAGGCGCTTGGCGACGCCGTGCGCGAGGCGCTCGGCAGTGGCGTGGCGGTACTGGGGGCGGCGCTTGCCGACGGTAAGGGGGCGCTGCTGGCCGTCGCCACCGAAGACGTGCGTGAGCGTGGGCTGCGGGCCGACGCGATCGTGCGCGAGGTGGCGGCCACCGTTGGCGGACGCGGCGGTGGGAAGCCGCACATGGCGCAGGCCGGGGTGGAGGTGGCGCAGCTCGATAGCGCTCTGGCCGCTGCCGGTGAGATTGTGTCGCGCCTGGCGGATGCAAAATGACCGTGACGGTGACGGGATTGGCGTCGACGGCGACCGGTACGGCACCGGCGCTCACGGTCGGTGAGTGGATGGCACGGATCGACCCGGTCCCGCCCCCGGCGCTCCACGGGCGGCTGTGTGAGCTGGTCGCCCCCTGGGCCGCACTCCCGGCGCAGGAGGTGCCCGAAGCCTGTCTCGAAGCCGGGGAGCGGCTGCTGGACGCGTTGCTCACGTCAGGGTCCACTACGCGTGCCACCGCGCTCGACCTGCTGGCCGTCGATGCCTTGGTGACATACGCCTTTCAGGCAGCCGCCGACGATCCGGCGCGTCTGGAAGAGCGGGCGGCCCGGGCCATGGCGCGCATCGCGGCATTGCCGGCGGCGCTTCAGGAATAGTGCCCACGTGACCCCGTCCTGGAGGCGGCAGTGATCGACATTCATTCCCATCTCCTCCCGGGTGTCGACGATGGATCACCGTCGTTCGAGGTTTCGGTCGCGGTGCTCCAGCGGTTTGCGGAGCAGGGCGTCACCACGCTGGTGTGCACGCCGCATCTCAACGCCAGCGATGCCGCCGAGGCGCCGGTCCAGGCGCACCGGGAGCTGCTCACTGAACTGCAGCGGCGGGCGCCGGCGGGGCTCGCGCTCAAGCCGGGGTGGGAAATCATGCTTGACGCCCCCAACATCGATCTGACCGCCAGGGAACTGGCGCTGGGAGGCTCGCGTGCCGTGCTGGTGGAGTTCACGCGTGGCGGCCTGCCGCGAGGCGCGACGGCCGAACTGCGGCGTCTGTCACGCAGTGGGTTGACGCCGGTGCTCGCCCACCCTGAGCGGTACTTCGGGTGCACGCTGGACGCGGTGCGTGAGTGGCGGAAGATCGGGGTGGTCATCCAAACCGATGCGTCGATGCTGATGGGGCGGGGGGCGCCATCGGAACTGGCGCGCGAGATGCTGGCGGCCGGTGTGATCGATGTGCTGGCCTCGGACAACCACGGTGATGCGCGCTCGCTCGCCAGTGCCCGGGAATGGCTTGAGGCGCATGGGGCGGACGAGCAGGTGGCGTTGTTGACGCACACGAATGCCGAATGCGTGCTCCACGATGAGGACCCCATTCCCGTTCCTCCGTTGCGCGCTGGACTCCTCGATCGCCTCAAGCGATTCTTCCGCCGTTGACCCCCTCGCCGCGCCGCTTCATGACGTCGTCGGAACAGCACGACCCTGTGGTTCCTCTCCTCGCCGCCCTGCGTGATCTCGCCGCAACCGCCGAGCGCTCCGCCTCGCAGCTCGAAGGGGAGATCGCTCGTGCGCTGGCCATGGTGCAGGACACCGTGGCGCGCGGGGGCACACTGCTCTTCTGCGGCAATGGCGGATCGGCTGCGGATGCCCAGCATCTGGCCACCGAGTACGTGGTGCGCTACATGCGCAACCGCCGAGCCTATCCGGCCATCGCGCTCACGACCGACAGTTCGCTCCTGACGGCAGCGGGCAACGATTTCGGCTTCGATCAGGTGTTTGCTCGGCAGGTGGAAGCGTTGGCGCGCCCCGGTGACCTGCTCATCATCCATTCCACGAGTGGCAATTCTCCCAACGTGTTGCTCGCGGCCGATGCGGCACGCCAGCGGGGCGTTGCGGTGCTGGCCTTGAGCGCGAAGGATGGCGGCGCGCTGCGTACGCGTGCCGATCTGTGCATTGTGGTGCCCACCGATCGGACCGACCGCGCGCAGGAGATTCACCTCTGCATTCAGCACGCGATCTGCGACGCCATCGAGGCCACGCTGTGATTGACCTGACCGGGAAGACGGCACTGGTCACGGGCGGCGCGCGCGGCATCGGTGCCGCCTGCGCCCGGTTGCTTGCCAGCGCCGGGGCCGATGTGGCCATCGCCTACCGCTCGCGCGCCAGTGAGGCAGCACAGCTCGTGGATGCGTTGCGGGGGCTCGGCCGCGACGCCGTGGCCTTTCAGGGGGATCTTGCCACGCGTCACGCCAACGATGCCTTTGTGGCCAGTGCAGTCGAGCGCTTCGGCCACGTGGACATCTTCGTCGGCAACGCGGGCGTGTGGCCCGATGTTGCGGTGCCGGTGGAACAGCTGGACGATGCCCGATGGCACCACACCGTAGCCACCAACCTCGACGGCATGTTCTTCGGTGCTCGCGCCGCCGTACGCCACATGGGTGCAGGGGGGCGCCTGATCTTCATCTCGAGCACGGCCGGACAGCGCGGGGAAGCGGGACATGCCGACTACGCCGCCTCGAAGGGGGCGATGATATCCTTCGTCAAGTCATTGGCCGTGGAGCTGGGGCCGCGCGACATCACCGTGAACAGCATCGCGCCGGGCTGGGTAGACACGGAGGCGGTGACGCGCCCGTTCGCCGCCGAGGGGCGGGGGCGCATCGAAGCGAATATCCCGCTCGGGCGTGTGGCGAGCCCGGCCGACATCGCGGGGCCTGTGCTCTTTCTGGCCAGCCCGCTGGCCCGCCACATCACCGGGGAGATTCTCAACGTGAACGGCGGGAGCGTGCTCTGCGGGTGACCCCATCGCCTGCGGCGCCGTTGCGCCCGCCGGGGCCGGTCGTCGAGATCGCCCGCACACTGCAGACGGCGGGCTTCGAGGCTTGGTGCGTGGGTGGAGCCGTGCGTGACGCGCTGCTCGGACTCGCCCACCTCGACTGGGATCTCGCCACCTCGGCGACTCCTCCGCAGGTACGCCGGTTGTTCAAGCGAACCGTGCCCGTCGGCATTGAGTTCGGCACGATCGGCGTGCTCGACCGCGAGGGGCGTATGCATGAAGTGACGACGTTCCGGCACGATGTGAAGACGGATGGGCGTCACGCCGAAGTGCAGTTCGGTGCCTCGCTCGACGAGGATCTCGCGCGGCGCGACTTCACCATCAACGCCATCGCCTTCGATCCGATTGCCCGCCGTCTTCATGATCCGTTCGACGGACGCGCCGACCTGGCCTTGGGGGTAGTGCGCGCCGTGGGAGACGCCGAGGCGCGCATGCGGGAGGATCGACTCCGGGCCCTGCGCGCCATACGGTTTGCGGCACGCTTCGACTTCGCGATCGATCCACCCACGTGGAATGCCATCGTGGCGAGCGCGCCGCATCTCACGCGGCTGTCACCGGAGCGTGTCCGGCAGGAGCTCGACAAGACCATGGAGCAGGTCCGGCGTCCCTCCATGGCGCTGCGTCGTTGGCGTGATTCCGGCGCCTTTGCGTCGCTGGTCCCGTCGCTGGCGCAAGTGCCTGACGACGTCCTGCATGCCGTGGACCTGTTGCCGATGCCCGGTCCGGCCACGCGGCCGCTGCGCAAGGCGTTGCGGTTCGCCGCGCTGTTCAGCAGCGGTGGAGGCGATGATGCGGCGCGTGCCCTGCGGGCGTTGCGGGCCTCCAATCACGATACTGCGATCATCAGTACCCTCGTCGAACGCTGGTCCCGACACGGAGCCGAGGTGGGGGCGGTGCTGGCATCGGGGATGTTGCCGTCAGCCGAGGTGCTGCGGCGTCTGGCCTCGTCCGTTGGTCGGCTTCGCGTGGGCGCCTTGGTGCGATTGGCTGCGGCGCGCTGGGGCGCAGGAGCAACCGCTGTGGATCCGAGTCTGGTCCGGCGATTGCACCGCACGCTCCACGAGATCGCTTTCCGCGATCCCCTCGAAGTGGCCGATCTTGCCATCGATGGCGATGACCTGCGACAGGCCGGGGTGTCGGCGGGGCCGGCGCTTGGGCGGTTGCTGCAGCGCCTGCTCGAACTCGTGCTGGCGGATCCGACCATCAACCACCGGGATGTGTTGCTGGCTCACGCGCGGCGCATGCTGAACGAGGATGGGGCGCCGACGTGACGGAGCCGTCTACGCTGGTACGGCATGAGCGATCCCGCTTTCGCGGGACGGACGAGTGGTTCGTGGTCGTGCGGCAGCCTGGACTCGTGTCGATTCGGGTCTTCGCCACGGCCGAGCGTATCGTCGACTGCTGGCATGCGCTCACCCTGCACCTCGACCCCGCCGTGGACGTGCACATCCACGACCTCCGCTCCTCGCGTCGCTGGTCTGATGGCCTGTTGGCACTTCCCGACGTGCGGGAGGCCATGGGGCGCCTGCGGCTGCCACTGGCTGCCTCCGGCGGCGTGGAGCTGTCGCTCTTCACCGAGAGCGACCAGCTTACGCTGACACCGGAGATGCTGCTCGTGATCTATGCGCGCACGGATCGCTGGGCCTATCTGCTCGATGGCCTCGGACTGCTCGAGCGCCCCGATATGGCCGTACCCGTATGGCGACCGACGCGCGACGTGCTGCGCCCGGACACGCAGCTCGCCCTCGCGCTGCAGGCGGCGGCCGATCGGCTGGGGTTGACCGGGACCGACCGGTGAGCCGAAGCGCGGGAAAGCCCGGGCCGGCGGGCGCGTCGCTGTTCGCCGCGTCGGTGCGCATCGAGCCGCTCGCCGCCCGCATGCGCCCGGAACGGCTCGAGGACGTCGTCGGTCAGCAGCATCTGCTGGCCGTCGGGCGACCGCTCGGCGACGCCATCCGCAACGGTACGGTCGGCAGCGTCATTCTCACCGGCCCGAGCGGCACCGGCAAGACCACCGTGGCCAGCCTGATCGGGCGGTACACGGCGCAGACGGTCATCGTGCTCAACGCCGTGACCGACGGTGTGCCCCGCCTGCGGGAGCTCGTGGCGGATGCGGAGCGTCGGCTGGACAGCGAGGGGCGCCGGACCCTGGTGGTGGTGGACGAGATCCATCGTTGGGCGAAGTCGCAGCAGGACGCCCTGCTTCCGCACGTCGAGCGCGGGATCATTTCCCTCTGTGGGGCCACGACCGAAGTGCCGGCGTTCGCGGTGGTTGGCGCACTGCTCTCGCGCTGCCGGGTGTACGCCCTGCGGCCACTTGCCGCTGGTGACATCGAGATGCTCATTGGTCGCGCGCTCGCCGACAGCGTCCGCGGGTTGGGAACGCGGCGACTGCAGATGTCGCCCACCGTCGTTGCCTGGCTCGCGGAGCAGAGCGACGGCGATGCCCGTCGGGCCCTCGGTGCGCTCGAAGCGGTTGCCACGACGCTCGTCGATGGCGATGAAGTGACGGTCGACGCGCTCAGCGCCTCATTGGGCGTCCGTGTGGTTGCCTACGATCGCGTCGACGTCGATCGCACAGCCATCATGTCGGCGTTTCACAAGTCCTGCCGTGGCTCTGATCCGCACGCGGCACTGTACTGGCTGGCGCGGGCACTGGTTGCGGGGGAAGACCCTCAGCTGTTTCTGCGGCGCCTGGCCGCCATCGCCACCGAAGATATCGGGCTTGCCGACCCGGCCGCGCTGGGGATCGTCATGCATGCGTGGGAGGCGTATCGCCGGCTTGGCCCGGCCGAGGGGGAACGCGCCGTGGCGCAGGCCACCGTGTATTGCGCCACGGCGCCCAAATCGAACCGGCTGTATCTGGCGTGGGCGGCTGCGCGCGAGGCCGCAGACGAGACCCCTGCGCTCCCGGTTCCCGCACACCTGCTGAACGCGGCGATGCACCTGCGCGCCGATGAGGCGCGCCGCGTGCCGTATCAGTATCCGCACGATTTCCCTGATGCCTTCGTGGCCCAACCATACCAGCCGGTTGAACTGCAGGGGCGCGTGTACTACAAGCCCGGCGCCTTCGGAGAGGAGAAGCGCATTGCCCAGCGCCTGGCCTGGTGGGCCGATCGAGGTGGTCCGCCCACTGACAATGACACGGCCGGCGGCCGGTGATGCGATGCCGGCGGCGATATCCGCTCGGCGCTCGCTTCAGGCTGGTCGGGAACTCAACGGTGCCATCGGGTACCACGGGAGGATGGCGCAGGCACCCAGCGGGGGTCGCGTCGGTACTCCATTCCTTTACCATCGGGGGTGACTCGTAATGTCTTTCTCGGCTTCGGCCCCCACACGACGCTGGTGGAGATCGACGGCTCGCGGGCTGATGATTGGCGCGGTGGTCGCCGGTGCCACGGGATGCGCGGCGCTCGGGCGGGCCACCTTCCGGGAGCCCGATGTGCAGCTCCGCGAGTTCATCATCACCGGGCTCGGCCTCACCGGTGGCAGCGTCGATGTGGTGCTGTCGGTGTACAATCCCAATGGCTACAAGCTCGACGCCCTCCGGATGACATACTTCGTGGAGGTGGACTCGATCAAGCTTGGCGAAGGGGAGCTGGGCAACCGGTTCGTGGTGCCGGAGAAGGACTCCTCCGTCGTGCGTCTGCCCATCCGTTTCACCTATGCCGGGCTGGGTGCCGCCGGACGCGCGCTTCTGCAATCGGGCACGGTCAACTACCGCGTGCGTGGGGATTTTTCGGTGGGTACGCCGCTGGGCAACTTCACACGACCATACGATCGACGCGGTCGCTACTCCTCGGTTGCCGGAAACGGCAAGTAGATTCTTCCAGTCCTTCCACACCGGTCTACTGCCATCAGTCGCGAGCCGATCAATCTCACGCCGCCCGTCGAGCGGGCGATCCTCGTCAGCGCGCCATTCAAGCGCGGTGGTGCCAAGCATTACGTGGACGAGCATCTCGAGGAATTGGCGCGCCTGGCGGACACGGCCGGTGCGCAGGTGGTGGGCACCCTCACGCAGCAACTCGACCGCCCGCACCCCGGCACCTACCTCGGCAGCGGCAAGGTCGAGGAGCTGAAGCAGCGCATTCAGGAGCTCGGGGCCACTCTCGTCATTTTCGACGACGAGTTGACACCCGCGCAGGGGAAGAATGTGGAGTCGGTGGTGCGCACGAGAGTCATGGATCGAGCGGAGCTCATCCTCGACATCTTCGCGACACGCGCGCGCTCGAGCGAAGCCCGCATGCAGGTGGAGCTGGCGCAGCTCGAGTACCTGTTGCCGCGCCTGACCCGCATGTGGACGCACCTCGAGAAGATGCGTGGCGGCATCGGCATGCGTGGACCCGGCGAAACGCAGCTCGAGACCGACCGACGCCTCATCCAGCATCGCATTCGCATCCTCAAGGAGCGGCTGGCCGACGTCGAACGCGCGCGTGAGGTCCAGCGGCAGGGCCGGCATGCGCACTTCCGCGTCGCGTTGGTGGGGTACACCAATGCCGGCAAATCGTCGATCCTGCGGCATCTCGCCAACGACGGCCTTGTCTTCGTGGAGGATCGTCTGTTCGCGACGCTCGATCCGCTCACGCGTGAGGTGGACATTGGCGATGGCTATACCGTGCTGCTGACCGATACCGTAGGCTTCATCCGCAAACTGCCGCATCACTTGGTGGCGTCGTTCCGTGCCACGCTGGCCGAGGCACGGGAGGCCGACCTGCTGCTGCACGTGATCGATGCAAGTCATCCGGCATGGGAGGAGCAGCGAGATGTCGTGGACGGCGTCCTGAACGATCTCGGCCTCTCGTCGCGTCCGCTTACGTACGTGATGAACAAGATGGATGCGGTACCGGCGGAGCAGCTGTCGGCAGTGCGTGAGCGTGTGGCGAACCTCATGCCGAACTCGCTCTTCGTGTCCGCCGTTGCCGACGGCGGCCTCGCCACGCTGACCAGCTCGCTCCGCTCCAGCCTGCGCAGCCTGCGCCCGATTCTGGAGGTGCACATTCCCGCCGCCAATGGGCGGCTCATTGCGGAGGTGCACCGGGATGGTGAGGTACTCGAGCAGCGGGCCGAGGACGAGATGCTCGTGCTGCGGGCGCGTCTCGACGAGCGCACGATCGGGCGGCTGCGTCATGCGGGGGCGCGCGTCATTGTCACGCAGGCCGGTCTGCGGCCCGCCGCACCCGTGCCGGCCGTCGCGCTCCCCTGAACGACGAACAGCCAGCCGATGACTGTGATCGGCTGGCCGTTCGGGCAAGTGGGCGCGCAGGGACTCGAACCCCGGACCTCTGCTGTGTGAAAGCAGCGCTCTAACCAGCTGAGCTACGCGCCCGTTTCCGTTCCCCCTTCGAGGGGCGGATCGAAAACGTAATCGGCCAACTCTGGTGTGGGAAGCCCCATCGAACAGACTCGCCGAAAAACCACACCGGCCGCACGGCGCCGGCTATCGATGGTCCGGGTGGGACTTGAACCCACGATCGATCGATTATGAGTCGACTGCTTTAACCGTCTAAGCTACCGGACCGGGGCAACACATCGCGCCAGGCGCGCGTGTCCCGCTGTATTCTCGATTGTTGGCGCGTCCGACGCCAGTCCGTCAGGGCAGACCGTGGAGGGCGTCGAAGGCCTCCAGTACCTCATCAGGGGTCACGGTGGCGGCGCCCAGCTTGCCCACCTCGACGCCCGCGGCATAGTTGGCCACGACGGCTGCCTCGAGGGTGCTGGCCCCCGCTGCCAGCATGGTGGCGAGGTACGCCGTTACCGTGTCGCCTGCGCCAACGACGTCGTACACCTCGCGGGCCGTGGTCGGGACCCGGTGCACCACCCCGTCGGCCGACACGAGGGCCATGCCACGTTCGCCCAGAGTGAGCAGGAGGTGTTCGACGCCCAGGCGGGCGAATGTGTCCGGCAGGGCGGCCGGGTGGTCGAGGTCGACTGCGGCGCCCAGGGCGCTCTCGAGTTCGCGTCGGTTGGGCTTGAACACGGTGGCGCCACGATACGCGAAGAAGTTCCTGAACTTGGGGTCCACGACCACAGGCAGCTTGCGCGCACGGGCGAGCGCGATGGCCCCTGCGATCACCGCCGGCACCAGCACTCCCTTGTTGTAGTCCTCCAGCACGAGCGCCGTGGCGTGGGGCAGGGCATGCTCGATTGCCGCCAGCACGCGGGACACCTCTTCGGGGGCGAGATCCGCGTCGTCCTCTTCGTCGAAGCGCACCAGCTGCTGTGAACGCGCCATGACGCGCGTCTTGGTGGTGGTCGGCCGGGATACCGTAACGAGGGAGCGCGATTCCATGGCACCCGCGTCAAGCCGCTCACGAAGCGTCGCGCCTGCCCGATCGTTACCCACAACGGCGACCAGATCACACCCGGCGCCAAGGGCGGCCACATTCTGCGCGACATTGGCGGCTCCGCCCAGTGCCAGCTTGCGGTCACGCACCCGTACGACGGGCACCGGCGCCTCGGGCGAAATCCGATCGACGTCGCCACGCAAATAGACATCGAGCATGGCATCGCCCACGATCACGACATGCTGGTGCCGGCCCGCCGCGAGCAGCGCCGCGAGGCGCTCGCGTTGAATGAAGGGGGTCATGCGGGAAAAGTAAGCAGTTCGAGGTTTCCGTCAGTAGCTTGGACGGGATGACCGCTCCCGTCACGACTCCCGATCCGGATGCCGGCACATCCCGGCGCGCCTCCCCCCTGGTGGTGCTGGCCCTGTCGCTCGTCGGCATCTCCTTCGCCGCACCGCTCATTCGGCTGTCGAACGCCGATCCGCTGGTCATCGCGACGTGGCGGCTCGGCTTCTCGATGATCATCGTGGCGGCCGCGCTGCTCGTGACCAAGGGGTGGCGCGAATGGCGCACCCTGGCCCGTCGCGAATACCTCTTCGCCACCGGAGCAGGGGTGCTGTTGGCGATTCACTTCTGGTCGTTCAATGCGTCGCTCCGGTACACGAGCGTGGCGGCGTCCGTGGCCCTCGTGAATCTGCAGCCGGTGATCATCGCGGTCGTCAGCGTGCTGTGGCTGCAGGAGCGTCCGTCTCGCGGGCAGTGGGTCGGCATCACGTTGGCCGTGTTGGGCGCGCTCATTGTGGGGGTGGCCGACGTGCCGGGCGGTCTGGCGGCAATCGGCCCGGCCCTACTGGGCGATGGCGCCTCGGGGTCACGGGCACTGTTCGGTGACCTGCTGGCGCTACTCGGCGCACTGACCGCAGCCGGGTATTACCTCATCGGCCGGCGTATCCGCCAGCTGCTGGGGCTCTGGCCGTACGTGGCCCTCGTGTACGGCGCCGCGTTCGTGAGTTGTCTGCTCCTTACGCAGCTTGCCGGGAAGCCCCTGCTTCCGCAGCCGCCGCGTGAGTTGGCCATCTTCGCCGGCCTCGCCGCAGGGCCCATGCTGCTTGGCCACACGGGGATGAACTGGGCGCTGGGGCACTTGCCTGCATTCATCGTGAATCTCACGACCTTGGGCGAACCCATCGGGGCCACCATTCTCGCCGCGCTGCTGCCGGGAATCGCCGAGGTGCCGGGGGTGGGGACGGTGCTGGGAGGGGGGCTCGTGCTGGCCGGGGTGCTGCTGGCTGCCCGCCGCGCCTGAAGGTTTCGGCGGCGAACCGTCCCGACACCCGGTTCCGCGCACCGCCGGGGTTATCTTGTTCGGGTGTGGATTCCTGATTCTTTCGATCTTCGCTCCGGCGGGGGAGCGCCCTCCGCCGGGATCGGCAATGGGTTCGGGCCGCCGCGCCAGACGCGGTCGCTCGACGTCATCGTCACGCGGGGTGGTGTCGTGGAGTCGCGCCACCGGGTACACGCGGCGGTCGTGTCGGCTGACGGCACACTGGTCGACGCCGCGCGGGACCCTGAGCTCCCCGTGTGGTGGCGCTCCTGCGCCAAGCCGTTCCAGGTCATGCCGTTCCTCCGCAGCGGTGGTTTTGATGCAGTCGGCTGGGGCGTGGAGGAATTGGCATTGGCCTGCGCCTCACACGGGGGGGAGCCGGAACATGTCGCGGTAGCCGCGCGCATGCTGGCGGCGCTCGGTCTCGAAGAGGGTGACCTTGCGTGCGGCCCGCACGAGCCGCTGGCGAGCCGCGGTGTACGGCTCGCGCGCGAAGCCGGGGTGCGCGCGGGCCGGCTGCACAACAACTGTTCGGGCAAGCATGCCGCCATGCTCGGCCGCGCCGTGCAGCTGGGCGAGTCGACGGCCGGGTACGAGCGCGCCCAGCACCGCGTGCAGCGCGATTGTCTGCATGCCGTCGCGCAGTGGTGCGGGCTCGCGCCTGACCGTCTCCACGTGGGCGTCGATGGATGCGGCGTCTCGGTGTTCGGTCTGCCGTTGGCCAACATGGCGCTGTCGTACGCTCGTCTCGTACAGGCGGCCGCGGAAGGCGACGGCGCGAGCCGTCGTGTCGTGAGCGCCATGACCGCGCACCCGTTTCTGGTTGGTGGCACCGATCGGTTCGACACGGTGCTCATGGAGGCGTGCGGCGGCAACGTGGTCTGCAAGATCGGCGCGGAGGGTGTGCATACCTTTGGCATTGTCGATCGCGGCCTCGGGTTCGCGATCAAGGTCGAAGATGGGGCACCGCGCGCGCAGTACCCCGCCGCGCTGGCCCTCCTCGCAGACTACGACGCCCTCCCCAGTTC
>NZ_JAJTHI010000041.1 GCF_021298855.1 Gemmatimonas sp.
GTGGCCACGCCGCTGGCGGCCACCAACTCGCTGGTGGGCGGCCAGGACCCGCCACTGGCGGCGACCATCAACTACACCATTGGCGGCAGCGCCAGGGATTCCCTGCCGCGCGACAGCGTGCGCTTCCTGGTGTACGACGGCGGTGGTGCGCTCATTCGCAAGTTCGCCGGTGCGCCGGCCAGGCGTGGGCTCAACCGCGCGCTGTGGGATCTGCGTCACGAGGGGCCGCGCAAGGCCAAGCTGCGCACCGCGCCGCCGGGGAACACGTTCCTGCGCGTAACCGATTCGCGCCCGCTGGTGCCGTGGGACCTGGACCTGGTGGGCGGGCAGGTGGGGCCGCTGGTGGCGCCTGGCACGTACACGGTGGCGATGGTCTACAAGAGCGACACGCTGCGTCAGAAGGTGGAGGTGCGGCGCGACCCCAACAGCGAGGGCACCGACGCCGACATTGCCGCGCAGGTGGCGCTGGCGCTGCGCATTCGCGACGCGATGAACGAAACGGTGGCGCTGATCGACGAAAGCGAGTGGCAACGCCGCAGCTTCGAGCAGATGCGCACCACGCTGCGCGAAAAGATTCGCGACGCCAGGGAATACGGTGCCAGCCCGGGTCCGGCCCTTAAAGTGCCCGACGCCGAAGCCTTTTTGAAGGAGATCGACGCGGTGGAGCAACGCGTGATCGCCATTGAAGGGAAGCTGTACGACATCGCACTCACCGGCGCGCGCGAGGACGCCTTCCGCACCCCCAACCAGCTGTACGAAAAGCTGGCCAGTGTGGGGAGCGACGTGAGTGCCTCCAGCGCCGACTTCCGCCCCACCGATCAGCAGGGGGAGGTGTACGGCATGCTGGCCAAGCAGCTGGACGGGCTGAAGGCGCAGTTCAAGGACTTCGTGGCCGGCGACCTGGCGGCCTTTGCGGCCAAGGCGGCGAAGCTGGGGCTGGCGATGCCGGTGATGTTCTAAGTAGCAGTCGAACGATCTGGCGGCGGACCGGGCTGTTCGCCGCTACCAGACCGCTTCCCGGAAGAACGCGCGGATGGCCCGGTCGGACGACAGCAACGTCGCCTGGTGGTGCATGGCGGTGGCGACGATGATGCGGTCGGCCGGGTCCCTATGGTCCCACTCGAGCGCCAGCACCTGACGCCAGATGACGAGGTCGACTGGCAGGATGGACAGCCCACTCATCGACTCGATTCGGGTCAGGAATCCGTCGAACGAATCGCCGAGCTCCAGCATGCCACGCTCCGCCTTGAGGCCGATCTCCCAGAAGGACACGGAACTCACGAGGACCGTCGTGTGCTGCGCCGAGGCCAGATGCGCGGCGGCGGCGCGACTCAAGCGCGCAGGATCCTGGAGCCACCAGAGCAGAACGGCGGTATCGAGGAGGAGGGGACGGGCGGGTGTTTCCCGTACCCGTTTCGTCGCCGCTGGCTTTGCGCGCTTGCCGTAGGGGACGCCGCTTCGTTCAGGCGCCATCCCACTCGTCCACAGTGGGCGCATTGGGGTCGCCCGCGAAGCGCACGGGGCCAATCGCGCGGAATTCCGCCAGCACGTCGGCCATGGGCCGCTTTTCGGCGTACGGCACGACCTGCAGCACCGGCTTGCCGTGATCGGTGACGACCAGCGGCTCTCCCGTCTCCTCCACCTGGCGGAAATACTCGAGCATACGCGCCTTGAGTGCGCTTTTGGATATTGTGACCATGGTCATAACCATAGTCATAAATCACCGATAACACCAGCCAACCGATGGCGTTCGCAGCCAAGGGGCAAGGCAGGGGCTGCCGATACCGGTGATGTTCTGACGGACGTCCCAAGATCTGGCGGGTGCGCTGATGTCCGCTCGCGCGAGCATCAGCGCACCAGTCGGGCCCCTTCGAGCCGAGCGAGCCGCTGATCGAAGGTGAGCAGTTCACGGTCTTCGCCGAAGGCTTGGGCGAGAATGAGTCGATCCATGACCCCCGGTTCGTGCGTGTCTCGCGCGTTGGCCAGTGCATCGCGAACACACGGATTGGTGCCGAGTCGCTCGCTCGAAAGCAGCGCGAGCAGCGCGTCCACCGCGGCAACGTGAGGCACCTGGTAATGATGGCGCAGGGCGTAGTAGCTCTCGCCGACAACGAGCGCGTCGACATGGACCTTGGTGTCGAGCCGCTCCAGTTGCCTGCGCGCGATCTCCGCCTGATTGCTTGGCTCGCCCGTGAGCAGGCGCAGTACGACGGATGTGTCGACGGCGCTGCTCATTCGCCGGCGGTGAGCGAGCGGCCACGCACGATGCTCGCCCGGGCCGCTTCGATCGAATGGTCTTCCACGCTCGAGGCGAAGCCTCGGAGCTGACCAAGCCACGCCGGCCTCCATTCACCGTGTTCGGTGGTTTCGGACACGCTCGTGCCAGCCGGCGGGCCGTCGAGCACGTACCGAACGCCCTCGGCGACCAGCTCCCGAACGGTTCGTCCCTGACGCGCCGCCTCGATCTTGAGGCGGCGGTACAGCAGATCGTCGAAATCGATGGTGGCTTTCATGTTAACAATATATATGGTAATATGGTACACTAGAAGGTTCGGCAATCACACGAACTGATCCTTCGGGTTCACCGGATCCACGACCGCCGCAAAGCCGGCGTCCGCAAAGTCACGCACGTTGCGTGTGTAGAACCGGGTGACGCCGTTCGAGCGGAGGGTCAGGGCGAGCACCGCATCGAACGTGCGCCGCGCCGGGAAGTCCTGCTGTGCCCACTGGGCATGCAACCGCGGCATCTGCGCCGGCGACCAGGCGCACTGCTGCCACCCGCTCTTGTCGCGGTACCACGCCACCGTGTTGGCCGCGGTTGCCGCATCGAGTGGCCGTTGGAGCACGCTGGGGTGCCGGAGCAGGCGATACAGTTCGAACCACAGCTGGTCGGCAATGACCCAGTCGTTCGGCGCGTCCAGTGCCTCCGCCACCAGCGCGCGACAGGACTCGTGCTCGGCGCAATCGCGGTTGATGGCGTAGAGCAGAATGTTGGTATCAAGACTCTGCACGGTCTTCCCAGGCGCGATCGCGGAGCTTGTCTGCCGCTGTCTGCATGTCCCCGAGCCCGTAGACCGGTGGGGCCTCACGCACCTGTCGGGGAGCGGGCGCATTGGCGGCAAGCCACGCATCTACAGCCGCCCGCACCAGCTCGCTCACCGGGCGATCCATGACCTTGGCCGCCTGGCGCAGCCGAGCCAGCTGCGGCTCGGGAAAGAGGATTTGCATTTTCTCCATGGATCCAGTATAAACATGGATCCATGTGCCATCAAGTTGCTCGGCTCATTCAACTCCTCCTCGTGTGACCGGACGAGACGACACCAGCCTCACCCGCCGCGACGCCATCAAAGCCTCGCTCGCCGGCGGCGCGGTGGGCGCACTGCCACTGCTGGGCATCCCGGCACCGCTCGA
>NZ_JAJTHI010000018.1 GCF_021298855.1 Gemmatimonas sp.
CAGGGCGGTTGATGGTGTCGGTATTCCAGAGGGTGTCGAGACGACGCAACCGTTCATTGCGGTCGTCGGTCCCCTGCAGCGCCTTCCACATTCTCCCCATGGCGAGCACGCGTGACTTGGGATGATCGTTCTCAAGACGTGTGGACCAATACTTGACTGCGAGCGAGTCGTCGACCGTCTCAGCGTATTGGAGCATGCCCGCCACCATGTCTTCACTTGCACCACGCGCCGACCTGACGCGCGCATCGAGTGAGCGAAACGCGAATTTCTCGAGCGCCTGAAGGCTGTCCAGCCCAACAGGACCGACCAGCTCCTGTTCGTACCCCAGTGCCGTCTCACGGGCCTTTGGTGAATCCGGGTACTGCGTACGCATCATCCGCGCCACCTCATAAGAGACGGAGCGATTACGCGCATAGAACACGTGCGCCTTCTGGAGCAGCGCCTGCAGCGTCGGGCGCGTGCGAGTGGAGTCGTACGCGAAGAGCTCCCACAACCGACCACCGTTGGCATCGACCGCACTCCCGATGGAATCTTCCACAGCGAACACGGCGTAGCGCGCATCGCGCGGCAGGATGAAATCCCCGCGATACGTTCCGTCGGATCGGCGTACGAGGTTCGTGACGACGCGCTTCGGCAGTGCCCAGTCGGGATAGTTCTCGTCCAGCGTCCGAATGTCGGCCCGAAGACGAAGCCGTGGCTGGCTCCCGAGCAGCCCCCCGCGAAACACCACTTCAATCCGCTCTCCAGGAATGGGCTGTGCCGGCGTAAACTGCATTGTCCCCACCGCCGTCGTGGCGCTCACGGGGCGCGTGCTGACGGCGACCGTGACAATCGCCGCGACCGACGCTGCGGCAGCCAGCCACGCAGTGACACGACGACGTCGCGTGCTCCTCGACCTGTCGAAAGCCGCGAGGCGCTGCGGCGTTGTCTTCTCGCGTGGTGAAGGCGTGGGACCTGCGGTGGTGGCGAACGGAATCGGGTCTGGCGTGAGCGCGATGAGGAGGGCGCCGCAGCCTTCACATTCGGCTGCGTGATCGAGGACCGACGTTCGATCTCGCATCGGCGTCCCCTCAGCCACGGCGAGCAGGTCAGTCACGGACGGGTGCACCATCGAACTGTTCATAGGGTCACCGAGAGTCAGAAAGGAGGTCACGGAGTTGCTTCATGGCCCGATGCAGGCGGACTTCCGAGGCGTTACGCGAGATGCCTAGTCGGCCGGCGATTTCCTCATGCGACAGGCCTTCGATCTCGCGGAGACGTACCACCGCCCTCGCGTGCTCCGGCAGCTCCTCGAGCGCCTCCGCGAGCGCCAGGCGCGCAAGGATCGCGGCGTCGTGGGGCGGCGCTTGCTGGGCCGCCGTATCGTCGACACGTCGTTCAGCGCGCAGGCGGGCGCGACGGCGCATCAGCGCCATGCGCATCGTCAGTCGCGAAAGCCACGCGTCGAAGCGGCCTTGCTCTTCGTATCTGCCGAGTGCGACGGGCAGCGCCAGGAATACCTCCTGCACGACATCGTCGGCGTCATCCTCGGAGTCGGTCCCCCGGCGGGCCACCGTTCGGACCAGCGGCTCGTAGTCCCGATAGAGCCGTTCGAGCCGGTCCGCGTGGCGCGGGGCGACATCGTCGGTGGAGGCGGCCCCTTCGATCACGTCAGGCAATGGAGACTGAGGCCAAGGCCAAGGTCAGAACGCGTCATCATGCGTATCAATGTCACCAACGCCGACGATCTTACCGGCACACAAACATTCACGTCCGCTTGGTTCGACGTGCGAGAGATCGTCCCCCAAACGTACCCCGGCCCCGAAAACGCGTGGCGTCTCGGGGCCGGAGAAATCTTCTAAGTTGTTGCTTATTGTATCTTTACATCAAGTCGGGACGGCGGGATTCGAACCCGCGACCCCCTGAACCCCATACTCCGGGTTCAGCGCGCAAACCACTGCGCCAGAGGGAGTTAGCCACCCCCTGAGCGGCGTCGTACGACGCATTCAGAAGGTCCTCAGCACCAAAGACAGGGCAAACGGGTACGCCGCGTCAGAGTCACGTCGTATACGAAGAAGTATACACACGCGGCGCGCTGAAGTGCCCACGGTTGCCCCGATGACGCCCGCAGGCCGCCCAAATCTCTCTGGCTGGTGCGCTCTTCTCACGTAGCCCAGCTCACATTTCCGGCGAGCTGGCGTGCGCGCTCTTCGCAAGGTCTGCCAGCTTTCCCAGCATGATGTACAGCGGGATACCGATCATCATGGGGCTCGTCGGGACGATCAAGAGAGCAGCGTCCTTCTGCATGCTCGGGGAATTGGCGAGGAGCGCCGTGATCGCGAGCCCCAGCATGGCGACCGCCACTCCCGCCCCGGCACACACCGGCGCAATGACTTCTCCGATGCGAGCCGAATCAAGGTGTTCGAGCCCGTGTGCGTCGTTAACGGCCATCATCGGATTGTTGAACGCACCGGGACTCATCCGAACCGCGATCTCGATCATGAACCACAAAGCGGTCATGGCCGCCGCATACTTCAATCCGAAGTACACCTCGTGGTGCCGTGCGAGGACATACACCCCGAGTAGTGCCGTGATTTGCGCGATTCTCAGTTTCATCTCAAGACCTTGTCGTATCCGTTGAATGAACGCTGGCGGACGACGGGTCGTAATCAGCGCCGGCCGAGCTTCCGCGCTACCACCGCACTCGGCACCCGTCGCCTAACGCCCACCACCTGGCGTCACAACAAAGGCGGCGATTGCATCAGCCAGCCCCGGCGCCAGCGGTACGTCAGGCCCCCGATAGCTTGCCATTTGGCCTGCCATGTCGGCGGGCGCGGTCTTGAGCACGTGGTTCATACCCGCGATCCTCATCACCCGGCATCGTGGATTGGCACGCTCGAGCAGGTCGGCCTCGGCAGGAGCCACCTGAAGGTCATGCGAGCCCTGCACCACCAGACACGGGATGGTAAGGCCCGCCAGTTCGCTTTGGCCGGAATACTTGAACCATGAACGGAGGTAAGGCTGTACGCTGCGGCGGAATAGACCGGCAAGCATTGGCGGCGTAGAATCCACCGTCTCGCCGCGCCGGAGCCGCGCGAAGACGCTGTCGCTCTGGACCAGCATTGGCGCAGGAAGCTGCGCCGCGAGCTGATCGCGGATCACTTGGTCGGCCGGGCGGGCCGGTCCCGCGAGCGATATATAGGCGGCTGCCGGCGCCTGCCGGAGGGCGACGAGTCCAAGGAGTGCGCCTTCGCTGTGCCCCGCCACAATCAGCCGTGAAAAGCGACCGTCGGCAGCCAGGAAGCGCATCCAGCCGACAACATCATCGGCGAACCCCTCGAACGTGACCTGTTCCTCCGGAATGGAGGCAGCCCTGCTCCCGGCGATGCCGCGTTTGTCGAAGCGGAGCGTGGCGACCTGCCGCACCGCCAGCGACTCGGCGAGTTGGCGGAGTGACCCTGGGGAGCCACCTGGTCCGTTGCCGTCACGGTCGGTTGGGCCCGACCCGGAGATGAGGAGGACGACGGGCACGGGGCCATCGGTGCGCGGGACCAGCAGGGTACCGGCCAGCTGCCCCGGCGCCAGCGACAGGGTCACGGCTTCCGTGACGGCTACAGGCGCTGATTGTGCGGAGAGCGAATGCGCCGCGCAGGCGATTCCAGCGGCGCACGAGAATACACGAGCCATTCCGAAGGAGGTCATCAACAAAGGTACACCGACGTTGCTATCGTTGCCTCTTTCTAGCCATCCGAGACCGAACATCACGTGCCAGTGCCGAGGCGGCAAGGCTGTCCTGCACAGTCACCACAACGACACCCTTGCGGGTATAAAAGTAGATCAACGGCTTTCGCCTGGCGTCAACGAATAACATGGTCGGCCCGAAGGGCACCACCTCAAACTGTCCGACGTACGAGTTACCAGATTGCATCCCCCCGAGGCGTCGCCCCAAACCCTGCAACATTGGCCGCAACTCGATGGAGTCCACGTCCGCATAGGCCACATTCGTCTCGAACGACAAGGCCTCTACATGCAATACGTCGGCTCCTGCTGTGATGCGCGGCTGAACGCCGCGACCTACATAAACCATGAGGCCGAATACGCAGAGCATGGTACCGAGCACTAGGGCGGCACCCGACTCCGGCGAAAGCCCACCGCGGCGAATTGACCGGCCGGAGAACCTTGCAAATCTCCTCGGGGGCAAACGTCTTAATAGCACTGTCGAACTCCTAGGTCTTGGTGCTGTAGCGCCGTACGACGGCCGAAGTAGAAGGCGGCATGCTGCACTAAGGAGACTACCGACCAAGCAACTCCCGCAGCTTGGCACGTACGGCGTCGATGCTCAGTGCACCGGTCGCACGGAAGCGCAGCACTCCCTTCGCATCGATGATGGCAAAGACAGGTGTCGCCACATCGGGATCGTAGTTTTGCCACGTGGTCTCGTCTGGCTGAAGCACGACACCGGCCATGGGTGACTTCTTCAGGAACGCGTCGATGTCGGCGCGACTCGTGTCCTTGGCCATCGCTGCCCACACGAGCGCTGAGCCGTAGGTCGACACCGCTTCATTGAGCGCGGGACGAACAGAGGCGCTGGGCCCGCAGTCCGTCGCCCAGAAGGAGAGCAGGACCACCTTGCCGCGTTGCTGCGAGAGTCGGAACTCAGACCCGTCGAACTGACGGGCCCGCACCTCGGGCGCTGGAAGATTGAGGCCGACTGCTCCCTTGGCGGATCTTTCCCGTAGTCGCAGAAACGCGCCAAGCGGGTCGATACTGGCGAGTTCGTACAGCCGGCCGTTCAACTCAAACGCGCTCCCCGCCCGAACCTGTTCGGCGGACGCGGGTCGGCCACCCACCGTCACCGAGGCGCGCTCCGCGAGCACACCATCGCCATCGAGATCGACGAGGACCGTGGCACTGCCGTCGAGATCAAAAAGCGGACGGTCGCGACTGGTGTTTCTTACCCGCACGCCATAGATCTTCCCGTCGATTTCGATCTGGCCAGCACGGTACTCGGCGATGCGGCCATACGTATAGCCGTCATCGGATCGCAATACCTCGAACGGCACGCGACGGATAACGTTCGATGCCGACCGAAGGGTCAGATTCAGGGAAGCGACCTGCACCTTCCCTTGCCGGACGAACGAGAGTTCCGGCACCCGCGTGAAATCGAGGGATCCCGCCGTGTCCACGATGAAGCGCCACGCCGTATCGCCGGACGCGCGAAATCGTAGCACACGAATCGGAGTCACCTGTCGGGCGGAGATCAGCTCGTCAGTTTCGATGGCGGTCCAGCCGGCCGGTGTGCGAATGGAATCGCGCCACGCCGGAGCTGATGGCTGATAGAACAGATGGCTCATGCCGCGCCCTTGGGCCGGGGATGGATCGCCCACCGCCGAAAGCGAAACGGTGAGATCGCGTGGCGCGGTCGCCGCCGATTCCGTCCCTCGCCTGGATGGGGTACATCCGACGGCTAGCGCGGCGACGATCAACGCCAAGTACGAATCGATCCGTGGGCGCATCGACAGCATTCGACACTCACTCTTGGAGAGGGCAATGGGCCCTGTGGAGAATCACAGTTGCGTTAAAAAGTACAGTCCCCGTCACCTCGGTGGTGCGGTATCCAGGGAGAGCCGGTGGACGTCGCGCTCGCCTTGGCGAATCAGCAGCCCCGTGATCGGGTCGCGCTTGCCACCACCGATGCCAGTCGGCGTTGTGCCCAGAAAGATCGCCTGCCCTTCTCCACCATCGATCCGTACCCCCGTGTGGCCATCGTCGCGCACTGTCAGGGTCAACCCTTCCGTCCCGTTCTTGCTGTCGAGTCCCAGAGTAACGCGATCCTTGCCGGCTACGGTCATAAGACCATAACCGGTCCGCTCAAACCCCTGCGCGTCGTTGATGTCCAGTCCCGGCCCAGCGCCAATGCGCTTGCCAACGTTCGGATCAGGCGTCGAGTCGCCGATGGCCAGCCGGTCGAACCCATTCTCGTCGAGTACCAGCATACCGTGCATGGTGTGTCGATAGTCTGCGTACCAGCGCATGTATTGTTTGGGATCGGGATAGCGACTGGCCCAAAGCCCTTCGACACGCTTGAGATCCGTCCGAACGCGATTTCGGGCGGCTGGGATGGGAGCCCCAATGAGGATGCGCTCCCTCCCCTTGTCATCGACGATCACGATGCCGCGCGTCCGTATCACTGAAGGCTCCTGCTTGACGAAGCCCACAAGGCCAATCACGGCCCCCACCAAAGACACGCCAACCAGTAGCCGACGCTGCACATGTAGCTGCTGCTCCAATCGCCCAATACGGGCGCCCGCATCCTGGCCAGACATCGTACCTCCAATGTGAATGGGATAGGTCAAGTGGAACTACCAACTACCTGTGCTCACCGACATCGGCACGGGTGGTCATCGCGGTCGGTGGCGATGGTACGACGGCGGAGACGGTGCGTTCGGTTCGGGCTCCCCACACAGGCGCGGTCACCAAGACCCGCAGCGTGTTCGGCTCCCGAGCTGTCCAGTCGTCCAACTTCGCACCACGATCCAGCACCAAGTGCTGAACTATGCTGGTACGAGACAGCCCGGGGAGGTCGGCCGCGCGCCTCAACCTTTTCGCCTGATTCTCCAAGCGGAACACAGCCCCGCCGTCTGACTCGACCAGCGCGAACTCCAGTCCGGCGACATCCGCGTCCATCTCGCTACTCCGGCCCCCAAGGGAGGCCAGCCCTACCGTGATCTTTGGGACGTTGTCCCCACGCCCTGCGTCCACGACGCGCGCCCGCAAGCCGGGCGCACTTGCCACGGCGCCCGTCACGAGAGGAAGCTGCATGAGTTCGTCACCAACCGCGGTTCGGACATCGAGCCGAAGGGCCACGTGAGCAACGCGGCCACAAATGCGCTGCTGTTGGCCCTCGGGAATGTCGAAGGCGATATCGACGCGCCGGACTCGACGTTCTCCCATGACGGTCTCGTCATCCACGACGTGACTGATGCGCGTCGGCGACACCAGTGGTCCCCAGAGTCCGGCCGATAGCATCCACTCAGGGTTATCGAGCGAAAGCGAATCGCCACTGGTGAGAGCGACCTCCACCGTGGGTCTCGTGAGATCGACCTTCGCCCAGCGCGACGACGATACCTCGAGAGGGATGACCAGCCAGCGCGCGTCGCACTCCGGTTGAGTCCTCAACGGTACATGTAGCACCACGCTCGGTGTGCGGTTACCTGTCACGGCAGCAGCCATCGAAGACGCGATGGATACGTTAAGCGATGACAACGAGAGCAAGACTACGCCAACGAGTAGGGCAGCACCTCGCGCCCATGGGCCGGTAGAGCGCCAACGGTAGAGCCACGCGAGGATGAACGCACCAGCCGCAACGGACGTGAGCGTGCCAACACCCAATCCAGCCCCGTCGAGCGCGGCCGACGGTAATAAGCCGTTGCCGACGATCACACCGACCGTCGCCGCACTGCCGACCACGAACCACGCGACGGTGCGGCTGGCACAGCTCGCGGCGACGATGGCAATGCCAACCGCCCAGATGGCAAGCGTCGACACGGCCACGGCCAGCACGCCGCTCGCCGCTCCACTTGAATAGCCCCAGTCATTCAGCACGAAGCACACGCACACCGCACACATGATGACGGGTACAAGCGCCACGACGCACTTGGCGACGGCCATGGCGCGTGCGTCAATCGGCTGGGTGGCCCAAAATGCATCGGCGCGCGTCGGGCTGTCGGTCACGACGATCAAGGCACTCACCGCGGTGATGCACAGCAGGACGGCGCCGTACGTGGGGAGCGCCCCCGAAGTGATCACCGTGGACTCGATGGCCTGCGCGGTTGCGACCACTAGCACCGCCGCAGTAAGTGCGGGCCACGGCGCGACGCCTGCAAGGTCTCGGCGAACGAGATGCCACACCTGACGACCGAAGCTCATGAGCCAACCACCGCGCTTTGTACACCTACAGCATCGCGGGTGCACAGCGCCACCACCTCGCGAAGCGAGAGTGGCTCAACCGCGATGGAGGTTGCATCGGCATATCGCCGCTCCAGCATCGGCCTGTCTACCGGCGTGAAGGTTGCATCCGCGATCACGCGAACGATGCGCCCGGAGCGCTCAAGACTGTACCACTGCTGTTCCAGCGACAACGCGTGAAGCCGCTCATCGCTGGCTACCATGGTGATGCGGGAGAAGCGTTCGGCAACCTCGTCTGAGGAACCGAACACACGCAACGATCCAGATACCAGCACGGCAGCGTGGGTGAGCAGGGTGTCCACCTCACCGACGTCGTGCGACGCGAGCATCACGGTCATGCCGGTTTCGCCGGCTGCGGCTACCAGTCCGCGCACGATGGCGTCGCGCGTAGCCACCTCAATGCCCGCGAACGGCTCATCGAGTATCAGCACTGCCGGGTTGGAGGCCAGCGCGCACACGAGCGCGGCCTTCAGATACTCACCGCGGGACAACGCGCTGATACGGCGTGTCGCATCGAGGTGGAAACGCTCAACCAGTGATTGCGCGAGCGCGGGGCTCCATCGCGGGTGCAGCGGGGCGATCCAACGCAGCAATGCCTGCAGCGGCATTTCGCCCGGCAGGCGGATCATCTCCGACACGAACGTCACCGTGCCCCGTTCGATCAGGGCGCGGTTCGCGCTGCTAACGCCCCCGATGGAGACCGTCCCGCGTCCTGGTGATCGCAGGCCGGCTACACACTGCAGGAGTGTGCTCTTCCCGGCCCCGTTCGGCCCAAACACGCCCAGCACGGCGCCAGGCGGGAGCTCGAAGGACACATCGCAAAGGGCGTCGGCCGTTCGCGAATACGAGAAAGAGACGCTGTCAACGATCAGGTTGGTCATGCCTTCCGACCTCCCGACCGGCGCGCGGCAGACGCACGCCCGTCCATCGTTCCGGTTCGGCGTGGCGCCCCGAACACATCCACCCAGGTGGTTTCGACTTCGTCAACGAGCGCCGCGCAGTCGAGCCCGAGGCGTCGCGCATCGACCACGATCTGTTCGACGCTGTCCCGAAGTGCGCGCCGCCGCTCATCGTCCGGCGCCTTTGGGCCTTGCGTGACGACGGTGCCAACGCCGGGTCGCACGACGAGAAAGCCCTCCCGCACCAACTCCTGAACCACCTTCTGGACGGTGTTCGGGTGGAGCTTCAGTTCTTCGCTGATTTCTCGAACCGAGGGAAAGGCATCGCCGGCGCGCAGCACGCCGGCCAGAATGGCCTTGGAAGCGGCGAAGACGACCTGCTTGACCGGCGACTCACCCGGCTGAATGGCCACAGGGAAAGGAAGCATATGCGTAACATGCACCCTGTTACACCTATGTCAATCCCCCCCTGTTCTGCCCGTCGGACTCTGCTCCAATCGAGGACACCTGGTCGCAGAAAGACAAAAGCCCGACAACGATAAATCGTTTTCGGGCTTTCGTTTACCAAATCGGGACGGCGGGATTCGAACCCGCGACCCCCTGAACCCCATTCAGGTGCGCTACCGGGCTGCGCTACGTCCCGTCACAGACGCCACAAGGCCTCCGTGAACAGTCTTCGAACGTAACCGACCGGACGACCGGACACAACCGGCGCCACGCCTTCGCTCTCGATGGCCTGGCACCGCGCACCGCCACGCGGCGCCCGGTCAGCGGAAATCGCCCGCCGCAGCCCGCACGGCCGGGTTCATGATGGGGTACGCCAGCTCCAGCGATTCCAGCGTCTCCACCAGCAGCCGCGCCACGAGATAGTTGCGCACCGGCTTGTCGTCGGCGGGCACCACGTACCACGGGGCCGCCGCGCTGCTGCAACGTGCCAGTACCTCCCGGTACGCCGCGGTGTAGGCATCCCAGCGGTCCCGGTCCTTGAGGTCCTCGAGGCGGAACTTCCAGTTCTTCCGCGGATCGTCGAGACGCGCCAGCAGCCGTTCCCGCTGCTCATCCTGCGAGATGTGCAGGAAGCACTTGCGCACGATGACCCCGTTGGCGTGCAGCATGGCCTCGAAATCGTTGATCTGCGCAAACCGCCCCCGCCAGACCGCCTCGGGCGCCAGCCGCCGCACGCGCACCGCCAGCACGTCTTCGTAGTGCGAGCGGTTGAACACGCCGATCATCCCCCGGGGCGGCACCACCTGATGCACCCGCCAGAGAAAATCGTGTCGCAACTCGAGCGGCGTGGGGGGCCCGAAGGCCGCCACCCGCACCCCGGTGGGATTGAAGGCGCCGTACACCGTCTTGATGAGGCCATCCTTCCCCGCCGCGTCGCGCCCCTGCAGGATGAGCAGCAGGGCGTGACGGCCGTCGGCCTGAAACACATCCTGCAGATCGGCCAGGCGGTCCAGCAGCACGCGCGTGGCCGCTTCGAGGGTCTTCTTGTCGGGTGCGCCGGCATGGCGTGCCGCCTCGTTCCCCAGGGCCACCTCGCTGCCCGGGGGCACGGGCTCGAGACGCACGCCGTTCAGCAAACCGGCAGTCGCCCCGTTGCCCTTCACGCGCGCCTCGTGGTGGCCGCACGGCCGGCCACGTCGTGCACCGGAATCATGAACACCAGATCGCGATCGGGCGTGGGATCATGGGGGGTGAAGGCCTCCGGCACCAGCGACCGGAACGCCGCCACCCCGGCCGCATAGCGCGCCTGTTCCTGCGGGGAGCCAGCGGGGTCGGGAAACTCGATGCGGCCGTGCACCACCACGCTCTGCCACGTGAACAGTGCCTCCACCTGATCCACTTCGAACGCCACCCACGGGTGATGCGCGAGGATCTGCACCTTGGTGCCATGCTGCGTGCGCCCCCAGATGCGGTCATCGCGGAAGACATAGTGCACCGGCTCGATGTCCACGCGGTCGCGAAAGGTGAAGGCCAGCCGCCCCACCTGTTGCGAGGCGAGCAGGGCATGACACTGCGCGGTGGTCAGCACCGCAAAGGTCGGGGCATCGCTCATGTCGCATTCCTCGGTTCGAAGGGCTCCATGTGAATCAGCACCCCACTGGCGGCCGGCATGCGCTGCCGAATGGCCGACTTGACTCGGCCGGACAGCACGTGCGCGTCGTGCAGGGACATGTGCGGATCGGCCTGCACGTGAATGTCCACGTAAAAGGCCGTACCGGTCTTGCGGATCTTGAGCTTCTCGATGGCCAGGACGCCACTGGTGGCCAGCGCGGCCTGCGACACGGTGTCCTGCAGCCCCGGGGCCGGCGCGCGGTCCATGAGATCGCCCAACGCCGTGCGCAGCAGCAGGCCGCCATTGATGGCGATGATGAGCGCCGCCACGAGGGCCGCCCAGTCGTCGGCCGCTTCCCACCCTGGGCCGCCAATGAGCGCCACGCCGATGCCCAGAAAGGCGGCCGCCGACGTGATGGCGTCGGCGCGGTGATGCCAGCCATCGGCAGCCACGGCCACGCTGCCATTCTGCGCCCCGGCGGAAAGCACCCGCTTGGCCATGACTTCCTTCACCACGATGACCACCGCCAGGACCGCCAGCGTCCACGGCGCCGGCGCGTGATGCGGCGTGCGGATTTCACGGGCGGCTTCAATGGCAATGCCCGCGGCGGCACCCAGCATGAGCGCGGCCACCACGGCGCCGGCCAACGCCTCGGCGCGCCCATAGCCAAAGGGATAGCGGTCGTCGGGATCACGACTCGCAATGCGCAGCCCGCTCCACACGACCAGCGACCCGATCATGTCCGTGGCACTCTCGATGGCGTCGGCCACGAGCGCGTAGGCGTTGCCGAGCAGGCCGGCCACCAGCTTCACCACGGCCAGCAGCGCATTCACGACCAGCCCGATCTGGGCCAGTCGCTGGGCATGCTGCGTGCCCGGAACGGTGGGAGTGGTAACGGCGGCCATGCCGGAAATATGGACCCAAAGCACGCCGCTGTGGCGGGGAGAATGCCGTTCCGACCGGTTAGATTCCCTGACCATGAGCACGGCCGTACAGACTCCGGCGGCGGACCCCGCCCCCACGCTGTCCCATCGCCTCGAGTACGTGGCCACCAGGGCGGCCGTGGCGGCGCTGCGGCTGGTGGGATGGCGCGCCGCCAGCTGGGTCGGGGGCACGCTGGCAAAGCTCGCGTACAAGCCGTTCGGCATTCGGGCCGGCGTGACGGAGCGGCAGATTGCCGCCGCCTTTCCCGAGCGCTCCCCCCACGAGGTGCGGGTCCTCGCCGCGCGCTCCTACGAAAGTCTGGGGCGCACATCCATCGAAACGGCCATCCTCCCCGGCACCTCCCGGGAGGAGATCCTGGCCCGCATCGAGCGGGTGGACGGGTGGGAGCACATCGACGCGGCACTGGCCAAAGGCCGGGGCATCATTGCCGTCACCGGCCACATCGGCAACTGGGAGCTTGGCGGCGCCTATGTCGCGGCCCGCGGTGTCGGGATCGACGCCGTCGTGCGTGGCGCCGCCAACAAGCTCTTCGAAGCCTACGTCACGAAGACGCGCACCGAGGCGGGCGTGTTCGTGGTGCACGACAAGGATGCCGTGCGCCGCACCCCGCGCGCGCTGCGCGACAATCGCATGGTCGCCCTCCTGGCCGATCATGATGCGCTGGGGCTCGCCAGCACCTTTGTGCCCTTCTTCGGCCGCCCGGCAAAGACCCCTCGCGGGCCGGCGGTCTTTGCGCTGCGCTTCGACACCCCGGTGGTGTTCATTGCCATAGTTCGCCAGCCAAGTGGTCGCTACGCCTTTCTGGTGGAGCCGGTGGAGATCACCCCCACCGGTGATCGCGAGCACGACGTGGACGCCATCGTGCAGCGTTATACCCAGCTGCTCGAAGCCCGGGTGCGGGAATACCCCGAGCAGTATTTCTGGCAGCATCGTCGCTGGCGGCGTCAGCCGCCCGACACGCCGCCGCACCTGCGCGAACCCTGAACGCCCGCTGATGCGATTGCTCCCTCGCCGCTGGGCAACCGGCCAACCGGGTCGCTCGTGGGTCGTGCGGCTGCTGCGCGTGCTGCTGCTCGTGGCCCTGGCTCCCGTTCCCTTCATTCTGCTCTTTGCCGTGGTGAACCCGCCGGTCACCATGGTCATGATGGGCCGCGCCGTGCAGCGGTTTGCCGCCGGCGAGTCGCCCGCGTGGCCGGTACACACGCCGGTGGCCCGCAGCGCGATGAGCCCGTCGTTGCGACGCGCCGTGCTCGCCTCCGAGGACGACCGCTTCTACCTCCACCACGGCATCGACTTCGTGGAGCTGGACAAGGCACTGGAGCGACGCAAGCGTGGGGGGAAGCTGCGCGGCGCCAGCACGCTGTCGCAGCAGGTGGCGAAGAACATCTTCCTCTGGAACGGCCGCTCGTTCGTGCGCAAGGGTGTCGAGGCGTATCTCACCCTGTGGCTGGAGCTGCTGCTCACCAAGGAGCGCATTCTCGACCTGTACATCAACCTGGCCGAGTGGGGCCCATATCATTTTGGCGCCGAAGCCGGCGCGCGCTACCACTTCCGCAAGAGCGCCGCGTCGCTCACGCGTGAGGAGTCGGCGCGCATGGCCGCCATTCTCCCGGCGCCGCGCCGGTGGGCGCCGCGGGGCAGCGTCGCGTCGCGGCGCATTGGCCCCATTCTGCAGCGCATGCAGTATGCGCCACCCAAGACGGAGCAGGCGAAGTAGCCGGCGAAGTAGCCGGCGAGGGAGCAGGCGCGGCGACTCGTGGTGACCGAGCCCACGCCCGCTGTCTTGGACGGCTGCAGCGGCGTCGTTACACTGTGAGCAGTCAATGACGCGGTTCTCCCTGCCCCACTCCATGTCCGCCATTTCCCAGCTGTTCGTTGCAGCGGCCGCCATGCGGCCGCATTCGGTGTTGCGCCGTGCCACCGTGATCCTGCCGGCGCTGGCGCTCTCGACCACGGTACTCGCGGCCGCCCTGTCGGCGCAGAGCGCTCCTGCTTCCTCGAAAAAGACGCAGACGGCCGCGCCCGCCGACAGCATCCGCCCCAAGCGGCCCGCTGGCGCACTCGGCCCGCATTCGGGTGACCGGCATCTGGCCTATCGCAACACGGGAAGCGATCTCGATTCGCTCTGGCCTCCCAAGATGCCGGCGCCGCTTCCGGGTTCCATCCTGCCGGCCAAGCGGGTCATTGCCTACTACGGCAATCCGCTCTCGCAGCGCATGGGCATTCTCGGCGAGTTCGAGCCGCAGGAGATGCTGCGCAAGCTCGACGCCGAGGTGGCCGAGTGGAACCGCCTCGACCCGCAACATCCCGCGCAACCGGCGCTGCACCTCATTGCCGTGGTGGCGCAGGGGAGCCCTGGGCGCGACGGCAAGTACCGCCTGCGCATGGACAGCACGCTCATCGAAAAGGTGTACGGCTGGGCGAAGAGCCGGAACGCGATCATGTTCGTGGACGTGCAGGTGGGGCACAGCACCCTGCAGCAGGAGCTGCCCTGGCTCGAGCGGTTCCTCAAGCGCCCCGAGGTGCACCTCGGCATCGACCCGGAATTCAGCATGAAGGACGGCAAGGTGCCCGGACGGAAGATCGGCACCTACGACGCCGCCGACATCAACTACGCCACGCGCTACCTCGGGGAGCTCGTGGAGAAGTACCAGCTGCCCCCCAAGATCCTCGTGGTGCATCGCTTCACCAGGAAGGGGGTCACGAATGCCGACAAGATCCGCCTCGATCCCAAGGTGCAGGTGGTGATGCACATGGACGGCTTCGGGGCGCCGTGGCTCAAGCGCGATTCGTTCTACAGCTACATCAAGAAGGAACCGGTGCAGTTCGCGGGGTGGAAGCAGTTCACCAAGCCCAAGAACGACAAGCCGACCACGCCGCGCACGGAAATCTTGCGGTTGTGGCCCGTTCCGCTGTACATCCAGATTCAGTAACCGTCCGGCGCCGGGTGGCGTCGGGTGAGCCCTCCAACCCGGCTTCCATGCACCGACGCGACATGCTTTCCACCCTCGGCACCGTGGCCATGGCCGGTGCCGTGGGCGCCGGCGGCTCGGCGGATCCCCTCTCGGCTCTGGCTCCCGGACGGCTGCGGCAGTCGGTCGCGCGCTGGTGCTTCGGCAGCACCCCCATCGCCGAGCTGTGCACCCTCGTGAAGTCCCTCGGCATGACGGGGGTGGACCTGCTGGGTCCCGACGAGTGGTCGGTGCCCGGGCAGTTCGGGCTCGAGTGCACCATGGGGAACAGCTGGGGCACCATTCCCGTGGGCTTCAATCGGGTGAGTCACCACGACAAGCTCGTGGCTGACGGCGAGGCGTACATCCCCCGCGCCGCCGCCGCAGGAGTGAAGAAGATCGTGGTGTTCAGCGGCAACAGGGACGGCCTGAGCGACGGCGAAGGCATTGCCAACTGCATCACGGGGCTCACGCGCCTCATGCCCACCGCGGAGAAGCACGGTGTGGTGCTGTGCATGGAGATGTTGAACAGCAAGGTCGATCACAAGGACTACCATGCCGACCACACCGCGTGGGCGGTGGAAGTGGCCAAAGGCGTGAACAGCCCCAGCTTCCGCCTGCTGTACGACATCTACCACATGCAGGTGATGGAGGGCGACGTGATGGCCACCATCAAGGCCAACCTGCCGTACATCGCGCATTTCCACACCGCCGGCGTTCCGGGGCGCCACGAACTCGATGGCGCCCAGGAGCTCAACTACCGCGGCATTGCCGAGTTCATTGCCGGCACGGGATTCACGGGCGTGTTCGCGCACGAGTTCATCCCCAAGCGCAATGGCGCGGCCTCACTGCGCGACGCGGTGACCCTCTGCACCGTGTAGGACCGTGACGGTGCGTGCGCTCACCGATCTCGCAGGGCAGCAGGCCGCGGCGCGGGCACTCATGCGCGCGGCCTTTGTTGCGCGACTGGGGGCTGTGGAGGTCACCTTCGATTTCCATCGCGGCTGGAATGGTGGCTGGCGCTGTCTGGCCCAGGTGGGCGGCAAGGCGCCGCTCGACTTTGCCTTGCTGCACACGGACGCCGGAGCGCTGCTGGCACTCCCCGTGCCCTTTCCCCGCGGCTGGCGCACCCGCGGTGTGGTGGACAGCGCCGGTGTGGCCTGGACCGTGAACGACGAGGCCGTGCCCATACCGGTGTGACGCCGCAGACTGGCAACGGTTGCTCCTCGCCAGAGGCGGCCCATTCCTGCGGGCGCGGCACCTACTGAAAAACCAGTTGACAGCGGCCACGCAGCGTCCTATTCTACTGGAAGTTCAGTATTTCACCCCCGCCTTCCTTCTCGCCCCATGACCGATCTGCACTTCCCGCCCCGTGAACTGGCCGTGATGTCGGTGCTCTGGCGGCTGGGCTCCGCCACCGTGGCCGATGTGCGTGCGCACCTCGACGAGGATCTGGCCTACACCTCGGTGCTGTCGGCGCTGCAGACGCTCGAGAAGAAGGGGTACGTGCGTCCCGAACCGGAGGGGCGGGCCTACCGCTACTTCCCCACGGTGGCCGCCGAGAAGGCCGGGCGCCGGGCAATCGGCCGTATCCGCGACGCAATCTTTCAGGGGTCGTCGGAGCGGCTGTTCGCCCAGCTGGTGTCGGACAAGCGGCTGAGCCGTGCGGAACTCGAGCGCATGCGCGCGCTGCTGGCCGAACGGTTGGGAGACGAGCCGTGACCCCCGCGACGGCCCCCACGGTGTCCGAGCTGGCCCCCCTGATCGCGTCGTGGATGGTGCTGAGCGCGTGCACAACGGGGCTGCTGGTGGTGGTCTCCCACGCCGTGCAGCGGGTGGTGCGGGGCGCTGTGCCGCACCGGCTGGTCTGGGGCGTGGCGCTCGGCACGGCGGCGCTGCTCACGGCCACCCAACCGGGGCGGCGTCCGGAGTCGCCCCGCCCCGTCGTGCAGTCGTTGCCGGCGGCCGCCACCGCCGTGTCCGGCGTGGGGGCTGCCCCGTCGGTTGCAGCGCGCCTGTTCACGTTCGTGAGCGCCGCGCCGGTGGCGATCGCGTCGGGGGCGGTGGGTACGGCTGAGGGGGCCGCACGGGCGGCGGCCGCGGCGGTGCGCACCGCCCCCGTACCGGTGTCGTGGCTCGTGGTGCTGGGGTGGCCGGTGGGGAGCCTGTTGCTGCTCGCCATCGGGGGCTGGAGTTACCGCCGCCAGCGACGCGCGCTTGCCCGTACCCCGGAGGCAACGATGGCGGGTCGGCGCGTGCACCTCACGATGGACACGGGGCCCGCCGTCTTCGGGGTGCGCCATCCCCGCATTCTGGTGCCGGCATGGCTGCTCGACCGCCCCGTTCACGAGCAGCAGCTCGTGGTCCGGCACGAGCAGGCGCACATAGACGCGGGCGATCCGCTGCTGCTGCTTGGCGCCTGCGTACTGACCGCCCTCATGCCGTGGAACCCGGGGGCGTGGTACCTCCTGTCGCGCCTGCGCCTCGCTATCGAGGGGGATTGCGACGCGCGCGTCCTGCGCCACGGCACCACCCCTCGCCAGTATGGCGCCCTGCTGATCGACCTGTCGTCGGCCGCGACGCCGCTGCCGCCGCTGACCGTAGCCCCGTCGTTTTCCCACCGTGCAACCCATCTCGAACGGAGACTCCGCCGCATGACCGACCGCCCCACCACCCACCGCCTTCCCCGCCGGCTCGCCGGAGCGGCGCTCGCCACCCTCGCCCTGGCTACCGCCTGCGGCACGGAATTGCCCACCAGCGCCGAGCTCGAGGGGATGGACGTGGCCACGGCAACCAAGACTCTCAACGCCGTGGCCCCGTCGGCCGCGCGGCAGTACTTCATCGACGGGCGCACCGCCACCGAAGTCGAGGCCTTGGCCCTCCCGGCCAACCGCCTCGCCACGATCGAGGTCATGAAGGCCGCCAAGGGCGTGCAGGCCATTCGGCTGACCACGCGGGCCGCCACGTCGGCGACACCGACGGCCGCCGGGACCGGCACGTCGGCGGTGGCGATGGCTGCCGTCCTCACCGATTCGGTGGCCAACGCCAACGCGAAAGTGGTCACCATGCGGATCACGCAGATTGACAGCACCGCGCGGGCGCTGCGCATTGCCGACACGGCGGCCAAGCTGTCCTTCGCGGCGGCTCGCGCCAGGCAGGGGGCCGACACGAGCCGCGCCCTCGTGATCGCAGAGGGTATGGCGTTCGTCCCCGCGGGAAAGACGCCCGATGTGCTGGTCTTCGTGGATGGCGTGAAGTCGGACGAGGGAGCCCTCAAGCGCCTGTTGCCGTCGCAGATCGAGCGCATCGAGGTGATCAAGGGCGCCGCCGCCGAGAAGCGCTACGGCCCGGAGGGCGCAAAGGGCGTCATCCAGATCACGACCAAGCCGCCGCGCTGACCCCGGTCCCGTGGTCCCTGACCGGCGCTCGGCGGGGACCACTTGACTTTCCGTCGGGACATGCCGATGCTCCCCCACATGACCGCGTTGCCGCTGGCCACTGGCCGACTTATTGGCGCCCTCCCCGTCGTCGTTACGATGCTCGTAGCGGCAATTCTTGTCGTATTCAGCACTCGGGAGCAGGGCCGCACCGTCGCCAGCATGTGACGCACACGCCGCCCCTCCCGAGACCACACGGGAGGCGGCGCTCTGGTCGAACTGACGAGGCCCCTCCCACGGAGGGGCCTTCTTCGTACCAGGAGGTTTGCATGTTCATGTCCTTCGATCGACAGCCGCAGCCGTCCCGTCAGGCACGCTATGCGCCCAGCGCCGATGCCACCGGCTCGCCGTTCACCACGCGGCGCTCCCCCGACGGCGCACGACCCAGCACCGCGGAGCCGCGCGACTATCGCGAGCAGGCCGATGGCGCGCCGTGAGACTCCGGCCATGGCCGGAGTGAGGGAGGGGGCGGCCGTTCGCCGGTGGCCGTCAGGCAACTGCTGGTAGCGGGGGGCTGTACCCGGGCGCAACGTCATTCGGGCGCCCTTTTCGGGTGGCCCAGACACTCCCCCTGTCTCCCTCTGCGCCCACCGCCATGTCCGACGCCACGGTTTCCGCCACGCCCACGCCGGCCGCCCGCCACGGCAAGCACCGGTATCCCGGCTTCCACGTCACCTGCAGCGGCAACCAGCTGGTCACGCAGTACGTGGAAACGCGCATCACCGAAGGCGGCGTCTTCTACCCCATCACCCCGTCCACCGAGGGCGGGGAGATCTATCAGGCATCGTTCGCCACCGGTGAACTGAACGTCTGGGGGCAGCAGAAGGTCGCCGCCGAAACCGAAGGCGAGCATGCCGCGCAGGGGGGAGCCACGGCCTTCGCCGTCACCGGGCGGCGCACGGTGAACTTCACCAGCGGCCAGGGCATCGTGTACGCAATGGAGCAGTACTACCATGCCCCCGGCAAGCTCTCCACCATGGTGCTGCAGGTGGGTGCCCGCGCCCTCACCAAGCATGCGCTCAATGTGCACTGCGCGCACGACGACATCTACTCGGCACTCGACACCGGGTGGATCATGCTCATGGCGCGTGACGCACAGCAGGCCGCCGATCAGTCCATCATCCTGCGCAAGGTGTGCGAGCAGGCGCTCAACCCCGGCATGAACATCCAGGACGGCATGCTCACCACGCACAGTGAGCGCATGTACCTGGCCCCGGAGGCGGAGTTGCTGCGCGAGTACCTCGGCGCTCCCGATGACCTCATCCCCTGCCCCACCCCGGCGCAGCGCGAACTGTTCGGCCCCACCCGCCGTCGCGTACCGCAAATGATGGACCTGAAGAACCCGGCGCTGCTTGGCCCGGTGCAGAATCAGGAGCATCACATGAACGGCGTGGTGGCCCGGCGGAACAACTTCAGTGAGCATGTGCTCCCCATGCTCGACGCCGCCTACCGCGAGTTCGGTGCGCTCACCGGCCGCGAGTACGGCTTCGTGACGCAGTACCGCACCGCCGACGCCGACACCGTCTTCGTGTCACTCGGCTGCGCGGCCGAGAACATCGAGGCGGCCTGCGATTACCTGCGCGACCAGCGCAACGCGAAGGTCGGCTCGATCCACATCAACGTCATTCGCCCCTTCCCGGAAGAGGCCGTCATCGAGGCGCTGCGCGGCAAGACGCGCGTCATCATCCTCGAGCGGACCGACGAAAGCCTGGCCGGCGACAACCCGCTGGCCCGTGACATTCGTGTGGCCCTGGGCAAGGCCAACGAAGCCACGCGCTACGGCGGCGCGCTCCCCGGCATCACGCCAAACGAAACGCCCCGCCTCTTCCGCGGCGCCTACGGCATCGGCTCGCGCGACTTCCGTCCCGAGCACATCATCGGGGCGTACGAGTTCGCCACCGGCGTTTCCGCCCGGACCGACGGCCGCACCGCCGAGGATGGGGAGGGCTACTTCGTGCTGGGGGTGCAGCACCCGTATGCCGTGATCAGCAAGGATACGCCCAGCCTGCTGCCGGAAGGGGCGATTGCGGTGCGGTTCCACTCGATTGGCGGTTGGGGGATGATCACGACCGGCAAGAACCTGGGCGCGATCATCGGCGACCTCGGGCAGTACCTGGCCGCACAGGATCCCACCTACGACGAGGAGGGCATTCTCGAGGACAAGCTCTTCGTGATGGCCAACCCCAAGTACGGGTCGGAGAAGAAGGGCGCGCCCACCAACTACTACCTCACGGTGGCGCCGTCGCAGATCAAGGTGAATTGCGAGCTGAATCACGTGGACGTGGTGCTCTGCTGCGACCCGAAGGCGTTCACGCACACCAACCCGCTGGAGGGGCTGAAGCGCGGTGGCGTGCTGGTGTGGGAATCGAGCGAAAGTGCCGATGCCGCCTGGCAGCGCATTCCCGCCGCGCACCGCGAGTTCATCCTCGAGCACGACATCCGGGTGTACATCCTTCCCGGCTTCGACATTGCCCGGAAGGCCACCAGTCAGACCGAGCTGCAGCTGCGCATGCAGGGCAACGCGTTTCTGGGTGCCTTCTTCCGTGTTTCCCCGTTTCTCGATCGCTATCACCTCACGCCGGAGCAGTTCCAGCAGATCGTGCGGACGCAGTACGTGAAGAAGTTCGCCCGCTTCGGCGACGCGGTGGTGGAATCGAACATGACGGTGATGAACGAGGGCTTCACGCGCGCCGTGGAGATCACCGTGGGCCGCACGGACGATCCCGACCGGTCGAGCATGCGCAATCCGCTGCTTGCCCCCTACCCCGCGCATCACTTCCCACCCACGGCGGGGTGCGGCAGCTGCGGCAGCGGTGGCTTTGCCTTCCCGGAGGCGCAGCTGGCCCGCTCTCCCCTCAAGACCCGCGAGACCTTCGACCGCGAGTTCCGCGCGGGGCTGGGGTACCACCAGCCGGCCAGTGCGCTGGCGTCCGTCGGCATCATGGCCGCTGCCACCGGCGCCACGCAGTCCAAGTATGTGGCACGCCGGGAAACGCCGGTGTACGTGCCGGAGAACTGCACCCAGTGCATGGAGTGCATCTCGGTGTGCCCCGACACGGCATTGCCCAACACCGCGCAGGAGGTCGGCACCGTGCTGCGCACGGCGGTGGTGAACTACGTCCGCGACGGCGGCGACCGGCAGACCCTGCTGAGCGAACTCCCGGCACTCGAACAGCGCGCCCGCACGCGCATGAACGAGTCGGTGAAGGCGAAGAGCGGGGTACCCTTCAAGACGATCGTGCGCGAGGAGGCGGCAGCCATTGCCGGCATCACCGAGCAGTCACGCGCCGAGTTCACGGGCATCATCGCCAAGCTGCCGCTGGCGTACAGCAACGTCCCGGCGATCTTCCGCACCGTCGAGGCCAAGACCCCCGGCGAGGGGGGCCTGTTCTCGATCTTCGTGTCGGACCTGTGCAAGGGGTGCGGCGAGTGCGTGCAGGTCTGCGGCGACCACGACGCGCTGCGCATGACGCGGGAAACGGAGGAGCTCAACGCCGAGCTCACCACGGCGCAGGTGTTCTCCCGCCTGCTCCCCGACACGCCGCAGAAGTACCTCGGGCTGTACAACGACAGCGACATCACGAGCTCCAAGGACGCCACGCTGCGCAATCACCTCATGGTGCGGCGCAACTACGAAGCGCTGGTCTCCGGTGACGGCGCCTGCGCCGGGTGTGGCGAAAAGAGTGTGCTGCGCTCGCTGGCGAGCATCACCGAGGCGTACATGCGCCCACTCTACCACAAGAAGGCCGCGCGCCTCTCCGCCAAGGCCGACCGCCTCGAGGCGGAGGGTTTGGCGCGCCTGTCGGCGCTCGAGGCCAGCGATCCGGCCGATCATGCGCGGTTCCGCACCGCCTTCATCCACCTCGTGATGGGGCTGGGCGGTGAGAACGCCGCCGACACGGCCACCCGGATTGCCAACCACGAGCGGCGGCACGGCCCCATCACTGATGCGCAGGTGATTGGGGGGCTGGTGGCCGTGCTGCGCCAGGATGCGTTCAACCATCGTGACCTGCAGGCCATCGACGGGCGCCGGGCCAACGGCATGTCGGTCATGATGATGGGCGCCAGCACGGGGTGCAACACGGTGTACGGCTCCACGCCACCGGCCAACCCGCACGCCTATCCCTGGATGAACTCGCTCTTCCAGGACGGGGCCACCATTTCGTGGCTCATGGCGGAGTCGGTCATCGTGGAGCACGCCCGCCGCTCGGTGGCGCCGGAGCGCCTCACCGACGCCCTGCTGGACCGGACCGCGCAGGTGATGCGTGAAGAGGAGTACTTCCATCTCACGCATCTCGACGACGCCCTCATGACCGATCAGGAGGTGCGTGAACTGCCCAAGGTATGGGTGGTGGGCGGTGACGGCGCGCTGGGAGATATCGGCTTCCAGAACGTGTCCAAGGTCATGCTGCAGAACCGCCCGAACGTGAAGATGCTCATGCTCGACACGCAGGTGTACTCCAACACGGGCGGGCAGAACTCCGACTCGAGCACCATGCTGGGCGGGTACGACATGAACCAGTTCGGTGTGGCCTCGCAGGGCAAGCTCACGGAGAAGAAGAACGTGGCGGAGGCGTTCACCAGCGGCCACGGGTCCCCCTTCGTGGCCCAGGTGTCGGTGGCCAATGCCCCGCGCATGTACAAGGCCATGCTCGATGGTCTGGAGTACCGCGGGACGGCGTTCTACCAGTGCTACACCACCTGCCAGCCCGAGCATGGCGTGGCGGACAACATGAGCGCCGACCAGGCCAGCATGGTGCGCGATGCGCGCGGTGTGCCGGAATGGGTGTTCAACCCGCGGCGCGGCGAGACCATGCAGGAGGCATTCGACCTCAAGGGCAACCCCAGCATCGACCGCGACTGGTGGCACACCAAGTACGCCAGCACCGGCGAGCCCTACACCTTCGGGGTGGCGCACTGGGCGCTCACCGAAGGGCGCTTCCGCAAGCACCTCCAGCAGATCAGCGAAGCGGAGGCGGCCGCGCTCACGCCCATGCACGACCAGCTCTACTTCGTCACCCAGGACGACGTGACGTACCGGCACGTCTTCAGCGAGTCCCACCGCAGCTTCATCCCCAACTTCGGCTGCTACATCAAGGCCGAAGTGAAGGGGGCGTTCCGGTACTACGCTGTCACGCGGCAGATGGTGCTGTTTGCGGTGGAGCGGCGGAAGGCGTGGCGCATGCTGCAGAGCAAGGCGGGCATCGTGAACCGCGACTACGTGGCGCAGCGCGCGCTGCTGGGGCGCATCGAGAAGGGCGAACTCCCGCTGGCGCAGGCCAAGGCCAACCTGGCGGCGCTGCTGGCCGAGGTGATCGCCTGAGCCGCGGTGAGACGGGTGAGACGGGTGAGACGGGTGAGACGGGTGAGACGGTGAGACGGGTGAGACGGGTGAGACGGTGAGGGAAACGCGACCTCACGGAGATCACGGAGGCGGTTGAGGACATGGAGGCTCGGGCCGGCAGTTCTCCGTGCCCCTCCACCAACTCGGTGCTCTCCGTGAGTGCGCGTTTCCCCCGCCCCTCCAGGAGGCAACGCGACGCGCGCCTCATCATTCCCCGGCAGGTGAGTGACAGGGCGATGATGGTGGAGGCGATCATGG
>NZ_JAJTHI010000085.1 GCF_021298855.1 Gemmatimonas sp.
CGCCCTGCGAAGCAGTGGCGCCCGCCTTGTTCGACCTCATCCCTGCCATACTGCCCGCTGCTCTTCCTGCTGTCTGCCGTCTGCTGTTTGCTTTTCGGCGCACACACGCCCCCGCCGCCTCGCCTCCCCCTCACCGCCGCACGATCAGCAGCCCCACCGGACTCCCGAACTCGTCGTTGCCGATCGGCAGTCCCGGCGGCGCGATCCAGGCGCCGCCGTCGGCGCGCATGGCCACTCGGTGGGCCCCCGGTGGCAGCTTGAGCTCCGCGCGCCAGCGGCCGCTGGTGAGCCGCTGCATACGCGTGACGGTCCACTGCGTGGCGTCGCCCATGAGCTCCACGCTTTCCGCGCGTGGCGCGTCCACCAGCAGCACCACGCGCAGCGTGTCGCGCGTGGCCATGGCGTTGTCGTCGGGGCCATGGTCCACCCGTTCGAGCGACGCACTGTCCACCACACCCAGCGTGCGCGTTTCAAAGGCGAGAATGCCGGTGGGCGTGCCGTCGTTGTCACGCCAGGGGAGACGCGACAGCCGCACCCCCAGCGCCACCACGGGGGAGAGACGCGAACGGTGGCGATCGCGCAGCTCGTCGCGCAGCATCGCCCCCCCCAGCGTGGCCGGGTTGGTGGCGGCGGCGCCCACCAGGGACAGCCAGCCGGTGATGGGCTGCACCACGGCCAGCGAGGCCACGGTGGGCACCGACTGCGCGCGTGGCGCGAGCGCATCGTTGTTCACCCAGCTGGCCACGGGGGCGGTGACCGACATGAGCCACTGCGTCTGGCCGGTGTTGAAACCCACCGACGCAATGCCGGTGGCCACATCGCGCCGCTGCATGGTGCGCAGGGAGGCCGTGTTGATCACCTCGCCCGCGCTGGAGGGTACGCTCATGGACACCCGCGGCACATCGAGCGTCATGGTTTGCGTGGTGACTCGCGTGGCACGTTCGAACGACATGCCGACGGCGAACTCCACTCCCGCGTACGTGGTGACCACGCCCGCCTCGAGCCGCGCCAGCTGGCCGGCATCCACGCGCCGGGTGACGGTGGTGTCGTTGGCCATGGCCCCCGACATGGCGGTCATCATGCCCACGTCGCCGTCGGCGCGCGGGGATGGCATGAGCGCCTCGTTGTAGAGCCCCGCCGAGGGATTGCCGTTGAAGGCCGAGCGGCCGTAGCTCACCGCACTCCACAGCCGGTTCTCGCCCACCCGGGCGCGCGCGCGCAGCGAGAGCAGCCCCTGCGCGTTGGGGCCATTCGAGAAGCCGTCCTCCACGCGCACGTTGCCGCTGGCGAGCGCCGCGAAGCGCACGGGGCCCAGTCGGCCCACCGATTGCGTGGCGCCCAGCCAGACATCATTCCGCTGCGATAGCGCATTGCCGCTGCCATCGGGGAGCGACGCCAGACCGAGCACCGAAAAGGTGGGGGCATCGGTGACCGGACCGATGGTGGCGGCGGGCACCATGGGGGCATCGCCCCGCACCTGCGCCAGCAGCCGTTCGGCAGGGCTGCCCACGGCCAGCAACGCGCATGACATAGCCCATCCGCGGCTCGGGAAGGAGCGGCGGCGCGACGCGCGAATGGAACGGCAGCGAAGCGTCACGGTGCGGGCGGGCGGACCGGTTTGCGGTCGGAAGACGTGGACGTTGCCGCATCGGGCGACGTCACTATCACGGCTTTAACGTAACGATGCAGGGCGTCGACAGCCATCCCGGGGCCGCGCTGCGCATTCTTGGCCACCGTGGCCTGCAGCCCCAGCAAGGCGTCGTCGGCGCGTGGCGCGCGGCCAAGGGCCGCGACCGCCTCCTGGGCGGTGGCAGCCGGTACCCCGCGGCGCACGAGGTCGGTGAGCACCACCAGCGGCACCACCACCGGCGCCTTGGGGCGACTGCCCCGCACCAGCTCGAGGGCGCGACGGTCGAGCCCGGCGCGCAGGGCAATGGCGCCGGCCTCGAGCTCATCGTCGGTGCTGCGCTCGCCCAGCGCCTGCTTCGCGTCCCGCAGCGCCAGCGCATGCTCGCGGACCACCCGCAGGATGCGCTCGCTCGTGGTACGTCGCGCCGCCCCTTCCAGCGCACGGTTCACCAGCGGCCGCACCGGCAATCCGGCCGCTGCCGCATCGTCGAACAGCGCCCGCAGCGCAGTCGCGGTGAGCGAATCGAAGCGGCTGGCGTCGAAGGCCTGCGGTTCGCGCCGTGCCACCGCCGTTTGCGAGGCGGGCGCGCGCGCCTGGCCCACGAGAATGGTGTCTGTGGGCCCCGCCGGCATGGTGGCGCTGGCCAGCTGGGCGGCGAGCACCCACACCGTGGACAGCGTCATTTGCCGCCCCGCCCGTTTACCACCACCGCGTTGGTGGGACCGAACCCGGCATCCTCCACCTGCGGCGCCAGCGGATCGACCAGCCACCGCTCGCCGTCCACCACGAAGGCGTACTCGTGACGACCGGGTTCGAGCGGCACCTGGGCCGTCCAGGTCCCGTCGGGTCCCTGCCGTACCATGGGCGTGGCGGCGGTGTCCCAGCCGTTGAAATCGCCTACCAGCGCCACCGCCCGCGCCGTATTGGCCACCGAGAAGGTGAAGCGCACGGTACCCTCGCGCGCGGCAGGCGCTGCCGGTGAGGGGAGGGAACGCGCGGCTCCCACCGCCAGGGCGCTATCGGCCTCGCGCTGATGCACGTCGGGGCGCCACGGTCGCGCCACTACCACCATGAGCACCGCCGCCGCCGCCGCTCCCCACCACCAGCGAGGGAAGAGGGTCCGCGAAGGTGCCCCGGCGGACGGCGCGGCGCTCGGGGCCGGGGCATCGGGCGCGGCGGCCAGCACGGCCCGCGTGACCTGCGCCAGATGCTCCCCGGCATGCAGGGGCTGCGCCTCGTACGACCGGCGGAGCCGGGCGGTGATCTCGTCGGCGTACGGGTCGTGCAGATCGGTCAGGTCGTGCAGCCCCTCGGAGCCCGGACCGTGTTGGTCGTCAGCAGCCACGACGCCCCCCGTGCCCCAGTGCGGGGACCGTTGGGGATGGCGTCATGGCGGCGGGGCAGCCCGGAAACGCATGCATGATCGCAATAATACGCCGCATCATGGCGATTGCTCCGGCGAGGCCGACAGGAGGGCCCGCAGCCGCTCGCTGCCGCGCTTGACGCGCATCTTGAGCGCCGATTCGCCGGCCCCCGTCATGGCCGACATTTCGGAGTACTCGAGCCCCTCGGCGTACTTGAGCAGCAACGCCTCCCGCTGCAGCGGATCGAGCTGCGCCAGCGCGCGGATGAGCACGTCGTCTTCCACGCCGGGCGCCAGCCCCGGCGGGGGCGCCGCTGCCGATTCGATGGCGACGTCGTCCTGCACGAACCGCCTGGTGCGCCGTCCGCGCGACGTGAGGTAGTTGCGGCACTGGTTGGTCAGGATGCGAAAGAGCCAGCCACGGAACTGATCGCGTTCGTCGTAGCGGCCAATGGCCAGATACGCGCGCAGAAAGCTGTCCTGTACCACGTCCTCGGCATCGGCGCGCTCTCCCAGCATGTGGTACGCGAACCGCCAGCACGCGTCGTAATACCGTGCGACCAGCGATCCGAACGCCTCCGGATCACCGGCCCGGGTGCGGACGACCAACTCGGCGTCAGTCATCGTGGGACAACAACGTACCCTCAGGGGGCGTCACCTCACCCCTGAGACCGACCTGCCCGCCCCGCCCGCCCCGCGCACCACGCGGGCGCCCGATCACCCCGGGGCCGCGGGCCCTCATCCCCCGAACTGCATGAGGGTGACCACGAGCATGAGAACCACGAAGAGCGAGGTGGCCGTGCGGTTCACGCCGCCCATGCGCCGCAGCAGGTCAAGCTCTTCGCTGCTGGAGACTCCCTGCATGGACACCAGTCGGCTGGCGGCGCGCGCTCGCCGGAAGAGAAACCAGTTGGCGGTCCCCCCGGCGGCGAGACTCGACGACACGAACACCGCCACGCTCATCACCTGCAGCCACTCGTTTTCCGGCTTCGACAGCTCCACCACCGTCTGCGGCGTGTCCGACCCGGTGAGCCATCGGAAGACGAATCCCGGCACCAGGAAGAAGAGCGTGAAGGGCACGTACAGCTTGCGGTACAGGAACCACGCGGGCGGGAAGGCAATGGCCGCCGGCCAGTTCCAGGTGGGCACGAAGCTGGGGTCGGCCAGAAACGGTGCGAGCTTGCGGCGGTACGACGTCTCCCACTTGGGACCGAAGTACGCGGCCATGCGCTCCTCGCTGAAGTCGTCGCCGGCGGGCGCCTGTTGCGCCCACCGCGGCAACTCCGGCTCCTTGGGTTGCGGGGCCCCGGTGTTCTCCGGTTCGCGCATGTCGTCACTGTTCACGATCCGCTCCGTGCTGCGGGCTGCTGCTGTGACAGGCAATGCAGTGTGCCCAACCCCCACACCAGATCCACGGCATGAATGCCCACGATCTCGTGCCTTGGCATGAGATCGGCGAGCAGGTTGAGCGCCACGCGATCGTTCCGGTCGTTGAACGTGGGCACGAGGCACACGCCGTTGGCCATGTAGAAATTCGCGTAGCTGGCAGGAAGGCGCATGCCGTCCATGATCACGACGCGCGGGAAGGGCAGGGGGATCACGTCGAGCTTCCGGCCTTTCGCGTCGCTGGCGCGCTGCAGGCGATGGAGGTTCTCGAGCGAACGCGGATGGTTCTCGTCGTTGGCGTCTTCCTCGTGC